>NZ_CP015848.1:530000-1242500 GCF_002105535.1 Magnetospirillum sp. ME-1 | reverse complement strand
CGGGATCGGGCGTGTTGAGGCGGGCGAGGCTCGCCGCCGTTAGCCGGTCACGGGTGGCCTCTCGTTCCGCTCGTGCGGCTTCCAGGCTGTCACAGAGGACCATCAGCTCATCGACCTTGGCGACGATGCGGCTTTGTTCGGCGAGGGGCGGAAGCGGTATCAAGATATTCGAGATAGAATCGCGATTGAGCGTTGCGCCCTTAATCGCGCCCTTGGTTTCTCCTTGGCGGGCAAACTGCGGAAGGATCATGAACAGATATGGGTCGAGATCTGTAATATGCGGACGGATTGAAATTATCGCTTCATTGTGGAATGCGGGAATACCAAGTCGTGCGATTTTCCCGATAGTTAGCTTGAAGCTCATGATTATCGCACCTGGCGTTTCCGGTTCAGAACCGAAAACTAGGTGTCGCGCCTTGTCGCTGACCGTTTCCTTCGTAGCAGTCAAAACTTGGCCATCCTTCATATCAGCTATACACACCCAGGCATGATCGCCATTGTTCCAGAACGACGTGTCATTGCGTGAAGGGGTGCGTCCAGCAGAGAAATCGACAATGTTGGAAAGCCGAACCCAACTCCATTTCGAAGGGATCGAGAACAGCACCTCAGATTCTGTGACGGGAGGAAGCGAAGGCTTATCCTTGATCTCCCCCGCCTTCACCAGCCGCGCCTTCTCCTCGGTGATCCGCTTCAGCAGGTTAGACGCTGGCTCGTCGCTCGGGTCCTGCTGCACCAACTTGCCGCGCACCGCGAGGTCGAGGATAAACTTCCTCAGCCGGGCCACCGCATCGGGGGCGTCGGCGATGCGGTGGTAGTGGGAGAGCAGGCTTTCGGCGTTCATCGTGCCAGCGCCTCGGCCAGGATCGCCTTCAATTGGTCTCGCAAGCTGGCGGCATTAGCCTCAGCGGCGTTCAGGTCAGCGAGCAGGGTTTCCGGATCGCCGTGGTCGTCGGCCACCGTGTGCGGGTTCTTGATGTCCAGGTTATAGCCACGGGCCTTCACCTCCTCGGCCGAGACCTTCCAAGCCCGTGGCGTCTCCTCGCGGCCTTGGCGCGTGGCACCGCCCCACCAGTCAATGCAGCCTTGCAGATGTTCAAACCGGATAGGCTTGGTCATCGAATAGGCTTTCTGGCCCTCGGGCAACTGGTGCTCGTAGAACCAGATATCCTTGGTCGGCTCGCCCTTCTCGAAGAATAGCAGATTGGTTCCGATGGAAGCATATGGCCGGAACACCGAATTGGGCAGCCGCACGATGGTGTGGAGGTTGCACTCTTCCATCAGGTGCTCCTTCAGCCGCGTCTTGACGCCCTCGCCGAACAGCGATCCGTCGGGCAGAACTACGGCGGCACGCCCGCTAGGCTTGAGCAGGCGAATGATCAAGGCGAGGAATAGGTCTGCCGTTTCCCTGGTACGGAAGTGTTGGGGGAAGTTTGATTCGATACCGTCTTCTTCCCTGCCGCCGAACGGCGGATTGGTCAGCACGATATCGACGCGGTCCTTCTGTTCCCAACTGATGTAGGGCCGCGCCAGCGTGTTGTCGTGACGAACGAAGCTGGCATCCTCGACACCATGCAGCAGCATGTTGGTCACGCAGAGCATGTGCGGCATCGGCTTCTTCTCTACAGCCCGCAATGCTGCCTGCATCGCCTGTTCGTCCTCGGGACGCTTCACATAGCGGTCCCGCATATGGCGGATAGCGCAGGTCAGGAAGCCGCCGGTTCCGCAGGACGGATCGAACAGAATCTCGCCGGGCTTGGGATCGATACGATCAGCCATGAAAGCCGTGACGGCGCGTGGGGTGTAGTACTCACCCGCGTTGCCAGCGGATTGGAGGTCGTTCAGAATCTGCTCGTAGATGTCGCCGAAATGCTGCCGGTCAGTGAGGTTGTTGAAATCGACGCCACTGATCTTGTTGATCACCTGGCGCATCAACTGGCCGGACTTCATGTAGTTATAGGCATCCTCGAACACGTCCGAGACGATGCGGCGACGGTCCTTGGCTCCGCCGATTGGGACGATGCCTTTGAGTGCCGGGAACAGTTGGCCATTCACGAAGTTCAACAGTTCGTCGCCGGTCATGCCTTCCGGGTCAGCAGCCCAGGTCCGCCACTGGAATTGCGACGGTATCGGCGAGCGATACTTCCCATCCAAAAGCTCAAGCTCCTGATCCTGGTCGTCGATGATCTTGAGGAAGAACATCCAGCAGAGCTGGCTGATGCGCTGGGCATCGCCATCAACGCCAGCGTCCTGACGCATGATGTCCTGGATGGATTTGACGATGTTGCGGACTGACATGGCTTAGGCAACTTCCTGATAAAGAGCTGATTGAAGTTCATGGACGGCATGCTCGAATCCCTGCCGGTCGCCGAACGCCTTGATGAGTTGGACGACGCTGCCCATTGCGGTAAACGGAGCGACCCTCAATACGTTGGCGTCATCGAGATTGAGGATGCCCTCGTCGGCGTACTTGGCAAGCAAGGCATCCAGCACGGCGCGGGCCTGTGGGCCGTACTTTGTGAACACGTCGCGTTTCTTTACGTTTTCCGCCCGCTCACGCCGGGTCAGCGGCTTCCTGTCGAAGGCTATGTGGCAGATGAGGTCAAAGGGATCGAGGTCTTTGCCCAACTCATCGGCAATGGGTTCGAGCGGCAGTCCCTCGGCCTCCAACTCCTCAATGATCGCCTGCTTGCGCTCAGCTTCCTTCCAGCGCTTCAGGAAATCATCGAGGCTTGCAAAGCGCTTCTTCAACGCCGCTTTGGTGAAGTCGCGCAGCGATTCCGTAACCAGCTTGCCGTTCTCGTCCAGATACTCGACTCGCTCGGCGACGATGGAGACGTGGACGCCATCGACATAGATTTTTTTGGTCGGTCCACCGTCGCTGCTGCCATCATCAGGGTAGCCGCCATCAACGATCACTTCGTCGTCGTCAGGCTCCTCCGGGTACGGCTGTCCGTCATCGTCAGTTGGTGGGGGGGCATCGGGAGGAGTAATCGGATCGTCCGGTCCAGGCTCGTATATCTGCACCGGTTCGCCATCAAAATCGGGGTCCGCGAAGTGGTTGGTCGCTCCCCGGAAATCCATCAGTGTGAAATAGTATTTCCGGGTGTCCTCATGGACGCGGGTGCCGCGACCAACGATCTGTTTAAACTCGGTCATGGAGTTTACGTCGCGGTCTAGAACGATCAGCCGACACGTCTGCGCATCCACGCCGGTCGAGAGCAGGCGCGAGGTTGTGACCAATACGGGATAGGTCGATTCAGGGTCGATGAAGTTGCCGAGTTGGGCCTGGCCCTCAGGATCATTGCCGGTGATCCGCATGACGTAGCGGGAATTCGCCGTGGCAAGGTCCGCATTCTCATTGATGAGCGCCTGACGCATCCGGCCCGCATGTTCCTGATCGACGCAGAAGATAATCGTCTTCTGGAACCTGTCGCCGCTCTCCTTCAGGAATTCAGTGACGCGCTTGGCCACTAGCTTGGTTCGGTCGTCTATGACCAGGGTGCGGTCGAAGTCCTTGCCGTTGTAAATCCTGTCCTCGATCTCTTCGCCATCACGGTCAAGTTTGCCGCGCTCCGGGCGGTAGCCCTCCACGTCACGGTCGATGTGAACCTTGATTACCTTGTACGGGGCTAGGAACCCATCGGCGATTCCTTGCTTCAGGGAGTAGGTGTAAACGGGCTTGCCGAAGTAGGCGATATTGGAAACGTAGCGAGTTTCCTTCGGCGTGGCGGTCAGACCGATCTGGGTTGCAGCCGAGAAGTATTCGAGGATTTCGCGCCAAGCCGAGTCCTCGGCGGCGCTGCCTCTATGGCACTCATCAATGACGATCAGATCGAAGAAGCCAGGCGAGAACTCTCGGAAGAGCTTCTGGCGTTCTTCGGGGCCGGTAATGGCCTGGTAGAGCCCAAGATATATCTCATACGCCGTGTCGATGCGCCGCTTGCTGTCGATTGCGTTGGGCAGTTCCTCGATGCTGCCGTCCTGGCGCTCAATGGTCTTGGCGTTGGTCGAGAGCTTAGCCATGGCAGGGCCGAACGGACGAAAGTCATTCACCATGGTCTGATCGACCAGAACGTTTCGGTCAGCAAGGAACAAGATGCGCTTCTTGCGGCCAGCTTTCCAAAGCCGCCAGATGATTTGGAATGCCGTGTAGGTTTTGCCGGTGCCGGTCGCCATCACCAGCAACACCCGGTCCTGGCCCTTGGCTATGGCCTCGATGGTCGCATTGATGGCGTTGACCTGGTAGTAGCGCGGCGACTTGCCGCTGCCGTCATCGTAATAGTCTTGGAGGACAATGCTTTCTGATCCCGGGGGAAAGCCCTTCCAAGCCCGATAGCGTGACCAGAGGTCAGGCGGCGACGGAAATTGATCCATGCCTAGGTTGGTTTCGACGGTGCCGTGACCAGTTCGATCATGGAGCAAGAAGCCATCACCATTGGATGAAGCCGCGAACGGCACCTCTAAGCTGATGGCGTAGTCGAGGCTCTGCTGGATTCCATCGCCAACGGTATGGTTGTTGTCCTTGGCTTCTACAACGGCCAGCGGGAGGTTCGGCTTGTACGACAAGACGTAATCAGCCCGCCTGGGAGCGCCCCGGCTGACCAGCTTGCCACGCACGATGATCCGGCCCTTGGTGATGGGGACTTCCCGGCGGATTTGGGTATCTTCATCCCAGCCAGCCCGCTGCAAGGCAGGTGTGATGAACTTGGCGCAGATGTCAGCTTCTGACAGGTCTTTCTTATCAATCGCCACCAACGCCCCCATCATGGCCTGATCAAGCTTGATAGCCTCTGCTGGGGCGGAATACTACCTTCAGATTGTGATTGGGCCAAGGTGTCCCACTGTCCCACTCCCTAGTGTTGGGACAGTGGGACAGTTCTCAGGAGTCGAGGAGGCCGTCACTCCTGGCTTTCGCCTGGATGCGGTTGACGTTGGTCTTAGGGATGCCCGTCGCGGATGAGATATCACGCGTGCTCATGCCTTGCATCGTCAAGGCAACGATCGTTGGCATGGTTGGGTCTTCGATTGAACGGCATGACCAGGCTGCCCCACCGTCCCTGATTTCCAGCTTCGCTTCAAACGGCATCGCATCTTCGCCGCTGATACCTCGGGCCTTCTCAAGATGAACTTCGAACCGAGCGCCCTCGATCGGGTTGTAACTGCCAGGTCGAAGCAACTTGATGCTCGTGTCGAGGACATCTTCGCGCTTGCTGGTGCCACGCTGCTTGCCGCCTTTTCCGGCATGATGGATCATCAAGACTGAGATGCCGCGTTTGCGAAGACTGAGCAGCCACTCCTGGACCGGAATCCAGCTCTCAGACTCATTCTCACGCCCCGCTCGGCAAAGGGTCGAAAGATTATCCAAGATCAGCAGGTCACAGCCTAAAGCCATCTGTTCATCGATAGCGGCCTGGCCTTCCGCAGATGACAGATCGGGGATCGGCTTATCCTGCAAGTCCGGGGTTATAATCCGGAGAAAGTCAGGGGCCGGGGGTTTGGTGGCCCAGGAGGCATCAATCGCCGTCAGGCGCTCTTGCATGGTTGCCGCAGGCATTTCACCATCGATATACAGCACCCTCCTCGGCACAGGCGCAGACCATTTAAAGACGGCTCCCCCAGAAGCCACGGCGTAGGCGATGCTGAGCGCGACATGGGTCTTTCCAATACCTCGCTCGGCGAAGACCATCACCAGGCCCTGGGTCGGTATGATCGGTGCCAACACCATCTCCCTCAAAGGAATCTTCATGGCCAGGAACTGATCCATGGATATGGATTTGAGACGTGGCTGGCGCTCTGCTTCAGCCAGGTCGATCAGTTTCACATCTTTCATGCCGCTCTCCCGTAATCGACCGCAAACAGGATGCGTGGAATTGGGCGGGGCGGCGGTTCAAGAGCAGAACGAAGCTGCTGGCCGATCCCGATATCGGTGATGACGAAATCGACGATGCCTGCCAAGCAGCTCAAGCGGCTGTAGGTACGCGACCAGTCGATGATAACAATGCCGTGGCCACCACGTTCGCCAGGACCAATCCAGACGGCCGCCTGCGCCCATTGGCAAGGATCGCGGAATACCATCAGGCGATTGGGGGTGACGGGGAGGCAGGTGCAGTTCCAAATCGCCCATTCCCCGAGGAGATCGGCAAGGCCGCACCGGGTGAAGGTCTTTCCAGTACTCGGCACCCAAGCAGCCAGGTCGATGATGTCTTCTGGCTTGCCTGGGGCGGGACCTGCCCAGACAGGAGCGATGATAGCTTTGACGCCATTCGGGTCATTGGGATCGTTGGGGGTATAATTACCGTCGGAATCGACGGTGACATTCGAGACGCCACCCCCCAAGCCCATGGTGACGGCCTTGAGGGGCCAGCCAACATGATTGCGCCAAGCCGCCGCCTGCTTGGTGCCAGCGACGACAAGCGCATTGTCGAGTTCGTTGTAGAGGTCTCCGCCGCTCATGACGAGACCTCCACGAAGGCATTATAGAAGGCCCTGTACGCCTCCTCTTTTTTCAACAGGGAGGCTCGTGTGGGATGCCTCCAGTGATTGATAGCCAGCGCCTGAAAAGCTTTCCAGGCGTTGGCGGCGATGGTATTCTCGGTGGTGTCGAAGCTGCCCGCTGAGACAATTTCCGAGGGCTGGACGCTGGCAGGCGTCCGGCCTTCTTCGTTCATGGCCATGGCTAAGCGGCCCTCCCCTTGTCAGAGGTTGAGGCCATAGGGTCAGACATTAACGAGCTGATGTAATTATCCAGGTCTGACTGAGCGTAGATAACCTGGCGTTTCACCTTGCGAAAGCGAGGCCCCCCACCGCGAACACGAAGGGTTTCGAGAGTGCTTACAGTCCTCTGGACACCGTTTTGGGTCAGATATTCGGCAGCCTGCTTGGAGCCGAAAAACAGTTCTTTATAATGCATCGGAATCTCCTGAACGATAACCAGCGCTCAGTTTGGTGCCTCGCCATTATGGGCTCAATGCACCCAATTCCTGAGCTTGTATGCTGAGATTCGTCTGAGCTTGCCGATGCCTCAATGCACAGCCTAAGTGGGGTATCTGACGTGCGAAATCGCCCTAACTATGCCGATATACGGCCTTCCAAGGCTGCAGAAATTTGCTCCGAGACTGCATCAGCTGCATTAACAAGGGCACGGTCCGGAACATGTGCATATCTCGCGGTCACGCTGGCGAGTGTGTGACCGAGCAATCCGGCGATGGTGAGTTCGGAATAGTCCATCGCGGCAGCGGTGGCGGCGAACGAGTGGCGAAGCACGTGGATGGTAACGCCTTCCAGCCCGGCGCGTTCGCAGATACGCCCCAGCGCTTTTGGCAACCCGATATAATGGCCCTCCCCTCTCTCTGCTGGAAAGACCCACGGGCTGCCCTCACGCCTCTTTAGTTCCTCCAACAGAGCCACGGCATCAGCACCAATTGGGCGAAGCTGTGCCCCGCTCTTGGTGTCGTCGAAGCGGATGCAGCGGGCCTTGGTATCGATCCAATTCCACGGCAACGAGAGAGCTTCGTTTCGACGCAGGCCGGTGAGCAGCAGAAAACGGATCGCGGCAATGGCTGTCGGACTTTCGTCCGGTGCTGCTCGCATCGCCTCTCCCAGTGCAGTGATCTCATCAAGCGAAAGGAACCTGCGCTGCTTGCCGTCAGCGTGCTTCTTCACACCATCAGCGGGATTGGCCTTGATCTGCCTGGCTCGCTTAGCGTGTTCGAATATGGTTTGCAGCATTCCGACGACTCGGCTGGCTGCACCAATCCCGCCTCTTGTGGCGCTACCTCTGCCGGTCCTTGCCTTGGCCGATTTACCGGCGACGATATCGGCCTGAAAGCGCTCGATATCTGCAAGCGACAGGCTGTCCACTTTTTTGGCTCCCAGCAACGGCACGACGTGAGTGTTGATGCGGCTTCGATCCTGGTACAGCGTCCAGTCCTTGATCTTGCGGCCATGCCGACCGAGTAGCGCTCCTTTCTCGGCCTGTTCCAGATACCAGGTGCAGACCTGGGCGACGGTCATGGCCTCTCTGGCGGCAGTCTTGTCGCTGGCAGGATCGCCTCCCTTGGCGGCCTCTGCCAACTTTTCTCGGGCTAGGGAGCGAGCTTCGTCGGGGGTGAGAGTTCCCACCTTGGCAAGGGTGACCTTGCGTTGCCGCCCCTCATGGGTGCGATACATGATGATCCAGCTTGCCGCCGTGCCTTGCACGCGCAATCCAAACCCTGAAAGGCTTTCGTCCAGATAGGTCCGGTCCTTGGCCTCTGGTTCGGCCAGGATGCGATTGACGAATTGCTTGGTAAGCCTGGGCATGCGGCGATCTCCATCAGCCTTGCCGGTCACTCCAAACTCAGGTAACACTCAGGTAACAGCTTGGAGTGAATTCAGCCAGGTCGGAACAGACTTCAGCATGCCACAAAGCCGGCAGAAACGCTAGGTTTTACAGGCATTGCCAGCCAATAACAAACTCTAGCAGGCTCCTGGAATTCTCCTTGGTAAGGGTAAGGTCGATGGTTCGATTCCATTCGGCAGCACCATGAAAGGCCTCAGGGAAACCTGGGGCCTTTCGCCGTTTCAGGGGCCACAAGCCCCCCCTTCCAAGCGACACCCCCCCCCGCCCGCCATCCGGATACGGACGCCTCACCGCGCCGGCCATCAGAAAAATTCAACCATTTAAGAAAAGTTATATAGTCAGCAATACCTTAGGATGACAGCACCAAGGCATACACTTCACCCCCGCACCAGACTTCAAACTTTAGGCAGCAAAGACGGTTGCCCACGATACAGACTATCGCATACCATGCATATTAGACTGAAAATATGACTTTTAGCTGCTGCGCTCTGGGGGGAGATAGGCATGGCTGACGCAAGTCCAGATGAGGCCGGGAATCCGAGCACGCCAAAGCAGTCGATCACAACGGAAGAATTCTTCATTCCATTTGGCAACCACACGGGAAGCGCCACCGACGAGGGGCATTCCCCGATGCTGGGACGCCAGGTGCTGCGCTCGCAGCTCATCCGCATGCTGGTGTTCGGTGGCCGCCAGCTGGCCTGCCTGATCACCGGCCGTCGCGGCATGGGGAAAAGCAGTTTCGTCCGCCATTGCCTGGACGAGTACACCAATAATCACTACGAACGCTTTCGCCGCATCCAGGGCGGCAAATCGGTGGTCGACGCCCTCATGGCCGTGACGGTGTTGACCCTGCTGATCAGTACCCTGGTCCTGGTCATGCGACTGTCGGGATTCCTGCTGACCTCATCTGAAGTGTTCACCCGAATCATCGGCTACACACTGTCGTTCCTGCTGACCGGCCCGATCATCTTCGGCCTGATGTACGCGTGGAGATCACGCATCTATCCAAACGCCAGCCTCATCCTGATCGTTTGGGTCCTGGCGGACATCTTGATGTTCCTGCTGATCTCATTCACGACCCTTGCACATTGGAGCAAACTATTCGGCAAATCGGACCAGAACTTGGCGTTAATAATAATGCCAACAACATACATATTATTAACAGGGGCCATATGCACAACCATCCGCAACAACCCAAGGCTCGTCAACACACTCAGATACCTAGCCACAACAAATATGTCATTAAGCATGGCAATATCCGTAATAATTACATATAAAATATGCGGAACAAAGCCAGACATCACATCAGCACTGGGAGCCCCGCACTCTTCAATTGCGTTTTTATTTGTATTATATTTTATATTTGCCATAACAATCTCGGCAGAGATAAACCAGCGCATCTCCCAAAAAGAAATTCCGAATATATCAATAAAACCCATATTGGCTCAAGTCGTAATTACAGCCAAAGCATCACTGTTTATGATATTCGGCATGTCGATACTCATAACGTCGATAAACAACTCAAAACATATCAGGGAAAATATACTATATAAATTGCGCACAAATGGCACAGAAAACAACCTTTCAATAACAAACATGAGCGATGAACACATCATATTATGGTCAATTATCTGCATCATGGCACTAATGCTATTTGAATTTTTCTTTATATCGAGATTAAGCGGTGTTTTTTCTGGAAAAGAACTCACTCCAGACGAGCAGGAAGAAAACAAGGCAGAGCAGAACAGCCCCTTTCACGGCTATGACGCCACCGATTGGTATCGTCGCCTGGAGCAGATGACCCTCACCTGGCAGATTTATCGCCTCTACACCCCGCCCATCATCGCAACCGTCAACCTCGGCTTTGACCAACTTCGCCACGAGAGCGTCATTCACGGCATGCTGCAATCCCTGAGGGAGCAGTACCATCGCCAATTCATTGACTGGAACGCCCACCTCGCCGTGATCATGCGGATCTGCGGAGGAATAACGCTCGTCATACTGACCGCGCTGTTTACGAAAGATTCATTCCATATCCGAGAGGAACTTTACGAAACAAGCGGCATTCAATGCAAGATAGACGACGAACCAAACAACATTAAAATGGGACGTATTGCCAGGTTCCTATGCAAAGCCAGCAGCACCTGGCCCCTAATCGATACACTATACATACCAATACTATCATGGGGCGAATCAGATATACTCTACAGACAGAACAAGATCATATCATCATCAATGCTTAGCATTTTCCTGGCAAGCACCGATCCACGGTTCGATCAGAAAGAACGTTCATATACAAAGAACACCCCTCTGACAAAGGATGGAAAATCCCTGTCTGAGATAGAACGGCTTATAGCGCTATCAGATATTGAAATAATCAACTACGGCAGACAGATAGAATCAATTGAAGCCGGCCTAAGCAAGCTTCGCGACAAGAATAACGCATTAACGTCAAGCAAAGTAAATGAAATTAACAACATCAAATCCAACATAAATACAATCATCAACCAAATAACGCCACAACAAAAAACATCAGCAAAGCCAAAGCAATCAAACGAGACATCCGCTCAGCAAGAAAATGTCTCAAGGATATTGTCATCACTATCAAACTACATCGAATCTGAGGTGACGAGAAAATCTCCATCATCAATTATTGACGTCCTTGACCAGCTAAAGGAAGAAACATCAAAATTAAAAAATAGCACTAGCATTAAGCGAGATGATCTAAACAATCTGAAGGCCACATTTAATACGGAAAACATACCGGATCGCCCAGCAATTAACGGCATCCGCCTCTATCATATTCTAGTATTCCTTGGAATGTATGTCATTTGGCTGAAATTCATCAACTACTTCCCCATCCTTCCCTACAGGAGCATGCTGAAGAGGATCGATGATCTGTTGGATGGCCTGACCGCCAGAACCGTCTCCAACCGACAGCGCGACATCTGGGCCCCGGCCCGCTGGGTCCACACCCTGATCGGCGGTGCGCAGGAAACCGGAACTGTCGATCGCAAGCCGATCGATCCCCGGGCGGTGGAAGCGGCCTTCATTTCCATCATCCGCGACTGCACGAGATCCTATTGGGAATTGCCCGGCGGCAAGTGGATGCGCCTTGGCATTCCCTCGCCGGAAATCACCTTCGTTTTCGACGAAATGGACAAGCTGTGGGCCAAGAGCGGGCATTATGTTCCGGCCATGGGCGACAAGGCCGGGGCCGACGGCCCGCGCAAGGACGAGACGACGGCCCCCGCTTCGGGCGGTATCCAGTTCGATGAGCGCCAGCGCGCCATCATGACCAACCGGCTGCTGTCGGACCTGAAGCGGGTCATCGCCGACAGTCCGGCCCGCTTCATCTTTGTCGGCGGCAGGCTGTTGCACGACGAATGGCTGGCCGACATGCATTCCGGGGCCGCGCTGCTGACCAGCATCTTCGACGCGGAAATGTACATTCCCTCGCTGCTGACCGACACCCATTCCGGCCACCACGTCCAAGGTGAAAAGAAGCGCCTCGACGAAATGGTGCAGTTCTATCTGGAAAAGCGGCACCAGATCGCCGTGCATTACCAGGAGCAGTGGCAGGCGGAAAACCATTATTGGTTCCCCTGGTTCCGCCGCCGCCCGGAACGCGGTCTGGTCTTCATGTCGGCGGAGGACGGCAAGCCGCCGAAGCCGGCTGGTCTCGAGGTATGGCACACCGTCTATCACGGCAAGCCCGTCCTGTTGCCGTCCGTCTGGCAGGCCGTGGTGCTGCGCGACCTCTGCCAGTACCTGACCTACCGCAGCACCGGCAATCCCAAGCGCCTGAAGGAGATGGTCGCCGACCTGATCCGTCTGAAGAACCGGGTGCTGCCCGATCGGGAACAGGCGACGGACCCGGTCGGACGCAGTACCGAGATCATCTGCCTCAATCCCCCCGCCATCGTCCGCATCCAGTTTCTGGCCGAAGTATACCGCCACCTCACCGCCAAGCTGGGCCCCCGCCTGCTGCACCGGGACGACAAGATGGCGCTGTCGGCCTTCGACCTTACCGACAACCTGTTCAAGTTCCATCGCCGCGCCTTCAGCTGGCGCAACATCGAGCGTGTGGACGAGCTCACCCACATCCACCGCGCCCCGGATATCCGCGAGCTGCTGTCCGACATCGTCGGGCATTTCGGCCACCGATACCTGCATCGGGTCGTCAACGGCATGTACGATTTCCGCTTCCGCGGCGAGATCAGCCAGGAGATCTCCTACATCTCGCAATACAATGAAAGCGAGATGGCGGCGCTGAACTTCACCCTCGACGAATCCCAGGCGCTGAAGGCCAGCTACCGCGCCCAGCTGACCGGCCGGGAACCGGAAAGCCTGGATATTCTCGCCGCCTTGGGCGAGCTCTATGAATACGATCAGGAATACGACATCGCCTGCCAGCACTATCGGCGGGCCTTGCGTCTGGCCGACCAGGAACTGCACGCCCTGCTGGCCGGAACCGGCGGCCACCCCACCGCCAAGGAAGCCGAGGGCATCCTGGGCCGCATCCTGGACAATCCCGCCGGCACCTATCCGGTCATCCCGCTGGGCTGGGCGTTGACCCGCCTTCGCCTGATGATGCAGGTGGGCATGGCCAGCGAGCTTTCCGGCGATTTCGAGCGGGCGGAGGGCGAGTACGTCGAAGCCTATCATCTGGCCCGGAAGTTCCTCACCTATTACATCCGTTTCGACTACAGCCTGGACGACGGCACCAAGACGCCCCCCCGCCGGCACACCCTGGCTCCCGAAGGCGAAACGCTGAAGCATGCCGGTCTGCTCTATCAGCCTCTGTTCGCCATCGCCTGGGTGTCGGAAAAGCTGTGGTGCGACATCGACACCAGTTCGACCATCGTCGAAAAGGCGGTGGCGGAATTGCGGGCGACACTGCCCTTCGTCAGGGATGGGAAGACTCATTTGTCGGAGAGGCCAGACAAGGTGACCCATTCCGGCTTCGCCCTGATCATCTCCGACATTCACAATAAAAGCGGCGACCTCTATTTCTTCAAGGGAAGATCTGCAATTCCATCTGTTAACATAAAGGGCTATGTAACAGAAGGACGCGACATATCAACAAAAAGAACCAAACAAGACATTGAGCGATATGAAGGGGCAGAGGGATATCTGCTGCGGTCACATTTTCATTACTGTATGGCGCTGCATGAAATCCGGCGCTACACGAACCACCGCCGGCAAAGCTCCGCTTACAAGCTTCAGGTTCTCGAAACGGGATGGAGAACCCTGGCGGGCGGCAATTCGCCGTCCTTCCTGAAGCGCGCGGCCGCCGGCGTCGTAGCCAATCTGGCCGAAGGGATCCTGGCCCGCGTCTCCGTGTGCAGCCTGATCATAGGCAAGCCGTCGATTCCGGCCAAAAAAATGCCGGTGCCCGGCAGCGCCGCTCCGTTGTTCGACACCCTTCGGACATGGCTCCACCTCGACCACGTTTCCGATCCCGCGCATGGCGTCTCCCAGAACGCCAACGCGCTGGTTTGGCAGGGCGAATGGCTGTCCGACTGGTTCGGCAAGTGGAACGACCGGGACGACGCCGGCAATCACCGGCTGAGCTTCAACACCCCCCACCATGCCGACAGCCGGCTGCTGATTTCGCTTCACCTCAGTATGGCCGGTGCGGAAATGCGGGCCGAGGACGGCCATTTCGACGATGCCGCCACCGAAATGGTCATGGTCGCCCAGACGGTGGCGCGTTACCTCTGGTCATTCCGGGTGATCAGTGCCCTGCCGGACGATACCGACGCCAACCGGTGGCTTCGAGACCACTGGAATGACGGCGCCGAGGCGTTGCGCAGCTACCGGCTCCAGTTGTTTGAATTCGGTGTCTATGCCCTCGAACGCGCCGGCCATTGGTTCACCCTGGCCCGCGACACCGGACGGTCGTCCAAAGACAGCAACTGGGTCAAAGACGGCGAGATTCCCATCGAGCACGACATCATCCCCACCGACGCCGTCACGGCCGCCTGCTCTCTTGGATTGGCCCTGGAAAGCACGGACGAGGAGAACTGGCGGGTCGAAGGTTACTCCAGATGCTTTGAGAACAGCAATAAAGAGCACTCCCCGTGGAGCTTGCAGTTGAAACGCCTTTTGAATCTGATCGAATTGTGGAAGGCACCAACGCTGAACCTTGGATCAGAGAAGGAGATGCTTCGTTTCACGCTTTACAACAATTTGCGCATTCATCGCTATCCTGTACTTAATCGAATGCGCGGTCTCAAGGTGATGCTCGACAGCCTGCTTCTCGACGCCTCCGCACTGGAATTGTCGCTCAACCGGTTCGGCAAAGGAAACAGCGGCCCCATTTGCGTAACGCCACAGGTGCTTTTCAACGAACTCGACACATTGTTCGAGCGCTTCAACGCGCCGCATCTGTTCCCGTTCAGCGACATCGGCCAGTCGGCCGCACTCTTCGTCCTGATTGGGCAGGGCGATGAACGTATCCGCCGCACCGCCATCCGCTATCTGAAAAGTGGAATGGAGATGTATTCGCTGGGAACCGCTTACTACACGTCGCTGTCCAAGATGTTCTACCTGTACGACGATTTCAACGACCGGGTCCTGCACCACACGCGGGCGCAGGAAATGGCGTCCTGGGAGCTGACATCCATTCTTCTCGGCCAGGTAACACAGGGCCGTTAAGATTCGGGGCGGCCGGACCGTGATCAGACGGCAACTCTGTGGTTCGGCCTTCAGCCCACGAAGACCGGGGCGAAGCCGCCGCCCGGGGTGCGGAAGTTGGTGGTCTGGCCCTGGTACAGCCGGGCCGCCAGCTGGACGACGCGGCCGCCCCAGGCATTGGCCCGGATATCGACCTTCAGTTCATCCTCCACATGGTCCGGGCGCAGGCGCGACGGCGGCACGTAAAGCTGGGCCACGTAGGGCGAGGCCAGGATGACGGGCCAGGTGGAGCGCGACAGCTTTTCGCCGCGATAGACCGCCTTGCCGGCATGGCCCTTGGCCGGCTTGAAGAACCAGCGCTTGCGCCCGGCCCACAGCTCCTCGGCGTTGGCGGCGGTGACGGGGATCGTGGGCGGCACCACCCGGGCGACGTTGGCGGCGATGTCGGGACGCACGCCGATGGTGCGCAGCGCCTGCTCGTCGGAGAGCAGCGCCATCACCCGCTTGTCGGAATAAAGGAAATGGGCGCGCGGGTCGGGGGTGACCACGGTGCGGCCGTCGCGCCAAGCCTCGGCCAGCGCCCGATGCGCAGCCGAATCCAGGCTGAAATCCACCAGGCGGTTATAGACCATGTCCACCGCGCCGGCCCGGAACTGGCCGGGATCGAGAATCTCGGCCTGATAGCCGGCCCGCTGGAACAGTCTTCGGTAGAGCTGGAACTCGGGTTCCAGGTACTGGCTGGGCGGGGCGTCGTCGATGATCGCCACCCGGCCGAGCGTGACCTCGCCGCGCTGGCGTTCCCATTCGTCGCGAAAGGCGTCCAGCGCGATTCCCTCCACCTCGGGGGCGTCGCCCAGGTCGGGCCGGCAGGCGGCCAGGGCACGGGCCTGGACCGCCACCGCCAGCATGCCACCGGGATTGGTGTTGATCTCGATCAGACGCGGCCCCTCCGGCGTCAGGTGGAAGTCGAAGCCCAGCATCCAGCCGCCCAGGCCATGGTCGGGCAGGCCCTCGCCCCGGGCGATCTCCAGCGCCGCCTCGACCAGGATGGGATCGGCGAAGGCGGCGTCGAGGACATGCACCGCCCGCTCGATCCGCTCGGCGTCGTGGCGGGGAAGCTGAATGGCGCAAGGCGACAACAGACCCTGGCGCCGCCGCAGGTCCTCGCCGATGGTCGGGTCGGACAGTTCGTCGCCGATGGCCGCCCACATCCGTTCCTCGGGAACGGAAATTGCTTTCACTTGATCTGCCCCATACCGAATCCGTTCAGAATTTCGTCGTTCACCGGTTCGAAGACGACGCCCTAGACCCTTTTCTCCACCGCTGGCGGAATGGGGATCCGCAACAGGAATTCCGTTCCCCGGCCCGGCACGGTGCTGACCCGGACGCTGCCGCCCAGGTCCTCGACCGTCGCCTTTACGGCGCCCATGCCGACGCCCCTGCCGGACATTTCCGATGCCGCGGCACGCACGCTGACGCCATCGGCGAAGACCAGATCGGCCAGGCCCCATTGGCCGGCATCGGCGGTGACGACCTGCTCGGCCCGCCGCCGCAGCATCTCCACGTCGATACCGGCGCCATCGTCGGAAATGTGGATGTCCAGTTCTCCGTCCCTGTGCCGGATGGCGCAGGTGATGGTGCCCACTTCCGGCTTGCCCGAGGACAGCCGGGAATCCGGGGATTCGATGCCGTGGTCCACCGCGTTGCGGAACACATGGCCCAAAGACCGCAGCAGATGGCCGAAGACTTCCGGATCGACCTGGATGTCGTCGCCGGTAACCACCAGGGGAGCGACCTCCTTTTCCAGGCGGGCGGAAAGGTCCTGGATCATCTTGTCGAAATCCAGGATGGCCTGGCGCAGCGAAATCATGCGGATGGCGGCGATCTCTTCCAGAACCTTGGGGATCTCGCCTTTCTCCAGCAGGCCGCGGGCGAAGCGCTCGAAGCGCTTGGCCTGATCCATGGAAATGGTCACCACGCCGCGGCGCGCCATGAAGTCGTCGCCCAGCGCCGAGCGCACGGTCTCGAGATCGGCGGCGATCACCGATTGCCAGTCGCGGGCGAAGACCCCGACCGCCATGTGCATGCCGTGCTCCAGGGGCCGGAGTTCGCCTTCCACCTCGTGCAGCATGGCGGGCAGGAGATGGAAGCCCAACTGGTTGAAGGTGCCCTTGAAGGTATGGATGGCGCGGTACAGGGCCGCCTGGCTCCGCTGGCGCCAGGGCGCCGGGCCGCTCTCGACGAAGGCGATGAACTCGTCCACCGCGTTGAAGAAGTCGGTGCTGTTGGTCACGGCGGCGGCGATCATTTCCAGGCGGGTGCGCTCGCGCTCCACCTGGGCGGCCAGCTGCTTTTCCCCGGTCACGTCGGTGAGCACCGCCATGATCGCGCGGTCGAGGCGCTTGAACTCCGCCTTCAGCGTCCGCCCCGCCACGGTGATTTCGCCGGGCAGCAGCGACAGGTACAGCTCGGCCCGGAAGACGTCGTCCTCGGTCAGCGCTTCCCTGATGCCGGCCCGGATGGTCTCGCGCGCCTGGGGATCATCGGGGGCCAGCAAGGCATCGATGGGCCGGCCGGCCGGCGATCCGCCAAAGAACGCCAGGCAGGGAAGGCTGAACTCGGGCTCGACGATCAGGTCGGCGCGGAAGGACAGGAAGCCCTGGCCGGAATTGTCCAGCAGGGCGGAAACCTGCTCGCTCTTGTGCTTGACGGTCCCCAGGGTCTCGGCCAGTTCCCTGGTCCGGTCGCGGACCCGTTCCTCCATCTCGGTATAGAGCTGGGCGTTTTCCAGCGAGATGGACGCCTGGGTGGCCAGCAGGTCGAGGACGGCGATGCGGTCGCGGGTGAAGGCGCCCGCCGCCAGATGGTTCTCGAGGTACAGGACGGCGGACAGGGCGCCGTGGGTGACCACCGGCAGGCACATCATGGAATTGACGCCGGTATCGACGGCGTAGCCCTCGGTCATGAAGGAATTGGGGCTGGTGGCGTTGTCGATGACGATGCGTTCACGGGTGCGGACCACGTACTGGAACAGCGAAGGCGGCAGATCGTCGGCGGTCGGGGCGCGATTGGCGGTGGAAACGGCGATGATGTCGCCTTCGACCATGGCAGTGGCGGCGATGGAAAAGCCGCTGTCCTGGCTGAGGATCAGCAGGCCGCGATCGGCACCGGCATGCTCGACCACGATCCGCAGCAGGGATTCCACCAGCTTTCCCAGCACGATCTCGCCCGAGACCGCCTGCTGGGCCTTGATGACGGTCATCAGGTCCAGGTTTTCCGTCCCGGATGCGGAGCCGGAGAGCTGGAGCGCCGCATTGGCAAGGTGGGGGTAGAGCCCCTCCAGCTGGCGCAGCTTGGCCATGGCCCCCCAGCGGGAATAGGCGTAGCAGGCGTTGCGCAGGTAGGTTTCCGCGATGCTGCGCAGCCCCTTGGACTGGCAGAACAGCGCGGCGCGCTCGTTGGCGATGGCCTCGCAATGGAGCTGGCCGTGGTCGCGCGCCGACATGATGGCGTCTTCGTACATCCGCATGGCGTCGTTGTCGCCGCCGGACAGGGCGGCGCACTCGGCTTCGACCAGCAGCGAGCGGGCGGCGAAGGTTTCCGGGCAATGGCCGGCCCACAGGCGCAGCTTGCGGCGATGCTCGGCAAGCCAGGTTTCCATCTCCTCGCGACGGTCTCCCGACGCATGGGGCAGCAGGGCCGTAATGGACATGGCCGCGAAGAAGTGATGGGAGGATTCGATGGCCGACGACGAAATCTTGGGCAGATGCTCCGCCGTCTGGCGGGCCGCCGCCAGGGCTTCCTCGTACCGGCCCATGATGTAGGGCGTGACCTGGCGGATGACGTGGTAGAACGCCACGCCATAGCCGTGCGCGGTCGCCACCAGCGCCCGGTAGGAATTATCGGCGTCGTCGGCGCCCTGCACGCCCGGGGTGATCCGCAGCTGAACCCCCTGCAGTTCCGCCACGAACAGTTCCTGCAGACGGAGCATGAGGACCGCGAAGGGAATGCGGGCGTTGCCGGCGAACGGCATGTACTTGCGCAGATGCGCCAGGACCGCGTCCAGCGGCTCGCCCTTCTCGAACAGCATCCAGGCCGAGGCATAGGCCACATAGGCGGCATAGATCAGGTTGCCCGTGTCCAGGCAGGTCCGGAAGGTATCGTCCAGCACCGGCATGATCTTGGCGATGGGCCGGCTCCAGGGGCCGACGAAATAGCCGTGCCGGAACAGCAAGGTGCCGCGCAGGGGCGCGCTGTCGAAGCGCTCGCCCAGCCGCAACGCCAGCTCGGAAAACTCCAGCCCGGTGGTGAAGTCCTCGAAGCGCCCCACCAGCGACACGGCATAGCCGGAAAAGGCGGCGCTGGAATCCTCGGTGACGCCATGGGTCAGCGACAGGTTGATGCCGACGAGGCCCAGCAGGGGATAGAGGTTGGGCCGCACATGGTAGACGGCCGGAATGGCGTCGGCGATGACGCCGATCAGGGCGCTGACGGCGGGAATGCGGCATTCCGGCAGATTGGCCAGATCGGCGACGTTGCGGCCTTCCAGATGGGCGGCCAGTTCCTGGCGGGCAGCCACCACGGCCTGGAAGGTTTCCTCCTCGGTTTGCGGGCAGACCAGGCCGAAGCGGGCCAGCGCTTCCACCGCGATGGCCACGGCCTCGCCGTAGCGGCCCGATACCATGAACATGCGAAAGCGCAGCCGCCAGACCTTGGCCGACAATTCGTCGGACCTGGCCTTGCCCAGCAGCATTCCGAACAATTCGTCGGCCGCCCCATGGTTTCCGACCAGATATTCGCATTCCGAGGTGTCGAGGTAGAGGGCGAAGGTCTCGTTGTAGCGCGTCTCCCAGGCATCGTCGGCCAGCAGGTCGCGGGCCTGGACGAAATAGCTGCGGGCCGAGGCATTGGCCGACGAGGCCCTGGCCCGCCGCCCGGCCTGGGCGTTGAGCGCGCACAGCGCCTCCCGCTCGCCCGGGTCGGCAATCAGCCCGCAGCCGAGATTCAGATGGTGAATGACGTTGAACAGCTGATCGTCCAGATCCTCGGGCGCGATCAGGTCCAGCATCCTGCGGCCGATCCGCAGATGCATGGGCGCCAGTTCGTCGGCGGGGATGGACAGGTAGGCGGCTTCCTGAATCCGGTCGTGAGCGAAGTCGAGCCGGTCCCCGTGGCGGATCAGGAACCCGCTGCGGATTGCGGCGTCGATCTGGAACAGGGTCTCGTCGACCGGGCTGTCGAAGGCGGCGGTCAACAGGTCCAGCGTCGCGCCGCTTCCCATGCAGGCCACCCGCCGCAATTGGGCCTGCTCGGCCTCGGGCAGGCGGCGCAGCTTGGCCGCCATCAGGGCGACCACATTGTCGCTGTAGCCGAGCCGCGCGATGCCCTCCAGGTCCCAGGCCCATTCGCTGCGGACCCGGTCGAACCACAGCAGCTTTTCCTCGAAGAGCGAGGTCAGGAACTGAATGGCGAAAAAGGGATTTCCCGCCGTCTTCTCGAAAATCAGCGCCACCAGCGCCGCGGCCTGCCCGGCCTGGCAATGCAGGGAATCGACGACCAGACGTTCCAGATCGCCGTAGGCCAGCGGCCTGAGGAGGATGTCCTCGACCCTGGCACCGGTCTTGCGGATGAGTTCGATGGATTGCAGCAGCGGATGGGACGCATCCACCTCGTTGTCACGATAGCTGCCGATCAGCAGCAGATGACGCATCTCGGGATGGGTCATCAGATGCTCCAGCAGCTTCATGGAGCCGCTGTCCATCCATTGCAGATCGTCGAGGAACAGCACCAGGGGCTGCTCGGGCCGGGCCAGGACGCCGACGAACCGCCGGAAGGCGGTGAAGAAGCGCACCTGGGTCTCGCTGGTGGGCAGCTTGGGCAGGGATTGCTGCGGACCGATCACCAGCTCCATCTGGGGAATCAGGTCGATGATCAGCTGGCCGTGCCCCCCCAGGGCCTGCAGAAACGCCTCCTTCCAGCGCCGGATATCGCTTTCCGGCGTGGCGAGAATCTGGCGGATCAGGGAGTGGAAGGCCTGGGCGAACGGCGCATAGGGGATGTCGCGCTTGTGCTGGTCGAACTTGCCCGCCCCGAACAGGCCATCGCGCTCGACCATGATCGGCAGGATCTGACTGACCAGGGCGGATTTTCCGATCCCCGAATAGCCGGCGACCAGCACCAGTTCCGGCTTCCTCTCGTCGGCCACCCGGGCGAAGGCGGCCTGCAGGCGCTCGGACTCGGCCTCGCGCCCATACAGACGTTCGGGGATGGACAGCAGCCCCGAATGATCGTCCTGCCCGAGCGGAAATTCCGTGACCCGCCCGTCGGCGCTCCAGTTGGCCAGGCATCGCTCCAGGTCGGCGGCAAGGCCGTCGGCGGTCTGGTAGCGGTCCTCGGCGGTCTTGGCCAGGAGCTTCATGATGATGGCGGAAATCTGGGGCGGCACCCCCACCGACCGCTCGTGGGGCGGGGCGGCCCGGCGGGCGATATGGCAATGGACCCATTCCATGGGGTCCGAGGCGGCAAACGGCCTCAGCCCGGTGAACAGCTCATACAGGATCACGCCCAGGGAATACAGGTCGCAGCGCGAATCCACCGACCGGTTCATGCGCCCGGTCTGCTCGGGAGCCATGTAGACCACCGACCCGGACAGGGGGCCGGCCATTTCACTGTGACGCTGTTCCCGCCGCAGGGCCGATGCCGATCCGAAACCGGTGAACAGCGCGCTCCGGCGGTTCTCGTCGATCAGAATGTGATCCGGGGTCACGGCCTTGTGAAACAGGCCGGCCGCGTGGATATTCCCCAGGCTTCGCGCCACGGCGACGGATAGGCGCACAAGCCGGGCGACCTCGGCCGGGCGCAAGGTGCGCGGCCCCGGTTCCATCAACCGCGACAGGGGCTCGCCTCCCGGATCGGCAAGAATCAGGACCGGGCGCCCGGAAACCTCTTCCAACGCGGTGGGGATGACCGCCCAGCCGGAATCGAGCTCGGTGCGCAGATCGAATTCGCGGCGCAGCCGGGCGACCACCGCCTGCGGCGGCCGGTCCGACGCCGCCGAGCGCAGCAGGACCGGCTCCCCCCGCGGGCCGGCGCCACGCGACAACACGCCTCCCTCATCCTGGCAGATGATTTCCGCGACGCTAATACCCAATGACGAGAACATCGTTCCCCAAACCTTCGCTCTGCGTGGCCCGCCGGAATGGGCGGGCTGAAGATTACGTGGTTTTGATCGAGGGTTCAATTGCGCGGCCAGCCCATGGCGGGCAAGGACAACAGAATATTACATGCGTTCCCTGCCCGATTATTATCCGCGATCGACAAAGGCCGCCATGCCCTTGTATCACGCCCTTTGTGAGCCAAATCATACCCGACGCTTCCATTCGGGAATTAACCTGCGACGGAGGCATTCAAGGGAACGGTGAAGGCGGTGCGGCGGATTCTGGCGGTTATCCTGGCTTTGGGGTTGGCGGCATGTTCCATGGACACGCCGCGGCCCTCCACCACACCCGTCGAGGTGCCGCCGCCAAAGCCGCCGCCGCCCCGCCCCGCTCCTCCGCCCGCCTTCTCGCCTGAAAGTCTGAACGGCCTGAACCGCGACGAAGTGCTGGCCCTGTTCGGCCGCCCGACCAGCGAGACCCGGCACGCCATGGGCATGACCTGGCGCTACCGCCGGGGCGATTGCGCCCTGTCGCTGGTCTTCTATCCCGAGGTGGACACCGAGATCGAGCGGGTTCTGGGCTACGAACTGGAGCGGGGCAAGGATGCGGCAACCTGCATCAGGCGGCTGCGCGACACGGGAGGCCGCAATGGGAAATGAGGCCGCCCTGATCGGCATCGTCGACGACGATCCGCTGTTCCGCGAAACCCTGGCGGGAAACCTGGGCGATGCCGGCTATGGCGTGCGCGCCTGGGGCGACGGCGAGGATTTCCTGGCGGCCATGGCGCAGGACGACCGGCCGGACCTGCTGCTGCTGGACTGGAAGATGCCGGGCCTCAACGGCATCGAGGTTCTGCGCCGCATGCGCGCCGCCCGGATGACCCTGCCGGTGATCTTCCTGACCGTGCTGAGCGACCAGATCTTCGAGGAGGCGGCCTTGCTGGGGGGCGCCGTGGACTTCATCGAGAAGTCGCGCAGCTTCACCATCCTGGACCGTCGCATCCAACTGATTCTGAAGCGCGGCAAGGCCGCCGGGCCCGAGGACGCCGCCCTCCGCCTGGGGAAGCTGGCATTGGACGCAGACAGCCGCCGCGCCCAATGGCGGGGGCGGCCGGTGGACCTGACGGTCACCGAATTCGCCATGGTCCAGGCCCTGGCCGCCAAGGCCGGACGCGACATCAGCTACCGCGAGCTCTACGATGCCGGGCGCGGCAAGGGCTTCCACGGCGGCGCCGGCGAGGACGGCTACCGCACCAATGTGCGGGCCGCCATCAAGCGCATCCGCGAGAAGTTCAAGGCGGTCGATCCCGATTTCGAGCAGATCGGCAATTATCCCGGCTTCGGCTATGTCTGGCAGGCCGGGCGCCATGGCTAGCCTGCGATCCTTCGCCGCCAAGCTGGCCAGCATCGCCCTGATCTTCGCCGTGGTCCCCGCCCTGCTCTACCTGCGGCTGGAGGCGGTGGAAAGCCAGCGCAACGCCCTGATGCTGCGCCTGATCCAGGAACAGGGACGGCTGGTGGGCGAAGCGCTGTTCCCCCTGCTGGACCGGTTCACGCCGCGCAATGCCGAGAGCATCGACCCGGCGGTGAAGCGCCTGGCCGAGGGCGGCATGTCGGTCAAGGTGCTGTTCCGCCCCAATCCCATCTCTCCCGCCCAGACCACCGGCCCCCGCTCCTTCCTGCTGGTCGCCTCCGCCCCCGAGACGGCCCCACAGGACGCCCGCGCCGCCATGGAAAGGCTGGTGGAGAGCGGCGTGCTGGCCCAGTTGGCCGCCAGCTGCGAGGGCCACGCCCCGCTGGCCCTGCGGCTGGCCGGCCCCTCCGAGGACACCGAACTGCTCACCTTTCTGGCCCCCCATGCCACCCGCCAGGGCTGTTGGGTGGTGCTGACCGCCCAGCCCACCGGCAGCCTGCCGGAACAGGTGATCGGCCGGCCCTACTGGCAATCGCCCGACCTGCAGGTGGCGGCGTCCATCTACCTGCTGATGGCGGTGCTGGTCCTGTCCATCTTCACCGATGCCTGGAGCAACCTGCGCCGTTTCCAGGCGGTGGCGCGATCGGTGGTCCGGGGCGAGGCCAAGGTGTCGTTCGCCGAGGAGAACCGGGTGCCCGAACTGGCCGAGGTCGCCGCCGAACTGGATTCCATGGTCGCCACCCTCAAGCGTTCGGAAGGGTTGCTGCGCCAGGCGGCGGAGGAGAACGCCCACGCGCTGAAGGCGCCGCTGGCGGTGATCTCCCAGTCCCTGGAGCCCCTGGGGCGCGCCGTCGCCCCCGACAACGCCCGGGCGATGCGCGCCCTGGAGCTGATCGGCCGGTCGGTGGAGCGCCTCGACGGCCTGGTCTCCACCATCCGCCGCGCCGACGAGACCATCGCCGCCCTGATCGACCGCCCCCGCGACCGGATCGAGGCTTCCGCCGTGCTCAACCGGCTGGGGCGGGGCTACATCCGCATGGCGGCCGAGCGCTCCATCGGCCTGGACATGGGCGTCGCCGCCGGATTGTGGATTTTGGGCAGCGACGAGATGCTGGAAATCATCGCAGAGAACCTGCTGGACAACGCCATGGATTTCTCGCCCCCCGGCGGGCGCATCGCCATGGATCTGCGGGCAGAGGACGGCATGGCCGTGCTGCGGGTCGCCGATGACGGCCCCGGCGTGGCGGAAGGCGATCTGGAACGCATCTTCGAGCGCCATATGTCGCGGCGGCCCGAAGGCCAGGGCGGCGAGGTCGAGCATTACGGCCTGGGCCTGTGGATCGTGCGCCGCAACGCCGAGGCCATGGGCGGCCGCGCCTGGGCCGCCAACGCCCCCGGCGGCGGGCTCGCGGTCTCGGTCGCCCTGCCGCTCTGCGACTGATCCCCCGGTCACAGCTTTATCACAGCCTTCTCACCCCCCGGTCCCCGGCACGGGCGTATTCCTGTCAGCGATGGGTTCATCCCACCATTGAAGGAATAAGACCATGATGACCATCCGCTCCAAGATCCCTACCGTCGCCGTTGTCGTCGCGGCCCTCGCCCTGTCGGGCTGCGCCAACATGACCAACCAGCAGCAGCGGGCCCTGTCGGGCGGCGCCATGGGCGCGGCCGGCGGCGCCGCCATCGCGGCCATGACCGGCGGCGGCCTGGTGACCGGCGCCCTGATCGGAGCCGGCGGCGGCGCCGCCATCGGCGCCCTGCTGCCCGACGGCTGGACCGGCCACAAATCGCCCCAGAACACGGCATCCAAGTAGAACCGCGAGGAGGCGGTCATGAAGATTTCGATCTTGCGCAATTCCCTGCTGGCCGCGGCTGTCGCCATGACCCTGGCCAGCCCCGCCCTGGCCGATCCGCCGTGGCGCCATGACGGCCCACCCGGCTGGTCCAGGCATCATCACGGCTGGTCGGATCACCGCGGCTGGCGCGACCGCGACGGCTACCGCTATTGGGGCCCGCCGCCGGTGGTCTACGGCCGCCCCCGGGTGATCTACGTGCCGCCGCCGGTGGTCTATGTGCCCCAGCGCCCCGGCATCACCATCAACCTGCCCCTCGACCTGCAATAGGAGGAGAGCATGCAGACGCTTCCCGTCCCCCGCGACGCCATGGCCTCCGGCGACATCGACTGGGAGCTTCTGCTGCTCCTGGCCCGGATGGAGGCCTCCATGACCTGGCCCGACATGCCGCAAGGAGCCGATCCGTCGCAAGACGCCGAGCCCGTCTGGTCGCTGCCCGCCGGCCTCGACCTCCGCCATTCCGGCGACCTGGACTGGGTCAGCCGGGTGGCGGCGGCCCATTAGCGGCGGCCGGACAGGGGCAGGCCAGGATCAACTTGAAGTAATGATTACAATCCGCAATCATTAACCTCAGTCCATGGCTTGCCATTCTCCGGCCCCACCCTATGGTGTCCTGGTGATGGCCGGGAGCGAGGGCGCCGGCGGGGTCAGGAGCTTGTGGGGGAGATGAGCAGATTCGAAGATCGGACGGTCATTGCGCCGGCAAGCCATGACCGCCGTCCGCGCCTGATGGTCCTGGAGGACGATCAGGTCACGCGATCCATGATCGCGCGGTATTTCGCCAATGACGGATTCGACGTCCAGGAGGCAGGCTCGGCGGCGGAATGCCGCGCCTTGCTCCGGCGGGGGACGGTGGATCTGATCTTCGCCGACATCCACCTGCCCGACGCCAACGGCATCGCACTCGCCCAGGAAATCCGGGCGGAAAGCCCCGTGGGCATCATCTTCGTCACCCAGCAGGACAACGAGGTCGACCGGGTCGTCGGTCTGGAGACGGCGGGGGACGATTACGTCACCAAGCCCGTCAACCTGCGGGAACTGATGGCGCGGGCGCGGGCCTTGCTGCGGCGGCGCCGGCTGGACAGCGCGCCGGGCAACCGCCGCGTCGTCATGACCTTCGGCCCCTACATCCTGGACCTGACCCGCCGGGAACTGTCCATCAGCTCCGGCGGGCAGATTTCCCTGACCCGAGGTGAATTCGATCTGCTGGCGGCGCTGGCCGAAGCCGGCGGGCGCCCGCTCTATCGCGACTTCCTGGCCGAGGTGGTGAGTTCCCGTCCGGGCGAAAGCGACACGCGCACCGTGGACACGCTGGTTTCGCGCCTGCGCCGCAAGCTGAACCACCAGCCGGACGGCGGCACGCTGATCGTCACCGTCACCGGAATCGGCTACCGGTTCGGACTGGCCGTGGATTCGGCGTAGCCGGCGGCCATGCCCCGGGCCGCCCGGGTGATCTCGCGCAGTCCCGTCCTTCGTGCCTCGCGCAGCATGGCCAGTTGCTCGGCCAGCCATGCCCGGGAGGCCTGGGCGGCGTCCGCCTCGATGCTCGCCGCCCGGGCCGTCACGTCACGCAGGCAAAGGGAGCCCGCCGCGCTCCGCAGCCGGTGGGCCTGGGCCGCGACCGCCGGCCTGTCCTCCGCTTCGGCGGCCTTCTCCATGGCCCGGATCATTCCGTGCGACGTCCGCTGGAACAGCCGCGCCAGCCGGATCACCTCATCCAGTCCAAGAATATCCAGCTGCAACGCCAGATAATCCGCGTCCACGGGGCTGGGCGCCCTCTGGGACGGTTGCGTCGCTGCCAGGACGTCGCGCACCTCCTCCAGCCGCACCGGCTTGGACAATTCGCCGTCCATGCCCGCCGCCTGGCATTGCCGCCGGATCTCGTCGGTGAGGTCGGCGGTCATGGCGTAGATCCGCGTGCGCGGCGTGCGCCCGCCCTCGTGCCGCCGGATGCGCCGGGCAGCGTCCATGCCGTCCATGCCGGGCATGCGCAAGTCCATGAGGACGACGTCGAATTGGCCGCCGGCCACCGCCTCGATGGCCGCCTCGCCGCTGCTTGCCTGGGTCGGGCTGTGCCCCAGGCGGACGAGCAGATGCCTGGCCACCGCCAGGTTGATCTCGTCGTCGTCCACCACCAGAACGCGGAGCCCGAGGCCGGACGGGACGGGCGGATGGGACGCGGACACCGTGGGGGCGGTTCCCGTCTCCACGTCAAGGGCGAGACGAAAGGTGCTGCCGGCCCCCACCTCGCTCTCCACGGTCAGGGTCCCCCCCATCAGGGCGGCCATGCGCCGGGAAATGGCCAGCCCCAGCCCGACGCCGCCATGCCGGCGGGTGATGGAATCATCGGCCTGAACGAAATCGCCGAAGACGGCGTCGCGAAGATCGGCGGCAATGCCGATGCCGGTGTCGGCGACCTCGATGGTCAGCGCTCCGCCGCGTTCCTCGGCAACGAAGGCCACCGACACCGAGATCGCGCCCTGTTCGGTGAACTTGACGGCGTTGCCCAGCAGATTGACCAGGATGCGCGACAGTTTGGCATGGTCGCAAGCAATCCAGACCGGCCCCTCGGGCTCGACGGACAAGGTCAGACTCAGCCCCTTGGCCAGGGCCGGAGCCCGGATCAGCTCCACCGCCTCCTCGGCGAGACGGCGCAGTTCCACATGGTCATGGCTGAGCTGCTGCTCGCTGGCGCCGTCACGGCCGTAGACCAGGATGCTCTCCACCAGATGCCGCAGGGTCTCGCCGGCCCTCTTCGCCGTGGTCAGCAATTCGCGCGGACCGTGATCGAGCCCGCGCGGATCGAGCAATTGCAGCATGCCGAGCAGACCGTTGAGCGGCGTGCGGATTTCGTGGCCGATGATGGCCAGGAAGCGGGACTTGGTCTGGGCCGACGCCTCCGCTTCCTCCTTGGCCCGGCGGGCTTCTTCCTCGCCGGCCAGGGCCCGCAGCATGGCGGCCTCGGCTTCCGACGTCTTGGCCGCCACCTGCCGGGTCAGCTCCTGCTCGCGGCGCAGGTAATAGGCCCGGCGCGCCCACGCAGCCCCGGCCACGGCGGCCAACACCCCCAGCCCGACCAGCAGGCGGAACCACCATGTCTGGTACCAGGCCGGCAGCACGCGGACGTCCAGCCGGCTGGGAGGCTCGGTCCAGGTGCCGACGCTGTTGCTGCCCCGAAGCTCCAGGCGGTAAAGCCCCGGTGAAAGATTGGTGTAGCCGGCGGTGCGGTTCCGGGGACCGGTGGCGATCCACTCCCCGTCGTTGCCGATCAGGCGGTAGGCATAGCGGTTGCGGTCCGGGGCCGAGAAGTCCAGCGCCGAGAAATCCACCTGAAAGCCGCCGTCCTCGGGACGGACGACGATTTCGCCGTTCCCCCCGGCCGTGCGCCCGCCGACCCGGATGTCCGTCACCACCACCGGGGGGCTGAACGTCCAGGCGGGGGGCGGAACCGGACGAAGGACGACCATGCCGCCGAATCCGCCCATCACCACCGTGCCGTCGGGCAACCGGGTGGACGCTCCGGTCCAGAATGTCTGGATCTGCACCCCTTCGGCGGGGCCGAGGGTGCGGACGGCCAGGGTTTTCGGATCCACCAGGGCCAGGCCGTCGCCGGTTCCCGCGATGATCCCGCTCTCTCCCCCGTCGATGACCGACAGGACGGTGCCGTGGGGCAGGCCGCTGGCGTTTCCCAGGCGCAGGAAACGGGCCTTGCCCTGCTGCCTGGGATCAAGGATGCCGATGCCGTTGCTGGTGGCCAGCCATATCCGGCCGAAGCGATCCTCGGCGATGCCGTTGACCGTGTTGCTGGGCAGGCTCTCCGGGTCGTCGGGATCGTTCAGGAAACGGCGGAAGGTCCCCTTGCCCGCATCCTCGAGCAGGTTCAGTCCCCGCTGGGTTCCCACCCACAGCCGCCCGGCGCTGTCGTGGTGCAGGGCATGGACGCTGTTGCCGCTGAGACTGGCCGGATCGTCGCGATTGAAATGAAAGGTCCTCGCCGGCGCGCCGTCCAGGGGAATGCGCATCAGCCCCATATAGCCGCCCGCCCACAGCGCATCCCCGTCCCGGCGCAGCGCCCAGATATTGGCTCCGTCCAGGGGCGCGTAGGGCGTGGTTTGTCCGGTCGCCACGTCCACCTGGAACAGGCCTGCGGTTTGGCCGATCCACAGGCGGCCGTCGCCAGCCTCGGCAATGGCCTGAATGACGCCGCCCGGCAGTCCGGCGGGACCGCGGCCCGGCGGCACCGCCTTGACCACACCGGCCGCCGGGTCCAGCAGGGCCAGGCCCTCGGAGCGGAATCCCAGCCAGACCCGGCCGTCCCCGGTGGCCGTGACGGCGCGCACATCCTTTCCCGGCAGACCGCCGGGACTGCCGCGCACCAGGGTCAGGACGCCGCCGTTGTCGGGAATATGGCGATGAATGCCGCGCAGGCTGCTGACCCAGACCAGACCGGCGCGATCGACCAGCATGTCGGTGACCGAATCGTCTCCCAGGCTGGTGCCGATGGTCGGATCATGGGAGATCCGGCCGACTTCGCCGGTCGCCAGACGCAATTCGCGGATGCCGCCGCCGTAATCGCCGATCCACAGCACTCCCGGCCGGGGCTGGATCATGGCGGTGACGCGGTAGCCCGAAGGCGGCAGGGCCGATACGAGCACGGCCTGGCCGCCGCTCTCCACCCGCCCGACCAGCCCGCGCCGGGTGGCGAACCACACCCGCCCGTCATCGTCCTCGAACAGGGCGGAGACCATGTCGCCGTCGGCCTGGGCGGGCAGGACCACCGGTTCGAACAGCCGCCGGGCGCCGCGCTGGCGCATCAGGCCGTTGACCGTTCCCGCCCACACCGCCCCGGAACGATCGACCAGAACGCTGCCGACCTCGCCGGCGGGCAGGCCGGCTTCATGGCGCCAGACCTTGGAGGCGGCGTCCAGGCGGGCCAGCCCCTGGCGGCCGGCAAGCCATATCCCGCCGGCGCCGTCGCCGCTCATGCCGTTGGGCCGTTCGAAGCTGCCGCCGGGATTGCGGTACGAGACGAAGCCCCTGATGGCTTCGTCGTAACGGACGACGATCCCCGACACGGTCCCGAACCAGACCTGCCCCTGCCCGTCGGTCAGCGCCGAGGTCACGATATTTTCCGGCAGGGAATTGGGGTCGTCGTCGTCGTGGCGAAAGACCGTCATGCGGTATCCGTCCCACCGGGCGACGCCGCCGGGCGTGGCCACCCAGATGAAGCCGTGGCTGTCCTGGGCCAGCGCCAGCGCCACGGGATAGGGCAATCCGTCGGCGGGGGTCAGGTGCCGGAAGACCGGCGGCGCGACGGTGTCCCAGGGCTGCACGGCCTCATTGCCTTGGGCCAGGGCCATTCCCGAGCCAAGGCTCCACAGCAGCATCATCAGCGTGAGCAGACGCACCCAACCCTCTTTCGAATCCGCATCCGGTCCGAATCCTATCCGGCCTGAACCGGCAGCGTCCAGCCGGGCCAGCTCCGTCGGCCTCCCATGTGAACAGCCGTCCACAGCCCGTCCATACGGTGTCGATACCCTTGACCTAGGGTTGCCGGAGGAGAGGGATCGATACCGTTGGGGACAGCAATGGCAAACATCATCGTCGTGACGAACCAACCCGACCAGCCCGAAAGCGTGAGCCGGTCTCTCGGCCTGATCGGGATGAACGTTCTTCATGCCCGGTCCTTCGGAGAACTCGACCGCATGCTGTCGTCGGCACCGGTGGATCTGGTGGTGCTCGACATCGATCGGGCGGATGAGGACGCCGCCTCCATGGCCGCGAGGCTGCGCCCGCGCACCGGAGCGGGAATCCTGATGCTGATGGCCCATGACGATCTCGAGGAAAGGATCCTGGGCCTGAAGGCCGGGGCCGACGCCTGCCTGGTCAAGCCCGTTCCGTTCCGCGAGTTCGAAGCGGTGATCCGCAGCCTGCTCCGCCGGCTGAAGCCGGGGCGGACGGTCCGCGCCCCGGCCCTTGGCGACGGCACCCTGCCCCGCTGGGAGCTTGCCACCCTGGACTGGCTGCTGACGGCCCCCAACGGCCGCAAGGTGATGCTCAGCAACGCGGAATACCGGGTGATCGGAACCTTGATCGCCAACCCGAAAAACTCGGCAAGCCGCCGGGAACTGGCCATCGCCCTGGGCAAGAAGGGCGACGTCTACGACGACAGCGCCATCAGCACGATCATCACGCGGCTGCGGCGCAAGGTCATGCAGAAGGCCGGGGAATCCCTGCCCATCCGCTCGGCGCGCGGCCTTGGCTACGTGTTCGCGGCACAGCTCTCCGCGCGGCAAAGCGCGGCCTGAACTGCGGTTGGAAATATCCACGAACAACGCCACGGCGGCTCCCCCTACCGGAGCCGCGTCATCAGCCGTATCAAGTGCGGAAAATCGCTTGGCGTCCCCACGGGGATTCGAACCCCGGTTGCCGCCGTGAGAGGGCAGATCAGACGCTAAATTTGGCGTCCACACGCATCCGCCGTCATGCATTAACTACCTGTTATAGCGCAATTCTGCTTGAATTGCCGTCCACGCGCATCCATGATGATGGCTGTATATGGACTGGGTACTAGACTGGGTACTGCGTTTCCGCCGCCTTGATGCGGCGCGGGGAAAGTGGCCCCGGTGTCCAGTTTGGTGCCCGGTTTCGGCGTGGAGAATGGTTATGGCGCGCGCACCGAAAGTCACATCAGATCTGTCCAAGCGGAATTACCGTCTGGGGCTTCCGCTGGCGAAGAAGCCGATATGGCAGGCATTGGGCGACGGCATCAGCATTGGCTATCGCCGCTGCGAGGGCACTGGCCGTTGGATCGCCCGCAAGGCCAACGGCAAGGGCGGATTCAATGAAGGCGTGGTCGGCCTGGCTGACGACTATGAAGACGCCGATGGCTCTGGCGTTCTCTCCTTTGCCCAGGCCAGCGCCAAGGCGTTCAATTGGGCGAAGGAAGACCGCACCGTCGCCCGTAAGGCACCTTTGACACTGGACGAGGCGCTGAACGCCTACGAGCGCGACCTGAAGGTACGCGGCGGCGATTACGGCAACGTCAGCCGGGTCCGGTCCCATCTGTCGGAAAAGCTGATGAAGACCTCCGTGACTGATCTGACAGTGGACATGCTGAAGACATGGCGGGATGGGCTGGCCGACAAATTGGCGGCGGCGACCGTCAATCGCACCACCACCCCCATCAAGGCTGCGCTCAACATGGCGGCAGATGCCGACCAGGGCGTGACCATCACTAGCCGGGCCGCGTGGGAAATCGGTCTGAAGACGCTGGGCGATGCCGAGAGCAGCCGCAACGTCATCCTGTCCGATGCCGTGGTCGGCAAACTGGTCAAGGCGGCTTACTCCCAATCCCTGGCGTTTGGCCTGCTGGTCGAGGTGCTGGCGGTGACCGGCAGCAGATACTCGCAGGTCGCTGCTCTGAAAGTGGCTGATCTGCAGAATGGCACTGCTGATCCCCGCCTGATGATCCCGGTGTCGAACAAGGGCAAGGGGCAGAAGGCAGCCAGATCCACCCCGGTTCCGATCCCGGCGGCGCTGGCCAAGCGTCTGAAGGCGGCAGCCGAGGGCATCGGTCCGACCGGCGTCTTGCTTCAGAAGCCGGGTGGCGGCGCCTGGGCCAAATCCGACCATTCACGACCATTCGCCCGCGCCGTCAAGGCAGCGGGGCTGAAGCCTGCCGAGGTGGAGCCGTATCAGATCGAGGAAATCACGGCCTACGCCCTGCGGCACTCAAGCATCGTCCGCATGGCGCTGAAGGGCGTCCCGCTGCGGCTGGTGGCGGCTCTGCACGATACATCTGTAACCATGATCGAACGCACCTACAGCCGTGACATCGCCAGCGTAGCTGATGCTGTGGCCCGCGCCTCCATGCTGGACCTGGGCGCCATCGAGACAACCGAGGCCGGTAACGCGTTACTTGGGGCGGGGGAGGAGGTAACGGCGTTACCACGTGTCGAGGGACAGTGCCGGCACGGGCATAGCTATGCCGAGTTCCCGCCGTACCGCAATTCCAAGGGCTCCGTCGTCTGTGCAGAGTGCGCCAGGATCAGGACGCGAACGGCCAAAGCGGCCAAGAAGCGGGGGGCGGCGTGATGGATGAGGTATCGCTTTTCGGCGCAATCAAGCGGATCAACGCCTGCAAGAAAGCCTTTGACGAGGCAAAGACGGACCAGTTTAAGCAGGAAGCCGCCATCAAGGCGCTGCTGGAGTTTTCCACCATCACGCAGGTCCACGGCGGCTGGGCTCTGGACTATTGGGCCGCCTGCGCCTTGGCCTGGGCACGGTCAGAAAGCGCGCCTGACCACGCTCCTGCCGACATCTGGGACCAAGTCGAAGGCGCGAAAGGCGCCGAGAAGCGCCTGGTCGCGGCGCGGGTTCTGGAATTTGCCCCCGGCCGCGTCATGGCGGAACTGCAGCAAGCCCTCTACGCGGCGCACAACGGCCAGGACCATCCGATAATCGTGCCGTCGAGCCGACAGCCGGGGACGGCCAACCGCTGGACGCTGCAGATCCGCGCCCTCCAGTACCAGGCGTTCCGGCAAGGTGCTGGAAAGAGCCGAAGTGACGCGATTGCGGATGTCGAAGAGGCTTACGGCGTCCTTGGCAGGGACGCGCTGACCGAGTGGGCGAAGACCAAGAACCAGAAGCTCGGCGGCGCCATCCCCGCGAACATCAAGGCGTGGACCAATGTGGCCCGTGCCGAGGGTGAAGCCCTTCGTGCTAGGGGCGGCAGCGTCGATGACCACCCAGACTATGGACGGGTGGCGCTGGAAGTAGACGGTCGGCGATACCAGGTCATTCGGGGGGAAAAGTAGGCGGGGTTTGTCCCCCCGCTATTAGGGCCGGGCCACGACAGTATGCCCTATCGCAGCAACCCATGCCGATAGGTACAAGCCCATGCAGCCCACTACTCGGCCGACCATTGTGTCGAGCATTGCAATCCAACCGGCCCTCATGCCGGTCAAGATCGCCGCGCCCTATGCCGGTATCTCCGATAGCTCGATCTGGGAAATGATCAAGGACGGCAAACTGGAAACCGTCCTGTTCGCCGGTCGCCGCTTGGTCCTCCGCGAGAGCTTGGACAAGCTTATCGCCGAGGCCCGCAAGGCCCCGCCGGTCAAGCGCCGTTCCCCCAACCCCCGCGCCCGCAAGGCGTCCTAAAGCAACAACCCGCCCGGTGGCGACCGGACGGGCTGGCGAATTAGGTAAGGACTGCTGACGCGCTTTTCTTATACACCGCCACCTTGTTCCGTTCAAGCCTGCCGGGCCTCCCCCGCCAGCGTCGAGACGACGCCGGCTCCCTAAGATGGAGTACCCGATGATTACCAGAGACACTCAACAAGTCATCTTGGAGGCCCTGGCTGACGCCGGTGGCGCCTTGACTTTCGACGAACTGATCTCCGCAGTTCCCGTTGTCGGTGGCGACGGTGCCATGACCTACGGGGCCAGTCTGGTCACCATCTGGCCGGGCACGTCCGATGAAGGCGTGGAGGCGTTGGGCGAGTTGCATGCCGCAGGTCGCATCAGCTTCACCCCGGTGCCGCCGCCCACCTACCTGCTGGCCTATGGCAGGGTGGTCCCGAGGCTGCCGGTGGTGAAAGACACTCGCCCGTTTGAGGACTATCGGCGGTTGACCTGGCTGCCGTGCGTGATCGAACTCCGGTCGGGGGAGTGCGCGTGATGGGCGTCGCGGTCGAACTCACCCTGTTTTCCAAGGACGGCGGCCCGCTGACCAAGGAGGTTACCCTTGCCGCTGATGGCACCGTCAGCAGCGACGGCAGCGCCTGCTTCATGCAGTCGGGTGCCGCCAAACGGGTGTGCCTTGCCAACGGCGAACTTTTCAGCGGCCTGGCCGAATTGATCAACAGCACAACCAGCGAGCAGGCTCTGGGCACCGGCACCCTTGTCGCCGAGGGCGACACCGTAATGGTCTGTACTCGGAAGCGGCCCTCCAGTGGCGCTGTCGCCCGCACCAGGGACGCCTTCGACTATCGTCCCGGCGAACCGGCGTTTGTGTTGCTCGACTTCGACCGCAAGGGCATGCCGGCCGCTGTGAAGCAGCGCCTGGACGACCTGGGTGGCTTCTGGTCGGGCCTGCAATTCGTGTTTCCGGCCCTTGCCGCTGCAGGTACGGTCCAGCGGGCATCGACCAGTTCCGGCCTGATCCGCACCGCCGACGGTCACCGCTTCCCCGACAGCGGTGGGGTTCATGTCTATCTGGCCCTGCGTGACGGCTCAGACGCCAAACGGTTCCTGGAGGTGTTGCACCAGCGATGCTGGCTCGCCGGCCTCGGCTGGTTCTGGGTAAGCGCGTCCGGCACGCCGCTTGAGCGTAGCGTTGTCGATACGAGCGTTTGGGCGCCTGAGCGTCTGATTTTTGAGGGGGCGCCTACTTTAGGCTACGGCCTGGCCCAGGATGCCGAGGTGCGGCGGGCCGTTCACCTGGACGGTGACATCGTGGACAGCAAGCAGTTGGCCGATCTGGCTCCGGCGGAGGCTGTCGAATACCGCCGTCTGCTGGCCGACGCTAAGGCCGCAGCCGAACCTGAAGCCCGTAGGGTCAGGACGGTGTACAAGGGGCGCGAGGTGGACCGCCTGGTGGCGCGTGGCGTGTCGGCCAAGGCCGCCACGCGCATCATCGACAATCGTCTTGTAGGAGATCTTACGGGCGCCGACGTGCTGGAGTTCGACGACAGCGAAATTGGCGTTGTGACTGTGGCCGAGGTGCTGGCGGATCCCGACCGCTTCGACGGCGAGACGCTCGCCGATCCGGTCGAGGGCGTAGTCTACGGCCGCTGTAAGGCCAAGGTATTCGCCGCTAGCAGTCGGGTGGCGATCAACTCCTTCGCTCACGGCGGCGTGTACTATCGCCTGTGGCACGACGCGGCGTCGGCCGGTGCTACGCTGGACGGCGCCGGCACTGATGCCGCCTCTGCCCTGGAAGCCATGGCGGGTACACTCAAACTGTCCCCGGTTGAGCGCGAAGCGCTGATCAAGCGGGCCGCGCGGCAGTCCGGTGTCGGCGTGCGCGCCATGACGGCGACGTTGAAGGCGGCAGAGGAGGCCGCGTCCAGTGCGGATGTGGCGGACCTCGATGACCAAGCCCATGCCGCAGGCAAGCCGGTGATCCGGGTGCGGGCTGGCGGCGCCCTTGCGGCAGTGAAGGCCGCCGACGAGGCGCTGGCGGCACAGACCCCGCCGATCGCGTTCGAGCGCGGTGGCGCCTTGGTACGCATGGCGAAGTCCGGCATCGACAGTGACCACCGCATCGTTGCCATGAGTGACGCCGACCTGAGCCTGCGCCTGGCCGAGGCCGCCACCTGGGTGCAGCCGAGCCGTGAAGACGGCGAGCGGACGATTGACCCGCCACCCGACATCGTCCGCAAGCTGGCGTCAAACGTCGGCCATTGGAGTGTTCCCCCGCTGGTCGGCATCACTGATGTCCCGGTGCTGCGCCTGGAGACCGGGGAGATCCACGGCAGCACCGGCTATGACCCTGTGTCGGGGCTGTTCTATTCGGGAAGCGCACCGCCGCTGGAGGTACCAGCACAGCCCAGTCGTGGCGACGCCGTGGCGGCCATGGAGCGGGTGCTGGCGCCTTTCAGCGAATTTGTGTTTGCGGACGCCGAAGTTGGACGCTCGGTTTTGGCCGCCTACGTCCTGACCGGGGCCATCCGCCAGGTAATTGACCTGGCGCCTGGGCTCATCGTCTCGGCACACAAGCGCGGTTCGGGCAAAACCTTGGCCGTGCGGGCGGCCAACGCCCTGCTCTATGGTCGCGCGCCTTCAATGGTCGCGCCCGAGAAGGATTTCAGCGAGGCCGAACAGCGCAAGCAGCTGACGGCGCAGTTGCTCCGGGGCACGACGAGCCTGTGCCTGGACAACTTGCTGGCGCCCGTTGGCGGCGGCCCGCTCGACGCCATGATGACGATGACGAGTTGGGACGATCGTGTGCTGGGGGAGTCGACCATGGCTGGTGGGCTGCCGACGCGGGTACTGATGGCAGCGACTGGAAACAATCTGGCGGCCAGGGCCGACGCGGCCCGGCGGTGGCTCCGGGTGGTGATCGACTCGGGCCTGGAGCGACCCGAGGACCAGCATTTCGGTATCGTCGATCTGGTCGGGTACGTCATGCAGCACCGCCAGCGGCTTCTGGCCGACGTGTTCACGGTCCTGCGCGCCTTCATTCTAGCCGGCAAGCCCAACCCGTGCGCCCTGACGCTGGGATCCTACGAGACTTGGGCGTCCGTGGTTCCGGCCTGCCTGGTCTGGCTCGGCATGGCCGATCCACTGGCCAGTCAGCTTGATCTGGCCGCCGACGATGGGCAGCGTTCGGAGCTACGCGCCTTCCTGGCAGCCTGGCACGGCGTGCTTGGCGACGAGTGGGTGCTAGTCCGTGACCTCGAGGACAGGGTAAGTGAAGCGGCGAGCTTTAAATGGCACGCGGCCTATGCCGATGCCGATGCCCAGGCCGAGGCCGCTGACACCGAGAAAGTAAGTGCCGCTCGCCATCTACGAGGCGTGCTGGCAGAGCTTACCCGAGGAAAAATCGGCGGTGCGGCCAGCCGCATGATCAGCGCGTATCTGGGAAACCACCGGCGCGAGATCGTCGATGGATTGCGCCTCGAGCAGCGCGAAAACGCGCATTTGAAAGTGGCGGAATGGCGGGTGGCTCGGGTGTAATGCGGGGGTCGTGCGGGGTCGTGCGGGGTCGTGCGGGGTCATGCGGGGTCAGATGTGAGCGCGACCCCGCGCCCGAAACCCGCAGAAAACTGCGGTTTTTTGAAGATTTGCGGGGTCTGCGGGGTCATTTTCCTCTTTTCGTGGGTGTATTTTTTTTATAAGCGGGAGTATCACCAAATAAAATCGGTGACTTAGAGATGGGAATGGCCGATTTGACCCCGCACGACCCCGCAAATGGCAGTTTTCCGCGGGTTTGAGGTGCGGGTTGACCCCGCAAATGACCCCGCAAAAATGGTCAGATGACCCCGCAGACCTGATTTTCGCAGCCTCGGCCAGCACCTCCTCGTCAATGGCCGCGCCACCCGCACCGTCCTCTCGGCACTCGATACCGCGACCTCGCCGCTCTCGACCTTGGCGAACAGGGCTGGATCGGCCTTCTGGACCTTCTTGGCCGCGTTGACGCTGCGCTCGGACACGTTGAGCATGGCGGCGGCATCGGCGCGGCTTGTGCTCTGCAAATTTGCAGAAGGTTCCAAATCCGTCCGCGCCCCCTGCTGCATGTTCGCCAGCTTGGCCGCGATGGCGGCGCGTTGGCTCTCGGTCAGATGGCGCCTGGCTACCTGTTGCATGTGACGCATCAAATAGCGAGTGAACGCTGGCATTGTCGCAATATGTTGATGATGCCCCGCCCCGAAAGTGATATGTTATATCATAGCTTAGTTAGTGGAGAGTAGCGGTGCCGAGAGGATCGAAGCCTGGAGAGCGGCGCGGTGGGCGCAAGCCTGGAACGCCGAACAAGCGGACCAGCGAGCTTGCGGCCATGCTGGCCGAGAAAGTGGGCGCCGACTTCGACCCGGTGGTGGAACTTGCCCTGCTGGCCCAGGCTCCCGATACCCCGGTCGATCTTCGCGCCAAGGTGCTGGCCGACATCGCGCCCTATGTTCGCCCCAAGTTGCGGAACAGCGAGATCAGCGGACCCGATGGAGGCATCGTTCTGATCGTCAATACGGGTATCGGCTAAGGGCCGAAAGCGGCCGGGCAGAATTTGGATCCAAGACTGCGTAAGCGGACACTGCTGTCGATCAGTGTTTCGGATTCCCATCCCCAGTTGCTGACTACGGTATTGGACGTGTGGTTTTAGCCGCCCATCGGGGGACGACCGCCCCGGCACTTGGCGTCAAATTTGCAGAGATCAAAGACGGTCCGCCCCAACTCGCTTTCTCTGCTATAAAGCGATTTGGCCGGGGCTGAGATTTCGCCTAACCTCGTGATCGCGACGGGGGACGGCGGCTGACGTGGGAACTAGATATGTCGGGCTGCCGTATTCGGATTTGGATCGGGGCGTTATTGCTCCTTATCGCTGGCACTGCAGCCGGCGAGGCAGCGACTCCCGCCGACACCTACCAGGCCATCGAAGCCGTCAACGCCCAACTCGCGGCTTTCCATGATGCGAATGGCACCATGCCGGCGGTGGATCCCCAGGCGCCGCCCCTGACGGAACGGCTGCCCCGCCACGTCCTGCAGAAAGCCCGCGAGGTGCTTTTGAAGATTCAGGCCGTCCGCCAGCTCAATGGACTGCCGCTCCAGCCGGTGCCTGAAATAGCGGTGCGCGAGGTCCAGCCCGACGACGTCAAGTTCTTCGTCGAGAAGATGCTGCTGGGCTTGAAGGATTTGCGGCCGATCTTCGGCAACCCTCCGGTTGCCAAGATGACCCGGCCATCGCGGGAAATGGGGCCGACCGATAATTTCGCGGCACTGCGCCGGGCGGAGCTGCAGGTGGATGGCCTGGGACTGCCGGCGACATCTCCCAATGACGTCATGCGGATTGCGCTTTCTATCGTCAATGATCTGGAACTCGTGAGGTCGTCTCTGGGCGTTACCGCGCCGGTGCCTCCGCCGCCGGTCATTCCGGCCCGGCGACCGGTGGATACCTACGACAACGCCATCGGCCTGCTGGTAGACATCAAGGTGCTAACCGAGAGCAACCCGAATCTGGTCATCCCCATGGGGGTCGTCCTCCCCGAACGCCGGAACGGAACCATCAAGCCGGCCCATGTCATGGACCTCCTGGGGACCGTATTGGCCGAAATTTCCGCGATCAAGGCAAAGACCGGGGTTACGATTCCCACCGTGCTGGCCCCGCCCCAGACCGGCATGACTCCATCGGACGTCCATTCGGCGGTCTCCCATGCCCGCGCCCTGGTCGCCAGCCTTCCCGGAGCGCGGGTCGGCGGTACGCCCGATGGCATCCGCAAGGTTTACGAACCCGCTGCCGTTCGAAAGGACGGAACAACGAACAGGGTCTACACCGTCGAGGATTTCGCCAAGCCCGATGCCAAGATGGTCCGGCGCCATGTCATCAGCCAAACGGAGCATGCCGTGGTCACCGGCTGGCATGTCTTGCCGGGACAGGGGCTCGAGCCGCATCGCCATCCCGAAGGACAGGACACCTGGGTGGTGCTGGCGGGCGAGGCCGATTACCTGATGGGTGGCGGCAAGAGCCGTAAGATCAAGACCGGCGACATCGCCATCGCCACCACCGGGCAGGTGCATGGTGCCCGCAACACCGGAACCTCCCCCTTCATTTTCGTCTCCACGGTCACCCCGGCCGATGCCGGGGTCGAGCCGGGCGAGAACTAGCACGGTTCTTGCTCCATCCCGAGATCAGGCGCCATGCCTGATGCCACGGGAGCAGGCCGATGTTGATGGATCGTCACGGACGGAAGATTTCCTATCTGCGGGTCTCGGTGACCGACCGCTGCAATCTCCGCTGCCTGTACTGCATGGCCGAAGATCCCGAGTTTCTGCCGCGGCGGGATGTGCTGACCCTTGAGGAACTGGCCAGAATCTGCCGCGCCTTCATCGCCCGTGGCGTGCGCAAAATCCGCCTGACCGGGGGAGAGCCGCTGGTGCGGCGCAACATCATCAGCCTCGTGGCCGATTTAGGATCGCTGATCGGACAGAATGGGCTCGACGAACTGACCCTGACCACCAACGGCACTCAGCTGGCGCGGTACGCGTCATTGCTGGCGCAGGCCGGCATGCGCCGGGTCAATGTATCCCTCGACACCCTTGACCCCGACCGCTTTCGCCTGCTGACCCGAGGCGGCAGGGTCGAGACGGTCATCGAGGGTATCATTGCCGCGCGCAAGGCCGGACTGGCCGTCAAGGTCAACGCCGTGGCGCTGGAGGGACAGCCGCCCAGGGAATGGGACCGCCTGATCGGCTGGTGTGGCGGCCTCGGCCTCGATCTCTGTCTGATCGAAGCCATGCCCATGGGCGGAGGCGCAAGCATCGGGCCGTCATTATCGCTGCCCCGGCTGCGAGACGAGCTTGCGCAACGCTGGACGCTGACCGACTCGGGTCACCGCACCAGCGGTCCCGCCCGCTATGTGGATGTGGCGGAAACCGGTAGACGGATCGGCTTCATCACCCCGCTCAGTCATGGTTTCTGCGGCAGTTGCGACCGCATGCGGCTGACCTGTACCGGCATGGTCTATCCCTGCCTGGGACGGGACGACGGCTTCAATCTGGGGGCTGCTCTCAGAGCGGATTCCACCGGCGCCATGCTGGAAGACGTCATTGATGACGCCGTCGCCGGCAAGGCCCTGGGCCACGACTTTGCCCATCTGCGTCAGTCGCGCCCCATGAGCATGACCGGCGGCTGATCCGCAGCTTATTCTTCGCAGGTGCAGGATGATCATTTCGTTCAATTGAGCCGATGACAATTGAACGAAGCGTTTGAGTGGTACCCCGCCACTTCTGATCCAGATCAATTAGCAGATCCTGCAATACCCGGAAAATTCGTGAGGCTACTGCGAAATCGGGTCTTTGCCCCTTCTGGCATGGGCTTTGCGCTTCTGTCCGGACATTGCTCGGCCCAGCGCCGACACCAGAACAGCATGCCGACCGATTCGAGGCAAAGACTCAAGGAGCGCATCATGGCCGAACGTTCACGCCGTTCATTCCTCAAGACCGCCGGGGCCACGTCCCTGGGGGTGGGGCTTGCCGGAACTTTCTCCTTCCGCGCCCTGGCCGCCACGGATCCCGGCCGGGATTTCGACTACAGCGGCTGGGAGCAGTTTCACCGTGACCAGTGGAGCTGGGACAAGAAGACCCGTGGCGCCCACCTCATCAACTGCACCGGTGCCTGCCCCCATTACGTCTACCAGAAGAACGGCGTGATCCTGCGTGAGGAGCAGTCCAAGGACGCTCCCATGCTGAAGGGCGTGCCCGAGTACAATCCGCGTGGCTGTAACAAGGGCGAATGCGCCACCGACTACGTCTACAGCGCCACCCGCCTGAAGTATCCGCTGATCCGGGTCGGCGAGCGCGGCGAGGGCAAGTGGCGCCGGGCCAGCTGGGACGAGGCGCTCGGCATGATCGCCGACAAGATCGTCGATACCATCAAGATGGAAGGCCCCGACGCCATCAGCGTCTATTCGCCGGTCCCGGCCGTGGCGCCGGTGTCGTTCTCGGGCGGTCACCGCTTCGCCCACCTGATCGGCGCCCATACCCACACCTTCTTCGACTGGTATGGCGACCAGCCTCCCGGCCAGACTCAGACCTGCGGCGTCCAGGGCGACACCAGCGAGGCGGCGGATTGGTACAATGCCCGCTATATCGTCCTGTGGGGCGCCAATCCCTCCCAGACCCGCATTCCCGACGCGCATTTCCTGGCCGAAGCGTCGTTGAACGGCACCAAGATCGTCAGCATCGCGCCCGATTACAACGCCTCGACCATCAAGGCCGATCTGTGGGTTCACCCCAAGCCCGGCACCGACGTGGCCCTGGCGCTGGGCATGGCCCACGTCATCATCAAGGAAAAGCTGTTCGACGCCCATAACCTGAAGGAGCAGACCGACATGCCCCTTCTGGTGCGCTCGGACACCAGGATGTTCCTGCGCGAATCCGATCTGGTGGCCGATGGCTCCAAGAACCGGTTCTACGCCTGGGACATGAAGACCGGCATGCCGGTGCTGATGCGTGGCAGCTGGGGCGATGATCCCGAGGTCAAGCCGACGGTGCAGCCCCCCTTCCTGGCCCGCAACACGCTGACCTTCCCCGACGGCACCCTTGACCTCGGTGCCCTGGATCCGGCCCTGGAAGGCAAGTTCAAGATCAAGCTGCTGAACGGCAAGACCGTGGAATGCCAGCCGGTCTACGAGCTCTACCGCGCCCGCATCATGGCCGATTACACCCCCGAGAAGGTGGCGGCCATCACCGGCGTCAACGCCAAGACCGTGGTCCAGGTGGGCCGTGAATACGCCATGGCCAAGCCGGCCATGATCATCACCGGCGGCGGCACCGGCCACTGGTACTACTCCGACATCCTGATGCGGGTGTTCCACTTCCTGTCGTCGCTGACCGCCAACGAGGGCAAGAATGGCGGTGGCGTCAATCACTATATCGGCCAGTGGAAGCCGACCTTCGTGCCCGGCGTCGCCGCCCTGTCCTTCCCGCAGGGCGCCGGCAAGCAGCGCTTCTGCCAGACCACCATCTGGTCCTATGTCCACGGCGAAGCCTATGACGGCATGGAGAAGGTGGGCATCGACACCGGCAAGTATCTGAAGCAGTCCCTCGATACCAAGCAGATGCCCATCTACCCCCGCGACGGGCGCGACCCCAAAGTCTTCATCTGCTATCGCGGCAACTTCCTCAATCAGGCCAAGGGGCAGAAATACGTGCTCCGCAACCTGTGGCCCAAGCTGGACCTGATCGTTACCGCCAACATCCGCATGGACAGCCAGGCGCTGTACTCGGACATCGTGCTGCCCTCGGCCCATTGGTACGAGAAGACCGACCTCAACGTCACCGAGGAACACACCTTCATCAACATGACCGAGCCGGCCATCGCTCCCATGTGGGAATCCAAGACCGACTGGCAAATTTTCAAGGCACTGACCAAGAAGGTCGAGGAAGCGGCCATCGCCAAGGGCTTCAAGTCGTTCTTCGACGAGCAGTTCAAGTGGAACCGCGATCTCGCCACCCTGTCGGCGCAGTTCACCGACAACGGCAAGCTCGATACCGACGAGGCCGCCGCCCAGTTCATCCTGGACAACGCGCCCCAGAGCAAGGGCATCACCCTGGACCAGATTCGCGAGAAGCCGGTGCGCTTCAAGGCCAACTGGACCTCGCCCATGAAGGAAGGGGTGCCCTACACGCCGTTCCAGTTCTTCGCCGTCAACAAGCGCCCCTGGCCGACGCTGACCGGCCGCCAGCAGTTCTACATCGACCACGAGGTGTTCTTCTCCCTGGGGGTCGAACTGCCGGTCTACAAGGCGCCCATCGACGCCGACAAGTATCCGCTGCGCTTCAACACGCCGCATTCGCGCCACGCCATCCATTCCACCTTCAAGGACAATCCGCTGATGCTGCGGCTTCAGCGCGGCGGCCCCATGGTGGAAATTCCCCGCGCCGAGGCCGAGGCCCGCGGCCTCAAGGACAACGACTGGGCGGAGATCTTCAACGATCACGGCAAGGTCATCGTCCGGGTCAAGGTAAAGGACGGCGAGCAGCCGGGCCGCATCTCCATGTACCACACGCCCGAGCTCTACATGGACCTGATCGAGGGCAGCAGCCAGAGCGTCTGCCCCATCCGCATCACCCCCACCCATCTGGTCGGCAATTACGGCCACCTGCTATTCAGGCCCAATTACTACGGCCCCGGCGGCAGCCAGCGCGACACGCGGGTGGAGATGCGCAAGTACACGGGAACCGTCACCAAGCAGCTGTGACCTGACCTCGATCCAACACATTCCGCCGCCGGGCCCTGACCGTGGCCCGGCGGGACCGAAAACAGGAGTTCCGACATGACCACCAAAGCAATGGCGGTTCCCAGCCGGCAGATCGCCTTCGTCGTCGACCTCAACAAGTGCATCGGCTGCCAGACCTGCACCGTGGCCTGCAAGCGGCTGTGGACCGGCCATCCCGGCCAGGCCTTCATGTACTGGCGCAACGTCGAGACCGCCCCGGGCCAGGGCTATCCCCGCAACTGGACGGCCAAGGGCGGCGGCTACAAGGACGGCGAATTGCAGAAGGGAAAGCGCCCCGGCGCCGCCGATTACGGCGTGCCCTTCGAATTCGATTATGACGGCCGCCTGTTCCAGGGCAAGGCCGACCGGGCGCGTCCCAGCCCGACGCCCCACAGCGCCCCCAACTGGGACGAGGAACAGGGCGCCGGCGAATATCCCAACAACCACTATTTCTTCCTGCCGCGCATGTGCAATCACTGCTCGCAGCCGGCCTGTCTCGAAGCGTGCCCCAACGACGCCATCTACCGTCGCGTCCAGGACGGCATCAACGTCATCAACCTGGACAAGTGCAAGGGCACCGGGTCGTGCGTCGAAGCCTGCCCCTACGGCAAGGCCTTCCTCAACATGGCCGATCTCAAGGGCAACAAGTGCATCGGCTGCTATCCCCGCATCGAGAAGGGCGTGGCCTCGGCCTGCGTCGCCCAATGCGCCGGCCGCGCCATGCATGTGGGCTTCCTCGACGACATGAACAGCTCGGTCCACAAGCTGGTCAACGTCTTCAAGGTCGCCCTGCCGCTCTACCCCGAGAAGGGCACCAAGCCCAACGTCTTCTACATTCCGCCGGCCTTCGGCCCCATGGTCGAGGACGCCCAGGGCAACCTGACCAACACGCCCAAAATCCCGCTGGCCTATCTCGAACAGCTGTTCGGACGCGAGGTCGGCTCGGCCTTGGCCCTGCTGCGGTCCGAGCGCAGCCGCAAGATGAGCGGCATGCCCTCCGAAGTGATGGACACCATGATCGGAGTGCGCAGCGCCGACATGATGATCTCTCCCCTGACCTGATAAGGCGCCATTGCGATGAAAAAGCTCTTTCCGTTCATTGTGGCCGTGGGGCTGGCGCTGTTCGCGCCGGCCGCCCACGCGGCCGACAAGGCGATCTATGAAGGCACCAAGGTCTGCGGCAAGTGCCACGACCTTCAGGCCGAATCCTGGCAGGCCACCGGCCACGCCAAGGCCTTCGATCTGTTGAAGCCTGGAATCCGGCCCGAGGCCAAGGCCAAGGCCAAGCTGGACCCGGCCAAGGACTATACCGCCGACGCCAATTGCCTGGGCTGCCACACCACCGGCTATGGCGAGCCGGGTGGCTATGATCCCGCCATGCAGCCCGCCCAGGCCAAGTCCCTGGCGGCGGTGGGCTGCGAGTCCTGCCACGGCGCCGGCAGCGCCTTCAAGAAGGAGCACGGCGATGCCGAGGGCCGCTTCAAGAAGGGCGGCGCCACCACCGACCGCAAGGTTCTGATCGAGGCGGGACAGAGCTTCGACTACGAGAAGGCCTGCGCCAAATGCCATGGCGCCGCCACCAAAGTGGCCAGCCCCTTCACCCCGGCTATCGACTCCAAATACGCCTTCGATTTCGACAAGGCGGTGCGGGCCGGCGGCAAGGCCAAGGGCGTCCATGACCACTTCAAGCTGATCGGCGTCTTCGCAGGCGAACCCGTGCACAAGCTGCGCCCGGAATTCCAGAAGAACGCCAAGGAGGGTGGAGAATGATCCCCGAACCCAGAATGGCCGCGTTCCGCGCCGAAGCCTATGGCCTGCTGGCCGAAGCCTTCTCCTATCCCGAGGAGATGATCTGCCGGAACATCATCGACGGCCAGCTCCAGGCCGAGCTGTGCGACACCATTTCCCAGGTCTATCCCGGTTCGGCCGTCGCCGTGCTGGCCCTGGCCGAAGAACTGGCCGTGCCGTCGGGGACTGACTGCGACGCGGTGGAGAGCGCCTATCTCTGCAGCTTCGAACTGGACGCGCCGTCGTCGCCCTGCCCGCTTTACGAAGGGGCTCATATCCGCGACACCGAGCGGGCCGAAATCCTGCTGGAAGTCAAATCCTTCTATCAGAATTTCGGCCTGGCGGTGTCCGCCGACCTCAACGCCCCCGAGGACCATCTGACGGCCGAGCTTGAGTTCATGGCTTTCCTGGCCGCCAAGCAGGCGGATGCCGAAGAGACGGGGAAGGATCCAGCCCCCTACCTTATGGCGCAGCGCGACTTCCTCGAACGGCATCTCGGACGTTGGCTGCCGCTCCTGGCGACCACCGCCGAACACAAGGTGGCCTTCGGGTTTTATCGGGCCATGTGTCGCCTGGTGGGCACCTACGTCGCCGGCGACCTGGACCTGATGCAGCGCCAGGTCCCCCGGGTGCCGTCCGCCGCCCGGGTGGAGCACTGAACCATGCGACTGCCCAGGCTTCCCCGTTGGATGCTGCTGGGGGCCCCTTTGGGCGCCGCCGCGGCGTTCTTCATTGCCGGCATCATCTTCTGGGGCGGCTTCAACACCGCAATGGAGGCAACCAATACCCTGAGCTTCTGCATCTCGTGCCACGAGATGAAGGACACCGTCTACAAGGAGTACGTGGGAACCGTTCACTACGCCAACCGCAGCGGTGTGCGGGCGGTGTGCTCCGACTGCCACGTGCCCCATCCCTGGGTCTACAAGATCATCCGCAAGATCCAGGCCTCGGGCGAGCTTTACCACAAGGTCATGGGGTCGGTGGACACCCCCGAGAAATTCGAGGCCAAGCGCCTGGAACTGGCCAAGCGCGTCTGGTCGACCATGAGATCCACCGGCTCGCGGGAATGCCGCAACTGCCATTCCTTCGAGGCCATGTCCAAGGATGCCCAGAAGAACACCGCCTGGCGGCGCCACAGCTCCGCCGACGAGAAGGGCAAGACCTGCATCGATTGCCACAAGGGCATCGCCCACAAGGACATCTCCTCGCTCTACGAAGAGGACGAGGCCGGTGCGGCGAAGTGATCAACCATCCCAAGTTCAACAAGAGAGGGAGTTCATTATGAAAAGCTTCAATACCAGCCGCCTTCTGGCCCTCGGCACGGCCCTGACCCTGACCCTGGCGGTGGGCATCGGCACCGCCGCCGCCCAGGGCATGGCCAAGCCCGGCGACATGAAGGCCGCCCCCATGGCCGACATGAAGACGGCCCCCATGGCCCCCATGGCGCCGATGATGGCCGATCGGGCCAAGCTGCTGACCTCGCCCGGGGTGTTCGGCAACTTCTCCACCTACAAGCTACGGGCCGACTTCGCCAAGCTGCCTGCCGCCGAGCGCAAGATGGCCGCCGCCGAAGTCATGAAGGTGGTGGACAAGCATAAGGACAAGGTCATCGTCGATGCCTATCTGACCCGTGGCTTCGAGGCCAACAGCGACTTCCTGCTGCGCGTCCATTCCATGGACATGGCGGCCACCCAGTCCTTCCTGGTGGATTTCCGCGCCACCCGCTTCGGCATGAACGCCGACGTCACCGAGAACCTGGTGGGCATCACCAAGGCGCTGAACTACATCTCCAAGGACAAGTCGCCCGACCTCAATGCCGGCCTGTCCTCGGCCACCTATAGCGGCGACGCGCCCCGCTACACCATCGTCATTCCGGTCAAGAAGAATGCCGAGTGGTGGAACCTGACCGACGCCCAGCGGCTGAAGGAGATGGAGACCCACACCATGCCGACGCTCCCCTATCTGGTGAACGTCAAGCGCAAGCTCTATCACTCCACCGGTCTCGACGACACCGACTTCATCACCTATTTCGAGACCAACGATCTGGGGGCCTTCAACAACCTGCTGCTGTCCCTGGCCTCGGTGCCGGAGAACAAGTACCACGTTCGCTGGGGCAGCCCGACCATCCTGGGCACCATCCTGCCCTTCGAGACGGTGGTGAAGACCCTTTCGGGGATGTAGGCGGTAGCTGTCCGGCCGGACTCCCCACCAACCTCCCACGGTCGGAACAGCCGAGCCCGCCGGTCACGATTGCCCCCGTGACCGGCGGGTTTGTCTTTGAAGACTGAACGCTTCGTTCAAATGGAGGGCCGGTGGAATTGAACGATTCGTTCAGTCGTCGTCACCATTCTTGCCGCGCGGCGAGACCAGGCCGAACTCCTTGATCCTCCGCTCCAGCCTGGGGCGGGATACGCCGAGGATGTCGCAGGCCTTTCCCTTGTGCCAATTGGTCTCCGCCAGCACACGGCGGATATGGTCGCGTTCCAGTTCCCGCAGCGAACACAGGGTGCCGGAACAGACCGACTCCGAGGCCTCCCCGGCCTGCACGCGGTGGCGAAGTTCGGGCGGCAAGCAATCCGGTGTCAGGACGTCACCGCGCTGAAGCACCGCCGCCTTCATCAGGACATTTTCCAGTTCGCGCACATTGCCGGGCCAGTGATAGTCCTCGAGGCAGGCGATAGCCTCGGCCGATACCCGCCGGATGGTCTTGCGCAGGTCCTTGTTGATCTTCTTCAACAGGAATTCGGTCAGAAGCGGAATGTCGCCGCGCCGTTCGCGCAGGGGCGGCAGATTGATAGTGGCGACGTTCAGACGATAATAGAGGTCCTCGCGGAACTGCCCCAACGCCACCCTTTCCTTGAGATCCACATTGGTGGCGGTAATGAAGCGCGCCTTGCTGGTCTTGACCTGCGACCCGCCGACAGGGGTGTATTCGCGCTCTTCCAGGATACGCAGAAGCTTGCTTTGCATGGGCGGCGAAAGCTCGGCGATTTCGTCCAGGAACAAGGTGCCCTCGCCCACCTGCTCCACCTTTCCCTTGTGGGCGCTGACCGCGCCGGTGAAGGCGCCGCGCTCGTGGCCGAACATCTCGCTTTCCAGCAAGGTTTCCACCAGGGCGGCGCAATTGACGGCCACGAAGGGGTGATGACGGTCGGCGCTGGCGTTGTGGACGGCGCGGGCCACCAATTCCTTGCCGGTGCCGGATTCGCCCAGGATCTGAACCGTTATGCGGCTTTGCGCCACCAGCCCGATGCGCTTGAAAACCTCCTTCATGACGAAGGACTGGCCGATGATCTGTGTGGTTCCGGCTCCAGCGGCGGTGCCGATCACCAATCCCTCGCCGGAGCGGCCTTGCGACAGGGCCCGCTCCACCGCCGCATCCAGTTCGTCCAGGTCGATGGGCTTGGGGACATAATCGATAGCGCCCCCCTGCATGGCCGCCACCGTGGTCTCGAAATCATGGAAGGCGGTGATCATGATCACCGGCAAGGTCGGGCGCCGAGTCTTGATGGAGGAAAGGAGTTGCATGCCGTCCGCTCCCGGCAGGCGGACATCGGAAATCACCACGTCGATGTCAGCATCCTCAGCCTTGTTGATGCCGTCCTCGGCCGAATGCGCGACGGTGACCGTGTACTCGATCTGCTGGAAATGCAGGTCCAGGGTCCGGCAGATGGCGCGGTCGTCATCGACGAGCAGGATGTGTGGCATATTGGACTCGCGATCAGCAGGAAAGACGGCATTGGAATTGCAATAACCCGGCCAACTCGTCGAGACAGCATAGCACCGTCCGGTGGGGAAGATTAAGCTTGGGCCGAGATGGCCGGCAGCCGCAGGGGACAGCGCGCTCCATGAAGACATCGCGGAAAATTTTCGGCCTGACCTATCTGATCTCGGTGCTGGCCATTGCCGGCATTGCGCTGTTCACCCTGTCTCGAACGACCGCCACCCTTCACGACCTGTCGCGCCAGCGCCTCTCCGAAAGCGTCAATCGCGAGTCGCGGATCATCTACAATACCCTCGACATGGTCAGAAGCGACCTCCAGGTCCTGGCCGAGGAGGGAGGGGCCGGGGCTAGCAAGGACCCGGAAACCCGCAGAAGACTGACCGAGCGATATGCGGGACTGATGCAAAAGCGCCCCGCCTATACCCGAATATTGCTGCAGCCGAACACGGCCGGTGCGGCAACCATCTCGGTTGAGCAAACGGAGCTGGGGCTGCGCGCCAAGGGAGTCGGGGCTGCGGTCGAATCCGATTTCGTCATGATGGCCGAGGAAGCGGTCAAGCTTTGGCCGGGCAATGTCACCCTGTCACAGGTGATGGTGCGCAATGTCCGCGACGAAGTGGATCAGAAGGCGCGGGTCATCTACGCCGCCACCCCCGTCGCCACCAAGGATGGCCGGGTGGAAGGCGCCCTGGTGATCGCCATCGATTTCGACACATTGGTCGGCGGTTTTGGACGCCCGCGGACCGATATCACCTTCTTCATCGGCAACCGTGACGGAGAATACCTCTACCGCCCCACAGGGCAGCAGGAGACCAAGTCCATCACTTGGTCCAACTCCATGATCAGGGATTTCAGGCTGGGGGAGCGCTGGCAGAAATGGTCATACGGCAGCGACCCCCAATTGCGCTTCGACAGCCCCGAAACCCATATGGCGGTGGTGCTGTACCGGGTGTTGCTGGCCGATCCCCTGCTGCGGCCGAACGCACCGGTCCTGGTGGTGGGAGGGGCCGCCTCGCTGACCGAGATGGACAATCAAATCCTTGGTTTTCGTACGGAACTGGCCGTGATGGCCCTGGTGGTCGGCGGCATGGTCGCCTTCGCCCTGGCCCTTGCCACCAAGTACCTGACCCAGCCCATTCAGGAACTCACCTTGCTCGCGGATCGCATCCGGGATGGCGAGCGCGACATCACATCGCCCGCCAGTGGCCGCCGTGATGAGTTCGGCGTTCTGGCCCGGGCCATGATGCGCATGCTCGAGGCCCTGCGGGATGCGGCCAAGAACGAGGAGCAGGCGGCCTTGGGACGCATGGCGACCATGATCGCCCACGACATCCGCAACGCGCTGTCCTCGGTGAAGATGAACCTGAAGATTCTCGACAACCATCACCGGGCCGTTGCCGACGAGTTCAGCGATGGATGCGATATCGCTCTGCGCCAGGTGTCTTACATGGAAAACATCCTGACGGACATGCTGGACTTCGCCCGCCCCAACGGCCTTGAACCCGACTGGGTCGACCTGGACGACGTCATCGAGGTTGCGACGGTCTCCATGCTTCCGGAGATTACCGAACAGTCCATCGTGGTATGTACCGATGGGCACCATTCCCTGCCCAAGGTGTGGGGGGATCGCACCCGGCTGATCCAGGTGTTCCAGAACCTGCTGGCCAATGCCATTCAGGCCATGGAGCCGGGCGGACACCTGACCATCGAGGCAAGGTCGGCGCTGTTCAAGTCACGACCGGCCGTCGAGGTCAGCATCGCGGATACCGGATCGGGAATCCCCGACAGCATCCACGGCAAGGTTCTCGAACCCTTCTTCACCACCCGGGCCAAGGGAACCGGGCTCGGCCTCACCATCGTTCACCGTCTGGTCAAGAGCCATGACGGGGAATTGCACCTGGAGCCCAATCCGAGTGGAGGGACCATCGCCCGGGTGATCCTGCCCCTGGTTTCGCCCCACTGGCAGGCCGAACAATCCATGACGGAGATCCCATGAACCGCATCGTCTCCATCCAAGAGCACACCCACCCCAACCCCGAACAGGTCGAACGGGTGGTGGTCGCCCAGTCGGAGCAGACCGCCCTGGTGGTCTGGCACCTGCTGCCCGGCCAGGAGATCGCAGCCCATCGCCATCCTCACGGACAGGACACCTGGGTGGTGATCTCGGGAGAGGCCGAATATCTGCTCGGTGGTGGCGAGACCCGGATGATCAAGGCCGGCGACCTGGCCATCGCGGCCCCTGGACAGACACATGGCGCCCGCAACCGTGGCGCGGTCCCGTTTGTATTCGCCTCGGTCGTTGCCCCTTCGGATGCTGGGTTTGAGGTGACTGAGCCCTGAGTTCAAGTCATTCACCGTGCCGTGTAACCAGACAAAAGTATCCGCCCCCGCACGGGCCGAGCAGGCTCGGGATCATCAGCGACATCCAAGGCCGTCATCCCAATGGCCGCTTTCGCCTGACGCTTTCTGGCTGGTTGATGGCTGACAAGGGCGCTGAGCAGACCTAGCGGAAGATTTGCGTCAGCGCCATCGGCAGCGCCACCGACGCCCTGGCCGTTACGGCACAATCAGTGGCTCGTATATCAGCTAGGGCGATCAGGCCGTCCTCGAGCTGCACAATGACGCGGTGGCGATGCTGGCCGGTAAGCTAGGCGTCGATCTGGGAAGGCTTGCAGACTGGCCCGGGGTCGAGGTCTGACAGGTCCGGTCACTGTGGAGATCAAGGCCCCTGCCGCAAGGCGGGGGCTTTTGGTATGATTGTGCCCCTGACAGGAGGCTAAGCCATGCCCAACAACGACGACAAAACCGCCACCCCAAGGCCCACGGTAGAGGAGCTGTTCCGCCGCCTGAGCACCATGCGCCTGCCGGTGGACCTGCGGCCATCGCCCGCCGAGGAGGCCGAGATGGAGCGGCTGATGCAGGCGTCTGAGAAACTGACGCCGAGGCGGCGAGGATGAGCACGCTGCACGAACGGAAAGCATGAACTGATAGGGGGAAGCCATGATCGATACAACGCCATCTATTGGAAACATCATCCGGTTGTTTGGCTGGGCAGTGGTGGCGTACAACGCCGTCAGTTACAGCTACGCCCTCGTTTCGACCTTGGCAGATGCTTCTGTGGCCGCGTATGCACCGCTAATCCTGATGGAGGGCTCGATCTTCATCGGTGGCGGGTTGATTATTGTGTGGGTCGGACGCTTGATCCGCCGCAGAACTGAACAGCCCGTCAAGACCTCCGCGTGATAGCACAACGGCCAATTGAGTCCTCCGATGACTACCCTAATGCCCCGCCCATCCCTTTCTCCGACCATGCGGCAGCGGCGGCGCCGTGAGCGGGTGATCCTCACGGCCATATCGATTGGGGTCTTTGCGGCTTGGCGCCGGTTCACCGGTTAGCCAGATGGATGAAAAGCCCTTCCGACTATCCTGGCGCCAGTCCCAACGGCGGTCAAGCCTTCTCCGCGAGAAGCAGCGCCGAACGCGTTACCAGATCGTTGCCTTAGCCTGCTCTGCTTTGGGGCTCATTGCCGTTGCGCTGTGGCTGCTGTTTAGGTGATTTCCACCTGAGGAGACGACTAACCGCAGGATCCTCACTGAAGGGGCTATTCTGATGAGCGATAACGACAACGACTACGAAGAGCTTGACGACGACGACCTCCCACTCTTCACGCCCGAGCAGGCCGTTCTGCTGTGGCTGATGGGGGCGAGCAAGGATTGGGAACTGGCCTCGGATGTGCCGCAATGGGTAAAGGACGATGCAGTCGCTCAGGGGCTGGCATTCCAGACTGCGCCCAACCTGTGGCGTAAGACGCTGCGGGGCGACAATCTGCTCAGGAAGAGGATGGTGGATTGAGAGGAAGATATTGATGGCAGACAGGTTTGATGACCTCGGGATTGAGCTTGCGTGGAGCGTGTATAAGGCGGTAACGGCGAAGGAGCCCATCACCGCAATTCAGAGCATCACCGCCCAGGCCCTCCGCTTCGTCGCCCGCGAAGAACGGGAGAAGGCATTGCGTGATATGGCCGAGATGATTCGTGCTGGGCTGCATGTCGATCCTAGAACCACTGCTGAAGATTGCGCCATAGCCATTGAAGCGTTGATCCACAAACCCGTCCCGTGACGATCAGGACGCGCCTCGCCTATGCAGGCGTTTACGGAAATGGATAGAGGGCATGTTGATCACCGATCCCGACATCTGGCGCTCTGCCGCCCTGCTGATCCACAGTCACCGCAAGGAAGCTTCGTCCTATGCTGCCGAGCGGGCGCAGGCGTTCAAGGCGAATGGTGATATGGCGGGCTGGTCCATCTGGAGCCAGATCAGTCTTGCTGCTGCGGAACTGCTGCGCTCAGAGCCTGGGCCGGATGATCGGGTGAACTAGCGCCAGATATATTGCTGCGTCCTTACAGCCGTAATTTACCGCCCAGCTGCTCAGGCAAATGATCTGCGGCTACAGCCTGTGTTTCACAGTTATTCACAGCCTCAAAGCCGTAGTAATCTTTGCTTAACATTCGCACTGCAACAGGCTCGCAACCGCGAAAATTCGGCCTGCTTAAGATCTGAGCAGACAGCTGACAGGCGCGGATTGCTGCGCATCAGAGAGCGGGATTGAGAATTTTCGACAGAGTTATCCACAGCTTCTGTGGGTAAATGTGCCCCCGTTCTATTGCCTACTTAATATATAGGCACCAGTCTTGCTCTACGCGGCAATCCCGCACTCAACGTCACCAGCGTCAGGCAGCAGCCCCTCGGCAATGCGGCGAGCAACAAGATAGGGCATGTCGGCCTCGGTCTGCTGGATGGCCGTGGTTGCGTAGTCGAGCGCAATGGCGCGGGACATGCCGCCAGCCTTGGCAGCTTCAACGGCATCAGCGATGAGTTCGAGCAAAGAGTTGTTCATGGCCTTCGATCTTTGGACAGATGGAACCCCAGGAACCTGACCCTACATTGTGGCTGGTTAATGGCGGTTAAATCTCAGGGCGCCAGGTCGGAGCGAATTGAAACGAATTGATGCGCATCCAACTTCTGGGTGGGGATCGCGCCCCGTGATCAGCGGCATCAATCGTCAGAGGAGGGCATTCGGTCAGAGTTTCTTTGTATGACGGCCATTGCCTCTTCTGCGCAAAGGTTGCGGTGGTCACACTCCCCATGGATGGCACACCCCAGGCCCGGCCAGAGCTCATCGAAACTCTCTACCGCCTTTAGCGCGCTACGTAGTGGACAGCCCTCATCTTCCGCCCCGGCCATCGCCCACCTCAATGATGTAGGTCATCGGTCTGCGTTAACACTGCTCGGGCGCCGATTGATGTGTCTAGCCACGAATAGTGACGGACTATTGCCCTTCCCATGGCTCATCCCGCGATGCCCACCTCCACGACGGCGGTGTCCTGGCAGGCATCGCTGCACCGACGCACATCTGCGTGGCCCACATCTGTAAGGTTGATCTTCATTTGGCCAGGGCGTCACACCCACGGCGGAAACAATCTAGCCATGCGCAGTCCACGCCAATCCGGCCTAATCCGCGACCATACGACTAGGCACCAGACTGGGTACTGGGCATTTCAAATTCGGCTAACTCATTGAAATCGCTGGCGTCCCCACGGGGATTCGAACCCCGGTTACCGCCGTGAGAGGGCGGTGTCCTAGGCCTCTAGACGATGGGGACGTAAGAGGCGCGAGGCCCGCTTTATGTCGGAAAGCGGGCGGCCTGGCAAGCCCTTTTTTCCGCTGTTTCCATGCGGACGGGAAAGACCCGCCCGCTGTCCCGGTCCAGGCGGTGGGCAAGCATCTGGACGGCTTGGGGGCGCCCCTCAGAATCGGCGGCGGTTCCGACGATCAGCCAGATCAGATCGGGCTCCCAGGCCTGGGCAAGATCGGTGGCCGAGGGTTGGGCGCTGCCGTCGGGATGGGAGTGCCAGTGGCCCAACACCCGCTCCCTGGTTCCGCGCACCAGGCGCTCGGCCTCGAAGCGGATTTTCGGGTCCAGCTCGAAGCGGTCGTTGCCTTGGGATTTCAAAAGATTGTCGGCATTCATCACCCGGGTGACGGTGATCACCCGCCGCCCCTTGCCGATCAGCAGGCCACAGCCCTCGGCCGGCCAGGCGGATTCGGCGGCGGCGGCGATGTCGGCCATCTGTTGCGCCGAGAGGACCAGCATGCGCCCGCTGCCCCCGCGCCTCTAGCGGACGGCCGGCTCGGGGGTCAGCGCGAAACTGCCCGCCACCTTGCCCTGGCCGGGGTCGAGCACCAGGATGCGCTCGGGCCCGCCGCCGGACAGGCGCAGCACAACCCGCTCGCCCGCCACCACCATCTGCTCGATGCGCGATCCGGCCGGAACCGGCACGGCCAGTTGGCCGAATTCCGCCACCGGAGCAAGGACGGAACCGCCCGACTGGGCCGTGGGCGTTCCCTTCATCGGCGCTTTGCTGTAAAGCCCATAGCCGAGGAGGCCGAGACCGGCCAGCAGCAGCACCCCCAGGAACACCACCAACGCCTTGATCGCTTTCATAATCCCAGCTTCAATCCCTGTTCGCGGATGGACAGTCCCGTGACCCAGCACCTTTCCCCCGCCGCCGTCGAGGCCGAGGAGGCCGGTACCCGGCTGGACCGCTGGCTGGCGGCCCGCCTGCCGGACCTGTCGCGCACCCGCATCAAGGCGCTGATCGAGGACGGCCGGGTCAGCCTGGAGGCCACGACCATATCCGACGCCTCGCTGAGGGTCAAACCCGGCCAGCGCTTCGCCGTCGAGGTCCCCCCCGACGCCCCCGCCGAGCCCGAAGCCCAGGATATCGCGCTCAACGTGGTCTACGAGGACGAGGATCTCATCGTCATCGACAAGCCGCCGGGCATGGTGGTCCACCCCGCCCCCGGCAATCCCGACGAGACCCTGGTCAACGCCCTGCTGGCCCATTGCGGCGAGTCCCTGGCCGGCATCGGCGGCGTGCGGCGCCCCGGCATCGTGCATCGCATCGACAAGGACACCAGCGGCCTGCTGGTGGCCGCCAAGACCGACGCCGCCCATCGCGGCCTGTCGGCCCAATTCGCCGCCCATACCCTGGAGCGCGCCTACTGGGCCCTGGTCTGGGGCACGCCCAGCCCCCGCCAGGGCGAGATCGAGGGCAATATCGGCCGCAACCCCAACGACCGCAAGAAGATGGCCGTGGTCAAGTCCGGCGGCAAGCCGGCCCTGACCCGCTACCGGGTGCTGAAGAGTTTCGCCGCCGGGGCCGTCAGTCTGGTGGAATGCCGGCTGGCGACGGGACGTACCCATCAGATCCGCGTCCATATGACCAGCATCGGCCACCCCCTGATCGGGGATTCCGTCTATGGGCGCATTCGCGGTAACCGGCGAGTGGTCCTACCACCTGAGGTGAGGGAGGCAGTGACCGGTTTCCCGCGCCAGGCCCTTCATGCCTACCTACTTGGTTTTTCCCATCCTACTAAAGGATATGATGCCCACTTCGAAAGCTGCATGCCACTTGATATCAATGAATTGATCCAGATTTTAGAGGTTCTATAAAATTCACCTATACTTGAGCTCAGAGCTATGACATTATCGTCTCATCAACCGGTGACGACGGACGGCTTTCTGATGGGCCGGTCCGCAAACGAGGGAAAACCCTCCGCACGGTAAGAGGAGATGAGACGATGACGGCAATCGCTTCCAGTCTGTCGCTCGCGCCGGAAGGCAACCTGACCCGGTACCTTCAGGACATCCGCAAGTTCCCCATGCTGCCGCCCGAGGAGGAATACCTCCTGGCCAAGCGCTTCCGTGAGCACGGCGACCTGCCGGCGGCCAACCGGCTGGTGACCAGCCATCTGCGCCTGGTGGCCAAGATCGCCATGGGCTATCGCGGCTATGGCCTGCCGCTGGGCGAGCTGATCAGCGAAGGCAATGTCGGCATGATGCAGGCGGTGCGCCGCTTCGACCCCGAACGGGGCTTCCGGCTGGCCACCTACGCCATGTGGTGGATCCGCGCCGCCATCCAGGAATACATCCTGCATTCCTGGTCGCTGGTGAAGATGGGCACCACCGCCGCCCAGAAGAAGCTGTTCTTCAACCTGCGCAAGCTCAAGGGCCAGATGCAGGCCATCGAGGAAGGCGACATGTCCGCCGAGAACGTGGCCATGATCGCCACCAAGCTGGACGTCACCGAGGACGAGGTCGTCACCATGAACCGGCGGCTGTCCAGCCCCGACCACTCCCTGAACGCGCCGGTGCGCGCCGAGGGCGAGGGCGAATGGCAGGACTGGCTGGTGGACGACCACGAGGACCAGGAGACCGAACTGGGCGAGCGCGAGGAACTGGGCCAGCGCCGGCAGATGCTGACCAGCGCCCTGGCCGCGCTCAACGACCGCGAACGGGCCATCCTGGTCCAGCGTCGCCTGACCGAGGAGCCGGCCACCCTGGAGGACCTGTCCCAGCGCTACGGCATCTCGCGGGAAAGGGTGCGCCAGATCGAGGTGCGCGCCTTCGAGAAGCTGCAGAAGTCGGTCAAGTCCGCCTCGGCCCAGGCGGAATCCCAGAACCGGGCGTAAGACCGGTCAGAAACCATGAAAAAACCCCCGGCCGGTGGTCGGGGGTTTTTTCATGCCGGACCTTTCGGAATGCCTCACCCCTTCTTGGCAACCTCGTCGCCCCAATCCTCGATCAGCTTCTTCTGGGCCGCCTTGAGGTTGTTAACCCGGCGCTGGCCGGTGGCGGCCAGATAGCTGGCCACCATGGGCGGCATGGCGGCGTAGATGCCCCAGCCGATGGCGGAACAGCCATAGGCGGTCATCAGCATGACCGGATCGGTCAGCATGCGCAGCGCCTCGTCCAGGGTATGGACGCCGAACCACAGAGTGAAGAGGTAGGGGAAAACGCCGGCGAAGTTCAGGCCGCCGACGCACAGGAAGGCGTACTTGTTGGGCCCCTTCTCGGTGGCCCACGACGCCAGCGTCGGCAGCATGCCGAAGCCCACCAGGGCCACGGTGGGCAGCGAGAACGGCACCAGGGCGGCCAGGACCATCAGGACCACGCCCTTGTTGATTCCGCCGCCGCCGGCACCGGCTTTCTTCGCCGCCGCCGCCGCACGCGCCTGTTCCACTGCTGACATTTTCTTTGCCATGGGCCGAAGCATGGCACCACGGCCCGCCGATGGCAATGCCGCGGGCATTCGAGGTCAGGCGGAGCGCCCTAAAAAACCGCTGAGATCACCACGATGGACGCGGTGATCATGGCCACGATGATGCCGGTGACCGCCGCCGTCTGGCGTCCGATCTTGTCGGCCTCGGCGGCGCGCTCCTCGGTTTCCATCAAGATGTGCTTGATCTCCTCCTCGGCGGCGGCGTACTGGGCCTGGGCGAAGGTGAATTCCTGCTCGTCGCGCACCCGCTCGTCGACGTTTTCCAGCAGGTTGTAGATCTCCACCACCGAGCCCTTGCGCACCAGCCTGGGGATTTCCTTTTCCAGTTCCTTGCGCTTCTCGCGGCCGTGGAAGCCCTGGACGATGGGGGCGATCATCACGCCCACCCAGGCGGCCAGGCCGGGCAGGGATTCGGGGCCCAGACGGTATTGCAGCACGGCGAACAGGTTCAGCGCCCCCATCATGGCCACGCTGGAATTGGAATCGTTGAGCGCCGTGAGGTTGCGGTCGATGTCCGAGCGCATGCGGGCGCCGAGGAAGGCGGCGATGTGGCGGTCCACGGGGATCTGCTTGCCGTCGGTGCGTTTGGCCGCCGCCACGTTGAGGGCCGGCAGCAATTCCTTGACCTCGACCACGTATTCCTCGCCCAGCAGCAGGCTCTGGCAGGGCAGCGCGTCGTTCAGCTCGTACAGGCAGCGCTCCAGCCCGTACCCCATGCCGGTCTGGGTCAGGTACGAGCGCAATTCCTTGAAGTTGGATTCCATCAGCGAGTTGTCGGGCTGGTACTCGCCGCGCATCTCGAACCACAGGCGCGGCACCTCGCGCAGGATGATCTCGGTCAGCAGCCTGGTATCGCCGCGCGACGCCATCACCGCCGCCAGGGCCGAGCCGAAGCCATCGGGCATGGCGTTGAAGCCCTTGTAGCGGATGGGCGCGGCCTGATCCAACAGGATCAGGATCTTGCACAGCATCAGATCGGTGGAGCTTTTCTTGTCGGTGGACGAGTTGAGCGCCATGCGCACCACTTCCGCCACCACGTTGGCCTTGTCCTTGTCCTCGACGGCGCGGCGCAGCCACAGTTCCAGCTTGCCCTCGACCACCGGCGGGATGGCCTGGTCCCAGTTCTTGGCCATGGCCTGGGACAGTTCGCGGCCGTTGAAGTACTCCTTGCCCATGAAGGGAAAGCCGCGCGCCGCCCGCTTCTCGCCCCTGGGCTGCAGCGGCGACATGCGGCGCCCCGACAGCCAGAGATCCAAATCCTCGATGTCCCAGCGCTGCGAGCCGTCGTCGCACAAGAGGCCCTTCAGCAGTTCGATGATGGGCAGCGACAGCCGCTCGTCGCCGATCAGCAGATTGTAGCTGCCCTGCTGGATCTTGGCCGCCAGGATGGCGTCGTCGCTGAGCCCCGCCGCCGGATTGCGCCCCAGGATCAGGAAGGCGATGGTGACCCCCATCGCATAGAAGTCCTCGGTGTGGTCGCCGCTGCCCCGCGCGATGGGGGTGCACATGCCCGATTCCACCGTCTCGAACAGCACCGGCTGGTCGAAGGCCGGGGGCGCGCAGACGCAATCGCCGAAGGCGATCCGTTCGCCGTTGCCGTCGCCCCAGAACATGTTGGTGGGCCGGATGGAGCGATGGGGAACGCCACGCCCGTCCATTTCCTTCAGCGCCGCGGTCAGCGGCTCCACCACCCGCTTGGTGATCTGGTACTCGTCGATACGCGGAATCTCGCCGCGCAGCGACGTCATCACCCGGTTCCCGGCCGGACGTTCATAGACCACGGTCATGCACTGGCGGCCGGCGGGCGGCCAGCTCATGGGCCCCCACTCCACCAACTGCATCAGGCCGGGCGAGGACACCCCCTTCAGGGCCCGCATCACGTTGACGCGGGGCGGCAGCTCTGGCTTGCAGATCAGGCCGAACAGGGCACGGCTGGGATCGCGCTTGTCCTCGGCGACGAAGGCATCGGCCGAGGGCGTCGACAATTCGGGCAAGGGCTGGTTGGAACGGATAGTGAAGCGGTCGCGCAGAACCCCGGGTGGACCGGTCTGCTTGACCACCTCCACCTTGACGTCATCGCCATCCTCGTCCTCGGCCGGATCGATCTCTGTCTCGATCTCGGCCTCGTCGATTTCCGACATCTGCCCCTTCCATGGGCCGGCCCCGGTGACGGGGCCGGACTGCTTCTCAGTCTAAAGGCGGAAAGGCCGTCCTACAATCAGATCGCTCAGGAATTTCGCAGCGCCGGCTCAGGTCGCGAAAGGATCGTGGACCAGGATGCTGTCCTCGCGCTCGGGGCTGGTGGACAGCAGGGCCACGGGGGCCTCGATCAGTTCCTCGATGCGGCGGATGTACTTGATGGCGGTGGCCGGCAGGTCCTTCCACGAGCGCACGCCCCTGGTGCTCTGCGTCCAGCCTTCGATGACCTCGTAGATGGGCTCGACATTGGCCTGGCCGGTCATGGAGGCGGGGAAATGGTTGATCACCTTGCCGTCCAGCTTGTAGCCGGTGCAGATCTTGAGCTCGGTGAAGCCGTCCAGCACGTCCAGCTTGGTGAGAGCGATGCCGGTGATGCCGCCCACCTTGACCGCCTGGCGCACCATGACGGCGTCGAACCAGCCGCAGCGGCGCGGCCGCCCGGTGACGGTGCCGAATTCATGGCCGCGCTCGCCGATGCTCTTGCCGATCTCGTCGAACAGCTCGGTGGGGAACGGGCCTTCGCCCACGCGGGTGGTGTAGGCCTTGCAGATGCCCAGCACATAGCCCACCTGGCCCGGACCGACGCCCGAGCCGGTGCCGGCGTTGCCCGACACGGTGTTGGAGGAGGTGACGTAAGGGTAGGTGCCGTGGTCGACGTCGAGCATGGCGCCCTGGGCGCCCTCGAACAGCACGCGCTTCCTGGTGTGGCGGACCTCGTCCAGGTGCTGCCAGACCACATCGGCGAAGGGCAGTATCTTGGGCGCCACGTCCAGCAGCTTGGCCAGCAGCTCGGCGCCATCCACCTCGGCGGCGCCCAGGCCGCGCAGCAGGGCGTTGTGATGGCGCAGCAAGGTGGCGATCTTGGTCTTCAGCACCGCCTCGTCGGCCAGGTCGCAGACGCGGATGGCGCGACGGCCCACCCGATCCTCGTAAGCCGGGCCGATGCCGCGGCCGGTGGTGCCGATCTTGGCCGAGCCGCTGGCCTCTTCCCGCGCCTTGTCCAGGAGGGCGTGCAGCGGCAGGATCAGGCAGGCGTTCTCGGCGATCTTCAGCACGTCGGGGGTGATGTCGATGCCCTGGGCGCGGATGCGCTCGATCTCGGCCAGCAGGGCCCAGGGATCGATCACCACGCCGTTGCCGATGATGGACAGCTTGCCGCGCACCACGCCGGACGGCAGCAGCGACAGCTTGTAGGTCACGCCGTTGATGACCAGGGTATGGCCGGCGTTGTGGCCGCCCTGGAAGCGCACCACCACGTCGGCGCGCTCGGAAAGCCAATCGACGACCTTGCCCTTGCCCTCGTCGCCCCACTGGGCGCCGACCACAGCCACGTTCGCCATTACTCGTCCCCTAACCTAATTCCACGTCAACGATACCGTCGGGGCCGAGGCGATGCCCGCAGCCCTGACGCCTTGCTTCCACTTTCGGATCGGCGGCGGGGTCCAGCCCCGACACCGTCACCCAGCCCTGGGCGCGGAACGCCTGGGCCCAGGCCCGGGGCGTCCCCGCCGGAACGAACAGCCGCCTGGGCAGCTTGGGCCCCGGCAAAGCGGCGAGAACCGAATCCATGAACACGGTGGCGCCGGTAGCCGGCTCGCCCCCGCCCTTGTACCGTCCGCCACGTCCCAGCTCGGCGCCGATATTGCGGGCGAACAGGGTGAAGGACAGGCCGGTATGGTATTCGAAGCCGCGATTTTCCACCGGATCCACGGTCAGCGTCAGGCCCGGCAGGTCATTGCCGACCAGGTGCACCACCTGGGCCAGACGGTCGCGCTCGAGCGCCGCGGCCGGCGGCAGGTCCAGGGCGCCCAGCTCGGCCAGCGCGCGGGCGGCGGGGCCGGCGGCGGCGATCAGGGATTGCAGCAGCGGCGCGGCACCTCCGCTTAAGGTGGCCACCATGGCGCTGTCCTTGTGGTCCAGGGCGGCGCGCAGGCGCTCGGCGGCCTCGCCGGTGATGCCGTAGGCGGCGAACACCGCCGGCACCAGGGTGGGCAGGGCCAGATCGGCGGAGACGCCCGCCACGCCCAGATCGATCAGCGCCTCGGCGGTCATCACCAGCACCTCGGCATCGGCGGATGCCGCGTCCGAACCGATCAGCTCGATCCCCACCTGGCCGAACTGGCGCTCGGGGCGCAGCTGGCTGCCCTTCACGCGCAGCACCTGGCCGGCATAGGACAGGCGCAGCGGCCGGGGCTGGGAGCCCAGACGGGTGGCGGCGATGCGGGCCACCTGCGGCGTCATATCGGCGCGCAGCCCCATCATCTTCTGGCTCATGGGGTCCATGACCCGGAAGGTCTGGGACGAGGTGCCGCCGCCGGCACCGTCCAGCAGGCTTTCCTCGAACTCGATCAGCGGCGGCTTGACCCGGTCGTAACCATGACGGGCGAAAATACTCATCAGGCTGTGGACGACGGAAGCTTCGAACTCCGCGTCGGGGGGCAGCATGTCGCGCAGGCCGGCGGGCAGCAGGGCCCGATTGGCGGTTTCGGTCATCTCTTGGTGTCGCAACCTGGAAAAAAGGGAGAGCGTCCGAGGGACACCCGCCCGGTTATCTGGCATCTGCCGATGTATCGCGTTTGGCCCCCAGGGGCAAACACAATTGCGGCCCCTTCCAAGGATTCCTCGGGGGACAAGAAAAAGGAGCGGCGGCCGCCGGGCCGCCGCTCCCTTCGCATACCAATCCCGATCAGGCGAAGGTCAGGAACTTGGCCTGCACCACCTGGGGCAGAGCCCGGACCTTTTCCAGCAGCTCAGGCGACACCGGCTGGTCCACCTGGGTCAGCAGGATGGCGTCGCCACCGGCCTCGGCGCGGCCGAGGTGGAAGGTGGCGATGTTGACGCCGTTGGCGCCCAGGAGGGTGCCCAGCGCGCCGATGAAGCCCGGCTTGTCCTGGTTGGTGACGTAGAGCATGTTGGCGCCCAGCTCGGCCTCGATGGAGATGCCCTTGATCTCCACCACGCGGGCCTTGTCGCCGCCGAACAGGGTACCGGCCACCGAGCGCTCGCGCTTGTCGGTGGTGACGGTCAGGCGCACCAGGGTGTGGTAGTCACCCTCGGTCTCGGACTTGGTCTCGGTGACCTTGATGTTGCGCTCCTTGGCCACCACGGGGGCGTTGACCATGTTGACCGCCTCGTTCATGGGCTTCAGCAGGCCTTCGAGGACCATGGCGGTCAGCGGCTTGGTGTTGAGCGAGGCCACATGGCCGAGATACTCGATCTTGACGTCCTTGATGCCGGTCTCGGTCAGCTGGCCGGCGAAGCTGCCGATCTGGTTGGCCAGCGTCATGTACGGCTTCAGCTTGGGCGCATCCTCGGCCGACACCGACGGGATGTTGAGGGCGTTGGTGACGGCGCCGGTCAGCAGGTAATCGGCCATCTGCTCGGCCACCTGCAGGGCGACGTTCTCCTGGGCTTCCGAGGTCGAGGCGCCCAGATGGGGGGTGCAGACCACCTTCGGGTTGCCGAACAGGGCGTTTTCCTTGGCCGGCTCGGTCTTGAACACGTCCAGCGCGGCGCCGGCCACCTGGCCGGATTCGAGGGCCGCCAGCAGGTCTTCCTCGACCACCAGGCCGCCACGGGCGCAATTGATGATGCGCACGCCCTTCTTCATCTTGGCCATGGCCTTGGCGTCGATGATGTTGCGGGTGGCGTCGGTCAAGGGCGTGTGGAGCGTGATGAAGTCGGCGCGGGGGAACAGCTCGTCCAGCTCCACCTTCTCGACGTTCAGCTCCTTGGCGCGTTCGACGGAGAGGAAGGGATCATAGGCGATGACGCGCATGCGCAGCCCCTGGGCGCGGTCGGCGACGATGGCGCCGATATTGCCGCAGCCGACGATGCCCAGCACCTTGCCGGTGAGTTCCACGCCCATGAAGCGGTTCTTCTCCCACTTGCCGGCGTGGGTGCTGGCATTGGCCTCGGGGATTTCGCGGGCCAGGGCGAACATCATGGCGATGGCGTGCTCGGCGGTGGTGATGGAGTTGCCGAAGGGGGTGTTCATCACCACGATGCCGCGCCCGGTGGCGGCGGGCACGTCCACGTTGTCGACGCCGATACCGGCGCGGCCGACAACCTTGAGGTTGGTGGCGGCGGCCAGGATCTCGGCGGTGACCTTGGTGTTGGACCGGATGGCGAGGCCGTCGTACTGGCCGATGATGGCCTTCAGCTCGTCGGGAGCGAGGCCGGTCTTCACGTCGGTTTCGATGCCGCGATCCTTGAAGATCTGAACGGCGGCGGGGCTCAACTTGTCGCTGATGAGAACCTTGGGCATCTGGACTTCCTCACATGGAGTTCGGGCGCCGCCTTTTTGAAAAGCGGCGCCCGGTTCACGGTGTTTTGATTTAAGCGACCTTGGGCTCGAACTCGGCCTTGACCTGGGCGAAGGCCCAGTCCAGCCAGGGCAGGAGCTTTTCGACGTCGGCGGTTTCCACCGTGGCGCCGCCCCAGACCCGCAGGCCGGCGGGCGCGTCGCGGTAGGCGCCGATGTCGTAGGCCACCCCTTCCTTGTCGAGCAGGGTGACGATCTTCTTGGCCGCCGCCGCCTGGTCGTCAGGCGAAAGCTTGGCGAAGAACGGCGCCTTGACGATCATGCAGATGGAGGTGCAGGAGCGAACCGTCGGCAAGTCGGCCAGGTTGGCGGCCCAGTCGGACTTGTCCAGCCAGGACTGCACGGCCTTCAGGTTGGCTTCCGAGCGGGCGATCAGGGCCTTGAGGCCGCCGATGGACTCGGCCCACTTCAGGGCGTCGATCTGGTCTTCCACGGCGATCATCGACGGCGTGTTGATGGTCTCGCCCTTGAAGATGCCTTCGATCAGCTTGCCGCCCTTGGTCATGCGGAAGATCTTGGGCAGCGGCCACGCCGGCTTGTAGCTCTCCAGACGCTCGACGGCGCGGGGAGACAGCACCAGCATGCCGTGGGCGCCTTCGCCGCCCAGCACCTTCTGCCAGGACCAGGTGACCACGTCCAGCTTGTCCCAGGGCATGTCCATGGCGAACACGGCCGAGGTGGCGTCGCAGATGGTCAGGCCCTTGCGGTCGGCCTTGATCCAGTCGCCGTTGGGGACGCGGACGCCGCCGGTGGTGCCGTTCCAGGTGAAGACCACGTCGCGGTCGCAATCCACCTCGGCGAGGTTGGGCAGCGAGCCGTAGGGCGCCTTGAAGACGCGCACGTCCTCGATCTTCAGCTGCTTGGTGATGTCGGTCACCCAGCCCTCGCCGAAGCTTTCCCAGGCGAGCGCGTCGATGCCGCGCGCGCCGAGCAGCGACCACATGGCCATCTCGACGGCGCCGGTATCGGAAGCCGGGACGATGCCGATGCGGTAATCGGCGGGAATGCCCAGCACGGAACGGGTGCGGTTGATCAGCTCTTCCAGCTTGGTCTTGCCGATCTTGGCGCGGTGCGACCGGCCGACGGGCGTGTCCTTCAGCGCGTCGACCGTCCAACCGGGTCGCTTGGCGCAGGGGCCGGAAGAGAAATTGGGATTGGCGGGCTTGGCAGCCGGCTTGGAAACGTCGCTCATAAGAAATAACCCTCCCTCGCAGAAGGGACGCGGCCCGTTGGGGGACCGTGGCCCGGGCGGAGTGTATGAGGGCGACGGGGGATTCGCAACGAAGCATTTATCCCTCGCGCATATTCCTTGCCGACGATGGCGCGCCTTCACCCTGCCTGATACTCTGACGAAGATGACCAGCCCCTTCGACGCCACCGCCGCGCTCCGCGCCATGACCTCGACCGCATCGGGAGGCAGAAGCTCGCCCATCCGCGACGCCGCGTTCGAAGCGGTGCGCCAGATGGTCGGAACCGCCATGTCCAAAGGACCGGACGCCGTCGTCGCGGCGGTGGGCGAGGTCCAGGCCTATGCCGAGGGTCTGTGGGCGTCGGTGCGGGCCACCCCGGCTTTCGCATTGGGCACCAAGCCCGCCGGCTGCGCCAAGGGTTGCGGCTGGTGCTGCCACCAGCGCGTCGGCGCCACGGTGACCGAGGTGTTTTATGTGGCCCAGTCCCTGCGCTCCCGCCCCGACGGAGGCCCGCTGATCGAGCGGCTGAAGGCGTGGAATTCCGGGCGCCCCTGCGTCTTCCTGATCGACAACGCCTGCGCCATCTACGACGTGCGGCCCATGAAGTGCCGGGGCGTCTATCAGGTGGACGTGCGCTGGTGCATGTCCACCTTCGCCAAGCTGGACGCGCCGCTGTTCGGCCCCGCCCCCAGCCCCGACTTCCAGCAACAGCCCAAGGACGTGTTCGACGGCGCGGTGTTCGGCCTGGCCCACCCGCTGCACATGGCGGGCCGCGACTGCCCCGGCGTGGATTTCGTCCCGGCCCTGAAGGCGGTGATCGACCGGCCCGACGCGGCATCCGCCTGGTGGCGGGGCGAAACGGTGTTTCCCGCCGAGGTCCGCCTGCACGACTGGTTCCCGCCGGTGACGAAGGCCGGGAAAGGCAAGCTCAGAAAGCGCCGCTGACCGTATGCCCGTGATTGAGCGGCCCGTGGCCCTTCCCGAAGCCCGGCGCCGTCTCGATGGCTTTCACCAGATAAGCCCTGGCGCGCTCCACCGCGTCGCTTAAATCCATGCCCCCGGCCAGCCCGGCGGCGATGCCCGACGCCAGGGTGCAGCCGGTGCCGTGGGTCGAGCGGGTCCGGATACGCCGCCCCGTATAGCGCCGCACGCCCTCGCCATCGACCAGCACGTCCACCAGATCGTCGCCGTCCAGATGCCCGCCCTTGAGCAGCACGGCCCGGGGCCCGAGCGCCAGCAGGTCCAGCGCGGCGCGCTCCATGTCGGCCACACCTCCGATGGCGCGGCCCAGCAGCACCTCGGCCTCGGGAATGTTGGGAGTGAGCAGGCGGGCGCGGGGCACCAGCAGCGAGATCAGGGCGCCGGCGGCGCTGCCCTCCAGCAAGGCGGCGCCGCCCTTGGCCACCATCACCGGATCAAGCACCAGCGGCACCTCGGGGGCCAGCGCCGCCAGCCCCTCGGCCACCGCCTCGACGATGGCGGCCGAGGCCAGCATGCCGGTCTTGACGCAATCGGCGCCGATATCGCCTAAGACCGCCTCCATCTGCGCCCGCACGAAAGCCGGCGGCACCTCATGGATGCCGCTCACCCCATGGGTGTTCTGGGCGGTGAGCGCCGTGATGGCGGTGGCGGCGTATCCGCCCAGGCAGGTCACCGCCTTGATGTCGGCCTGGATGCCGGCGCCGCCGCCCGAATCCGAGCCGGCGATGATCAGGACTCTTCCAGGCATGGCCCAACTCCCTTGCAATCAAAAGATTTAATGCCTTTGACACATTTTTAATGCGGGCATCCCTATGCTGCATGTGGGTGACATTTTGTATCAAGCAGCAAAATCGGGTGTTCACCCCCTTGTGCACCGCAATATGGCTGCGTATATTCCCTTATACGAAAGCATCGCAACACATCCCACGAGGCACCTCATGCAGTACAGATGGGAAGAGATCGATCAGCTTGCCGCAATTCTCGAGGCCGAGGCCGCCGGTCACCCGGTGGACACCGATCGCGCCCGCGATCTGGCCGAGCGCCTGATCCGGCTGTGCCCGGACATCGCCAAGACCATGAACCGGGTGGTCGAGCGCTTCGCCCCCGAAGCCGCCACGGCGGCGGCCTAGGGGTCGGAAAAGGGCAAGGGGGCGGCAAGCCCCCTTTTTCATGGGCTCAGCCCGCCACCCGGCGGATGGTATCGACGATGGCATCGACCGAGGCCTCGACCAGGGCCCTGTCCTCGCCTTCGGCCATCACCCGGATCAGCGGCTCGGTCCCCGATTTGCGGATCAGCAGGCGGCCCTGGCCGGCCAGCTTGACCTCGGCGTCCCTGATGGCCGCCTCCACCTCCGTCGCGGCCAGCACCTCGGCCACCGAGCCCTTCGCCACCCGCACATTCTTCAGCACCTGGGGCAGTGGCGTGAACAGCCGCAGCATCTCGCTGGCCGGCTTGCCCGACTGGACCAGCGCCGCCAGCACCTGCAGCCCCGCCACTAGGCCGTCGCCGGTGGTGGAGTGGTCGGACAGGATGATGTGGCCCGACTGCTCGCCGCCCACGTTGAAGCCTTCGCGGCGCATGTGCTCCAGCACGTAGCGGTCGCCCACCGCCGTGCGGATGGTCTTCAGGCCCCGCTCGCCTAAAAAGCGCTCCAGCCCGAGGTTGGACATCACGGTGGCGACGATGCCGCCGCCCTTGAGTTGCCCCGAACGGTGCCAGAGATCGCCGATCAGCGCCATCAGCTGGTCGCCGTCGATCATGTGGCCCAGTTCGTCGCACAGCACCACCCGGTCGGCGTCGCCGTCCAGCGCGATGCCCAGATGGGCGCCGTGGGCCACCACCTGCTCGCGCATGGTTTCGGTGTGCAGCGAGCCGCAATTCTTGTTGATGTTCATACCGTCGGGATTGACCGCCACCGGGATCACCTCGGCGCCCAGTTCCCACAGCACGGTGGGGGCCACCTTGTAGGCGGCGCCGTTGGCGCAATCGACCACGATCTTCAGCCCGTCCAGGCGCAGGCCGCGCGGAAAGGTGTACTTGGCGTATTCGATGTAGCGTCCGGCCGCGTCGTCCAGGCGCTTGGCGCGGCCCAGATGGTCGGAACTGACCCGGTAGGAGTCCAGGCCGTTGAACATGGAGGATTCAATCGTCAGCTCGTCCTCGTCGGAGAGCTTGAAGCCGTCGGGGCCGAACAGCTTGATGCCGTTGTCCTGATAGGGATTGTGCGACGCCGAGATCATCACGCCCAGATCGGCGCGCATGGACCGCGTCAGCATGGCCACCGCCGGGGTGGGCAGCGGGCCCAGCAGCACCACGTCCATGCCCACCGAGATGAAGCCCGCCGTCAGCGCCGGCTCCAGCAGATAGCCCGACAGGCGGGTGTCCTTGCCGATCACCACCACGTGGCGATGGTCGCCGCGGGTGAAGTGCCGGCCGGCGGCCATGCCCAGCTTCATGGCCATCTCGGCCGTCATGGGGTCGGTGTTGGCGGTGCCCCTGATCCCGTCGGTGCCGAACAGCTTGCGCGTCATCGGTGTTCCGTTTCCCTTTGCCCGAAAAGGGGAATTGGATAGCAGGCCGGGGCCGCCAGGGGAAGGGGAAAGGCTTGATACACTTTCATACCGTCTTGCCACAAAGCCGACATACGGGTGTTAGCGCCCTCGCCCATTCTCCATCCATTGTTCGAGACCGCGAGGCTGATCTCCATCATCCTCTGGCCATCTTCGCGCGCTTTATGGAAAAAGCAACCTACCGGTAAAATTCCTGCCGTGATCTCATTCCCCTTCGACTCACAATCTGCAATATGCTCTACTTCCTTTGGTTGCCGCCGTTTCGCCAGGGCGGCACAGCGAAGGGGGGGCCGCGATGACCATCGACATTGCCAAAGCCATGCGGGAAGCCGATCAGACCGGTGCGGTCCGGCTTCCGGTCGGGGACGGGACCTATTACCTGATCCGCCCCAGGCTGCAGGTTTCCGGCGGGCCGTCGCCCTATGCCGACAGCCAGGCTCTGCTCTGCCCGCCCTTGAAGCGCCTGGCCTATTCCGACCGCAGCGCCTGGCTGATGGCGACGCTGTCCCAACTGGTCTACCTCAATTTCGAAAGCAAGGCCGAGGACGAGGAGCAGGTGGTGTCCACCCTGGCCCAGGCCGGCATCCTGCTGCTGAAGCCCTTCAATTGCCCGGACACCGACACCCAGGCCTTCCTGGCCCACCGTCCGGGCGAATTCCGCGTGCTGGTGTTCCGGGGCACCGAGGATAAGCAGGACGCCATCACCGATCTGCGGGCCATGTTCCGCCAGACGCCTTTCGGGCGTGCCCACGAAGGCTTCGTCAGCGCCTATGAGAGCGTCGAGAGCGACATCGAGAAAGCCCTGGCCGCCACCCGGGAGGCCGGCAAGGGCGAGCAGCTGATCATCTGCGGCCATTCCCTGGGCGGAGCGCTGGCCACAATCGCCACCCGGTTTCTGGAGGCGAAGGGCGTGGAGATTTCCGCCTGCTACACCTTCGGCTCGCCCCGGGTCGGCGACGAGGAATTCGCCGATTCGTTCAAGACCCCAGTCTACCGGGTGGTCAACCGCTCGGACCCGGTGCCCATGGTCCCGGCCAGCGGCGCGTTGCGCTACCTCGTCTCGGCACTGACCAAGATTCCGGTGCTCAACTGGCTGGCGGCACCCTTGGCCAAGTTCATGGACAGCGGTTTCGTGGGCTACCAGCATGTGGGCGACTTGCGCCTGCTCACCGGCGACGACGGCTCGGCCAGGCTGAAGACCGGCACCGCCGCGGCGCTTACCCGGGCCAAATGCATGGTACTGGACAATCTGGCCAATCCGCGCGCCTGGATCGGATTGCCCAAGATCGCCGACGACCACCGCATGTCCCATTACGTGCCCAAGCTGCGCAAGATCGCCCAGGACAGGAACCAGGCCTAAGCCCCCTGACGCATGGCCGTCCAGACGGTGAGCGCCTGGACGGTCTCGGCCACGTCATGGACCCGCAGCACCTGATAGCCGGCATCGAGGCCAGCCAGATTGGCGGCCATCGTGCCGGGCAGGCGGGCCAAAGCCGCCTCTCCCTTGGACAGGCGCGCGACGAAGCTCTTGCGCGACACGCCCAGCAGCAGCGGAAGGCCCAGCCCGTGCAGCAAGGCGAGGCTTCCCAGAATCTGGGCGCAATGCTCCGGCGTCTTGCCGAAGCCGATGCCGGGATCGAGGCAGATGCGGTCGCGGGAAATGCCCGCCGCCTCGCATGCCCGCACCCGCCCGGCCAGATGGTCGAAGACGTCCAAGGGCGCCGAGGCGTAGACCGGGGCGGCCTGCATGGTGCGGGGGTCGTCGCCCTGCATGTGCATCAGGCAGAGGTCGGCGCCGCTCCTGGCCGCCACCGCCAGGGACTCAGGCTCGCCCAGCAGGGCGGTGACGTCGTTGATGATGCGCGCCCCCGCTTCCACCGCCGCCCCCATGATCGCCGCGTGCCGGGTGTCGATGGAGACGCAAAGCCCCTTTTCCGCCAGGGTGCGCACCACGGGAAGCACGCGCCGCGCCTCCTCGTCCGGACTGACCGGGTCGGCGCCGGGCCGGGTGGATTCGCCGCCCACATCGATGATCTCCGCCCCCGCTTCCGCCAAGGCGAGGCCGCGGGTGACGGCGGCATCGGTCGCGAACGCCTCGCCGCCATCGGAAAAGCTGTCGGGGGTCACGTTGACGATGCCCATGATGCGGGGCCGGTTCAGGTCCAGCCCGCCCCAGGGCCGGCGCCTGGCGCCGATACGGTGAATGGTCTCGGCCACCATTCGGGCCAGCGCCGGGTCCTCGCCCTCGGCCCAGTCCACCACCTCGGCGAAGGAAGCGACGGCAAGATCAGCCCCGCCCCCCGTCTTGCGGGTGATCACGCCCAGCGCGGTGAAGGCGGCCCAGCCATCGGCCAGGGGCCAGCCATTGCCCGAGATCACGGCCGCCGCCGCCTGCTCGCCCCAGACCAGACCGGTGGGCAGCAGGTGAAGACCGCCCCCGGAGACATCGAAGCCCCGCGGCAGGGCGGGGCTTCGGGTGAAGGCGGAAGTAATCGTGGCCTCAGGCACCGGGTTGCGGCTCCGGGTCATAGCCGGGGCGCGAGCCCGGGCCGGACGAAGGCACCGACGAGCGGCGCGGCGGGTCCTTGGGGCGCCACTCGTTGCCGTCGCGGTTGATGGAATCGCCCCGGATCAGGGCGTCGATGTCTTCGCGCGACAGGGTTTCGTATTCCAGCAGGCCCTTGGCGATGATCTCCAGCTCGGCGCGGTACTTGGCCAGGATGTCGCGGGCGGTGTTCTCGCCCTCCTCGACGAAGCGCCGCACTTCCGAATCGATCAGCGAAGCGGTGGTTTCCGAGATATTCTTGTGCTGGGTCACCGAATGGCCCAGGAAGATTTCCTCCTGGTTGTCGTTGTAGCGCAGCGGCCCCAGCTTCTCGGAGAAGCCGTACTCGGTCACCAGCTTGCGCGAGAGATCCGTGGCGCGCTGGATGTCGTTGGAGGCACCCGTGGTCACCGCGTCCAGGCCGAAGATCATCTCTTCCGCCACGCGGCCGCCGAAGAACGAGGCGATCATCGCCTTGATCTGCTTCAAGGACAGGGAGTAACGGTCGCGTTCGGGCAGCGACATGGTGACGCCCAGCGCACGGCCGCGTGGAATGATGGTCACCTTGTGCAGCGGCTCGTGGCCGGGCACGTGCATCATCACCAGGGCATGGCCCGCCTCGTGATAGGCGGTGAGCTTCTTTTCGTCGTCGCTCATCACCATGGAGCGGCGCTCGGCGCCCATCATCACCTTGTCCTTGGCCGCCTCGAACTCGGCCATGGTCACCACCCGCTTGCCGGCACGCGCCGCCAGCAAGGCGGCCTCGTTGACCAGGTTGGACAGATCGGCGCCGGAGAAACCGGGGGTGCCGCGGGCGATGATCTTGGCGTCCACATCGGGGGCCAGGGGAACCTTGCGCATATGGACCTTGAGGATCTTCTCGCGGCCCAGGATGTCGGGATTGGGCACCACCACCTGACGGTCGAAGCGGCCGGGACGCAGCAGCGCCGGGTCCAGCACGTCGGGACGGTTGGTGGCGGCGATGAGAATCACGCCCTCGTTGGATTCGAAGCCGTCCATCTCCACCAGCAACTGATTGAGCGTCTGCTCGCGCTCGTCGTTGCCGCCGCCGAGGCCGGCGCCGCGATGACGGCCCACCGCGTCGATCTCGTCGATGAAGATGATGCAGGGCGCGTTCTTCTTGCCCTGTTCGAACATGTCGCGGACGCGCGACGCGCCGACGCCCACGAACATCTCGACGAAGTCGGAGCCCGAGATGGTGAAGAAGGGGACATTGGCCTCGCCGGCGATGGCGCGGGCCAGCAGGGTCTTGCCCGTGCCGGGCGGGCCGACCAGCAGGCAACCCTTGGGGATCTTGCCGCCCAGACGCTGGAACTTCTGCGGGTCCTTCAGGAACTCGACGATTTCCTCCAGCTCGGACTTGGCCTCGTCGATGCCGGCGACGTCCTCGAAGGTGACGCGGCCGGTCTTTTCCGTCAGCAGGCGGGCGCGGGACTTGCCGAAGCCCATGGCCTTGCCGCCGCCGCCCTGCATCTGGCGCATGAAGAACACCCACACGCCGATCAAGAGCAGCATGGGGAACCAAGACACCAGCACGCTCCATAGGGTCGGCGCGTCGTCGGACGGCGGCACCGCCGTGATGCGCACGTTGTGGGCGCGCAGCTTGTCGACGACGTTGACGTCCTGGGGCATGTAGGTGGTGAAGGGGCGGCCATCGGTGAAGTGGCCGTTGACCACGCTGCCCTGGATGGTCACGTCGGCGATGGCGCCGCGATCCACGTCGGACAGGAATTCGGAATAGGAGGTCTGGCCCGGACCGCGCGGCGGCGAGGACGCCTGGAACAGATTGAAGAGCATCACCAGCAGCACGGCGATGATGACCCACAACGCCAGGTTCTTGCTGAAATTCAAGGTAGCGTCCTTCCCGTCAAGTTCTGTACCGGACCAAGTCGTCTACACATAGTGCCGAATCCCGCCGGCACAAGCGGAAACGGTGAGAACGTGGAGGGGCGAGGCGCGCAAGCCGATCAGCAGACGCGCCGCCTCCTCCCGGTTATAGCCGAGGTGCGGCACGGCGAGAATACCCAGCTCGTGGTAAAGCGCAGGTAAAGTGGGACACGCACAGGCGGGCACCGGTTCGGGCCGCGTCCGGCCCAGCAATTCCCGGACCTTGCGCCGCCCCTGGAGCCCCAGGGCGCCGAGGCGAAGCCCCGGCGGAGCATCGGCGGCCACCACCGCCTCGAACCGCCCGTCCCAACGGATCAGAGCCCCCGCAACCAGGGGCAGCAGGCCCTCGACCCGCTCCGGCTCGCGGCAGATCACCACGCCCCCACGTTGCGGCACGATGCGGCAGCCGGCCAGGGTTCTGGCCGTCTCCAGCCCCGAGCGCACGGCGTCGTACAGCCGCTCCAGCCGCTCCAGCCGGGGCGTATGCGCCTCGCCGCCCACGCAGAGCAGCAGCCGGGACAGCAGGCGCAGGCCCACCTCGTCGGGCAATTCCGACAGGGCGGCGGCATTCAGGCGGGCATAGCCGGCCGGATCAAGGACCACATGGCGGGCCGCCGCTTGCGCCACCATGGCATCGATGGCGTCCTGGGCGCGGGCCAGGGAGCGGGCGGTGGCGGCCAGACGTTCGGCGCTCAGCCCCTCGGCGGCCAGGACGGGGGCCAGCCGCCGCAGCCGCACCCGGGCGAAGGCCGGGTTGGCGTTGGAGGGATCGCTGATCCAGTCCTGTCCCTGTTCCCGCAAGGTGGCCTCCAGCCGGGCGCGGGGCGTGCCCAGCAGCGGCCGCAGCAGCCGGCCCCAGGCGGTGGGGCGCTCGGGCGCCATGGCCGACAGCCCGTCCAGCCCCGAACCACGCCCCAGGCGCAGCAGCAGCGTCTCGGCCTGATCGTCCCGGTGATGGGCCAGCAGCAGATGCAGGATGCCCTCTTCGGCACAGGCCTCGCCCAGCAGGCGGTAGCGGGCGGCCCGCGCCGCCGCCTGGAGGTCGGAGCGGGGCTTTTCCCCCGTCCAGGTGAGGATACGCTGGGCGATGCCCTGGGCGGCCAGCCAGCCCCCCACCCACTCGGCCTCGGCGGCGGACTCGGGACGCAGGCCGTGATCGACGGTCAGCGCCAGCACATCGCCTCCCCGCTCCTTCGCCCACCGGTCGGCCAGCAGGGCCAGGGCCAGGGAATCGGCGCCGCCCGACACCGCGACGCCCAAGCGCGGCTGGGATTCGAACGGCCCCAGCGGCGCCATCAGGCGGGAGAAGTCGTCGGAGGTCAGCGGCAGGACGGACATGGTCTTTCGGCGTCCTCGGCATATTGGGCTATCGCCCAAGCCCATCCGGGGCAAAGCCCCGGGCCCCATTTATTCTTATCGAAAAAAGGAAGGTCTGGAGGCATCGCCTCCAGGCGGGTCCGGGCGGCAGCCCGCTGCTCTCCTACTTACACCCCAGACGCTGCTTGTCGCCCTGGACGGCCCGCTTGATGCGGTCGGCCATGTCGGGATGCTCGGCGAACAGCAGGGCGTAGGTACGGCAGGCCTGATCCTTCATGTTCAGGTGGCCGAAGGAAGCGCCCAGCTTGTAGAGCATGTCGGGGGCCTTGGTATGCTTGGGGTACTTCTTGTAGGCCTCGCCGAACAGCTTGGCCGAGGCGGCGAAGTCCTTCTTCTGGGAAAAGGCGATGTCGGCCACCCAGAACTGGGCGTTTCCGGCCAGCTGGTGGTTGGGATAGGCCTTGAGGAAGGCCTGCAGCCCGCGCTCGGCCCCGTCGTAGTCGCCCTTCTGCAACAGGCCGTACGCCTCTTCATAGGCGGACTGGGCGTCCTTGGGGGCGGCCTTGGCGGCCTGCACCTGCGACTCCGCCTCGCCCTTCTTCATGGCGCCGGCGGGCATGGAGCCCAGAGGCTGGGGCCCCGGGGCCGGGCCGTCATTGTCGGCGGAATTGGCCCCGGGCTTGACGCCCTTGGGCGGAATCAGCACGGGCGCGCCGCTGGGCGTGGTGGCCGGAGCCGACACCGCCGGCATGGACATGGATTGCGGCTGGGCGGCGGACGAGGATGAGCCCCCCTTCCCCGCTTCCAGATCCTTGAAGCGCAGATCCAGGTCGGCCTGCATGCGCTCCAGCTGCTTGTTGAGCTGAGCCGCCTTGAAATTGGCTTCCTCGATCTTGCCGGTAAGGAAGCGGTTGGCATCCTCCAACTCGTTGATGCGGTCCTCCAGGCGCGAAGCCGTGGAACCGGCGACGCTGCCGTCATTGGAGCGCACCACCGTGGTGCCGCCGCGCGCCGCCTGCTGCTGCATGGTCATCAGATCGCGCTCCAGCCGCTCGATGCGGTCATAAAGCGCCCTGGTGTCGGCCTGGGCAAACGCGGGGTTGGGGGCAGCGCCGAGCATCAGCGCGCAAAAGGCGGTGGCAAGAACCAGACGACGCACGGCCTACCTCATCTTCGAAACGGATGCCGAAGAATGACTATTGAACGCGATCAAGGCAAGAGCAAGGCACGGAATGGCAGGCCATATCGGCCCAAAAATAAAATAAGACGCCTGCCCCGCATCACGCGGGGGCAGGCGCCCCATTTTCGTCCGTAAACGGCCTGATTAGTTCAGGACGGTCACGCCACGACGGTTCTGCGACCAGGCGGCCTCGTTCGAGCCCAGAGCGACGGGGCGCTCCTTGCCGTAGGAGACGGTCTTGACGCGAGCGGCGGCAACGCCGGCAGCCTTCAGGTACTCGGCGACCGAGTTGGCACGCTTCTCACCCAGAGCCAGGTTGTACTCGCGGGTGCCGCGCTCGTCGGCATGACCTTCGATGGTCAGAGAGTAGTTCGGATAGGCCTTCAGCCAGGCAGCCTGCTTGTCCAGGGTGGCCTTGGCGTCAGCGCGCAGGCTGGACTTGTCGAAGTCGAAGAAGACGCGATCGCCGACATTGGCGACGAAGTCTTCCTTCGAGCCCTTCACGATGCCCGAGCCGGCAGCCGGCGAGGTCTGGCCAGCGCCGCCCTTGGCGCCGGTGTCGGAAGGAGCGGATTCGCAAGCGGCCAGCAGAGCGGCGGCGGCAACGATGGTCAGGAAACGCAGTTTCATATTTGAGGACTCCCCCTCAATGCGACGCGGGAATGGAAATAAGATCGGACCTTAGAGACTCCGCGCCGTCCAATCAAGGACGACACGCCCCACCAATGACACCGTTAGCGATGGGACCCGATGTCACCGGATTAAATCCTAATCGGCGCGGACTATACAAACATAATTCTAGGGAATCAAGGGGGACCACGCAGGATCCGACCCATCAACCGGAGTTAAGAGCACTCTTTCATTAACGCCGGTCAGATCGATGGTGTACAGCCGCACCACCTGGCCCCGTCCACGCTCATCCGAAGGAGATTCGCGGAAAAAGGACAGAACCCGGCCGTTGGGCGCCCAGGTGGGACCTTCAACCAGGAAGCCTTCGGCCAGCAGGCGCTCGCCCGAACCGTCCGTACGCATGACACCTATGAAGAATTGCCCACCCTTCTGCTTGGTGAAGGCGATGAGGTCGCCGCGCGGGCTCCACACCGGCGTGGCGTAGCGGCCGTCGCCGAAGCTGATGCGCTGCGGGTTGGAGCCGTCGGCACCCATGATGTAGATCTGCTGCCCGCCGCCACGGTCGGATTCGAAGACGATCTGCTGGCCGTCAGGGGAATAGCTGGGCGCGGTTTCGATGGCCGGGCTGAAGGTCAGCTGACGCTTCTGCCGGGTCAGCAGGTTCATCTCGTAGATTTCGGTATTGCCGCTTTCGGCCATGCTGAAGATGACCTTGTTGCCGTCGGGCGAGAAGCGCGGCGCGAAGGTCATGCCCGGAAAATTGCCCAGCGATTCACGGCGCCCGGTATCCAGGTTGAAGATGTAGACCCGGGGCACGCCCTTGAAATACGAGAGGTAAGTGATCTCGCGGGCGCTGGGCGAGAAGCGGGGCGTCAGCACCAGTTCCGACCCGTCGGTGAGGAAACGGTGGTTCTCGCCGTCCTGATCCATGATGGACAGGCGCTTCTTGCGGTCGTTCTTAGGCCCGGATTCCGCGATATAGACGATCTGGGTGTCGAAATAGCCGTCCTCGCCGGTCACCCGCTTGTAGATGGCGTCGGCCACCTTGTGCGACAGCCGCCGCCAGTCCTGGGGCGAGGCCGACAGCGTCCAGCCGGTCATATAGGCTTCGTTGAACACGTCCCACAGGCGGAATTCCACCCGGATGCGCCCGTCGGGGCCGCTTTCCACCTTGCCGCTGACCAGGGCCTCGGCGTTGATGGCCTTCCAGTCGGGAAAGCGCGGACCGGCCTGCAAGCTGGCCACGGTCTGGATGAAGGCCTTGGGGTCGATGGGCTTGAACAGGCCCGACCGCTCGAGATCGGCCGAGACCACCCGGGCGATGTCGGCGCCCACGCGGGCATCGCCGGCGAAATCGGGAATGGCGATGGGCAGCGGCTTCATCTGGCCGCGGGTGATGTCGATGCGCACCTCGGCGTTGGCGGGCAGAGCCACCGAAACCCCGAGGATGACGAAGGCGCAAAGCGCCAAGAGCGAGCGGATGCGAGTCATGGGGATCATCTTCCTGCCGCGAACTTGGGGTTGAAGGCCAACGTGAAATCCTTGAACTGCTCGTACTTGTCCACCGGAATGGGCAGCGGGCTGGCGGCGCGCACGGCGCGGCGCGCGCTGTCGGCGGCGGCCTGGTAATAGGGGTTCAGCATCATCATGGGGTCGGCCACCACATCGGCCGAGGTGACCGTACCGTCGGGCAGCACCGAAACCTTGATCTGCACCACCAGCTTGTCGGCGTCCTTGGCCCCGGCCGGCACGTTCCAGAAGCGCTCGATATGGGCGCGGATGCGGTCGCGCTCGGTCATGGAGACCGGCTCGTTGGGATTGTGCGACGCCGAGCCCCTGACCGATTGCGGCGCGGTCTGGGTGGCGGTCTTGTTTTCCGGCACCGAGGGCTTGAGCTTCTCGGTGGACTTCAGAAGCTTGTCCAGTTCGTCGGCGGGCGTCGGCTTCTTCTTGTCCACGGACTTGAGAAGCGAATCCAGCTCGTCCTTGACGTCCTTGGTCTTCTTGGGCGGCTCGGGTCGCGGCTCGGGCTTAGGGGGAGGCGGCGGCTCCGGCTTGGGCTCGGGCTTCGGCTCGGGCTTCGGCATGGGCGCCGGCTCAGGCTTGGGCGGCGGAGGTGCTGGCGTGGGCGGCGGCGGCGGCGGCGCCGGGGTGGGCGGCGGCGGCGGCTTGGGCGGCTCGGGCTTGGGCGGTTCCGGCTTCGGCGGTTCCGGCTTGGGGGGCTCGGGCTCGGCCTTCTGCGGCTCGGGCTGCGGCTTGTTGTCCTGGAGCGGCGGCGGATTGGTCTTGGCGCCGATGGGAACGATGTCGACGACCAGCGGCGCCTCCTCCACGGGCAGCTCGCGCCAGAACTGCGGCAGGCCGAACACCGCCAGCAGGAACAGCGCCAGATGCAGAAGACCGGAGAAGACGTAGCTTTCGCGCCGCAATTCCATGATGGAAGCCTAGCGACCTCCCTTCTTGGCGGGCTTGGCCGGTTCGCTTGAGCCCTTGACCTCGGTGACCAGGGCGACCTTGGCGAAGCCGGCGGCTCCCAATGTCCCCATCACCTCCATCACCCGGCCGTAATCGATGCCCTTGTCGCCGCGCACGAAGATGCGGGTCTCGGGCTTCTGGGCGGTGATGGCCTGGAGACGGGGGGCCAGTTCGTCGATCTGCACCTCGGTTTCCTGAATCCAGATCTTGCCGTGGGCGTCGATGGTCACCGACAGGGGCTGGTCGTCGCCCTTCAGGGGCGCGGCCGAGGTCTTGGGCAGGTCCACCTGCACGCCGGCGGTGAGCAGGGGGGCGGTGACCATGAAGATCACCAGCAGCACCAGCATGACGTCGACCATGGGGGTGACGTTGATCTCGGCCACCGGCCGGAACTTGCGGGAGTGCCCCTTGCGGCTTCCCAGCGAGGCGCCCATCAGGCCTTCTCCTCGAGCTGGCGCGACAGGATGGCGCCGAACTCACCGGCGAAGTTCTCCAGGCGCTTGGAATAGCGGTCGAGATCGGTGGAGATCTTGTTGTAGGCGATCACCGCCGGAATGGCGGCCACCAGGCCGAGAGCGGTGGCGAACAGCGCCTCGGCGATGCCGGGCGCCACCACGGCCAGCGAGGTGTTCTTGGTCGCGGCGATGGACTGGAACGAGTTCATGATGCCCCACACCGTGCCGAACAGGCCGATGAACGGCGCCGTCGAGCCCACCGAGGCCAAAAAGCCCAGGCGGCGCTCCAGAAGCTCCATCTCGCGCCCCAAGGTCACGCTCATTACCCGGTCGATGCGCTGGGGCAGGCTGGCCCGCGTGGAATCGCGGTCGGCCAGACCCTTGGCCGCCGAACGCCGCCATTCGCGCATGGCGGCCACGAAGATGGACGACATGGGGTCCAGCGGCCGGGCGCCGATGCGGTCGTAGAGCTCCTCCAGCGAGCCGCCGGACCAGAAGGCTTCCTCGAACTGGTCGGCCCGGGTGCTCAGCTGGCGCACCTTCATCAGCTTGTCGAAGATGATGGCCCAGCACCAGAACGAGGCCAGAAGCAGGGCGATCATGACGAACTTGACGATGATGTCGGCGCGCATGAACAGCGCCCACATGGACAAGTCCATCTGCGCCGCCGCTCCGGCCGCCCCTACTGCCTGAGAAGGATCCATGATACCTACCGCCTTTCGCTGATCCGCTTCGCGAACAATTCCCTGACCGGCGCCGGAATGCGGGCCGGTTTGCCGGACAGGGTGATATAGCCCAGGCGCACCCCGATGCGCACCAATTCAGTTCCGTCGTCGGCGCGGATGATCCGCTGGTCCAGTTCAATACTGGCACCGCCGATGGAAGTCACCTCGGTTTGAACCGAAAGCAGGTCGTCCAGCCTGGCCGGACGCAGAAAGTCGATGTGGGCCGAGCGCACCGCGAAGGCGGTTCCCTCACCCTCCTCCAGCATGTCCCGCTGGCTGACGCCCAGCTCGCGCACCAGCTCGGTGCGCGCCCGCTCGGCGAAATTCAGGTAGTTGGAGTGGTAGACGATGCCGCCGGCATCGGTGTCCTCGTAATAGACGCGGATGGGGAAAGTGTGAATGGCGCTCATTCCCCCTCCTCGTCCATGCGGGTCAAGAGATCCAGCTGCACCAAAAGGTCCTTGGGCGGGTTGATCCCGATATGCCTGAAGCCCGAGGCCGACAGCATGCGCCCCCGGGGCGTGCGCTGGATCATGCCCTGCTGCAGCAGATAGGGCTCGACCACCTCTTCCAGGGTGTCGCGGCTTTCCGACAGCGCCGCGGCCAGGGTTTCGACGCCCACCGGCCCGCCGCCGTAATTCTCGGCGATGCAGCGAAGATAGCGGCGGTCCATGGCATCCAGGCCGATGCGGTCCACCTCCAGACGGTTCAGTGCCGCGTCGGCGACGAGCGCATCCACCGGCGACTTACCCGCCACGGCGGCGAAGTCGCGCACCCGGCGCAGCAGCCGTCCCGCCACGCGGGGCGTGCCGCGCGACCGGCGCGCCACCTCGGCCGAGCCGTCGGCGGTGAGATCGAAGCCCAGCACGCGGGCGCCGCGCGACACGATGCTTTCCAGCTCGGCCGGCTCGTAGAAATTCATGCGGCAGGGAATGCCGAACCGCTCGCGCAAGGGCGTGGTCAGAAGCCCTGAGCGCGTGGTGGCCCCCACCAAGGTGAAGCGGGGCAGATCGATACGGACGGAACGGGCCGCCGGCCCTTCACCGATGATCAGATCCAACTGAAAGTCCTCCATCGCAGGATAGAGAACCTCCTCTATGGCAGGATTAAGGCGATGGATCTCGTCGATGAACAGGACGTCGTTGGGCTCCAGATTGGTCAAGAGCGCCGCCAGATCACCGGCCCGCTGGATCACCGGCCCCGAGGTGGCGCGAAAACCCACCCCCAGTTCGCGGGCGACGATCTGGGCGAGCGTGGTCTTGCCCAGGCCGGGCGGGCCATGGAACAGCACATGGTCCAGCGCGTCGCCGCGGGCGCGGGCCGCACTGATGAAGACCTTCAAATTCTCGCACACCTGCCGCTGCCCGACGAAATCGTCCAGCGACAGCGGCCGGAGCGAGGTCTCGGCATCGGCGGCGTTCTGCTCGGGCGAGACCATGCGGGGCGTCATGCCAGCAGCCCCTTGCCCAGCCGCTTCAGCGCGGCGCGGATCAGGGCGGAGGACTCGGCCTCGTCACCCAGCTCGCGGGCGGCCTCGCCCACCGCCTGGAAGGCCTCCAGGCGCTTGTAGCCCAGATTGACCAGGGCGGAGACGGCGTCCTCCAGGCGGCCCGAGGCGGCGGGCAGCGGCGCGGCCGAGGCCACGGCGCCGGCGGCGGCGTGGAAGCCGCCCAGCGCGATCTTGCCCGCCTTGTCCTTCAGCTCGGTGAGGATGCGCACCGCCAGCTTCGGCCCCACGCCGTTGGCCCGGGTCAGGCCGGTCTTGTCCTGCGCCGCGATGATCTGCAGCAATTGCTCGGGCGAAGCCACCGACAGGATGGCCAGCGCCACCTTGGCGCCCACGCCCTGCACCGTGGTCAGCAGCCGGAACCAGTCGCGCTCGCCGGTCTCGAGAAAGCCGAACAGTGAAATGGCGTCTTCGCGCACCTGGGTCTCGACGAACAGGGCGCAAGCGGTACCGGCTTCCAGCCGCGCCAGGGTCTTGGCCGAGCAGGTCACCAGATAGCCGACGCCGTTGCAGTCGACCACCGCCCAGTCGTCGCCCAGCGAATCGATCAGGCCCTTCAGCTTGGCGATCATCGCGCGCCCGCCTTTGCCAGTTTCTGCTGCGTGCCGCGATGATGGGCGTGGCAGATGGCCACCGCCAAGGCGTCGGCGGCATCGGGGGTGGCGGCGAGGCAGCCGGGCAGCAGGGTACGGACCATCATGCCCACCTGCTCCTTGGCGGCGCGGCCCGTTCCCACCACCGATTGCTTGACCAGGGTGGCGGCGTATTCGCCCACCGGCAAGCCGGCCTTGGCGGGCACCAGCAGCACCACGCCCCGGGCCTGGCCCAGCTTCAGCGTGCTGGCCGGGTTCATGTTGACGAAGGTCTCTTCCACCGCCGCCTCGTCGGGGCCGAATTCGGCGATCACCGACAGAATGCCGTCATGGAGCTGGACCAGGCGCTCGGCCAGGGCGGCGGAGGCATCGGGACGGATCACCCCGTCCGCCACATGGCGCAGCCGGTTGTCCACGGCGTCGATGACGCCCCAGCCGGTATTGCGCAACCCCGGGTCCAACCCCAAAATTCTCACCCCAGCTTTTCCATGATCTCGTCGGGAATCTCGAAATTGGCCTGGACGCGCTGGACGTCGTCGTTGTCTTCCAGGATATCCAGCAGCTTCAAAAGGGTGCGGGCGGTTTCCTCGTCGGCGACCGGCACGGTGGTCTGGGGCTTCCAGTCCAGGCGGGCGTATTCCGGCGTGCCGAACTTGGCCTCCAGCGCGTCGCGCACCGCGCCCAGATCGTCGGGGGCGCAGGTGATCTCGTGGCCGTCCTCGTCGGATTCCACGTTGTCGGCACCGGCGTCCAGGGCGCCTTCGAACATGGCCTCGGGCCCGGCGGCGGACGCGGGATAGCGGATGGCGCCCACCCGGTCGAACATGAACGACACCGAATTGGTCTCACCCAGGGCGCCACCGTTCTTGTTGAAGGCGGTGCGCACCTCGGTGGCGGTACGGTTGCGGTTGTCGGTCAGGCCCTCGACGATGATGGCCACCGAACCGGGGCCATAGCCCTCGTAGCGCACTTCCTCGTAATTGGTGCCGTCGTCACCGCCGGCGCCGCGCTTGATGGCGCGCTCCATGGTGTCCTTGGGCATGTTGGCGGCGCGGGCCGCCATGATGGCGGCGCGCAGGCGCGGGTTCATGGCCGGGTCGGGCAGGCCGGTTTTGGCCGAGACGGTCAGTTCGCGGATCAGCTTGGTGAAGACCTTGGCCCGCTTGGCGTCCTGCGCGCCCTTGCGGTGCATGATGTTCTTGAACTGTGAATGCCCGGCCATATCCGCCACCAAATCCCGATGAAATGAAGATTGACCGGTGCCTATACCACATGTTGTGGCAAAGCAACAGGCATCACGCCGCCGGAATGGCGTGATGCCCACCCTATGGCTTGAAATGTGGGTCTAATGGCTGGCGCGCACCACCATCTCGGTGATGGCCGCCGGATCGGTGACGGCGGTAGAGCGCCCCACCTCCACCTTGCCGCGATAGGAAATCAGGGTGCTCTGGCTTTTCACCCCGAGATAGGCCAGGGCGTCCTTCTGGCTGTCGAAATCCACCGCGAACACCTTGAGCGCCGGATTGGAGGATTCCAGCCTGTCCACCGTGGGCTTCTGCGCCTTGCAGGTGGGGCACCAGGGCGCGGTGACGTGGACCAGGATGGGCGAGCCGGCCGCCTGGGCGGCCTCGAACGCCGTCTTGTCCCACATCTGGGCAGCCTGGGCCGCGGGGGAGAGCAGGATCAGGACGAACAGCAGGATCAGGCGGGGCATGACGCTTCCTCCGAAAATGATGGCTACCCCGGATATTCGCCCCGCGCCCCGAAAAAGTTAGCCCCTCGGCAAACTTTATTCACTTCGCCGCAGTGTCGATCTTCTTCTTCATGGCGTCGAACAGCACCTCGAGATTGCCGCCGGCGCCCCGCACCACCGAGGTGAAGTCGGAGCGGATGGTGGTGAGCAATCCGGCGCCTTCGGCGATGACGTCGGTGATCACCAGCCGGCCCGCCGGGTTACGGGTGATGACGAAGGACAGGACCACGCTGTCTTCGGGCGACATGATCATGCGGGCCTTGACCAGCACGCCGTCGGACTTTTCCTCGCTGCCCAGCACCTCCACCTGGGTCGAGCCCGACGAATTATCGGTCAGCTCGGCATAGGTGGCGACGAAGAAGGGGATCAGCAGATTGGAGAACGTCTCCTTCTGCGCCTCGGTCGCCTTGCGCCAGTAGCGCCCCAGGATCAGTTCGGATTCAAAGGCGATGTCGCCGTATTTGCCCACCAGGGCGGCGACCTTGTCGCGGCTGACCTCGCGGCTGTAGGGGCCGCCCGCGAAAGTGGCCGCCGCGTCGGCGACGGCCTGGCGGACAAGGGCCTCGGCCTCGGGGCCGCCGGCTGCCCGCGCCGGCTGGACGGCCAGCAGCACGACCGCCAGAACAAGCGAAAAAACAGCCTTCATCATCCCTCTCTCCGCTCTACCAATCGGGCCAGCACTCGGCCAGCCGCCCGCCCAGGCGCAGCGGCGCGGCGCGCAAGGCCAGCCCCGTGCGGTCATCGGTTTCGACCATCACGCCGCACAGGGTGCCCGGCCCTTCGGCGGGCGACAGGCGCTCGCCGGGAATCTTGCGCACGAACTTGAAGATGGCGGCGTCCTTCTTCATGCCGATCACCGAATCATAATCGCCGCACATGCCGGCGTCGGTTTGATAGGCGGTTCCCTTGACCAGAACCTGACAATCGGCGGTGGGAACGTGGGAATGGCTGCCCACCACCAGGCTGGCGCGGCCGTCCGACAGATGGCCGATCGCCATCTTCTCGCTGGAGGCTTCGGCATGGACGTCGACGATGATGGCATCCACCCCGCCGGCCCCCATGCGGGCCTTGGCCAGCACCGATTCCAGCGCGGCGAAGGGATCGTCCAGGGCATCCATGAACAGGCGGCCCATCACCTGGACCACCATCACCTTGCGCCCGCGCGGCCCCGCATAAATGCCGGTGCCGCGCCCCGGCGTGCCGGCGGGATAGTTGAGCGGACGCAGCACCCGGGCCTCGCCGTCCAGATAGGGGATGATCTCGCGCTGGTCCCAGGTGTGGTTGCCCAGCGTGATCACGTCCACGCCCATGGCGAAGAAATCCTCGCAGATCTTGGGCGTGATGCCGAAGCCGTGGGCGGCGTTCTCGCCGTTCGCCACGATGAAATCCGGCGACAGGCGGCTCTTGATCTCGGCCATGCGCCCGGCGATCACGTCGCGCCCCGATCGCCCGACCACGTCACCCATGTACAGAAGTCTCATTTGCCCGCCGTCACGATCACGCCCTGCTCCGTGGCTATCAGATCCAGGGGAATGTCCCAGGGATCGGTTGGAACGGTGCCCACCTCCTGGGCGGCGAAGGCCAGGCCGATGGCGAGGATCGCCCCGCTCCGGCGCAGTTCACCCAGGGTCCTGTCATAATATCCGCCGCCATAGCCCAGACGGAACCCCCTTCTGTCGAAGGCCAGCAGCGGCGCCAGCACGACGCCGGGGATGACGGGCGGCACGGCGGGCGGGTGGCGGGTGCCGTGCGGCCCGGCCTCCAGGGTCTCGCCGGGCGTCCAGCGGCGGAATTCCAGGATGCCGCCCGTCTCGGTCACCGCCGGCAGGGCCAGGACATGGCCCCGCGAAGCCAGGGCCTCCATCAGCGGCACAGGGTCGATCTCGCCTTCCAGCGGCCAGTAGCCGGCCACCACGCTCGCCTCGGGCAGGCCCAGCGCCCCGGCCAGCCCGGCCAGGGCGAGGGCGGCGGCGGGACCATTGGCGGCGGCTTCGTCGCGCCGTCTCTGGCGGGCGATGGGTCGCAACCGGGTCTTCGCGGAAGAAGGGGTGGGCTGGGTCATGGCATCAATGGAGTGGAGCGGCGCCGCCTCGGCCGTTGGCCATGCAAGTCCTCCGTGGCCTGCTTACGCAGGTGGGTGGCCATATACCGGAACCAGGGCTCCGACAGGGACAGCCCCCGAGAGGAAGTTATTGGCCCCAGGGACATTGGCTGCCTGACGCACCGCGCAGCAGACCGCTCCGTTGCTGAAGCTAGGCTCTTTCGAGGCGCATCGCAATGGCCTCGATGCGCCTCGTCAGCGAGTCGATCAGCCCGGCCAGCTTGGCGTCGCCCTCGGCCGCGGCGCCGACCTCGCCGCCGATCTTGGACAGTTCCTCGCGGGCCTCGGCCAGTTCGTCGGCCAGCAGCAGGCCGACCATGACCAGCAGGCGGGAATCGCTGACCGAGCCCACCGAGGACAGCAGATGCTGGGCGCGGGCGTCCACCTCGCGGCCCAGGACATGGACCCGGGCCACCTGGGAATCGTCGCAGGCAATGTCGTAGACACGGCCGTTGATGGTGACGTTGACGACAGCCACGGCGCTTACTCCTCCAGCAGGTCGCGCAGGCGGTCGATGGCGGCGTCCAGCCGGGTCGAGACCACGCGGGTGGTTTCCTCCAGCCGGGCGTAGTCCTCGCGGGCGCCGCGCAGTTCGCCCGCCAGCAGCAGGTCGCCGGCGCCCACCCGGGCCGAAGCGGATTCAAGACGGTCGATGGCGGCGCCCAGGCGGCGCATGGCCTCTTCGGTGCTTCGCAAGCTCTGCCCCTGACGCTGTTCCACGATCCATCCCCACGTTCTGGAATCGAAACCGAAGGTATGGCCGAAGGGCACCCGAGTCAACAAAGGCCGGGTTGATCACCGGCAAAGCGCAGGATACCCTTCTTTAGACCCGCCAATCCGCGAAGGATGACATCCATGCGCTCCGCCCTGAAGGCCGCCCTGTTCGCCGCAGCGATCCTCTGGCCCATGGCGGCGTCGGCGGAACAGCCCCTCGCCCTGTCCAAGGGACAGGTGCTCTACGTCCCGGTCTATTCCCACATCTCCCACGGCAACCTGGACGGACGGGGCAAGCCCTCGGAGCTGCTGCTGTCGTCCATGCTGAGCCTGCGCAACACCGACCTCGCCCATTCCATCACCGTCACCTCGGCGCGCTATTACGACACCGAGGGCAAGCTGCTGCGCGAATACCTGCCCAAGCCGCTGGTCCTGGGTCCCATGGGCTCGTCCGAGCTGTTCGTCGAGCACAAGGACAAGAGCGGCGGCAGCGGCGCCAATTTCGTGGTGGAGTGGAAGGCAGACCGACCGGTCAATCCGCCCGTGGTCGAGACGGTCAACGCCTATTTCTTCGGCACCCAGTCGGTGGCCTTCACCAGCCCCGGCCGCCCCATCTCGCCCAATCCGTGAGCGCTGTCGTCGTTCATTGCCTGGATCAGGCCCGCGCCGCCCTGGCCGACGCCAAGGCCGACCGACCGGTCAGCCTTATCAGCCCGCCCGGCACCGCCGGATTTCAGGGCATCGGCTGGTGGCGGGCTCTTTGCCGGATCTTGCGCGACGAATTCCCCGATCACACCGTGGAGACGGTTCTCGATTGCGGCGAGTCCCCCGGCCTCGCCCTGGCGGCGATCCGGGCCGGCATTCCTGCCATTCGGGTAGCCGATCTATGCCCATCGGCATTGATGAGGCTGAGGGACATAGCCAGACAGGCTGGGGTTCAGGTCATTTCGCCTGGAAATGTGTAATCCCGGTTCAGAATCTTACAAGTTCCCACCTTCCAACGTATGGGGTGCAGGGGCTAGACTGTACCTATTGATGCGGCCGTGCGGGGGAGACGTGCCGGTTTCCGCATCCCATTCACGAGGGAAGCAGGGAGCGACGCTGCAATGGAACACATGCTGGCGGATATCAAGCGATCCATCTACGAGGATGGCGAGGTCAGCGAGGCCGAGGTCCGGCTGCTGGCCGACGTCCTTGCGCGCTATGGCGTCACCGAGCAGACGGTGGGGGTCCTTCTCGATCTCAACACCATCATGTCGGGCGCCCGCTATCCCGACTCGTTCGTCGCCCTGTTCGTCCAGACCATCGCCGGTTTCGTCATGGATTCCGGTGGTGCGGTGTCCGAGGACAAGTGGCGCTGGCTGCAGAACAGCCTGCTCAAGGATTCGGTGATCGACGATCTGGAGATGGCGCTGCTCGACCATATCCGGAACAGGGCGACCAGCCTGCCGCCCGGCATGGCCCAATTCACCAATCTGAACCTCAAAGCCTCCTGACGGCCTCCGGCACCATGACCCCGGTCCGGCCTTTCGCCCTCCTGGCGCTGCTGCTGCTCGTCCTGGCGGCCTTCCCCGCGCTCGCCCAGACCGACGGCGCTTCGCCGACGGGTGAAAGGGGACAGACCATCCGCGTGTCCACCCGGGTGCTCGAACCCTTCGTCCTGCGCGAGAACGGCAAGCTGACCGGCTTCAGCATCGAATTGTGGGAGCGCATCGCCGAGCGCATGGGTATCGTCACCCAGTACGACGTCCGCCCCACCCTGCCGGAACTGCTGGGGTCGGTGGAAAACGGCCAGGACGACCTGGCCATCGCCGCCATCTCCATTACCGCCCAGCGCGAGGCGCGCTTCGATTTCTCCCATCCCATCTTCGATTCCGGCCTGGCCATCCTGGTGCCCGAGGGGGCGGGCGAAATGGGATTGCTGGATCTGGTGATCGCCTGGTCGGCCCAGCTTCTGCCGGCCCTGGGCATCGGCGTGGCGCTGATCGTCATCGCCGCCCATCTGGTCTGGCTGAGCGAGCGCCATCGCCGCGAACCGGACATCGACATGGCGCGGCCGTACTTTCCCGGCATCTTCCAGGCCGCCTTCTGGGTCGCCACCCTGATGGGCGGACAGGCCGAGGGCATGCCCAAGCGGCCGCTGAGCCGCGCCATCGCCGTCATGTGGATCTATGCCGGCCTGGTCTTCGTCGCCTATTTCACCGCCTTCGCCACCTCGACCATGACGGTGCAGCAGCTGAAGACCGGCATCTCCAGCCCCAACGACCTGGTGGGCAAGAAGGTGGCCTCGGTGGAAGGCAGCTCGGCCGCCAAGTACCTGCAATCCATGGGCATCGAGGTTTCGGCCTATCCCAACGTGAACGACGCCATCAAGGCGCTGCTGGCCAAGTCGGAAATGGCCGTGGTCTACGACAGCCCGATCCTGCAGCACTATGTGGGCAAGCACGGGCGCGGCAAGGTCCGCATCGCCGGTGCCGACTTCCGCCAGGAAAAGTACGGCATTCTGTTCCCCCAGGGCAGCCAGCTGCGCAAGCGGGTCAACGAGCAATTGCTGCAGATCCGCGAGGACGGCACCTTCCTGGAGCTGCACCAGAAATGGTTCGGCGGCGGGGGCTGAACCTCACGCCGGCGTCAGATATCATACATCATGACCGATTCCGGCTTGCCGCGCCGGTTGGACATGTCGGCCAGGGTGGTGTTGTCCAGAATGGCGGCGATGGCGTCGCGCACGTCCTGCATCACGGCGCGGATGGCGCAGGCCGTCTCGTCGGCGCAATCCTCGCAGCGACGATAGGCCGAGCGCGACACACAGGGCACCGGCGCCAATGGCCCGTCCAGCACCCGCACGATGTCGCCGACCATGATGCGCGCCGCCGGCCGGGCCAGGACATAGCCGCCGCCCTTGCCCTTCTTCGACGACAGCAGCCCCTGGTTCTTCATCTCCAGAAGAATGGCGTCGAGGAATTTCTTGGGGATTCGTTCCGAGGCGGCGATGTCGGCGATCAGCACCGGCCCCAGGCCCTCGTGACGGGCCAGATGGACCATGGCCTTCAGGCCGTATTTCGCCTTGCTCGACAGCATCACCACACCCAATCCATAGAGCTATAGAGAAGGGGATCAGGGGGACGGTGTCAACACACGTCACGCCAAGTCTTATCGAGACTTGGCTAGGCCCCTCCCTCCGGGGGATCGGGATATATCCCGATGGCCGCGCGCCTTATGGCGCGAAAGCCAAGGGTCGTGAAGGCGACCCGCCCGGCGATTGAGGGGCAGAAATGATCAATAAAATGCGGGGGCGGGCCTGTGCCGGGCCCGCCCCCGCCAGGTTGCGGCCTCAGGGAGACTGGAGGGCCGCGGTGAATTCAGGCAACACCTTGAAGAGATCCGCGACCAGGCCGTAATCGGCGACCTGGAAGATGGGGGCCTCTTCGTCCTTGTTGATGGCGACGATGACCTTGGAATCCTTCATGCCGGCCAGGTGCTGGATGGCGCCCGAGATGCCGACGGCGATGTAGAGGTCGGGGGCGACGATCTTGCCGGTCTGGCCCACCTGGAAGTCGTTGGGCACGAAGCCGGCGTCCACGGCGGCGCGGGATGCCCCCACGGCGGCGCCCAGCTTATCGGCCACCGCTTCCAGCAGGTGGAAGTTGTCGCCCGACTGCATGCCGCGACCGCCCGAGATGATGATGCGCGCCGAGGTCAGCTCGGGGCGCTCGGACTTGGACAGCTGGCTGCCCACGTAAGCCGACAGGGCCGGGTCGGCGGCGGCCGCCACGGTTTCCACCGAAGCGGAGCCGCCTTCGGCCTTGGCCGCCTCGAAGCCGGTGCCGCGCACGGTGATCACCTTGACGGCATCCTTGGACTGCACGGTGGCCAGGGCGTTGCCGGCATAGATGGGCCGCACGAAGGTGTCGGCCGACACTACCGCGGTGATCTCGGAGATCTGGGCCACGTCCAAGAGCGCCGCGACGCGGGGCGCCACGTTCTTGCCCCCCGTGGTGGCGGGCGCCAGGATGTGGGAATAACCGCCGGCGAGGCTGACCACCAGGGCGGCCAGGGGCTCGGCCAGGGAATGCGCGTAAAGGGCGGCATCGGCGCTCAGCACCTTGGCCACGCCCGCCACCTTGGCGGCGGCCTCGGCCACCGCGCCGATGCCCGCACCGGCGACCAGCACATGGACGTCGCCGCCGATCCTGGTGGCGGCGGTAACGGTGTTCAGCGTGGCGGATTTGAGAGCGCCGCCCTCGTGCTCGGCAATGACGAGAACGGTCATGATCAGATCACCTTCGCTTCGTTCTTGAGCTTGTCCACCAGGGCGGCCACGTCGGCCACCTTGATGCCGGCGGAACGCTTGGGCGGCTCGGCCACCGAAAGGGTGACCAGGCGCGGGGCGATGTCGACGCCCAGATCGGCCGGCGAAACCGTGTCGATGGGCTTCTTCTTGGCCTTCATGATGTTGGGCAGCGAGGCGTAGCGCGGCTCGTTCAGGCGCAGGTCGGTGGTCACCACCGCCGGCAGCTTGAGGCTCACCGTCTCCAGGCCGCCGTCGATCTCGCGGGTCACGGTGACCGCATCCGAGCCGATCTCCACCTTGCTGGCGAAGGTGCCCTGGGGGCGGCCCAGCAGCGCGGCCAGCATCTGGCCGGTCTGGTTGGAATCGTCGTCGATGGCCTGCTTGCCCAGGATGATCAGGCCGGGGGCCTCCTTCTCCACCAGGGCCTTCAGGGCCTTGGCGACGCCCAGGGGCTGCACCTCGTCGTCCGTCTGCACCAGGATGCCGCGATCGGCGCCCATGGCCAGCGCGGTGCGCAGCGTCTCCGACGCCGCCGCCGGGCCGATGGAGACCACCACAACTTCGGTGGCCTTGCCGGCTTCCTTGAGGCGAACCGCCTCTTCCACCGCGATCTCGTCGAACGGATTCATGGAGAACTTCACGTTCTGGGTCTCGACCCCAGAACCATCCGACTTCACGCGAATCTTGACGTTGTAGTCGATCACCCGCTTGATCGCGACCAGGACTTTCATCGATTTCCTATCCTCTACTGGTGTCACCCTGAACCGAAGGTGAAGGGTCTTTCAGGCATCATCGGCTTTCGCCTCAGGCTGAAAGATCCTTCCTCCCTTCGGTCGTCAGGATGACAAGCCCTTAGCTGAACGCCTGGATGCCCGTCTGGGCGCGGCCCAGGATCAGGGCATGGACGTCGTGGGCACCCTCGTAGGTGTTCACGGTCTCCAGGTTCACCATGTGGCGGATGACGTGGAACTCTTCCGAGATGCCGTTGCCGCCGTGCATGTCGCGGGCCATGCGGGCGATGTCGAGCGCCTTGCCGCAATTGTTGCGCTTGATCAGCGACACGGCCTCGGGAGCCCAGGTGCCCTCGTCCATCATGCGCCCCACCCGCACGCAGGCCTGCAGGCCCAGCGTGATCTCGGTCATCATGTTGGCCAGCTTCAGCTGGGGGATCTGGTTGGCGGCCAGCGGACGGCCGAACTGCTTGCGGTCCAGCATGTACTGGCGGGCCGCGTGCCAGCAGAACTCGGCGGCGCCGATGACGCCCCAGGCGATGCCGTAGCGGGCCTTGTTGAGGCAGCCGAACGGACCACCCAGGCCCGAGGCATTCGGCATCAGCGCCTCGTCGGGGACGAAGGCCTCGTCCAGCACGATCTCGCCGGTGATGGAGGCGCGAAGGGAGAGCTTGCCCTCGATCTTGGGCGTGGTGAAGCCCTTGGTGCCCTTCTCGACGATGAAGCCCTTGATCTTGCCGTCATGGGCGTCGGACTTGGCCCAGACGATGGCGATGTCCGAGATGGGCGAATTGGTGATCCACATCTTGGAGCCGGTCAGCAGATAGCCGCCGTCCACCTTCTTGGCCCGGGTGCGCATGCCGCCCGGATCGGAACCGGCGTCGGGCTCGGTCAGGCCGAAGCAGCCGACGATCTCGCCGGTGGCCAGGCGGGGCAGGTACTTCTTCTTCTGCTCTTCGGTGCCGTAGCTGAAGATGGGATGCATCACCAGCGACGACTGCACGCTCATGGCCGAACGGTAGCCGGAATCCACCCGCTCCACTTCGCGGGAAATCAGGCCGTAGGCCACGTGGTTGACGCCGGGGCCGCCGAATTCCTCGGGGATGGTGGGGCCAAGCAGGCCCATCTCGCCCATCTCGTTCATGATCTCGCGGTCGAAGGTCTCGTCGCGGAACGCCTTCATCACGCGGGGCTGGAGCTTCTCCTGGCAATAGGCGTGCGCCGAATCGCGGATCAGCTTCTCGTCTTCGGAAAGCTGGTCTTCCAGGAGGAAGGGGTCGTCCCACTTGAACTGCTGCACAATGCGTCTCCCACATGATGAATGGCACTTCAGGCACCATGCCCCATTCGAGCCATCATGGGAAAAATATATTTTGTATGGTGGCTATAACGGATCATTATGGGCCGAATTCAGTTCGGCTTACGCCTCGCTTCAGGCGTCATGGCCGGGCTTGACCCGGCCATCCACGCGGCAGACCCCAAGCCAGGCGCACCATGGACCCCCGGATCAAGTCCGGGGGTGACGATGGAGGTGTTGGGGGCGTCCAATCGGAAATGAACCGCCATGGATATCCGTCAGCTCCGCTATTTCCTAGGCATCGTCGAGCACGGCTCGCTGTCCAAGGCGGCCGAGGCGCTGCGCGTTGCCCAGCCGGCCCTGTCCCTGCACCTCAAGAAGCTGGAGGAGGAGTTCGGCTGCCCGCTGGTGCATCGCACGGCGCGCGGCGTGGTGCCCACCGAAAGCGGCCTGCGCCTGGCGGTGCGGGCCGGCGTGCTGGTCGAGCGCATGGCCAGCCTGAAGGACGAGATCCGGGGCCTGGAAGCCGCCCCCGCCGGACCGGCGGTGATCGGCATCCCCACCTCGCTGGGCCCCGTGCTGACCGTGCCCCTGGCCCTGGCCGTGCGCCGCCGCCACCCTTCCGTCCATCTCAGGGTGGTGGAGGGGCTGTCGGGCCACATGCTGGAATGGGTGCTGTCGGGATCGGTGGACATGGCGCTGGTGTTCGGCTCCGAGCATCCCAGCGGACTGGCCACCCGCTTCATCGCCCGCGAACGCCTGGCCCTGGTGGGCCCCAAGGGGGACCGTCTGCTGAAGGACCGCCAGAGCATCGACCTGACCACCGCCCTGATGCTGCCCCTCATCCTGCCCGGCCGCCCCCACGGGGTGCGGGCCGAAGTGGAGCGCGCCGCCCGCATCCTCGACGCCGAGCCGCGGGTGGTGATCGAGATCGACGCGCTGGAGCAGATCAAGTCCCTGGTGGCGGCCGGAGCCGGCTACACCGTGCTGTCGGAACGCTATGCCCGCTTCGGGCCCGAAGCCGCCAACCTGGACGCGGTGCCCATCATCGCGCCAGAAATCGAGCGGATCATCTCGCTGGCCCACGCATCCGACCGGCCGCTGTCCATCGCGGCCCGCGCCGTCCATGCCATCGCCGTCGAGCAGCTGGAGCGTCTCACCACCGACGGGCGCTGGAACTGATACGCACATTCTTATTGTTCGTATCGCATCGTAACGCATTGGCGTAGGCTGAATGCGCATTCTTCTTCCGGTGAAGCCCCCGAGGATGCTAGTCTCCGCCCCGTTCCGCGGCAAAGAGAGGCGAAGCCCCCGCGCTGGCGGATGATACCGGAGAGCGTGAGGAGCTTGTTCATGTCCGCAGCCGTTCAGGCCAAGCCGCAGTCGCGGCTGTTGTTGTCGGGTAACGACGCCATCGCCCGGGGCGTGTGGGAGGCCGGCGCCAAGGTGGCCGCCGCCTATCCCGGCACCCCCTCGACCGAGATTCTGGAGAGCCTGTCGCTCTATCCCGACCTCTACGCCGAATGGTCGGTGAACGAGAAGGTCGCCATGGAGGTGGCCATCGGCGGCTCCATGTCGGGCGCCCGCTCGTTCTGCGCCATGAAGCATGTGGGCCTGAACGTGGCCTCCGACGCCTTCATGACCGTCACCGTGGCCGGCGTGATCGGCGGCCTGGTGATCGCGGTGGCCGACGACGTGGGCATGAGCTCCTCCCAGAACGAGCAGGACTCGCGCTTCTGGGGCCGCTTCGCCCATGTGCCGGTGCTCGAGCCCGCCGACTCGCAGGAAGCCTACGAGATGGCCAAGTACGCCTTCGAGCTGTCGGAGGCCTACAACACCCCCGTCATCCTGCGCCTGACCACCCGCGTCTGCCACGTCAAGGCGGTGGTGCAGGTGGGCGAGAAGGTGAACACCGCCATCGGCGGCTTCAAGTCCGACGCGCGGCGCTGGGTGATGACGCCGGCCAACGCCAAGGGCCTGCTGCCCGCCCAGATCGCCCGCGAGGGCAAGCTGCAGGCGCTGGCCGAGTCCTCCCCCCTGAACGTGTTCGAGGACGGCGCGGACAAGCGCATCGGCTTCGTCACCTCGGGCCCCGCCTACATGCATGTGCGCGAGTGCTTCCCCGACGCTCCCGTCCTGAAGCTGGGCTTCACCTATCCGGTGCCGGTGGCGCTGGTGGAGAAGCTGGCGTCCCAGGTCGAGCATCTGGTGGTGGTCGAGGAGACCGAGCCCCTGATGGAACAGGAGCTCAAGGCCGCCGGCATGCTGAAGATCCACGGCAAGGACCTGCTGCCCCGTCTGGGCGAGCTCACCCCCAACGTGCTGATCCCGGCCATCAAGACCTTCCTGGGCGAGCCGGTGCCGCCCACCACCACCTACCCCAAGTTCGATCCCTTCCCCCGGCCGCCGACCATGTGCGCCGCCTGTCCCCATATGGGCGTCTACTACTCGCTGGCCCGCATGAGGAAGAACGTCCAGATCTCGGGCGATATCGGCTGCTACACCCTGGGCGCCGGCCATCCCTGGAACGCGCTGGACACCACCATCTCCATGGGCGCCTCCATGGGCATCGCGCTCGGCATGGACAAGGCCCGCTCGGAAGAGACCAAGGACAAGGCCGTGGTCGCGGTGATCGGCGACTCCACCTTCCTGCACATGGGCATGCAGGGCATGCTGGACATCGTCTATAACCGGGGCAACGTCACCACCCTGATTCTGGACAACCGCACCACCGGCATGACCGGCGGCCAGAACCATGCCGGCACCGGCAAGGGGCTGAAGGGCGACGACACGCCGCGCGTCGACTTCGTCAAGCTGGTCGAGGCGCTGGGCGTCAAGCCCGAGCGCATCAAGAAGATCGACCCCTACCAGCTGCCGGTGGTGTTCAAGACCATCAAGCAGGAAACCGCCATCCCGGAACCCTCGGTGATCATCACCGACCGTCCCTGCGTGCTGTCCGAGTTCTACACCAAGATCGAACCCTACAAGGTGGTGGACGACGACTGCACCGGCTGCGGCAACTGCATCAATGTCGGCTGCCCCGCCATCACGGTGAAGCGTTCCGAGACCAAGACCCGCGCCGACGGCAAGGTCAACGAGCTGAAGTTCACCACCATCGACACCGCCATGTGCACCGGCTGCCACATGTGCGTGGAATCGTGCGGCCCCAACGCCATCGTCAAGGCCAAGCCCGCCCAGGCGGCCGAGTGAGGGAAGACATCATGAGCGATGTGATCACCAATATCCTGGTGTGCGGCACCGGCGGCCAGGGCGTGATGACCGCCGCCGAGATCCTCTCCCAGGCGGCCATGGCGCGCGGCCTGGATTGCAAGAAGTCGGAAGTGGCGGGCATGGCCCAGCGCGGCGGCGTGGTCACCAGCCACGTCCGCTTCGGTCGTCGCGTCTGGTCGCCGGTCATCACGCCCGGCACCGCCGACATCCTGGTCGCCTTCGAGGTGGCCGAGGGCTCGCGCTGGGCGGACATGCTGCGTCCCGGCGGCGTGGCCATGGTCAACACCATCCGCCTGGTGCCCCCGGTGGTCTCGGCCGGCCTGTTCAAGTACCCCGACGATCCGGTGGCCCAGATGCGGGCGGCGGGCGTCACCGTCTACGACTTCGACGCCGGCGCCATCGCCCGCGAGTTGGGCGACCTGCGTCTGGTCAATACCATCATGCTGGGCGCCATCGCCGACTACCTGCCCTTCCCGGCCGCCGAGCTGGAGGAACAGATCGTCGGCCGCTTCCGTGAAAGGAAGCCCGCCATGGTCGAGGTCAACCAGAAGGCGTTCTCGGCCGGCCGCGACGCCGCCAACAGCGCCAAGACCAAGACCTCGGCCGCCTGAGTCCTGATACGCAGCTTCCGCCTTTGGCATTCTCACCGGCTTCTGATAGCCTTCAACGAACCGGTGAGAATGTCATTTCCAGGGGAACAGACAGATGCCCGCTGCCGTTGATCTTGGTGCGCTGAAGGTTCTGGTCATCGACGACCAGGAATTCGTCAGAACCATCGTCAAGAAGATGCTGCAGCAGGTGGGAATCGGCCAGGTGGTCGAGGCCCATGACGGCAATTCCGGCCTGGAAGCCGCCGAACGCGAACGCCCCGACGTGGTGATCTGCGACGTCCAGATGCGCCCCATGGACGGCTTCGGTTTCGTCAAGATGCTGCGCGCCCTGCCCTTCGGCCGCGATCTGCCGGTGGTGATGCTGACCGCCCACACCGACGCCGCCACCGTGGGCCGCGCCAAGGAGCTGAACGTCAACGCCTTCCTGGCCAAGCCGGTCCTGCCCCCGGCGCTCAAGGAAAAGATCGTCAAGGTGGTGAGCGACGCGCGGGGCTAAGGCTCCATTCCCTGGGCGTTATAGACAGACAATAACAGCGGCCGCATGATGGTTTTCCCCAATTAGAGGGCGATCATCCATGAGGCCGTTCGTAATCCTTGCGACACTTCTCGCGACACTCCCGGTCATTGCGGCCCCAATTCCTCCGCGGGAGGAACTCTGCGCACGCTTTGAAGCCATCCAGCTACCGGCCGAGGATATCCCCGACCCTAATGATCTGGGCACGCTTAAGACTTGTGATTCAGAAGCTCTGTATTTCGGCCTCGGTTCCCCTCCGAATCCCCACGCGGCCCGAATCTGCGCAATGGCGCGCTATCGCCAAGACGGGGCTTCGTATGAAGGGGCCGCGGTCCTGATCCTGCTCTACGCCAACGGCCTTGGTGGAGAGCGCCGCATGGATGTCGCCATCAGCCTTGCCTGCCGCTATCCCGGCCCACATGTGGAAGACCTCTATACACGCCAGATGAGTCAGTGGAGCGGAAGCAATTACAGCTGGTGCGACAGCGGTCCGAATGACACGTCCAACGACTGGTGCGCCATTCATACCCATCGAATCGAGGGTATCACCAGGAATGCTGCGCTGGACAATCTGGCGCGGCGCTGGCCTCCCCCTGCTGCCGCCAAGGCCTTCACCCGACTCAGCGCGGCGACGGAAGAATTCATCACCACCCAGGTCGGCAATGAGGTGGATTACAGCGGCACGCTCCGCCATTACGATTATCGGGCCGCAGATACATGGGCGCGCGAGACCTTCCTGGAGGAACTCAACGCCATGGCTGATGGTAGCCCGCCTTATCACGGAGCCGAAAAAGCAGGCCCGACCAATTCACACCTGAATGCGGTCTATCGCGCCGTGATGCGGGTTCCGGCAGAAACATTTGCCAGGAAATTCGGAACCATCGACCAAAAGGGCATCAAAGTAACCCAAGCGGCATGGATCGAATACCGAGATGCCTGGATTGCCTTTGCATCTCAGGTGGACCCGCACTTTCGCCGGGACGCCGTCGAGAACTGGATAAACCAGGACAGAATTGAGGAGTTGAGCGCCTTCCTGGTGGGAAGCAGACCGACGCAATAGCCGTCATCGGCACAAGCATCAGGCCGCTCCTCTTCCTTCCTGCGAAGGCGCTCTAATACAACCCGCCCGCCGAGGGCGCGGGTCCGGCCGCCGGGGCCTGGGGGACCGGCGGCATGGCCGGAGTGCCGGCGTCGGGGGCCGGGGCAACGCCGGGCGGGGGCGTCAGCTGAACGTTGCCCGAGGTTCCGCCCTCCTCCGCTCCCAGGAAGGGGGCGAAGCTGAAGCCGGCATCGACGCCGCCCGAGCCTTCCAGCACGTCCTCCTCGTCGCCGGGCATGCGGTCCGAGCCCTTGAACGCCTCGTAGATGGCCTTGGGGTCGCCGGGCATGGCGGGCTTTCCGGTAGAGGCGTTGACGCGCACCAGCCGCACGCCGGGCGGCACGCGGAACGGCGTCGGCGGCTTGTCCTTCAGCGCCTCCATCATGAAGTCGCGGAAGATGGGCGCGGCGATGGAGCCGCCGGTTTCCTTCGGTCCCAGGGTGGCGGGATCGTCGAAGCCGACGAACACGCCCACCGCCAGATCGGGTGAGAAGCCCACGAACCACACGTCGTTGGAATCGTTGGAGGTGCCGGTCTTGCCCGCCAGGGGCTTGCCCACCGCCTTGATGGAGGTGCCGGTGCCGCGCTGGACCACGCCTTCCATGATGCTGACCATCTGGTAGGCGGAGACGGGATCGACCATCTGCTCGCGGATGTCGGGCAGAACCGGCATGTCCTGACCGGTGAAGCGGCCCGCCGAGCAGCCGTCGCAGAAGCGCAGGTCGTGGCTGAAGATGGTCTTGCCGTTGCGGTCCTGAATGCGGTCGATCAGGGTGGGGCGCACGCGCTTGCCGCCGTTGACCAGCATGGCGTAGGCCGCCGTCAGCTTCAGCGGCGTGGTCTCGCCGGCCCCCAGCGCCATGGACAGCTGGCGCGGCAGGTTGTCGTAGATGCCGAAGCGGTTGGAGTAATCGGCGATCTTCTCCATGCCGACGGCCTGGGCCAGACGCACGGTCATCAGGTTGCGCGACTTCTCGATGCCGACGCGCAGCGTGGTCGGCCCCAGATAGTCGTCGTTGTAGTTCTTGGGCCGCCACAGCGGCAGGCCCGGCCCCTGGGGCAGGGCGATGGGGGCGTCGAGCACCAGCGAGGACGGCGTGTAGCCGCTTTCCAGCGCCGTCAGGTAGATAAACGGCTTGAAGGCCGATCCCGGCTGGCGCAGCGCCTGGGAGGCGCGGTTGAACTGGCTCTTGCCATAGGACCAGCCGCCCACCATGGCCATGACGCGGCCCGTATGGGGGTCGATGGCCACCAGGGCGCCTTCCACCTTGGGAATCTGGCGAAGCGAGAAGGAATTGGCGGCATAGGGCTTGCCGTCCTCGCCCTTGGCCACCGGCTCCACCAGGATGACGTCGCCCAGGGCGACCACGTCGGCCGGGCGGCGGGGGAACGGGCCCATGGTGGACTTTTCCAGGGCGGGGCGCGCCCACTTCATCTCGGCGAAGGGCACCCGGCCCACCTTGCCGCCCACCAGGCCCAGGGTGGCCTCGTGATCGTTCAGCGCCAGCACCACGGCGGTCTGCCACGCCTCGTCGGCGCCGCCGGGACGCGGCACGGCGGCCAGCAGCGGCCCCCAGCCGGCGGCGGCGGGAATGCGGGTGACGGGACCGCGCCAGCCGTGGCGGCGGTCATAGGCGGCCAGTCCCTGGCGCAGCACCCTGGAACCCACCGCCTGCAGCCTGGCGTCCATGGAGGCGCGCACCACCAGACCGCCCTTCCACAACGCCGATTCGCCGTATTTCGCCTGCAGCTCGCGGCGGATGTCCTCGGCGAAGTAATCACCGCCCTGGGTGGCCTGCATCTCCTTGCGGGTGCGGACCTCCAGCGGCATGGCCACGAAGGTCTGGTACTCGGTCTGGGTGATCTTGCCGTCTTCGAACAGGCGCCCGATCACCCAGTCCCGGCGCTCCTTGGCGGCCTGGGGATGGCGATGGGGGTTGTAGTTGTTGGGGGCCTTGGGCAGGGCGGCCAGATAGGCGGCCTCGGCCACGTTCAGCTCGTCCAGGCCCTTGTCGAAATAGTTCAGCGCGGCCGCCGCCACGCCATAGGCGCCGCTGCCCAGATAGATCTCGTTGAGGTAGAGCTCGAGGATGTGGTCCTTGGAGAAGGTCCGCTCGATGCGCAGCGCCAGGATGGCTTCCTTGACCTTGCGCTCGATGGACACCTCGTTGGTCAAGAGGAAGTTCTTGGCCACCTGCTGGGTAATGGTCGAAGCGCCCACAGGCCGCCGGTCGGCGCCCTTGCCCCGGTTCTTCAGGTTGACGACGATGGCGCGCGCGATACCCACCGGGTCGATGCCGGCATGGGAATAGAAATTCTTGTCCTCGGCCGACAGGAAGGCGTCCTTGACCAGCTGGGGAATCACCGGCAGCGGCACGAAGACCCGCTTCTCCACCGCGTATTCGGCCACCAGACGGCCGTCGCCGCCATAGACGCGGGTGGTGATGGGCGGCTCGTAATGGGCCAGCTGATGGTAGTCGGGCAGGCCCCGTCCGTAATGCCAGAACACGAACAGCGCGCCGCCGGCCCCCACGATGGCCAGCAGGATCAACAGGCTGAACAGTCCGAGCAGGAAGCGGAACATGGGATCGGGTGCCTCTAGGGTCAGGCCCGGTGGTACCGCCTTGCGGCCTCCGGCGTCAAGTGCGGGGAAGATGCAGGCGATGGACGCGCCTGTCCACTGTCATATGAGCAGGGGGGGGGCATGGTCACGGCTTGCGCGAGGCCGCCTTGATGGAATCCGGGCAGTCGATGCGGCTGGTGCCCACCAGGGCGGTCTTCATCCCCTTGGGCATGCCACGCAGGATATCCTCGGAGGCCTGGGCCAGTTCGGGCCGGGTGGGCGGCGCGCCGGCGGTGATGACCATATGGTTGCCCGGGCCCGAGCGCAGGTTGTAGTCGGTCCAGCGATAGACCACCATCCAGCAGGCCGGCACCGGCCGGGGGCAGGTCAGGCAAGGGACCGTTGGCTTGGGTTCGGCGTGGGCGGGGAACGCCGAAACGGCAAGGATAAAGACGGCCAGGGCGAAAAGACGCCTCATCTCAAAGAAATCCGTCATCCCGAGCGCAGCCGAGGGATCTCGGCCTGCCCAGGCTGTGCCCTTCCCGACCCGCCGGTCCAGAAATGAGATTCCTCCTCCCGCTGGTCGTCGGAATGACACATGGTCCCTAGGGCCGCTTCGCCTTGAGGTTGGGCGGGAAGAAGCGCTCCACCGCCTTGGCGACGGACTTGGCCAGGCGGGCCCGGTACTGCGGCTGGCGCAGCATCCGCTCCTCCGCCTCGTTGGACAGGTAGCCCATCTCCACCAGCACCGCCGGCACGTCGGGGGCCTTCAGCACGGCGAAACCGGCGAAACGGTGGGTGTTGCCCAGAAGGTCCATCTCCTGGCCCACCTCGTCCACCAGTTCGGCGGCGAAACCGGCCGAACGGTTCATGGTCTCGCGCTGGGCCAGATCGATCAGGATGTTGGCCACGTCGGCGGATTCGTGGGTCAGATCGATGCCGGCGATGAGGTCGGCCTTGTTTTCCTTTTCCGCCAGAGCCTGCGCCTCGGCGTCGGAAGCGTTGCGCGACAGAGTGTAGACCGACAGGCCCCTGATCTGCGGGTTCTGCACCGCGTCGGCATGCAGCGAGATGAACAGATCGGCGCCCTGGGCCCGGGCGATGGCGATGCGCTCGCGCAGGCGGATGAACACGTCGCGGTCGCGCGTCAGATGCACGCGGTAGCGTCCGTTGCGCTCGAGCATGGTCTTCAGCTCGCGGGCCATGGCCAGCGTGATGTGCTTTTCATAGGTGCCCGACACGCCGGTGGCGCCGGGATCGACGCCGCCATGGCCGGGGTCGATGACGATCACCGGCACGCCGTCCTTGGCCTTGGCGACGCTTTCCGTGGCGGGAGCCGAGGGCTGGGGCACAGACTGTACCGCCTGCTGCACCGGCGCCGGTTGCGGGGCCGGCTGGGGGGCGACGACGGGCTGGGGCGGAGCCGGACGCTCGGGCGGCGGCGGCATGGGGGCCGACAGCATGGGACGCCCCGCCTTGTCGGCGGCCTTGGCCTCGGTAACCTTGGCCTCGGCGACCTTGGCCTCGGCGACCTGGGGACGTTCCACCGGCATGGGTGGCGGAATGAGAGTGACCGGAGCCTGAACCGCCGGAGCCGGGACGGAGGGCGCGGCGGTCACCGGCTCGGGCGGCAGGGAATCGGCCGGCGCGTTGGGGCTGGTGACCACGATGCGGTTGGCGACGGCGGCGGGCGCGGTGACGGGACGGGACGCCTCGGCGGGGGCGACGGCCTCGGGCAGATGGAACTCCTCGACCGGCTTGGGCGCGGGCGGAGCGGGCGGCGGCGCGGCCTTGGCGGCGGCGGGGGCCTTCAGCACCGGCGCCTTGGCGCTTCCGGCGGCGGCCACGAAGGCCGCGTGGGTGGTTTCCGACAGATCGACCACCAGGCGGTGGCCCAGCCCGTCACGGGGCGGAATGATGAAGGCGTTCTTGACCAGAGCGGGCTTCCTGAGATCCAGGACGATCCGCCCGCCGTCCAGGCGCATGGCGTTGACCGCGCCCCAGGGCTTGGCAATGCCGCCCGGCCCGGCGTAATCGGTGCCGGTCAGCTCGATGGCGATGCGGTAGGGATCGGCCAGCGGCGTGACCTTGAACCCCACCTGATCCGACAGGTCGAGGACGAAACGGGTGACGCCCTCGCCGTGGATGCCCAGCCGCGCGCCCGTGGCCGTCGCCGCCAGGCCGTCCGGCGCGCCGGACATCCCCCACAGCAACGCCAGGGTCGTCAAAACCGACAGGAAAAGCGGTCTGGTCCTCATCTGCCTCATGGTCACGGGCCGATTGGTGAATCACCAGCACAGCTATAGCGCAGACGCGGACTCAAGCTCAACCCAAAACGCTTTGATTCACCAGACTCTTCGGCGAAATCGACCACCTGGTCCGACCGGCCGCAACAAGATCGTTGTCGAATGGGCGGAGCCCGGCTATTTTGACTGCCCATGAGCTCGCAAGATCCGACAGTCCTTCATGGGACGATGGCGTCACGATGGTTCGCAATGACTGCGAACCCGGGGATGCGCCATGGCTCGGACCGCGACGCCAGCCTAGAATTCGAAGCCGGGCGGATCCGCCCGCGATCAGGTTTCCCCCGAATGAGGCCCGTGTCCGCTATCGGATGCGCGGGCATTTTCCGAGGCGCCGCTGGTTCCAGCGGCAAACTGATAGATCGCCCGTGCCTACGCACCGGCTTCGCTGGATCAGACAGCCGCTCGCATGTGCCCTGCGCATCGTCGCGGGCGGCGCCACGGAGAGATCGCCTTAATGGTCAAGCGTATGTTGATCGACGCCACCCACCCGGAAGAGACCCGGGTCGTGGTGGTCAATGGAACCCGCCTGGAAGAACTGGATGTTGAGACATCCACCAAGCGGCAGCTGAAGGGTAACATCTATCTGGCCAAGGTGGTGAGGGTCGAACCCTCGCTTCAGGCTGCTTTCGTCGAGTACGGGGGCAACCGCCACGGCTTCCTGGCCTTCAGCGAAATCCACCCCGACTACTTCCAGATTCCGGTGGCCGACCGTCAGGCGCTGCTGGCCGCCCAGCGGGCCGAGGTGATGCGCGAAGCCACCAACGACCGCGACGAGGCCGACGCCATCGGCGAGGGCCATCTGGCCGCCGAGGCGGTGGCCGAGCAGGCCGACGGCACCACCGTCGAGGACGCCCCCACGCCTGAGAACGGCGAGAACGGCGAAGCCGCCGAACGCGCCCCGCGCAAGCGCCACGTGGAAACCGTGGGCGGCGACGACGACGCCGAGAACGAGCGCCGCCGGGCGCGCCTGCTGCGCAATTACAAGATCCAGGAAGTGATCAAGCGCCGCCAGATCATGCTGGTGCAGGTGGTCAAGGAGGAGCGCGGCAACAAGGGCGCCGCTCTCACCACCTACCTCTCCCTGGCCGGCCGCTATTGCGTGCTGATGCCCAATACCGCGCGGGGCGGCGGGGTGTCGCGCAAGATCGTCTCCGCCACCGACCGCCGCCGTCTCAAGGCCATCGCCAACGAGATGGACATTCCCGACGGCATGGCGGTGATCATCCGCACCGCCGGGTCCGAGCGCTCCAAGACCGAGATCAAGCGCGACTACGAATACCTGCTGCGCATGTGGGACAGCGTGCGCGAGCTGACGCTGAAGTCCAGCGCCCCGGCTTTGGTCTATGAAGAGGCCAGCCTGATCAAGCGCTCGATCCGCGACCTCTATTCCCGCGACATCGACGAAGTGCTGGTGGACGGCGACGAGGGTTACCGCCTGGCCAAGGACTACATGCGCATGCTGACGCCGTCGCATGCCAAGAAGGTCCAGCCCTACAAGGACCCGGTGATGCCCATGTTCCACCGCTATCAGGTGGAAGCCCAACTGGACGCCATGCATTCGCCGGTGGTCCAGCTGAAGTCGGGCGGCTACATCGTCATCAGCCAGACCGAGGCTCTGGTCGCCATCGACGTCAACTCGGGCCGCGCCACCAAGGAGCGCCACATCGAGGAGACGGCGCTGAAGACCAACATGGAGGCCGCCGACGAGGTGGCCCGCCAGCTGCGCCTGCGCGATCTGGCCGGCCTGATCGTCATCGACTTCATCGACATGGAGGAGAACCGCAACAACCATGCGGTGGAGCGTCGCCTCAAGGAAGCCCTGAAGAACGACCGCGCCCGCATCCAGGTGGGCAAGATCAGCGCCTTCGGCTTGCTGGAACTGTCGCGCCAGCGCCTGCGCCCCTCTCTCCAGGAAACCACCTTCAGCCCCTGCCCCCATTGCGGCGGCACCGGCCTGGTGCGGTCGGTGGAATCGGCGGCCGTGCACATCCTGCGCGCCATCGAGGAGGAGGGCATCCGCCGCCGCTCGTCCGAGGTCACCGTGCATGTGCAGCCGGCCATCGCGCTGTACATCCTCAACCAGAAGCGCTCGGCGCTGGCCGCCATCGAGGAGCGCTACGAATTCGAGGTCTTCCTGGAGGGCGACGAGACCCTGATCCCGCCGGCCTTCCGCATGGACAAGGTCAAGGCCGAGTTCCGCCCCGACGAGCCGGCGCGTACCGCCATCTCCATGGATGACGCCGCCCACCGCCCGCCGGCCGAGGCCGAGCCGGAGGAGGACGAGGACGAGGACGACGAGGACGAGGAAGCCCAGCCCGAGCGGTCCGGCCGGAACCGGGACGAGCGCTCGCGCGACGAGCGGAACGACGACGACAAGGGCGAGGACGGCGAGGGCCGCAAGCGCCGCCGCCGCCGCCGCCGCCGCCGCAAGCCCGGCGACGACCGCCCCGAGCAGGCCGAGGGTGAAGGCACCCCCGCCGAGGACCTGCCCCATGGCGAGGGCGAGGCGGAAGCCGGTGACGATGACGGCGAGGCCGAGGGCGAGGGCGAAGGCTCCCGCACCGAGGGTGGTGACGACGATCAGCCGCGCAAGCGTCGCCGTGGCCGCCGCGGCGGCCGCCGCCGCCGCCGCCGTGACGGCGAGGGCGACGGTGAGGGCGCCGAGGGTGCCGAGGGCGAAGCCGGAGCCGAAGAGGCCGAGGCCGTGACCAGCGAACCGGCCGCCGATACCGTTGCCGTCGAGGCGGCCCCGCCCGCCGAAGCCGCTCCGGCCACCGAAGCCGCCCCGGCCACCGAGGCGGAAGCCCCCGCCGAGAAGCCCAAGCGCAAGCGTGCCCCGGCCAAGAAGAAGACCGAGGCCAAGCCCGAGACCGCCGCCGAGGACGCCGCTCCGGCCGAAAAGCCCAAGCGCAAGCGCGCCCCGGCCAAGAAGAAGGCCGAGGCCCCAGCCGCCGAGGAAAAGGCAGCCGAGGAACAGGTGGCCGTGGAGACGGTCGCCGCCGCCCCCGAACCGGCTCCGGTGCCGGTCGAGGAGCCGGCTCCGGTCGTGGCCGAGCCCCCCGTGGCCGAGGCTGCCGTGACGGCGGAACCGGTGGCCGAGCCCGAGCCCCCGGCCCCGGCCAAGCCGCCGCGCAAGGGCTGGTGGAACCGCCTGATGTCGTGATTTGACGTGTACGGCCCCCGCATGCAAGCGGGGGCCGGCCGTCGCAGCAGAGGTACCCGCCGCTCATGAGGACTCTTCGTCCCATCATGGCCGCCCTGGTCCTGCTTTTTTCCGCCACGGGCGTGGCGGCCACGCCCGCCTTCCTGGCACCGCTGTCCGGGCAGAATCCGGCCGAGCAGATTCTGGCCTTCGAGGTCACCCGCAACGGCGGGACCATCGGCTACCACACCTATGCCTTCCGCCCGCGCAAGGGCGGCTTCGAGGTCCGCGTCGAGGCCGATATCCGGGTGAGTTTCCTGCTCATTCCCTTCTTCGTCTACGAACAGCAAGGCGTCGAGGTGTGGGAGAACGGGCGGCTGAAATCGCTGGACTACGTCACCAACGACGATGGGGAGCGCCACGCGGTCAAGGCGGAATCGGCCGGGGGCCGCCTGCGGGTTTCGGTGGACGGCAAGCCGCACACCACCCATCCCGAGATGATTCCCGGCTCGCTGTGGTACCCCCCCTCGCCCGATCACACCATGATGCTCGATCCCGGCGACGGCAGCCCGACCCCCTTGACGGTCCGGCGGCTGGGCGAGGAGACCATCACGGTGCGCGGCAGGCCGACGCCCACCACCCGCTGGCTATGGGACGACGGGTTGCGCCGCGAGTTGTGGTACGATGCCCGCCAGACCCTGGTGCAGGTCTGGATCCGGGGCGACGACGGCTCGGATATCTACTACGTCCTCAAATAGGCGGAGCGTCCCATGCGCATTCTTCTGGTCGAGGACAATGACCGTCTGGCCGAATTCATCTCGGCGGGGCTGAAGAGCGCCGGCTTCGTTCCCGACGTCTTCGGCACCGTGGCCGACGCGACCGCCGCCTTCGATTCCGCCTCCTACCAGGCGGCCATCCTCGATCTCGGCCTGCCCGACGGCGACGGGCTGGAGATCATCCGCGCCCAGCGCGCCAAGGCGGCGCCTTGCCCCATGATGGTGCTGACCGCCCGGGACGGGGTCAGCGACCGGGTTTCCGGCCTGAACGCCGGTGCCGACGACTACCTGCTGAAGCCCTTCGCCATGGAGGAGCTGATCGCCCGGTTGCGCGCCATTTTGCGCCGCCCTGGCGCGGCGCTGTCGGTGGAGCTGGGTCTGGGCAATCTGACCTTCGACACCGCCGGGCGCGAGGTGCGGGTGGATGGCCAGCTGATCGCCATGCCCCGGCGCGAAATGGAGATGCTCGAGCATCTGCTGCGCCGCTCGGGCAAGGTGGTGTCCAAGCGTTCGCTGGAAGAGGGGCTTTACGGCTTCGACGACGACGTCACCCCCAATTCGGTCGAGGTGCTGGTGTCGCGCCTGCGCAAGCGCCTGCAGCAATCGGGGGCGGCGGTAAGCGTCCATACGCTGCGCGGCATCGGCTACATGCTGGTGGACGGCGCCCCTTGATCCGCCAGCCGCCCGCCATTCTGTGGCGCATCGTCGTCCGGCTGTCGCTGACCACCCTGATCGCCATCGTTCTGGCCTATTCCTGGCTGTGGTGGAAGTACCACTCGGTCACCGAGATCATGCGCGACACCTACCTGATCGAGCAGGCGGTTTCGATCCGCAATCAGGTGCTGCTGCTGCCCGACGGGCGCATCGTCGTCGATCTGCCGCCGATCCAGCTGGCGTCCTATGCCGAGTCCGAGGGTGGCCTGCGCTTCGCCGTCCGCGACGCCAGGACCGGCACCATCTTTGCCCAGGGCGGCGAAATGGTGGGACCGCCCCCCGAAATGGGCGACGGCCCCCGCCTCTATCGCCGCAATCCCGACGGCCCCGGGCCGGTGCTGATGTTCGGGGCGGCGGTAAGGCTGACCACTCCGGCGGGCGAGCTGCTGATCCAGGTGGAGGAAAGCGGCAGCGATTTCGACGCCATGACCCGTTCGCTGATCGAGCGCTTCGCCGAGGAGGGCGGCTGGCTGGGCGCCCCCTTCCTGCTGGCCATGCTGGTGGTCAGCCTGATCACCATCCGGAATTCGCTGCTGCCGCTGAAACGCCTGTCCGAGCAGGCCGCCGCCATCGGTCCCGCCACCACCGACATCCGCCTGCCGGAAGCCCAGGTTCCGCGCGAGATCATGCCCCTGGTCCACGCCGTCAACAGCGCGCTCGACCGCATCGAGGCGGGGTTTCGCATCCAGCGCGAGTTCACCGCCGACGCCGCCCACGAGCTGCGCACCCCGCTGGCGGTACTGCGCGCCCATATCGAGACGCTGCCCGACCCCGCCATCCGCGACGCCCTGGCCCGCGACGTGGATTCCATGACCCGGCTGGTCAGCCAGTTGCTGGCGGTGGCCCGCGCCGAGGCGCTGACCATCGCCATGGACGAGCAGGCCGACCTCAACGCCATCGCCGTGGACGTCTGCACCTTTCTGGCGCCCATGGCGCTCAGGCAGCGCCGTCTGGTGGAGGTGATCGAAGCCCCGGAAGGCTGCCGGGTGGCCGCCAACGGCGAAGCGGTGTTCAACGCGCTGCGCAATCTGGTGGAAAACGCCCTGATCCATACGCCGCCCGACACCACCGTCACCGTGCGGGTCAAGGCCCCCGCCACCCTGCGGGTCGAGGATCGCGGCCCCGGCGTCCCGCCCGAACTGCGCGAACGCATCTTCCAGCGCTTCTGGCGGGCCGAGCGGCGCAAGAGCGGATCGGGCCTGGGGCTGGCCATCGTGCGCGAGATCATGCAGGCCCATGGCGGTCGGGTCGAGGTGAGCGAGCGCTCCGGCGGCGGCGCGGTATTCTCGCTGGTCTTCGCCGATCAGGGCGCCCAGCGGCGATAGGCCAGGCCGCCCAGGACGCAGGCGATACCGCCCAGGGCCACGGTGGGCCGGGGCCCCATGCGTTCCGACAAAAACCCCGCCAGCAGGGAACCCAGCGGCGTCGCCGCCATGAAGGTCATGGTGTAGAGCGCCATGGTCCGCGCCCGGAAGGAATCGGGCACCAGGGTCTGGACCAGGGTCTGCGACGCGGTGTTGTGGGCCACCAGCGCCATGCCGGCCAGGGCCAGCAGCCCCATGGACAGGACCAGGACGGTGGACAGGGCGAAGGCCACCAGGGCGGCGCCGAAGGCGCACAGGCCCCAGGCGACCCGCCCCCGCGACGCTCCGCCCGCCGGCCCGGCCACCGCCAGCGAGGCCAGCAGGGCGCCGCCCCCCGCCCCGCTCATCAGCAGCCCCAGACTCTCCGGCCCGCCGCCCAGCACCTTGTCGGCGAAAACCGGCATCAGCACCGAAAACGACATGCCCATCAGCCCCGACAGGCCCAGCATGGCCATCAGGGCGAGGATGGGACCATGCCCGGCCACGAAGACAAGGCCGGCCTTTGCCCGGACCAGCATGCTTTCCCCCGCCGGCGTTCCCGGCCCGCCATCGGGTTCGGGCATGCGGGCCAGGGCGGCCAGCACGCCCAGGAAGCTCGCGGCGTTGATGGCGAAGCACCAGCCCTCCCCCACCTGGGCCACCAGGGCGCCCGCCACCGCCGGCGCCACCAGCCGGGCCGCGTTGAAGATGGCGGCGTCCAGCGCCACCGCGTTGCCCAAATCCGCCTTGCCCACCAGATCCACGGTGAAGGCCTGGCGGGCGGGAATGTCGACCGCATTGATCAGTCCGAACAGCACCGCCAAGCCCAGGACGTGCCAGACCTCGACCCGATTGCTCAGGGTCAGCGCGGCCAGGGCCGCCGCCTGAAGGAGGAAGGCGCCCTGGGTGCCGAAGATCAGCCGGCGCCGCGAACGTCCCTCGGCCAGGGTGCCGCCCAGCAGGCCGAAGACGAAGACGGGAATCTGCCCGACAAAGGCCACCAGCCCCAGCATCTCGGCCGAGCCGGTCAGGCGGTAGACCAGCCAGCTCTGGGCCACCATCTGCATCCACGACCCCATCAGCGACACCGCCTGGCCGCAGAAAAACAGGCGGTAGCCCCGGTGGCGAAGCGCGGTTCCCCAGGCAATGGGGCGCCAGGGAAATCGGCGGGGTCTGGCATCGGTATCGGTCATGCCGGCGATCATGGCATCACCGGGGCTTTGGAGCTATCCTGTCGGTAGTGGCAAGGAGGCCGCGATGTCCCGAATCGTGGTCCTGGGCAGCATTGCCCGCGACGACGTCATCCATCTGGACCACCGCCTGCAGGAGGGACGCCACCTGCAGGGCGCGCCGCCGGTCGCCCGCCTGGGCGGCGGGGGCGCCAACACCGCCATCGCCCTGGCCCATGCCGGACACGAGGTGTCGCTGGTGGCCGCGGTGGGGACCGATCCCCTAGCCGATGAATTGCTGGCGGAAGTGTCGCGCCACGGCGTGGATATCGGCCCCGTCACCCGCATATCGGGGGCCAGCACCCGCTCGCTGGTGCTGCTCGCCCCCAACGGCGAACGCACCATCGTCAACCTGACCCGATCGCGCGAATCCCGCCCGCCCCAGCGCCTGCTCAGCCTGGACGCCGACTGCGTCTATGTGCGCTCCAACGGCCAGGATATGGCGGAATTGCTGCGGACCAAGGCCAGGCTGTGCCCCATCGTCGCCCAGTTCCGGCCGCTGAGCGAAGGCCGTTTGCCCGTCCATGTGCTGGTGGGCTCGCACGGGGATCTGGACGCTCGGATTCTTGCCGATCCCCTGGCCGAGGGGCGAAGGCTGGCCGGTGACGTGCTGCGCTGGGTGGTGGTCACCCACGGGGCCGAAGGCGCCGAGGCGTTCGGCATCGAAGGCCAGCGCCTCAGGGCCACCGCTCCCGACGTGGACGCGGTGGATACCACCGGGGCGGGCGACGCCTTCGCCGCCGGCATGGCCCACGCCCTGGCGCTGAAGCTGGACATGGCCCAGGCCCTGCCCCTGGCGGTGCGCTGGGGCGCGGCCAAGGTGACCCGCAACGGGTCCTTCCTCGACCGCGACACCGTGCGCGAACTGGTCAGAGAATCGACTGGCCGGTCTTCGCCCAGTCGGACATGAAGGCGGCCAGACCCTTGTCGGTCAGCGGATGCTGGTACATCTGACGCAGCACGGCGGGCGGCATGGTGACCACATGGGCGCCCAGACGGGCCGCCTCGGTCACATGCATGGGATGGCGGATAGAGGCGGCCAGCACCTCGGTGCGGAAGGCCGGATATTCCCGGTAGATTTCGACGATGTCGGCGATCAGCTCCATGCCGTCCTGGCCGATATCGTCCAGACGCCCGACGAAGGGCGAGATGAAGGCGGCGCCGGCCTTGGCGGCCAGGATGGCCTGATTGGCCGAGAAGCACAGCGTGACGTTGACCCTGATACCGTCGTCGGCCAGCACCTTGCAGGTCTTGAGCCCGGCCGGAGTCAGCGGCACCTTGACCGCCACGTTGGGGCGCAATGCCGCCAGCTTGCGGCCCTCGGCCAGCATGGTGTCGAAATCGGTGGCCGCCACCTCGGCGGAAATGGGGCCGGGGACGATGTCGCAGATCTCGGCGATCACGTCGAGAATCTTGCGGCCCGACTTGGCGATCAGCGACGGATTGGTGGTGACGCCGTCCACCAGACCGGTGGCGGCAAGCTCGCGGATCTCGGCGACTTCGGCGGTATCGATGAAGAATTTCATGGTGGCCCCTGTTCCTGCATGTGCGGGGCACAGACTAGCAGGGAGCCCATGAACGTCAATCGCCAGAGGTTTATGTTTGCCCCTCGCCGGGCGCACGCCTTTTGCGCGCTTGGCCGCGGCCTCAATGGCCGCTGGTCGCGCCGTGCGTCATGTGTGGACAGCCCCTGCGTTGCAAGGAGATTTTTTCGCGCTGACGCTCCGGTCGGGTGCAGTCATGTGTCCGGCCTGTTTGCGCGGCACTCTGACCGCTGGCCATGATGTGATCCGTGAAACGGCTCCCGATCAGATTTACGACCTTGGCGGCCATGACGTACGCTGGGTTTTGCCGTTCCTTGGATTGACCGGTCGCCATCACGCTTTCATCGCCCTCGCAACTGGTTGTTCCTCGCGCTCTTTCTCAGGCGGCCTGTGCTGCCGGTTCGTGATAGAGGCCACCCTTGGCGAGGATGGCCCAGGCGGTGCGCGCCATCTTGTTGGCCAGGGCGACGGAGATCTGCCGTGCCGTCTTACCCCGCGCCATCATGCCCGCCAGCCATGTGCCTTGCTCTTTGCGCCGCCGCCATAAAGTGCCGGTGGCGCCGACCACCAGGAGCGACCGCAGATAGCGGTCCCCAGCCTTGGTGATCGGCCCCAGCACGGTTTTGCCACCGGTGGAATTCTGCGATGGCACCAGCCCCAGCCAGGCGGCGAAGTCTCGCCCCGTCTTGAAGCGCTTGGGATCGCCCATGGCGGCAACGATGGCGCTGGCGATCAGCGGGCCGATGCCGGGAATGGAGGCGACCCTCTGGCTGTCGGCGTCGTTACGGTGCCATCTCAGGATTTCGTGATCCAGCGCATCGATCTTGGAGTCGATCTCGCGCACATGCGCGGCCAGCATCGCCATGGCTTCACGAGCCGCCTGAGGCAATGCCGCATCCGGTGCGTCCAGCGCACAGACGACCAGCCTTGCCAGCCCACCTTGCCCCTCCGGTTCGATGATGCCGTATTCGGCAAAATGCGACCGCAGCGCATTGCCGAGCATGGTGCGCTGGGTCACCAACAGGCGGCGGGTGCGATGGAGCATCAGCACCGCTTGCGCCTCCTCGCTCTTGACCGGCACGAACTCCATGTGCGGCCGTGTCACCGCCTCGGCGATCGCCGCAGCGTCGGCTGCGTCGTTCTTCCGTCCTCGCTTGACATAGGGCTTGACCCGCGAGGGCGGGATCAGGCGCACCTCATGCCCCAGTTTGGCCAGCGTCCGCGCCCAATAATGGGCTGAGGCGCACGCCTCCATCCCCACCACGCAGGGCGACAGCTTGGCGAAGAACGTCACGACCTCGGAGCGGCGCAACTGCCGCCGGATCGTCACGGCACCGTCGCCATCGACCCCGTGGACCTGGAAAACCCGCTTCGCCAGATCAAAACCAATCGTGCTAACCTCGGTCATGGACGGCCCCCTTCAAATGGTGTGTCTCGACAACCACCATCTTGGCGCATTGCGACGCCGGTGAGCAGGGGCCGTCCACCCCATTAGATTTGACGCTCGACGCTTTAATCAGCAGCGCGCTTCAGCACCTCGGTGATGGTCACCGCCAGATGATCCTCGACCACCACCACCTCGGCGCGGCAGACCTTCTTGCGGTTGACATAGAGATCGACGGGATCGTTGACCTTGCGGTCCAGCTCCACCACCGCGCCGCGGCCCAGCTTCAGCAACTGGGCGATGGGCAGGTTGGCGGTCCCCAGCACCGCCGACAGTTCCACCGAAACGTCGTAGACCGCCTCGCGGTTATCTCCGATCCCCAGGGCTGCGTTGATCGCGTCGTCGTTGGCCATGTCGCTTCATCCCTTTGGCCCCGATCACGCAGGCCTTCACAAGATATAGCATAGACGCCATTTCCCAACATCCGGTTAAAGGCGCCCTGCGGCAATTGCATATTGGAGACGGTTGCGATTTCGCCATCCACCCCGCTATGATCCCGCCGGGCGGAAGGAAGGGCGCATGAGTACGGAAATCTATTCCTGCCGCGAAGGCCAGGAGCTGAAGCAGGGCAAGCTGGACTATTCCGACATCGACGACCGCGAGACCGCCGAGATCGATGCCAAGCGCCGCTGCAAGCTGGACCCGTTCATCAAGAAGGTGGCCTATTACAAGGTCGCCGCCGATGGCGAGTTCCGCATGTTCTTCTCCTACACCAATCCCCACTGCAAGCCGGTGCCCAAGGCGCGGCCGGCCGGCGGGGCGTCTGCCGCCCGCAAACCGGCCCCCGCCAAGAAGCCTGCCCCCAAGCCCGGCCTCCTGGCCCGGCTGATGAACACGATCGGCCTCAAGTGAAACTGGAACTGCTGCATTGCCATCCGCCGGAAGGGCCCGTTCCGGGCCGTCCGTCGCTGCTGTTCGTCCACGGCTCCTATTGCGGCGCCTGGGTGTGGGCCGAACGCTTCATGCCGTTCTTCGCCCGGCAGGGCTGGTCCAGCCACGCGCTGTCCCTGCGCGGCCACGGCGAGAGCGAGGGCGGCTTCAATTACGCCTCCCTGGCCGATTACGTCACCGATATCCACTCGGCCATGGCCCATGTGGGCGGCGAGATGATCCTGGTCGGCCATTCCATGGGCGGACTGCTGGTCCAGCATTGCCTGGCCGGGGATGACCGCGTGCGGGCGGCCGTGCTGATGGCCAGCGTGCCGCCATCGGGCCTGATGTCGTCGGCCCTGCACCTTTCGGTGTTTTCCCCCGACGTCTGCATGCAGTTCGGGCTGCTGCAGGCCCTGGGGCCGTCGGTGGTGAAGGGCGAGGTCATCCGCCGCGCGTTCTTTTCCGACGCCACGCCCGCCGACACCCTGGCCCATCTGCTGCCCCGACTGCAGAAGGAATCGCACCGTATCTGCGTCGAATTGCTGAACCCCGTCCGGCCGCGCCTGCCGCTGGGCGGCCACCGCCCCCCGGTCCTGGTCATGGGCGGAGACCGCGACGTCCTGGTGCCGTCGGCCGCCATGATGGAGACCGCCACCTATTTCGGCGCCGAGCTTTCCCTGCTGACCGGCGCGCCCCACGGGCTGATGCTCGATGATTGCTGGTGGCAGCCGACGGCCGAACGGACGCTCGCCTGGCTGGCGGCCAAAGGATTCTGAAATAGAGCCGTCGTATTCGGACAGCAATGAACCTTGGCGCTTGTTGGCGAATTCCGCCCCGGCCGCCCCACTTACCCCGATATTTTCAATGGGCAATTCACCCGAAGAGGGGGCGCGACTCGGCCTGATGTTATGTTAGCACTTCCCTTCGGGCCCCCACCGGGGTATGCTTAACGTTGGATTAATCTAGGCTTTGTGTATCCAGGCCCATCATGGCGTTGAGCACCAAACAGGTTGGATCGGCATCGGCGGCGGCGTCCAGTGTGGCGGCGGCGACGGCCCGTATCGGCCATGGCGGACGCAATGTGGCCTCGTCCACCCGGCCCGATGTCGAGCGGCTCGATTACGCCCAGCACATGGGGCTGAACGAGGAATCGATCCTCCGGTTCCAGCAGGAAAACGGCGTCAATCCCGATGGCGGCCGCCGCCAGGGTAAGGACAAGGGCGGCTTCGCCCCCCAGACCTCGCTGCGCATCTTCGAATACGGCACCGACACCTCCGAGGACGGCAGCGATCCGACCTCGTCCAGGATCTTCCTCAACGACGTCCTGCGCGGCGTCGGCACCTATGAGCAGAACATCCGCATCACCTCGCCCGGCTCGGTCAAGCCCGGCAGCGTGATGAACTACCTGTTCTGATTTCCCCCAGGCTTTAGGCTCAGGCGGCGCTCTTCAGCGTCACCACCTTGGATGCGTCCGCCCCGGCGGGCTCCACGGTGACGGCGCCATTGTCCAAATCCATCCAGGCGTCACAACTGGACAGCGCGATCCAGCGGGCCTCGTCCGCACTGTCGGCGCTGACCTCGAGCACCTCGCGCCGGGCCACGCCGCGGACGATGGACACAAGAAATTTCGGCATCTCGGGCCTCCTTCACGGGCGGCGACATGCCGCGCCCCACCGTTTTGCCCGCTTTCGCGGTACATGTGGTTCCCGAAGATCACATCCCCGCCATGCGGAAATGCTGCGATGCACAAATGTTGTGGCGCGAAACAGCGCCCGGGCTATTTCTCGCGGCGGGCCGCCTGGAATTCCCGGGCATCCAAAAGCTGTTGCTGTTCGGGCGTAAGCCGCTGGCCGCCCGCCTTCGCCTTGTTTCCACCGAAAAGGGCGCCGAGAAGATAGAGCCCTCCCCCCACAAGGGCGATCAACACTCCGCCCAAGGCGAAAACGCCGAACAGCACCTGAAGCTCGCCGGCATCGGTCATCAGCGCAGCCCCGGCCAAACCCAGCCCGAACAACACGGCGGCGACGCCGAGCAACCGCATTATGGTCTTCACCACGAGAACTCCCAAAGAATGCCCAACCAGAACAGGCCGTTGCCCAGCAGCAACGCGGCCTGAACAACGACCACGGCCCTGCGCCCCCGCCCGAGAAGACGCAGGATGAGCGACACAAACATGGGGATGAGCAGCAGCACCAGGGCCAGACCGGGCCAGACCGCGAACGGAGTCGGCTGCGGCTTGCCGGAAAACACCAATGCCCCGCTGATCAGGAAGGTCATCCAGACGGCGCCCAACGTTGCCGCCGCGCTCAACAACACAATGGGCCACGAGTGGATCATTCCGGCGAATTTACCCGCCGCCCTCTCCTCTCCAATGGCCATTTCCCCCATCCTCCCGATCCTATCCCGGGCGAAAACATCCCACTGCCTCCGGCAGACCGCAAGAGCCTCGATGGCCCACCGGGCAGCCCCCCCCCCTTGCGCCGATTAAAGCGGATCGCGGTGGGGCGGCCTGGGTTCGGCCGGCACGGGGGGCGACCTGAGACCGGAGTTCCCTCCGGTTATGGGGGGAGTCCCGTGTTGTTTTGATGCCCGAAGCGGGCAGTGATGACAAGCAGGGCTGCGGTCGAGACCGCCCGCATCACCTCTACCGGATGGCACTGAGCTGGACGCACCGATGGCGGCCAGAAGCACGGCGGCACGCCCTCAAATGAGTGACGTGCCGCCAGAAGTCTAAGCGACCTTCTTGGCCCTGAGGTAGTTTGCCAGCTTGCCGTCCTCCATCTGGATGTGGTTGGTGAGCCAGGTCGCAACGTACTCGAACATCTTGGCCGCCGCCGTGGGGTCGCCGCTCTGAACCGCGCTCTTGTGGCTCTTGGCGCGATCGAGGAAGTCGCGATGATGGCGGCGGTGCTCGTCCAGGTGGGGATAGCTGTTCCGGCTCATCACCTCCTCTTCCTCACGGAAGTGATTTTCCATCACGGTGTCGATCAGGGTGATCATGCCCTGTCCCGCTTCGGCACCGTTACCCTGGGACATTTTGACGTACAGACGGTTCACCTCGTCAAACATCTCCCGGTGATGCCTGTCGATAGTGCCAATCCCCATGTTCAGGGCGTTGTCCCAGTTCAGAAGTTTCACATCCGACTGGTCGGAGCGAACTTGGTCCAGGAAGCGCCCAACCTCGGCGCGAAGGAATTCGGACTGCTGGGACAGGTCGGTGGCTGCCGAATGAATCTGCTCTGCCGCCGCCCCTGTATCCCTTGCCGCCTGCTCCACGGTCACCACACTGGAAGAAACTTCGGCGGTACCTGCCGCCGCCTGCTCCACGTTACGGGCGATCTCCTGGGTAGCGGCGGCCTGCTCTTCAACTGCCGAGGCGACAGAGGCGCTAATCTCACCCATCTCGCTGATGACCTTGGTGATGCCGTCGATGGCATGAACGGCATTGTTGGTGCCCTCCTGCACCGCCTTGATCTGAGAGGCGATCTCTTCGGTGGCCTTGCCGGTCTGGGTGGCGAGGTGTTTCACCTCGTTGGCGACCACGGCGAAGCCCTTGCCGGCATCGCCGGCCCTGGCGGCCTCAATGGTGGCATTCAGGGCCAGCAGGTTTGTCTGGCTGGCGATGTCGTTGATCAGGTTGACGATCTCACCGATCTTGTTGGCATTCTCGGACAACGCCCGAATCTGCACATTGGTGTTGGTGGCCTCATCCTGGGCCCTGCTGGCCACGGATTGCGACCGCTCCACCTGCTTGGCGATCTCGGTGATCGACGATGACAGTTCCTCGGTGGCGGCGGCGACGGTTTCCACGTTGGCCGAGGCCTGCTGCGAGGCCGATGCTACGGTGGTCGCCTGGGCGCTGGTCTCGGCGGCGGTGCTGGCCATCTGGGTGGAGGACGCCTGTAGCTGGGTGGCGGCGGAGGTTACCGTCTGAATCACCTTGCCGACGCTACCCTCGAACGTATTGGCGAGTTGGCGCATGGCGGCTTTGCGCTCCGCCTCGGCACGGATTTTCTGCGCCTCCTGCTCGGCCTCCATTTCTTTTACGCGGAGAAGCCCTTCCTTAAACACCCCAACGGCTTTCGCCATCTGGCCCAGTTCATCGCCTCTTTCAACGCCAGGGACCTCGGCAGACAGATTGCCAGCGGTCAACTGCTCCATGCAGCCCTTGATGCCATTGACTGGACCGGTGATTGAACCCGCAATGACAAAGGCGATGGCGGAACCAAGGGCGAGAGCCAAGCCTCCAAGTATCAAGCTGGTGTTGATCTTTTGACTGGCATTCGCCTTGCCCCTTTCATACTCCTCCTTGGCAATTCTCTCCTGCAGCTCGATATTGGCAACAATCTGATCATCAAGGTACATGAACTTCTGTAGCACAGGCCCATTTGCCAGGGATGTCGCCTTGTCGAGGTCATTTGCCTTCAGGAGTTCGATGACCTGGTTTTTTGCAGAGAGATAATCCGGAAGTGCTGCCTTGATCTTGTCAGCAATGATTTTCTCGTCTGGCGCAAGTTCTGTTGTGAGATAGGTCTTCCACTCCTTGTTTATAACCTCTTCCGCATCGGCAATTTGTGCCACCATGGTGGCGTCATACGCATTCATATCGAGCATCTTAAGAATGCGCACCCGAATACGGAAAAGGTTCCGCTGCATAGTTCCCAATTGGACAAGGCAAACCGTCCGATCCTCGTAAACCGTATGAAGGCTATTTAAGATACTCGACATACCGCTCCGTCCGAGAAATATCGTAGTGACGAGAGCGATACAGAGTACTCCGGTCAGGATCGACAGGCGCATAGAGATGCGGAGATTGGATAGTGACATGCGGCCCTCCCTGTTTGCCGGGGAATCGTCGGCCGACCCCCAACCCGCCATATCTTAAGTTATAGATATTCTACATCATACGGCATGCATCTCAGCCCTTGATTTCAGGCAGAATGAAACAAAATGTTGTGCCACCGCCTTCACCTCAGGCGCACCGGTGGCCAGCCTCTTTAGGGCAACCTCCTCCCAAGCATCGGGAGCGTTTGCCGGATTCAGAGGCTTGAGGCTCGTAATCCGTCCATGCGCCACATACCCCCGCTCCATCAACTGCCGCATCACGTATGCAGGGTTCATGAGGGTCAGCCGCTGACCATTCGTCGTTTCAACATCACGAAGGGGGACCTGCAGAAATTTATTCGGCGGCGTCCGTTCCGTTGGGGGGGGCACATAGACACCACCGTGGGAGGCGGCCCATCTTCTGAAGCCAATACTGATCTTGGCACTGACCCGCGCCTCATTGATCGCCATATCAATGGCCTGCCGATATCCGGCCTGCCGGCCAATCCAAAAGGATAGGGCGACGGCAACGCTCCACAACGCCACCGCCCCAACCAAGAGGCCGCGATACGCAGAAATTGAGCTGATCACTAGACAAAAGATGGGGAGATTCACCCCGCGCCCCAAGATGCAATATAACACGCATACATCCTACGCCATATGCGCATATTCACATGGCGATATCACAAAAACCACCGCACACACACCTTCGTATATTAAGGGGCTCGAGAGAAGTTGGCCGAAGCAGCTTGCCCGAATCGCCACACTCCCGGCACACCGCGCAACCGGTAGGGTTCGAACCAACGACCGAGGCCGCTGCGAGGGCGTTGCTCACGTCAGCACCTTCCCCCTTCCCACCATCGCGCGCCTGCGCTATAAACCTCGCCTCTCGTTCTACCCGAGACCCGCGCAGCCGTAGCTCAGCTGGATAGAGCGCTGCCCTCCGAAGGCTCCCGCCAGTATTCGTGCAGCGAACAAAGAACTCCTGGCCACCTGCGACTTTCCCACTCTTCAAACTGATCTGCCAGTGGCGGGAGTATCACTGGCGGCACAAATCTGGCGTAGCCACTGGACTTACCCTTGGCCCCGACCATCGCGGCGTCCGAGAATAGACTCATCGAAAATCACCGATGAGGATTATGACGATGGCTACAATTCGAAAACTCCGTGGTCGCTGGCAGGCTTCCGTGCGACGGAAAGGGCTCAAGCCCCAGGCCAAGAGCTTCGACAAGAAGTGTGACGCGGAACGGTGGGCTCGCGAACTGGAAAGCGAGATCGACCAGCGCGGATTCATTCCCGACACCAAACCGGCCGAGACCATGACCCTGGCCGACCTGATGCAGCGCTATCTGCTGGAAATCACGCCCAGAAAGCGTGGGGCTGCGGTCGAATCCGATTACCAGCCTTCCGCTCACGCCATCCTCGCCGCCGTCTACATTCCCGACGACACCATGAGGCCCGTTGGCCATCGCCGCAATAGCGCTTCGACAATAACCTCGGCCAAGCCATTGGCAGCGTCACTGGGCGATGTTTCGACGGAGGGGGCTGCTCGGGCATAGGGGCGGTGAAATCGTCGCCAGCGACCGCCTGGCCCAGCCAGGATGAGGGCGGTAAAAGTGAGCGACATTCTCACGTTGGCGCCTGACGGAATTTTACCTTGCACAAGCTAAAGTGAAAAAAGTCAACCGCTCGAACTGCAACAATGTCTCCCTAACTTCACACCAACTTCACCAGTTTTCGGCACTGTAAAAATGCATTATACGAAAAAGTCACTATCAGTAAAAACTCACTTTTAAATTGCTTGCAGCCCCACTTCCAATTAATAGTACATATTTAGCGATCATATGTTATAATATATGCTCACATTCAATGATGGAGTCTTGTTATGGACCAGTTTTTCAAGGATGCCGGCAGCGATGAGAAGAAGGATCTCAACTTCAAGGTTCCGCCTAACTTTCACGCCGACTACAAGGCGTTCGCTGCGCAGCATGGCGTTCCGATGTCGGACATCCTCTACCGCTCGTTCCAACTCTTCCGGCTGTCGCTTATCTGGACCCACTGATGGCAGACACGGCGAATCCTCACCGGACACACGGCTCAGGTCTTTGACCTGGGCCGTTTCCTTATTCGATGAGCCTCTACGACACTGGTCAGACCAACACTACGACGGCCAGAACTATCGATACCTACTTATCGATCAAAGCCTCCGTAACGGCATCCATCACCGCCCCCCAATCCCCCAGTCTCGGCTGACGGAACAGTCGGGCGTTGGGATACCAGGGGGAGTCTGTGCGCCCCTGAAGCCAGCGCCAGTCAGCGGTTGCCGACAGCATCATCCACAGCGGCACCCCGAGGCCTCCCGCCAGATGGGCGGGCGCGGTGCAGGAACTGATGACCAGATCAAGGCTGGCCATGATGGCGGCGGTGTCCTCGAAATCCTTGATCTCGGGTCCCAGGTCGATGAACGAGGCGGGCAGGGTTAGTCCATCCAGATCGGCACGGGCATCGCCTTTCTGGAGCCCGAACACCGTGACGTTGGGCACCTGCATCAGTGGCAAGGTCTGAGCCAGCCCAGGCGAGCGCCAGGTGTCACCATGGAAGTCACGACGCCCGCCCCAGACCAACCCAACCGCCTTGGTGGTGCCCGCCTTGCGACGGATGATCTTGCCCCAGCGCCCCACCAGATCGCGTCTGGGGGTGAGATAAGGAATAGTCGCGGGGATGGTGTCGAGGCGGGTCTTGAACGCCCTGGGCAGCGACAACAGCGGGCATTGCACATGGATGGGCTCGGAGGGCTGCTCCTCACGGGTGATCAGCACGTCCCAACCCGGCACCCGTGACGCAATGCCCTTCAAGTCCTTGATCACCTGGAAGATCACCCGTGCCCCCCTGGCCTTGACCAGCGGCAGGTAGCGGATGAATTCCAGCGTATCGCCGAAGCCCTGCTCGTCATGGATCAGGATAGTCTTGCCCCGGATGTCCTCGCCGCTCCATTGGGGGGCATCGACGAAAGTCCGTTTCAGCACCTTGGTGCGGGGTAGATCGTAGCGGCACTCGTAGAGGCTCCAGCCCTTGTCGTACTCGCCGCTCTCCAGCAGGCTCTCGGCGTGCAGCAGGACGGTATCGACGTTGGACGGATTATCCTTCGCCGCCCTGGCGATCTCGCGCCGCCACTCGGCCCAGCGCCCCGAGGCGCGCAGCATCAGGGCATAGTTGGCGCGGCATTCCGCATGATCGGGTAGGAGACGCAGTCCCTCGGCATAGGCGTCGCAAGCCTCTTCGACTCGCACCTGATTGCGCAGCGCGTTGCCCAGGTTGATCCATACCGCCCCGAAGCTGGGATCGATGGCGATGGCCTTGCGACACTGGGCTTCCGCCTCGGAGTGACGCTTAAGGCCGTTGAGCGCCGCGCCGTGATGGCTGAGAAAGGATGCGTCGTCACCACGCAGTGACAGGGCCGTCTCGATCTTCTCGGCGGCGATGTCCCACTTCTCCACCTGGAGGGCGATGACGCCCAGCAGGTGATGGGCGTCAGCGTTGTCGGGCTCGCATTGGACGATCCGGGTATAGATCCACTCCGCCCCGCCTAGATCGCCCTGGTGGTGCATCTTCTGGCCCAGCGCCAGCGCCTCGGCGGAAGAGAAGGTGACAGCCATTTACTTGATCGCTCCCAGACCCTCGGAGAGGCCATTGACTGACACGGGCATCTGCAACACGTCTGTCCGCCCAAAGGGGACGATACCGATCACCATACCCTTGGCGTCCTTCATAGCCTTGAGCGCGGCATCGTCCAAGCCCGCCGCCATGCGGCAGCCCTCAGGGGTGCAGGTCAGGGCGCGCAGATCGACCTGGGGTCCGGGCTCGATCTTGGCCGCCGCGCCCAGGGTAAGGTCGAGGCCCAGCGGCACCTCGGCGACGATCATGGGTTCGGCCTTTGGACCCAGCTTGCCGATGCGGACCAGCAGCAGGCGCTGGCCGCCCTGCACCATCTGGTTCTGGAACAGATGACACGCCTGCCCCTTGGCCTCGGGGCGGGGCTCGCAAGCCACCCGCCAGTCGCCATAGGCTTTGCCCTCCTCGGCGGCCTGGACGGTCATGGGCAGCATAGCAAGCAATAAGGGCAGGACGACACGGCGCATGGTCACGGGTTCCGACAGGAGGGAATGGGGACAGGCCAAACGCTTTCCCAGCCGTCATCGTGGCTGGCCTTGGGAATTCGGATGATGGAGGCGCATCGCGCCTCCCCCAGACGGGCAATGAAGCCCTCGGCGATGAGGGGCGGCACCACTTTGTCATCGCCTCCCACCAGATGGGTCTGGGGCAGATGGGCAAGGCGTGGTGCCACATCGATGGGGTTGAGCGAACCGGGCATGGCCGAGACCCCGTGATGACGGTTGATACCCTCGCTGTCCAGATTGCCCGCCACACTGCGCAGGCTGAGGATGTCGGAGCGCCGCGTTGCCATCAGGAGTGCCACCGCCGCCCCACCGGAGTACCCCACCAGATGAAGGCGGCCCGTGGTCTTGATGCGGTCCAGCCCCGTGCTGGTGGCTGTGATGACCTCCTCAGCAAAGCGGCGGTCGGTCCAATAGGCCATCTTGCAAGCCGAGCCCCAACTGTACTGACAGGGCCGCGCCAGATAGGCGACGTTGGGCGATCGGTCGAGGACGGCCAGCCTGAGGCCCATGGGGTAGCGCGGTGTCGGGTCCAACGATGGCTCCGAGCGCGACCGCCACGCCGCCCCGTCGCCCTCCACATAGACCACCATCGGCTGGGCCGGATCACGGACCCGGACATAGGCGGTGAGATCGAACGGCCCGGTCGCGATCACCATGCGGCGCAACCCCGCCGTGGCCGCGATGGCCTCGGCCGTGGCGGTGCGGTCCTGCGTGGCGCAGGCCGTCAGCGATGTCGCCAGGGCGGCGAGGACGAGGATATGCAGGCGAGCGATCACGCTCAGTAGCTTAACCGCACTTCCAGCTTTCCGGTATGCCCCACATAGTCGGGCCTGATCTCGGCATCGTAATTGCCCGCCACCGAGACATCGCCCTTGGTCAGGAAGGTGAGCCCCATCCCGATATTGGCGGCATCCCGGATCGGCTTGGCTCCGGTGCTGGTGAAGCTGGAGCCGCCTGCCGCGTAGGACGAGGTGGTGCTGGCCGCCTTGGTGTCCATGAATTCGCGCATCCACTGGAGACGGAATTCCGGGGTCAGCTTGCCCTCATCCAGAGTGATGGGCTGGGCCACCTTGGCTCCCAACCCGCTCCGCAGCGAATTGGTATGGCTGTCGGGGTTGGTCAGGTTGGAGCCGCCGCCCCCGGTCTCGGTATAGCCATTCTGATTGAGACGGCTGTAGGTCAGCGAGGCGATGGGGGTCAGGACCGTGTTGGTGGGCAGGACGAAGGGGTAACCACCGTCGATCTTGGCCACATACTGGTTGGCCGCCCAGTCGCCATTGGCAACGGCGGAATAACCCGTGAACTGGACGATGCGGCTGGCTTTGTAGAGGTGGCGGGTGTAGCCCAGCGCCGCCCCCACGTACCAGGGCGAGCCCTCGTAACTGCCGTACAGCGTCCCGCCATAGGAATTGACGCGGGTACCGCTCCCCGTGCTGCCCCCGGTTTCATCTACCCGCGTATTGGCGTAGGACAGCGCCAGACCGACGCGGGCGGCATCCAGGACCTGGACATCAGCGCCGAAGGCCGCACCCGAGCTGTCCGAGCGATAACCGTCGGTCTCCTTGCGCCGTCCCTGCATGGCGGTACCCGCAAAGCCCTGGACCCAGACATCCAGACCCTTCATCGCCTCGCCGGTGGCCACGCCGGTGCCGCCGCTTTGCGCCAGACGAACTGAGTCCACGCGCCCTCCGACAGCCCCCAAAACACGGTTAAGCGCCCCCATGGCCGCCTTGGTGTTGGCGCCCGTGACGCTGGGCGCCAGCTTCTTCGCCGCCGCGTTAATGGCATCAGCCGAACCAAGGTTATTGAGTGCGGTCTGGAGGGACAGCATGCCTGCGTCCGAGCCAGAGTAGTTGCTGGGACCCGAGACCACGGTGGAGGCCGAACTGGAGACGCCGGAGACGGAACCAAGACTTGTGACGCTCGCGGTGACATAAATGTCGCCCGCCCCGATACTGGAAACATTATAGGCGTCTGTCACTGCTCCGCTGGCGACAGTGGCTGTCCAGGTAATGCGGGCTGAAGTGTTGGTGACGCTGATGGTGCCACTATTCGTCGTCGTGCTAGATCCATGGGCATTCAGAACCAGAAACTTATCACCGTTCTGAACAGTATAGCCCGACACCGTCGGCGTGATTGTCAGCGTGCCGGTGTTGATGGTGTTGTTGACGTTGGCGGAGCTGAAATCGATCTTGCCGTTGGAACTGGCGCCGATGGTGAACTTCACCGTCGAACTGGCCGCCTGATAGAAGCCGCCGCCGTTCACGGTGGTGCCCTGTCCGGTCAGGGTATAGGCCCCGACATCCAGGGTACCGCCGTTGAGGTACAGGCCCTGGGCGGTGTTGGAGGCCATGGTGACATTGGTGGACAAAGCGGTGGTGCCACCGTTGAGGCGAATCTGGTTGGTGTAGAGGCTGTGCCCCACGTTGACAGTGCCAGAGCTGATGGTCGTCGTCGCCAGATAGCCCGAAGCGCTATCGGCGCCAATCTGGCCACCCGTGGTAAAGCTGCTACCCGAACCGGGGTCAAAGGAAAGGTTGGTCTTGTTGGCAGTCGCAGTAGTGATCTTGCCGGTGATGGAGCCTCCGGTGACGTTGATGGTGCTCCCCCCCGTTCCGCCCTTCATGGCGATTGCAGTACCGGATGAAGAGCCCCCGGTAATAGTGCCCCCGGAGATGCTAATTGCTTCCGTTTGAGAGGCGGAGCTGGACGTCGAGAAATCGATTGCTGTTGCGGTTCCAGACTGGCTAATAACACCACCAGCTATTGTAACTGTTATGTTTTTTGGCCCTCCACCAGATCCACTGAGGATTATGCCAGATGAATTTCCGCCACCACCGGTAATGGTTCCGGATTGGTTCGAAATTGTTGTTGGTGAGTTTGTCACGCCCCCATCATTGATATTTATGCCGGGACCATACACAGATCCGCCAACAATTGTTCCGCCATTATTTCTTACTACGAATGTCTCTGATGTTGCGCCCTGCGCAAGTAGAATTGCGCTTTGGTATGATCTGTCCGTTGCGTCACCACCATTACCACCTCTAATAATGCCACCAGAGTTATTTGTTACCAACCATGTATTCGCTGTTCCTGCGGACTGCAGATAGATACCATACCCATAGCCTCCCGCCGCAATGCTGCCGGAATTAGTAATAGTACCACCAACGGAACTCCCTTGGGATTGGAACAATATACCAGTGCTGGCCGTTGTGGTGATAACCCCGGAATTGTTGATCGACATTGTGCCACCACTGACTTTACCGCTAATTGCGGCATCGCCAGTGCCGGTTATGGTGCTTTGATTGTCGATTACGGCATTGATGTTGCCTGTAATCGTATATGCTGGACTGCCCGAGTTCGCGGACGATACCGTTGTCGTTCCTGATGAATTGATCGTGACCGTCCCCGCCTCGGCACTCGCCACGGCGGAGAGCAGCGCCAAGGCCGAGACCGAACCCGCCAGTGCAAAACGCTTCGATACAGACATGCTGCCCCCTCCTTAGCTCAGGCGCAGCTATAAGAGGCTTCCATCCTCTCTGTCGTCACCCAGATGGGTGATCGCCATGCCAATATTCGCCTGATCGATATAATCCGCCCTATGAGGTCCAGCTTCCGGACCAAGACACATCACCCTTCTGGCGACGCGGGCCACCCCCAACTCAGTTCCATCGGCGAGGCCAGACAGATGGAGACGTGCCTGGAATTCAGTATTCCAGAACCATAATTTAGGTAACACAACCTAGGCAGGCGTCTCAAGTAACGGTTTGCGACGCAAAATCAACCGTGCAGGGCATTCTCCGACAGGCACAATCAAATCGGGTAGGCGGCCAAGCCCTCGCAAGTAGAGTGCTGGCTCTGGGCGCCGGAGCCGCTATCCAGACGCCTTCAACTTCCCCGCCACACCTCCGGCACACGGCGCAGCCGGTAGGATTCGAAACTACGACCGAGGCCGCAGGAGGCTTGCTCGCTTCAGCGTTTCCCCCCTTCCCAGCCAAGCGCCCTTGCGCTATAACCCTCGCCTCTCGATCACCCGAGACCCGCGCAGCCGTAGCTCAGCTGGATAGAGCGCTGCCCTCCGAAGGCAGAGGTCCTGAGTTCGAATCTCAGCGGTTGCGCCAATTTCCTCGCATTACCAGCCTCCGGGCTACAACGGGGCTACTCTCCGCGCTAAGACATGGCCTGATTGACGGGCAACCGTCGAGAAGGATATCGTCATCGCTGGCGCCGAAGGGAATAAGCCCTCTCCCTGAATGTCGGTCGGGCGTGATGTTGCACCGACAGGGCGCTACATGGAGCCGCAATGCTGATTCCTACCGGACGAACAACCTACGCCATCGTTCAACACTGAGCGGGATTGCCTCGCTCAAGTGGCGGGGCTGGCGTAGCTCAATCTGGTAGAGCAGTCGCATTGTAAGCGAACGGTTGCGGGTTCAACTCCTGTCGCCAGCACCAACTTGACTCCCCCCAATCGAATGGCGCACTGTGTGCTTGCGTTCTATTTGCCGCTCTGTCTCGGTCTGACTCTGGCCTTGCTGTCGGACCGTCCCGCCGTTCATAGCCTGCCAGAGAGCTATGTTGGGGAATGCGAACCCCTTTAGGATGCAACGCTGGCGTTGGGGGTGAAGACCCTTCCCCCAAGCAATGGCAGTCACGGTTAGATACGGCTGTCGCGTCAGCACCAAAAAGCCCCCGACCGCAAGGCCGGGGGTTTTGCTTTTGGCCTGATTGACTTCCACCGCCCAACAGGATTAGCGTTTCCCTCGGCACGGTAATCAGCAGAAAGGCTCTCTGCGGGTATGCCCTTAGGGGTATCGAACCGATGGAGGAAAGGAGCGCCCTCCCACCGTGCCAGCCATCCTTTTGAGACAGTGATGGCGACAAGGAGAAAGCGCGATGCTCTTCCGAAGCCTTTCAATTTTCTGCATTGTGCTGGCGCTAAATGGGTGCGCAAGCCGATCTGAGAAGATAGCGGCAACATGCACGAATTACGGCTTCACGCCGGGCACAGCAGCTTTTATGTCTTGTGTTGATTCTGAAAACGCCCGAATAAACGCCATTGCTGGGGCGCTGATGGGGTATGGATCGACTATGACTCAGCAACAGCAACAGTATGACATACAGCGCAATCAGCAAATGCAGCAGCTTGGCCCAAAGGGATATTGTATTAATAAACCAATTGGAAATGGCCAATATATGACCCAGTGCTACTAGGACATGTCATTTAACTCTTGTTAGCACTACATATCTTCCAGATTTTGCCGCTGCGCCCGCATCGCCCGGTTTAGCTCCTTCACAGCCTCACGGAACTTGAACCAGCCACCGCCCTTGTAGCCGTTGCGAGCTACTTTGGCCTTCCCCTCATCGGTCTTGGGGCCTGTGGACTTTTCCCACGGGCGCCATTTCCTTATCGCTTCCGCCTGCTTTGCCCGCCGTTCTGGTGTCCAGCCATTCGCCATCGGTTTCATGCTCCAAAAGTTTGGATTGACGGGATTTCAAGTTTTCCGCGCCCGCCCGCGCATGCGCGTATTGCGCACCAACGCCATTGTTCACCTGTTGCGGCCCGCTGGTGATATTGGCCTGTTTCACAAACGCCACAGCCGCACGCGGGTTCTTGATTTCCGAGATTGTCTCGACGGTGCAGCGGGCTTGGCTCTGAGCCTTGAGCGCCAAGCGCATATAGGTTTCCGTCGCTTGCAGATGAGCCCCCATATTCAGCGCCGCCCGCCGTGCCATTTCCATGAAGATGGCATCCAACGCCGTGGCCTGAGCCACCAGCATGGACTCAAGGTCGCTGGTATCGCCCCCTCGGACCTTGCCCGCCTTCTCGCCCAGAATGGCAATGCACTCATTGATGTTTAAGTCCCCGGCAAAGCCCTTGCCGAAGGTCTGCGATGTGTAGGCATTGAGGGCAACCGGCGACAGGCCGATTTCGGCGAACAGCCGCTCATGGCTTTTGTCCCCATCAGGCATCACCCGAAGGACACCCGCATCGTTCTTGGGTTCCGGATTCTTCTTGGTCATGGCGCGCCTTCTCCAGGTTCCGCATTTACCGACCACTCGGCATAGGCGGCGCGGGCTTCGGCCTGCCGCCCCTCCATCCATTCCGCCCAGCATCCGGGGTGCAACCACACATGACCGGCGGACTTCCCGCCGAAAGGCACGATGGCAGCACCATCCGTCCCTTCCTTGCCGCATAGACGGCAGATGCCCGGATCGGTGGGCGCGTGGATGGCATCCAAGTAGCTGGTGATAAAATGCGCTTCGGATTTCGGCTTCTCCTCGGTGCGTTTGCAAACCTCTGCATTTTCCGGTGTCATAGGTGTCACAGGTGTCACAACAGCCGTGAAAGCCTTATTTTCTGCCGCTTTCAGGCATGACACCGGGTGTGACACCTCATTTTTGACCGGTGTCACAGGTGTCATGACATGCGGGGTGCCCCACTTAGCGAAATGCTCAAACATTGGCGGGGCCCTCCCCATCAGCTTCAAGGAAGGCGGCGGCGATGTGGTAGCAGCGAACCAGCCCCATGCCGGGAAGGTTCTTGCGAATGGCTGTCTTGCCCCCGGTCTTGTCGGGCACGATGAAGCCTCGGGCGACCATCTCCTTTGCCATCATCGAACTATCCAGCCCGGCGCAAAGCTCGGACTTGAAGGCACCTGGCAGGACGAAGAATTCCCACCGCCCGTCTGCGTCCTGCTTGCGGAAGCCGACACGGTTGATAATCCGCACCTCGCTGGTATCGGTGCCGATGGGCTCAAACCGCGCCGATCCGTGCGCCTCAAGGAAGCGGCGGATTTGGGCGAGGCCGGTATCAACCTCGGCAGCACCGGCACCGCCACGCCGCTCAAGCCATGCATTAAAGCAAGTTGCGGCAGCCCTTGCGGCCTCGCCCACCTCCCACGGCAGGATGCCGAATACGGTGGCAAGTGTTCCTGCCGCCGCGATAAGGGCGAACCGACCGGCCACCGAAAGCACCTGTCCGGACGCATCCTGGGGAACGTGGGCTTTGATAAATTCTGCCCGTCCCTGGCTCACGGCAGCCGCGATTTCATCCGGGTCAATCTTGGATAGCTTGCGAAGGAATGCACGGCACGGCTCACCATAGTTCCGGGTGCTGGCGTCCTTGATATGACGTGACAGCGCCTCGGGGGTGGGCAGCCCATGCAATTCCTCGAAAATGCCCATACCGGCACCAGCATCGGCGGGAACGTCAACAAGTCGGACTTCCTGCCCGGCCTTGGGACGCTTCCCGGCCTCGTTCATCTTCTCGGCAAGGGAAAGCTCCCCCGTAGACAGAAACAGCAGGCGCCATTGCGCGGGCTTCCTGCCGCTGCCATCACGGCGGGCGCGGCTCTTGCCGCCACCATTGGCGAGCATGTAGGCGGTTTCGCCCACAATGCGCGGGTCAATCTGGCCCATCTCATCCAGGCACAGCAGGGCATCGCAATGACCTTCCGCCGTGCCCTCAAGGCCATTGTCGGTGGCTCGCCATGTGCGGATGAAGCCGCCCACGCCACCACCACCCCAGACACTACCAGCGGCCCGGAGAATGGTGGTCTTGCCCGCTCGGCTGCGTCCCACGAAGTTGATGCCGCCGCTCTCCTCCCCGGCCAGATACAACAGGGGCGGAGCGAAGGCCGCCGACAGGGCCAGCGCCAAGCGGCTGTTGCCGATGGCATAGCGGGCTAGGCTCTCCTTCCAATCGTCCAGGCTGCCCCGGACGTTGAAAGCATGGTCCGGCCCGGCCAGCGATTGCAGCAACACCCGCTCGCCATCGGTCTTGCCGAAGGTTTCGTTGGGCAGCACGAAAGCCCGGTCATGCCAGCCGATCCGCGTTACAGCCCGTGCCCTGGCCTCGGTCTGAACAGATGCAAGGAAGGCCGTCAGCTTGTCTCGCGCACCCTTGCCAGGGGCGACATACAGGCCACCATCCAACAGCAGCTTGCGGGCGTCGGCACCATCACCGGCCAGCATGGCGCGAGCCATCGGCCATTCGTGGGGCCGCCCGTCATGGTCATGCCAGCGGAGCAACACGCCCCAGGCGTTGCCGTCCACATCGCGGGTTTCGGCCAGCACCTCGAACGGGCCGGACAGCTTTTGGGCGGGCTTGTCCGCGTCGTTGGGGTCTTGCCAGTAAAGACCATCGGCCCGCATGGAATAGCCGAACGGCATCGAGGTTTCGGCCTGCCGCTCGAAGGGCTGGGCTCCATTGAGCAGCGCCAGCAACTCGGCATCGTCATGGCCGGGCGGCACATCGTCCGCCAAGTCCCACGCTTCGGGGAAGTCGGGCGGCACATCAACGATAGCCACAAACACCGCCCCGGCCTCGCTGGTAGCCTTTGCCACGGCGTTAGCATAGTCGGCGCCCGCCTCATCCTTATCCGGCCAGATAGCCGCCCGGCGCCCCTTGAGCGGGGACCAATCGGCCTTGCCCGCCGCCTTGCTGCCACCGGGTGAGGTGACGACAACATAGTCGGGGAAACGCATCCCGGCTGCGTCGGCGGCTTTCTCGCCCTCGACCACCAGCACGGGCGCGTCCAGGCGGGTCGCCAGCTTGTTCAAGCCGTACAGCGGGCGGAGAGCCGGAAAGGATTTCCAGCGCCATTCGCGCTTACCTTCCGGCCCTTCGCAGTAGGTCAGGGGCAGCACATCCTTGCCGCCATCAGGCAAATCGAAACGCACCGCCAGCCCCAGCAAGTGGCCCTCGGCATCGAGGTACTTCCACCATGCGGTGGGCTTGCCGTGACGATGGCGCGGGAAGGCGCGGGGCACATCATCCGGCACCGGCTGAATGGGCGCCCATTCCTCTTTGGGCTTGGCCCCAGCCGATCCGGTGGAGGCCAGTTCCTCGGGCGACAGTTCTTCGAACATCGCGGCCTTATTCATGGGACGACACCCCCAGCATTTCGGCCAGCGAGCGAGCCGCTTCAATCTGCGACAGGCCACAGAGAAAGGCGGCGAGGCTCACCACATCGCCGCCCTTGTCGCCCGTGGCGAAGTCCGCCCACTGTCCGGTTTCGAGATTGACCTTGAAGGAACCGGGCTTGCGGTCGTGGCGGCGTGGATTCCGCACCACCCACTCCCGCCCCTCCTTCCTGCCGTCCGGCAGCCACCGCCCAAGCAACACGGGCAGGGCGACCAAGGCGGCATTGTTCACCGCCTTGAAATCCGTCCGCATGGCCGCTACCCCCGGAAAACATCAAGGATGATGGTCGCCAGTACATAGCGAGCGTGCTTGCCCGGATACGGGCCGCCATGGTTTTCCCACACGGTTTCGATATCCAGGCCCATCTTCCGGAGGTTATGGACATAGGCCGACCAACGGGGACCGGGGGTGTCAATCGGCGTGCAGCCCTTGCTCCCCGCTTTGTGCAGATGGTCGAAGGCCCACAGGTCACGGCCCGTCAGTCGGGCGGATGCGTGGTCGCTGATGGTTTCAAAAACCACCGTAGCAGCCTGCTTATGCTTAGCCATTGGCTACCTCCTTGCTTTCGGAGGTGCTGGCATAGGTGTTGGCTTCGGCCCACGCCTCAATATCGGCGGGACGGTACAGCACTCTCCTGCCGGCCTTCACAAAGCGGGGGCCGGTGCCGGTCAGGCGGTGACGTTCAAGGGTACGCTCGGAAAGGCGGAGGGCTTCCGCCGCTTCGCGCTGGGTAAGATAAGTGGACATGGCAGCCTCTTGCGTCGTGGAGCCCCGTTAGGCGGGGCATGACGTAATGAGGCGTCGAAATCGGTGCGGATTGAGCCTGTGAAGGGTTCACGGCAAGGTGGCGAGATGGGTCCGACCCTTGCGATTTATTCCGCCATATCAGATGGTTAATGGGCCTACCCCTTTGTTATTCTGTCCGGCTTGTGATGCCCCCCTTTCTCATCGTCAGGATGACGGAGAAAAGTTGCCATGTAGCGCTTCTTCTCGCTGGAGATTGGCCCAAGGCCGGTAGGCCAATTTTTCTCCAGCCAATCCTCAACTTGCTTTTTCGGCATCCTCACGGCATCGGAAAGGCCAAGCGCCGAAACCGCTTGAAGCATAAATCCGAGATAAGGCGGGACATAGACCGCATCACCGGATGGCTGCGGCGCGGGATGAGTCGCTGGTTTTCCGGCAATCACGGCCTCAAGCTCATCTGCGCGAATGAGGATTCGGCCCTTTATTTCACTAAAGTGCGGAGCAAGCCCCACCTGAACACTTCCTATGCCACTGGCAAAGAAGCCTCCCGCACTATCTGAGGCCCAAAGGTTATTAGGAATAGGGACAAGATGCCCCGTCTCGGCGTGCAAAATATGTGATGGCAAAATTCCAGAATAGAGAGCATTTGAAATTAGCTCACGAGTCTTCGCCATTGCACTTGAATTCAAGCCACGCCATGCCTCAACCCGTTTAACAGCATCTTGTTTTATCGGTAGCGAAACAACACTTCCTTCATCCGTTGGCTGCATCGCAGCCAATTTTGCCTTATGGACGATGGCGGAAACCTTGGCAGCTTTCAGAAGTTTCTCATACCGCTCCATCTCTCTAAAATCTTCGTCCGAAGGCTTGGAGGGGCCGATGGTCGGGCCAAAGGCTAATTCAGCCCACCTGCCCACAGCAGCAGACAAAGGCAGATAGCCCAAGGGAATGAAGTTGCTCATCTGCACACCCGCATGTGCTGCCCGTATTGAATGGATCGGCGCGGCGGCCCGGTACGGGTCCGGGTTTTCGGCGGCCAAACCTAGCCGCGCCAATGGCTACTCTATCCCAGGCATTCAGGCGTGACACCTGTGACACCGGAAGATTTTCGAGGTGTCACGAGCATCATGGGCGCGAGAATGGCGGATTTATTGGCCCTTCTCCCGCTTGTGACACCTGTGACACCTGTGACACCGGGAAATACGAAAATGCTGTTTTGGTACTCTGCGCCTATGCGGCGCGGCTCATGGCTTCACCGCCTGGCCATCACCGAATTCTGCGTCAAGACCAGCTTCGATGCGGTCGGCCATGCCACTCAGGACATGCCCCAGATACCAGACGGTCTCGCCCTCGATAACACTATGCGTCGCCTCCATGTGCTTCATCACATTGGCTAGGCGCTTCAGGTCGCGGATATCGCCTTCAACATCATGAATGCTCTTGATAGGGCGGCTCATCTTGCAGCCCTCCCACTCTTGCCCAATTGCAGCGCGGCGCTAATCTTGGCATCAAGTATCATGACCATATCCCCAAGCATGTCTGTTGCGGCAATGTCTCCGACATAACGGGGGAACTGGTTATTTAGATGCATCCGCTCAATTTCCATCTCAGCAACCGCCAAGCGCAAAGCCGCTTGCGATGTGATAATTCTTTTAACAGCCATATTCCGAACCTCCATTCGGTTTGCGGTCAGGGCTGGCGGGGTGCTGCAATCACCCCACCGGCCCGCTCTATGCCCGGTACCGCCGGGCGCGTCGGTTACGCCTTTCGCTTGGCATCTTGAATGTTCGTTACCTCGGCAGAGGGCTTGCCGCTCATGGCCGCCGCGATGGCGTTTCCAATCCGATCCGCTGCCGCCTTCACAGGGTCATTCCCCAAGTGGGCATAGCGCTGTGTCGTCTTGGCGTCTCGGTGGCCTAGCAACGCGCCAATCAGCAAGAGGCTATCGCCTGCCGAAGCGCCAATGCTGGCGAACGAATGGCGGAGGTCGTGAAGCCGGACACCCGGCAATTTGGCCTTAATGCGGATTCGCTCCCACACTTTGGGAAGCCCAACCAATGCCGCGCCTACCTTTTCACCAGGGAAGACATAAGGGTTCTTCTCAAGGCGCGGGATGCTGGCCAGCAATTCGAGGGCAGGGGCGCCCAAAGGAATGGCCTTCCTACCGGTCTTGGAATCCGGCAGACGAAGATAGCCGTAATCCCCATCCACCCATTCCCAGCGCAGCCCTAGCACTTCCGATTTGCGGGCGCCGGTCAGCATGAGCAGGCGAATTGCGGCTATGGCCACAGGGGATTCCGCCTCATCAGGTGCCTTCGGAGCGGGGCCGGTCTTGCCAGAATCAATCCATGCTTGGCGGGCATTTTCATGCTCATGCCACGCCGTCTCAGCCTGCGTCAGCGCCGCGCCAAGCCGCTTAAGCTCTTCGGCAGAAAGGAACCGCTCGCACTTGTTATCGGCATAGCGCTGAACACCCCGAACCGGATTGTCTGCCCGAATGCCCTGCCCGACAGCATATGAGAAGATGCCACCCAGCAGGCCCACGGTGCGGCTGGCGGTGCCCTGGCCACCCTCTACAATGGCGCGGCCACGCTTCCGGGTTTTCACATCCGAAGCCGTCTTTCCTGCTGCCACATCTTGGAGGAAGCGCCGCACATCATCGGGGGTAATATCCCGAACCCTCTTGCGGCCAAGAAGCGGCTTAATGTGCCGCTCAATTCGCCCCTTATCGGTGGCGAGAGTGGATGCCTTCTTGGGCTTGCTGGCTTTGGTCAGGACGTGCCCAGCCTCCACTGCCTCAATGTAGCTGTCGCACAGGTCAGACATGATAATGCCCGCCGTGCGCTCCGCCTTCTTGGCTTCCACTGGATCGGTCTTATCTTTTGCCTGCCCAAGAAGCTTTATGGCCTCATCCCGCGCCCCATCGGGGGTGAAAGGCGAGCCGTGCTTGCCAATGCTGAACCAGCGTTGGCGCCCCTGGAAGACGTATTTCAGGACATAGGTCTTGGTGCCGTCCGCATTCACCCGAAGCCCGAAGCCCCTAACCTCTGTGTCCCAAATCGTGTAGCGCCCGGCCTCTGGCTTGGCGGCCTTTACGGCTTGCAGGGTTAGTTTGGCCTTCATGGTCGTATCTCCGTTCTGTAGCCCTGGCTACATCTGGGCTACAAGGCTACAGAGTACGCTTGTCGGTTTGGGGTGTCTAGAGTCTGGATAAATGGCTTATAATCTGGCTTTATGTCGGCACTTGGCGGTCTACGTGATTGCTCACCATAGCCCTCCGAAGGCAGAGGTCGTAGGTTCGAATCCTACCGGTTGCGCCAATTTCTTTCTCAATCATCGCCATACCGCGCCGCTCAGCCCATCAGCCTGTGCTCGAGCAGGTAGACCGCCGCCCCGGCCAGGTAGCCGGCCAGCGCCAGTCCGCTGATTCGGCGCACGTACCAGAAGAAGTGGATCTTTTCCAATCCCATGGCGGCGACGCCGGCGGCCGAGCCGATCACCAGGATCGAGCCGCCGGTGCCGGCGCAATAGGCCAGGAACTCCCACAGGAAGTGGTCGGGCGGATATTGCTCCAGGCTGTACATGCCCATGGAGGCCGCCACCAGGGGCACGTTGTCGACCACCGCGCTGGCGATGCCGATGATCATGACGATGACATCCTGGCGGCCGATTACCCGGTCCAGCCACTGGGCCAGACTGGTCAGGATATGGGCATGCTCCAGCGTCGCCACCGCCAGCAGGATGCCGATGAAGAACACGATGGAGCTCATGTCGATGCGCGAAAGCGCATGGGTCAGGGTCAGGCGCGCCCGGAAGACGTCGTCCTTGTTGCGATGCAGCAGGTCGCCCACCAGCCAGACGATGCCCAGCCCGAACAGGATGCCGAGGAAGGGCGGCAGATGGGTCACCGTCTTGAACACCGGCACCGCCACCAGGATGCCGAGGCCCAGGAAGAACATCAGGTTGCGCTCGAACTGGGTGGTCCGGGCATCGGCTTGCGCCTCGCCATCGCCCGCCGCGCGGGACACCACCTCGCGCCCCCGCAGGGTAAAGGCGGTGATGGCCAGGGGGACCAGCAGGCTGACGGCCGAAGGCAGGAACACGCCGGTGATGATGGCCAGCGTGGTGATCTGGCCGCCGATCCACAGCATGGTGGTGGTCACGTCGCCGATGGGCGACCAGGCGCCGCCCGAATTGGCGGCGATGATGATGATGCCGGCGAAGAACAGCCGGTCGTCCTGGCGGGCCAGGAGCTTGCGCATCAGCGACACCATGACGATGGTGGTGGTCAGGTTGTCGAGAATGGCGCTGAGAAAGAAGGTCACGCCGCCCACCAGCCACAGCAGGGTGGACAGCCTGGCGGTCCGGATGCGCCGGGTCACCACGTCGAAGCCGTTATGGGCGTCCACCACTTCGACGATGGTCATGGCCCCCATCAGGAAAAAGATGATCTGGGCCGTGGCCATCACCGATTCACCCAACTGGGCGCCGATTGTGGGCGGATCGCCCAGCGACACGGCATAGACGGTCCACAGCAGCCCGGCGCCGACCAGGGCGGACGCCGCCTTGTTGATGCGGATGGGGTGCTCCAACGCAATGGCCGCGTAGGCGAGGACGAAGATGACGGCGAGCGCGGTCAGCATGCGGCGAACCTCCCATGACGGAAAAGAGCGACCGTCCGGCACCAATGACCGGCGGACGAAGCGTGCGATGAGAATGGAGAGCGGGCGGATGGCGAGAACGCGGGCGTGACGGCTCCCGTGCGGCGGCCCGACCGACACGAAACCTGCCTGCATGGTCACGGAATTCGCGCAGGCACCCCAGGGGACAAACTACACGTCCCCGGCCCGGACGGCAACGCGAACCGGACCGGCCAAAATGGAAAGCCCCCGAAAGCCGTCTGGCTCCGGGGGCTTAAATGGTGCCCAGGGGCGGATTGCGCTCCAGCAAGGCAAAAAGTCAGCAAAATCAACGGTCAGAGCAGCTCCCCGACTGGGGCGTTTGTACCACCAATTTGGACCACAGGCAACCACGCCAAGGGCACCTTAAAGGTGTGGCCTTCCCGATAAAAATCACTGAAAAATGTGAGCGGGCATCAACGATCCAGGGATGCGCCTTATCCCCCCCTCTGGGGGAGGCCGTCTTCATTTCCATGGTGAGGGGAAACGGTGAAGGTCTACATCGCCAACTTCGGTCGAGAGAACTACCCTGTTAGACCTGTGCGAGTTCATCGTTGATTGCGAACACAAGACCGCCCCGACTTGTGCAGAGGGGTATCTGAACGGCAGGTAACGCCCTGGAATGCGGCCAAGGCGTTCTCGATGGCGTCATGGGCCGTGGCGGCAAAGGTATCAACGGCTTCATCGTTCCGCTGCAAGCCGCCATCTCCGTACTTGCCTTCCTTGTCGCCCATCAGTTCGGCGATGTCTGGGTGATCGGCGATCATCCAGTTGCGGATCGTGGTGTGGCGAACTTGACCGTCGAAGTCGTCGGCAATCTCCCGATACGACTTGAGGCTGGTCAGTTCCTTGCCTTTGCGGTGGCGCTTGGCCTTGATGTAAGCGGTAAGGGCCTTGCGTAGTGCGGAATTGCGCTCTCGTGTCTTCAGCGGTAAGCCGTGAGCGAGGTTCGCCATCATCGCCATCCAGACCGCATCCGACTGAGTGGCCTTGAAGACCTCGGCCTCGACGGTGGTTCGATTGATGCTTTTCAGGGCGGCGACGCGGTGCCATCCGTCCACCAGAACGGCGGCTCCCTTAACCATCGCCACCTTCACCGGGGGAAAGGGGGCGTTGTTCTGGTAGTTGAGGGCATAACGCTGGACGACGGCGTCATTGAGCGAAGTCCGGGCCTGGAACCTCTTGTCTTGGACCAAACTCGAAATCAACACCGTCTTGATCTCGTTGCTCATCACTTCAAGTCCTTCACGGCCTGGGCCAGTTCCTCGTTCTCACGGCGGCGCTTCTCGGCATCCTCTTCCTCGCGGCGGGCCAGCAGCAGACCGGCAACGCCGAAGGTTTCGGCCAGCATCGCCCCCATGACCAAGGCGCTGGTGGCGGGCAGATCGCGGTAGACCCGCTTCAGCTTGTTGGTGGTGTGATCGTACCAAGTGCCCGCGTTCACATCGGCCAGCCCGCGCAGGCGGCGGGAAAGCTGGTGGCGGAAGGCATCGTCCGACAGGAAGCGGCGCGGGGCCTGTTCGTGCATCAGGTAGAGGGCCAGGGCGGTTTCGACCACCTCGCCTGCTTCCACATGCTCGGCCAGCTTCACCACCTCCTGGCAGGCTTGCCGCTCGTTGCGGTTCATGGCCTTGCCCCATCAGCCGAGGCAACCTCATCACCAAAATGGAAGCAGCGTTGCAGCGGATGAAGGATGGCGGGGAATGGGTCGTCGAAGTCGAGGACTTCTGACGCTGCCACAGCTGTTCATGATGAACACTTACAGGCAATCAAATGCGCGGCAACTTGCTGATAAATAATGCTTTTAGCGACATCAACGGGATGCTTTCTGCGTGTCGGCGTTCACCTCGTACCTTGGTAACTTCGCCACCTCCAGCGCCAGGGCCTTGATGGTCACATCGCCGTAGGTGTCGCCTACGGTCTTCGGGCTGTGCCCCTGCATGGCGTGGAGAACACGTTCAGCCATGCCCACTTCCATGCCCACCGTCTTCAGCCGGTGCCGCCAGCCGTGATTGGGCTGCACGTTGGGGTCGGTCACCACGGTGCGGACGAACTCGGTCACACGGTTCTTGGCGGTTCGCCAGGGGCCGCGAGTGGTCCCATCCTCCTTGGGCGTCAGGAAAAGGTAGCCCACTTCACATGAGGACACGAAGGCGGGGAAACCAAGGTCCACCAAGTGGCTGTGCAGCACCACCTCGCGAGCCTCGTTGGTCTTCACCGTCCCCGCCTCGGGGGTGATGGTCAGCACCCACAGGTCACCCACCTGCCGCAAGTCCTCCTTGCGAAGCTGCACCATCTCACCAATGCGGGCACCCGTGTAGGCACAGAGCCAGGGCGTCCACTTCTTGGCCGCCGCCAGCTTGGGGTGTTCCCGTCCCGGCCTGTAGGTCCAAGCGGCCTCAAGCAACGCCAACGCCTCTTCGTCGGTGAAGCCCTTGGGCCGCACCTTGGCCCTCTTGCCCAGCTTGATGGTGATGCCGGTGGCCGGGTTGCCGGTCATGCGGCGATTGCTCACGGCCCAGCCGAAGATGGACTTGAGGCCGGAGAGGTCGCTGTCCTTGACCGTCTTGGGGGAAATCGGCTTCCCGGTCCTGGGGTTCACCTCGGCAAGGCGATGATCCTTGAAGCCCACCACGTCATCGCCAGTGATCCGGCTGGCATCGTCGTGCCCAAGGAAGGCCACGAACTTGGACATGGTGTTGCGGTAGCTTTCGTAGGTGGCTGGCTTGGTGCCTGCGGCACTGGCCTCCTTCCACCAATCTTCCACCAGCCCGGTCAGCGTCCAGCGGCCCGCAGAGGCGACAGGAACTGCGCTGACGGGCTTAGGGGCATCCCACTGGGGAAACCGCTCCGCATCCGGGTCTGGGCGGTAATCGCCCTCCGCATTGCGTTTCAGCACCGCAGCGGCCTGGATCAGCGCCTTATCCAGTTCCTCGATCAGCCGTCTACGGCTGTCAGGATCGGTGCTGATGCCCTTGCGCAGCAACAGGTCGTCCACATGCGGCCCCATCCAGGCTTCCTGTTGCTCAAAGGCGCGGGCCTCGAACTGAAGGCGCAGCACATGGGTCCAAATCTCGGGGTCGCCGGGATCGTCGCCAACGGCATGGACGAGTTCGCGGTAAGCCTCGCCTGCCAAGGCCACGATCTGACGATGGGTTAGCGGTTCGGGCTTGGAGCGCAGCGCCTTCCAGCGGTTCTCCACCTCGGCGGCGATCTGCGCATAGGCCACCCTGGCTTCCGCAGGAGACTTGGTGCGGAGCGAGATTTTTTCCTCCCGCTTGCCGATGACGTCCCGAAGATCGTCGGGCACGGCTTTGCGGAAGTAGTAGACGCCTGTCTTGGGGTGCTTGAAAGGACGGCTCATAGCAAGGACCATTGGACCACCTGTTTGTACCACAGGGGGAGCCAAAGGCCATTGCTTTTGAAGAACTTACGCCATTTCAACCCACTAGAGGGGAAATGGTGCCCAGGGGCGGAATCGAACCACCGACACTGCGATTTTCAGCAGACGCCTCTGCAAGCTAACACATTGAAATATAACAACTTGCCCCAAACTGCTTTTGATGCCGTCGGCTTGCATTTTCTCTTTGTTCTCAAAAACTTGCGAGTCACGGACACTGCGATTAAGATTTTGGGGCAAGTTTGGGGCAAGTTGCCCCCACCTACCATGACCGAGCCCGCCCCAATGCCCGCTTATGCAACTGAATGGCACGACGAAACCGGCCAACTCATCCTCTTCCAGCGCCCGTCGTCGCGCTCCAAGGGGCGGTTCTACTTTCGCCTCCAGATCTTAGGCCAGCCGCGTAAAGAGGGACTGGTCGCCGCCGAATTCCGATATAGCCCTATGCACCTCGCGACTGCAGGTAGGGAATTCGATTTCGAAATGGTCAAGCGAAACGGTCCGCCTGAAGAGATCATCGAATTTGGCAAGCGCATCCTCTATCGCTATCGCGAGCAGGTTGGAAAAGGCAAACGCCTGAACTCGCGCCGGACACCAACCCTGGCCGAGGCCGCCGAGGATTACCTTGACGACTTGCTGGAGTTGCAAGGCCGCGGGCAGGTCAGTTGGACAAAATATGAGCATCACCGCAGTTTTATCACGCGGTATGTCGCCCGATACGATCTGTTCCAGAAGAAGCCAATTGATGAGATCGATACGGTCGATCTGGCTGTCTGGCAACGCTGGCGAGACACCTATTGGGTCAGTGGCCAAGGAGCCCAAATCGATGCCATAGAGTCGTTGCGAAATGGCGAGCCATTTGTTCGACGGATAACCGCCAAGGAAAAATCGATTCCTGCGGGCACGACAAAGAGCAAAGAATGGTCCTATCTGCGGGCGGTATTCAAATTTGCTCGTAGGCAGCGACATGTAATATCGATCCCCGACCATGCCCCCACGACCACGGACACGCCTTCATCAGCATCCAGCCCTACTCCACACTTCACCCAGGCTGACTGGATGCATTTGATGGAGGTTATTCCCAGCTGGCTTAACCCTCCAAAGCTGGTGGGAGATAATCGGCGCCATCGCCAACTTTGCTGGTGGTGCTGCCTTACCCTCCGGGCATACGGTTTACGTGTGGCCGAGGGATACCAATTGAAATTTTCCTCCCTCCTCCCCGACGTCGGCCCTGATGGTGAGGAAATTTATGTGAAGCTCCACGTCAACGCTGTGAAGTCACTGGTCAAGCCGCGCACGGTGGAACCAATCGATCACATGCGTCAGGAGATATCGACGATCCTGCTGAAGACGTTGCCCGCGTATTACGAGGCCCAGTTTGGCAGAAAGCCCACTGCCAATGACCCCTTATGGATGCACAGGGATGGCAGTGCGATTGGCTCATTCGCCAAAAGCTTTGATAGCCTTTTAGATTCGGCGAACCTGACGCACAATGTGTACGGCCATGATTTCGACCTAACAAGCATCCGCCACACAACCATCACAGAAGAAATTGAAACGAGCGATCTGAATCCTGGCGTAATCGCGACCTGGGCAGGCACCAGCATTGCCATGCTGGACAAGACATACAACCACGCGCTGGGTGTACGAGCACGTCGGCAGGAACGAGAACGACGGGAGCGCCTTCGCCACATGACTTCAGAAATGAAATCCGATAAGTAGCTGAACTACGCTTCTATAGCTAACTTTTCAATGAGTTAGCATAAACGCCCTATCGCCAAATGGGCCTTCCATTGTCACTCCCTCTCAGCCTTGAACTTGCCAACCCATATCACTAACTGATATGAATGCAGGCATGCCACATGCTGATCAGACCCTCTCATATCTGCTGGATCTTGACGGTGAAGAGATCATCTACGATGACGGCTATGTCGCCCGATTCAAGGTCAAGGCGATTGAAGCTACGGCCGAGAAGCCCCACGGCGTTTCGTATTCTCTGACCTTCCATTCCCGTGATGGCCGCCGGTTGATGGGATACGACAATGCCCATGGCGTTGCGCATCGTGGCGGCAAGTTTGTCGAACGCCAGACCGCCTTCGACCATTGGCACCGCGACGAAACCGACGAGGGTCGGCCCTACTCGTTTGTGACTGCCGAGAAGCTGATTGCCGATTTCTTTGATGAGATCGAGCGCATCCTGAAGGAGCAACACGATGGCTGAAAAGACCAAAGTCGGCATCGCCACCCACAATGAGCTTCGTGAGCGCGCCTTGCAGATTGCTCGTGGTGAACGTCGGCGCCAGCCTGATGAACCGAAGATTTGGTTCACATCGCTCGAGTCGTTGGCGAAGGTGTTGTCGGAACCAAATCGCAGGCTGTTGCGGATCATAGATGAACAACACCCGGCATCGCTGGCCGAGTTGGAGGTAATGAGCGGCCGTAAGGCCAGCAATCTCTCCAGAACCCTCAAAACCATGAGCCAATACGGCCTGGTCAAGCTGGTGCCAGGCAAGCGTGGCTCTGTTGCCCCCGAGGTGCTGGTACGCGGCGTTCAGATGGACTTGAGCATCGTTGGGTAATCAGACCGTTGGCTTGGACCATCTCGATGCAGGATAGCTGTGCAGTGGCTTCTGCTCTTCCACCGTATTCGCGACCGCCTCTGCCGCAGCAGCCTTGGGTTTCCTGCCAAGGCCAATCTTGATGGCCATCTCCGAGCGCTTTTGAGCGTAGTTGCGGGCAGTCATAGGGTAATCAGCAGGCAGAGACCATTTGGCTCGGTATTCATCGACCGACAAGGTATGGGAGGTCGATAAATGGCGGCGCAGCATCTTCTGCCGCTTCCCACATTCCAGGCAGGTGATGGCATCAGCCGTGATGGACTTCCGGATCGGCACGGCCGGGATGGGACGATCCGCATCGACTGGGGGCGGAGCATCGGTACCGGCCAAGGCTGCGTAGGTAGCCTTGATGAGCTCGGGGAGATCGGTGATGGAGATCTCGTGGTTACCCAAGTACGAAGCCACGATGCGGGCGGCAAAAGATACCTTTTGATCAGCCATTGATTGTGCCTCCTTGAGGCTTTGATCTGAAATTGTTACCGATACCAGTGACATAGCCGCAGCGACTGGTCAATCTGCAGTCTGATCGTCATGAAGCAAATGACATCATGATGAGATAAGCATAATTATTTCATGTAGAAGCGCTTTTATATAGAAATAAACTGATACCTGAGTATGTTGTTAGAAAATATTCACAGTCGCAAGCCGCATTTTCGCTGTATTTCTAAAAGATATTTTCCATCGAGCGATCCAATTTATTAACATGAAGCGGAGGTCAACGTTGACCTCCCCTCCAAAATCGCCTATGTCGAAACCAATAGCTACGTCACTTTCGCTGCAGCATCAGAGAAAAGCATTCGCAACTTTGTTCTGTGTCTTTCAAGTGCGCGACAAATCTCAGCCAAAACTCCATACTTGCCATAAATAGCGTATTCGGCGTTGTCTCGTATCTCCTCACATTCAATGCAGTACTCGTAATTTAATTCTACCGCCGTAAGCTCCGCATCACTAAAGTCAAATCTTTCTAGATCGCCCAGATCAAGAATGCCGCCGATGATCTTGTCATTGATAATCTGGAGGTGCCCAATTACGTCATCCTGAAACTCAGCATCTCTCATCGAAAGCAAAATGCGAGAGTACTCAACTCCATAGCTACGCTTTATTGCCAGCAACCTCTCTATATCGTCGCGACGATCTGATTTAGAGCCGCCACTTTCACACTCCACACATTCATTGCGCGTGTCTATAGCGCCCTCCTTTATGTATTTAATTTTAGACCATGTATCATTAATCTTACACACAAGCTCTTCCATTTTGCGTGACGCAAGATCATCTAATCCATTAGGATCTGTAGCCCGCTCTATATGGGAGTGATTCTCGCAGAACACAGATTCCCCCTCCTCATTAATACTGACATATACTGCCTGTTGCTCATTGTCGTCGCTGCCAGTTGGTATGATGTTTGTGCTCTTTTCTAAGTAGTTTACTACATTCATGTTGCTCACTTTATTATCCTCATTTTTACAATTTAATCATTGGGCCAAAAGTTGCTTTGGCCATTGCCATTAGCTCGTTGCGCCGCTTTGGATTCGGGCTAATCAGGCAGACATCCTCAGCCGTCCCCATCCATCGCTGTCCAGTGGATGCACGCCTGATGACATCGCCGCGTTTGCGAGCAGATCGAAGCAATTCAGCTGCCGCTTGATCGGTAAGTCGGATAACAATAACGTCCAGACCATCAAATAATGGCGGCGGCTTTATAACAAACAAGTCTTGATCAAGCGTCGCCATTGCGTGGCTTGCTGAGCACAATTTTGACATGTGCTTTCCTATTGTATTCATCACACCCATTTTAACCTCCGTGTTGCTTGGGTATGACGCAACGTTAGCCCCTTGTTTTGGATTTTTCGATATCTTTCGCCATCAAGATGGCGCAACAAATTTCGACGCTCGTCCCGGCGATTTCGCAGCATTCCCAAGAATTCACTTTTGATTCTGCGCCAGGCCAAGGGCGCCAAGACAGAATTATGGGCTGAATACTGCGTTCTGCCGCCGCACAAGAGGGATGAATTATTGCCGATAGCTCGGCGTGGTTGCATTCCATGGCAACCAACACTTCCAGGCGGGCATAACACAGGAAGTAAAACGAAATAATGACGGAATACCACAGTGACAGATATCGTCCTGTGAGTTGCCTACGCATTCCGCGCCAGGCCAATCATAAGGATTGATGAGATCATGAATGATAAAACATTAGTAATTTTTGAAATCAACGACATTGGCGTCGGCCTCCCGGAGGCCGATCTTCGAGCAATATACGAAAATATAGATGGATTTCCTCCGAACGCACTTAAGACGTCAGGTGATATCATTGATCATGTGGTGAGCGTGCATGGATATGACTTCAACCGCATGAATCGCTTTTGGATGAACCAGTTTATGGCTGCGATTGCGACATTTATTCACCACGATCAGTCAGCATACATGACAACCGAATATCGACGCACTCAGGCGACTAACAACAATAAATACAACTAATGTCGTCCTTGCCTGTGACGACATAAACCGAGGTGGAGATTTTGCGATGATTAAATATAGTCTGTGCGCGTTTACAGCATCGATAAATAAGTATGCACATCGTCGCCACCACCTCGCGACAACTTCCCGGCAGGAGGAGGCAAGCCTCCTGTCGGGACAACATATGAGGTGTAGCGATGAAGTATCATTTAACATTTTTTGGAAACTCTAAAGACAACATTGCTTCTGTTAGTGAAAGTGCCAACTGGGATGCAGTTTGTTCATTACTGACCGCCCATACCGCGACCGAGGCCAAGGACACCCTGATGGTCTGCCCCGCCCGCTTCGTTGAAGGTGGCGGAGATCCAGTCCGGCGCTGTGCGGCCAATGTGGTCGAATACAGTATGTTGGCCCTGGACATAGATGGCGGCTTCAGCATTTCCGCTTTCAAGGCCAAGTTCCGACCATGGAGGCATGTGGCCTATACAACCTATTCCCACCGCTCGGCCAAAAAAGGCGGCCAGGATGCATTTCGGGCATTTTTTCCATTAAACACGCCTGCACCAGCAGCGGTGTTTCGCGACATGCGGCCTGAGATCAAAGCTTGGGCGGGCATCGGTGATCGGTCACAGCTTGATCTGTCCCGCGGATTTTACCTCCCAACATGCCCCCCAGAACGAGTGGTCCTGGCAGAGTCTTGGGTCAATGAGGGGCAGTTTCTGGATTGGTCTGGGTGGGCGACTGCCGCCGCAGCCCGCATCGAGAGGGAAAAAACAGCCCCGGTGGTGGACCATCCAGAAATTTCGGATGAAACCCGCGCTTTGCTACTGTCCAAGCTCAAGAGCCGATATGTTGGCCAGGAGCCCCTTTGGTGGCGAATTGGCATTGCCATGGCCACCAACGGATTCACCCTTGATGATTTCCGATCCGTCACCCTCGGGGGCCTGATGCGACAAAAGTCGGCCAGTGACTGCGATGCCAAGTGGCGGCACTGCCTCCGGCAGGCGCAGCACGGCAAGCAAATCTCGCTCGGCTTTCTGATCAATGTCGCCAACGGCAAGTTCGTGGGAGGTGTGGCATGAGCACCTCCATTGACGCCAAAATCCAAGACCTTACGACCCAGGCTGAACAATTGAAGGTGGCCAGGAAGACTGCGGCCCAGGCGGATAAGCAGGCTGCTGCCGCGCTACGCGAGCAGCAACGGCAGGACCTTGAACGCCGGATCAAAGAGATTATCGAGCGGCAGGACTATCGCTTTATCCGAGGGCAAGGCAGCTACGTCGAACGAAGCCCAGCAGGGTGGGGATTCCTCAATAAACAGGCCTTGCAAAACAGCCACGCCGAACTCCAATCGAGCGAGGGATTTATGCTCTTCACCAAGATCTTGGAGACGGAAGGCCGGATTTACCGCGATATCACCGCCACCTTCGATCAAGCGCCGGAGCAGCACCTCAATCTCATCGACCGGCGCGATTGGGTTCAGCCCAATGTTGAGGATGTCCATCCATTCTTCGACTACCTCACTTGGACGCTTGCCGGTGAAAAGGAGGAGGCGCGGGATCACATCGAACATGTGATCAGCCGCAAATATCTTCAGCCGGAGAATTTCACGATCCCCTGCTTGGTGTTCTATCCGCAGGGTGGGATTGGCAAGAATGTCCTCGTCGACAACGTCCTTTGTACAATTTTCGGGCGACACCAAGTGGCTGCGGTCAGCACGGACAATGTATCTGGTTCGTTTAACGGCGTGGTGGCTGGTAAAACAATTGTATTTATTGACGAAAGTCAGAATGATAAGTTGGATATGGAAAAGATGAAGCGGCTTGTCGGAAATCGATACATCATTATTAATGAAAAGTTTCAGCGTCCATATCAAGTTGAAAACACTGCACTATACTTGATTGGCGGAAATGATGTGCGAGGTGTCATTCGAGTTGGCCATGATAACAGCGACCGCAGATGGTCAGTAATTAAAGCTTCGAGACCGATGCCAGAGGTTATTGCCGACTTGCGAGGTATCACCATCGACGAGGCAAAGTTGTGGATCTCAGAAAACATCTGGGTCACTCGAGACGCCCGCGAGGTTGGGCGCTGGCTGCACAACATTCTTGTCCGACACAAGGATAAGGGTGCTCCGAGCGCCTATCATGGTGAAGATTTCAATGAATTGGCCAGCAACCAACGGCCAGCCTGGGAAATGGTGGCCCATGAGGTTTTCGGCGATGAAGACTTTACCTATGTGTCAGCCCCCAAATTGCACGAGATGGTGAGCATCTTCACCAAGCAGTTCTTCCCAAACTCGCGGGTTCCAAATGTCAACGATTTGCGGGCATGCGTCAGTTCTTGGCTCGGAAAGCATCCCGAGTTCGGCGTGGGTCCGGAGATCCGGAAGGTCAACCTGACCAACATCGGCGGGGATCGGACGATCTCTTCGACCAGCGCCTGGGTCCGAGGGAATGCGACCAGCTGCGAACGGGTGAATGTCGTCGAAAAATGGGTTAGTTGCGGTTCATGGCGGGCTGAAGAAGATGCCATCAGTCATGATCCAGAACCGGTTGAGGACATGCTCAAGCGATTCAAAAATCGGGGCCTATCCGTGGTTAGCTGATGTGGTGGCGGGGCATCAAACTGGATGCTCCGCACCAACTAAATGGGATGCCGGTGTCCCGCCCAGAGATAACCATCCATGGCCATGGCACGGCGGGTTTGCGCCCAACTAAGCCGTTCAAACAGGCTCTGTCCGATCTTAAAAGCCGTCGCTTGTTCGCGCCGCGAACACTATGCCTCGACGGGCGCGTCGCCAGCCACCTCCAGCTGGGCAATGCGGGCTTTGACCTCGTCGCTCAGATAAGCCGCATCGATGGCGCGGAGATACCTAAGCGCCTCATCGTCGTTCGCCTGATATTCCAGGCGGCGCTTGTAGAAGGTAAGTCGGCCCTCGGCCTCTTGGATGATTTCGCCCCAGGTCTTAGCCCAGACGCGTACCCTGATCGGATCCTCCAGTTCCAGGATCAGTCCGCGCGGCTTTCCGGCTTGCCGGGCCTCTAGCTCGGCATCCGACGTGAACCTGTTCGATACTGCGACGAAATCCCACTCAACCTTGCTGTGCTTGAACCGCTCATCGAGCGCGACGGTCTTTGCGTACTTCTTGATCTGCCCCAGCACATCCTCGTTCAACGGCTGGGACGGGCGCTTCAACTCGACGACCAGATGCTTGCGCTCGTCATCTGTAGGGGTGGGTACCCGGCAGGACAGCATCAGATCGACGATTGCGGCCTTGCCATCGGCGTCCAAGACAGGCGCGGACGGGGCAGGATCCGCGCGGTCGTCACCGAGCAGACCGAGATGACTCCGCAGGACCGATGTCAGATCCTCGTCGTCGTTCATTAGATTATACTGTTCACCGAAGACCCAGGTCTCCTGCGCAATAATGCGGTGCAACTGCGATCGTTCGAGAAGCTGCCGCTTTGACTGGGGGGCGAACACCAGAAGCTGCAGCGCCCGCAGAAACTCCAGTCGGTCCGTGACGGCCTTTGCTGCGTTGATCACCGCAGTCAGCGATGTCTTGCGCAGCAAATCAGCCAGTTCGTCCTGCCGCGCCTTAGGCAGATCGATCACCTGTTCCAGGATGGACAACAGGTTGCCGGCGCCTGTCTCGATCGCTGCCTTGATCAGTTGGAGAACGAGCTTCTTTTGCTTGGGCGGCGACTTTTCGAATTCTGCACTGTAATCGGCTAGATTTAACGCGACCACGTCAAAGAGTTGCCGCTCATTGACCTCGATCGGATCCGCCGCTGCGCCCTCATAGGGGTAAATCTTGTTCTCGACCCACTCCTGGATCTTGTCCCTGGAGCGCTCGGCCTCCCTGCTCCTGAAATGTTCGCGCAGTCGTGCCTTGGCCGCGTCGATGAGCAGGTTGGACCCGACGTCCAGCTCAACCAGCCCTTCGGTATTGTCGTCGGCAAGAGCCTGGAAATGCTCTGCGGTCAAATAGGCGGTGAACTCGAATCCCCGCGCCTGTATGCCCGGCGCCATCTCGTAGAAGCTAAACCGTCCTGGCAGACAAAGCATGAGCCTGCGATCGACAGGCTTTTTCCATTCAACGATCTCGAGTGTCGCCTCATAAGTGTCGCCGCCCGGCTGGCTTACGCTGATCGGATAAGGGGTGACTGCCTCGATGGCTTCGCGTGCATCGACCTCGACGCCGTCATAAACGATGCGGAAGTTCGGATCGTCATAGAGCTGGAGCGCGAAAACGTCCCGGACGCGGTCGGCAAAACCGTTGCTGGCCCAAATTTCGAAATCATTCACCACGTCCCGGATCTCGACCATGCATCCCTGGCTGGAGGTCGCGATGATGGGCTCGCTCAGCTGGAAGCGCTTAAGATCGGTTTTTCGCCCGAAGATCGTGAATTTCTGACCGCCATTGCTCGAGGTCCAGGCAACGGTCTCGCCCAAGGCGAACGCCTTAAATCGACCCTGCCCTTTTTCCCCATGGATGGGGCGCCCGCGGCTGGTCTTCGTCGCCAGTTTCTTCCAGGAACCGCCTAGTTTCTGAAACAACGCCTCCACGGTAACGAGGGGGATGCCAGTGCCATTGTCGATTACCCGGATGGTGCCAAGCTGGGTGAGCTGCCCTTCCTCGAGCTGAACGCGCACTTCGGTAGCGTCTGCATCATAGGCGTTCCAGATCAGTTCCGAGATTGCCAGTAATGGCCGTGCCGTCGTGATCCGCTGGATATGGTCATTTTCAACTTTGACTTCGATCTGCTGCAAGCCGGCCCCCGACGCGATGCATCCTATTTTTTTCACGATGGGCTAATCTTTTCAATCTCAAAGCGAGGTTGGTGTGATTGGTGTCGGCAGCCATTCATCGACCATGACAATGTTTGTATTTCCGGCCTGATTGGCACGGGCACCGCTCGTTCCGGCCGATCTTAGAACGGCGCGGTTGTGAATGCGCCGCCGATCCATTGCGGGCTGCGAGAAGCTCGTGCACTGCAGCAGGAATGACGACCTCTCTCTGCGGTGGAGGGCCAGACCGTCGAAGGCTTGCAATGAGGCGACGCTGATCTTGCAACTCGCCCTTTCCAGCGGGGCTAAGCCCCGCCTCATACGGGGTGAGCCGCTGCATCTCGTTTTCGGCGGCATTGAACCTCCCCAAATAAGCGAGGACAACAGCATATTGGCTGCGAACCGGCACCACCCAGGAAACTAGGCTCAATGCCTGGACGGTCGGCAGAAGAATTTTCTCGATGACGTCCCGCGCTCCTTCAAAATCATTGTGGACGCAGAAGTCGTCCACGAGATCCTGGCCCACCCGTATGATAGACTGGGGGGCGTGGGCAAGTTCGTAGAACTTCATCGCGTGAATGCGAGCGAACGGTGATGATCCGCCGGATCGCTGTAGTGCCTGTGCGTGGAGGTCCAACGTGTCAGCGAGATGTTTCAGGTCATCTCTGTTATCTCGCCCCTTGGGCAGCAGCGGGCGGATGGCTGGCGGGTTTCTGCCAATGACCTGCTCAGGCGATAGGCCCAGGAGGTCGTAATACTCTTGCCCAAGCCGTTCCGTTTCCTGAAGCGTGAGATCGTAGGCCCCTAGCTTGAACATTGCCAGGGCTCGGTTGTAGCGGAAGATGCGATGATGCTGGTCGCTTTCCGGAAGACGCTCCTCGACCTCGGCAAGCATATCCATAACGCCCTGGGCATCGTCGTTGCCAGACACCGCCAGCATGCGCTTCATTGCCCAGGCCAACCACTCATCTGGCCCGAGCTCGTTGTTGTCCAGCAACGCGCGCATCGCGTCGATACGCTCCAGCCCGCGCTCGACATCGCCTTCGCGCAGATCGTTGAACACCAGCCCGTCGAGAGCCCATAGGCGCGTCTCGGCATCTTCCTCCGCATCCTCGGAGATCGCGATCAGAAAGGGCTCGATCTCGCGCCAAACGCCCATTTCGTGGAACAACTCGTCGGTCGCGAACTCAACCAAGATTTTTGCCTGACCGAGTTGGCCGAACAGCCTCACCAGCAGAGCAAGCTTCGCAATGCTCCAATCCTTTTGGATCGACTCGATGATGGTGGCTGAGAGGAGCTTCCGGCTTTCGCGTTCATGGTCCGCGCCGCAACCGGCGATGTATGCGCGACCGAGTAGCCGCATCGCGTCGTGGACCTTGATCCCGGCATTGCTGAAGAGCTCGACCGCTCCGCTATCCGGAAGCTGCCGTAGCGAGCTGATGGCGCTCTGGCGCGTGAGCTTGCAGGCTTTCTGAAGGTATGCGCTGGCTTCGTCTCGCGAGAGGGGGACATCGGCGAGGCTGAGTGCGGCTACTACCTCCTTCATTGGTTCGGGCATCGTGTCGAAGGCGCGCTTAAGGATCACCTGCTGCGCGGTTGCGACAATATTCGTCTGCGCTTCGACGTCCACGCAGATGGCTGCGATCCGCCCATCGTATTCTCGCTTCGCGACGGTCGCTGCATTCAACACATAGTAGGGCAGACCGCCGGTAAGACGCGACAGATGCTCGCAATCCGCATAGTCGGCCACACAGCCGGCCTCGGCGACCACCGCCGCAATGGTGTCCTCGTCCCAACCACCCAGCGTTTCATGCTCGACGCCGAGGAGTGCCGCGATCTCCTGTGTCACGATGCCAGGCTGGCACAGCAGAAGAAAGCGGACGTTCTGCGCGTAATCGACAATCGGTTTCAGGTCCGCCGGTGTCAGGCGATGGGCATTGTCGATCACGACATCGACACTCAGCCCGTCCTGACCGAGCTTGATGTTCAACGCGCCAAGCGTCTCCATGCCCGACGCACCCGGCAGGAGAATTTCGCCCAGGACACCGTGACTGCGGCCGAAGAGCTTTGCGGCGACTTCCCGCGCGACTGCGGATGCCAGCGCCGGTCCGGGCATCTCGCCAACATCGAGGTACACGGCTGGTGTCCCCAAATGTGTCGCGGCTTCAGCGACCCAGGCAGTCTTTCCCGCGCCCGACAGCCCTGAAAGCACCCTGACCCGTCCTCCGGTCGACAACGGTGGCTCGTTGATCTGCGCCCTGTAGACGGCCGGCGGCGAAGGAAAGTCCTGCATCTGGACGACCAACTGCTCAAATAGAGCCGGTAGTTCATCGCGATGGAACGCATGATCCCTTCGCGGAGGTGAGCCCGAGGCTGCCAGCATCGTAGCGCCTGCGAGCTTCCAGGTCAGCGTGTCGGGCCGCAACATTGCAAATGGCAGCTTCGCCGCCAACGTGCTGCATGCAGACGCAGCGGCGTTCACGTCGATGGGCGGCTGGGGGAGCGCCGGGTCAGCAACCGCTGGGCCGCCTGGCCAATGGACCTCCACATCCTCCGGCCAATCCGCCGATGCGAGCATTCCAGCGAGCTTCGGCGCCGGGGCCGCATTCGAGGCGATAACGAAGCGCGCCGTCCCAGTTCGTGCCCCGGCGGCGTGCTCCGCCCGAATTACAGCGAAGCGCTCGATCGCGCCTGTGACGTCGCCAGCTTCCATGAGTCCCTGGCGTGTCTTCACCTGCACATAGACGCTGTCGGCTTCCCGATGCAGTTCTACGTCCTCGTCAGCTTCGACCATGATTTTATCGACGCCCGCCGATCCCGCGCGCAGCAGGCAGTTCGCGAGATAGAGGTGCTGATATAGGAAACCACGATGGGCCGCTTCGATACGCACCAGTTGGCGCGGATCGAGCACATTTGGTTTCTCCCCTTCGTGGTTCTGGGTCATTCCGCAGCCTATTTCGATAGCGGTGAAAGGCAAGCTTCCCGTTCGAACTCAGCCATGGAGCCGGCGTGCGGTCGGCCGTAAGAGTCCATCAGTTCGTTCCAGAAGCGCAGCAGAAGCGCACGGCGTTCCTCGGGTGTCCACGTCTCCAGCTCCTCCTGCACGCTGGCTTGCGCACTGACGGCCGGGAATCGCCTGTTCTGACACTGGAAATCGGGCAGGACCGATCCTGTCAGGTCATTGGCACCGAGCTTGATCCCGATCCGCCCTTTGCCGCCCATGGCCCTGATGGCAGCGATACCCCTCTCCAAGAAATCGTCGATCGGCGCGAACGGCAATCCGCAAGCGAAGCAAAGCCCGCCCCCGCTTTCTTCGGCAAAGCAGTTGGCGTTGACGCCCCACAGTTCGCCATTTGTCTTGAACCACTGGGTCGCGCTCGTCACGTCCATCTCGTTACGCTCGCCGAAGATCCGGCCCCACACCGACAGCGCACCGTCGCCATTGAGGCCCCAATCACCGTCCCGCGCACGGATGTTCAGGCCAACGCCCGAAATGCGTTGCTCCAGTTCAGAGCGCGCAGGTTCTGACCATTCACTGGGTGCGATGCGCACGAAAATTCGTGTGCCTTCGCGCAGCCTTACACTCCGCGTCACCTCCTCCATGGAGTCATTGCGAAATTCGAGATTCTTCTCTGCCGCCGGCCAGATTGCCGGATCGCTACTTGCCGACGGTTGCCAGGAAATGGGTGACGGGGGTGTCTTTGCCGGTGCCTGCTCGGCTAGTATGGGTGCGATGCAGCTCTTCAAAACCTCTGCGAAACGTTTCTGCTCCGCTTTGATCTCCTCCTTCGTGGCGCCGTCTTTCAAATGATAGACTTTCGCGCCGCTACGATGACGCCAGTCAAAGGGGAGCGCCACGGGGCCGGGATAGTGCGCGCCGTTCGCCACCAGGATGATACGGCTCTGAGTTAGCGCATGTTCCGCGTAGCCAAGTTCGGACATGACGTTTGGGTTTTGCAGATGCTTCGGCTCTGAACGCTTATCCGCGCCAGTGTTCGGCTGAAGCGCTACAGGATCGGTTACCCCGACCGGGGTCATATCCGCGACAAACACATTCGCTCTGGCGATCTTCTCCAGGATCGTCTTCGTGATGTCCGGGGTTCCAGCGACATTCTTGGTGTCGTGATCGACCTCGGGTCGCCCCGCTTCCTGATAGTCAGGATCGATGGCGATGAGCTTACAGGCATCCTTCAGCGCGTCGCGCACAAAATAGTGGTGCAACTTCGGGTCGCGATCACTTTGCCAAGACCAGAATATCGTCGTTGTCAATTGCACCCCCCTAAATATCTCCTTGCATTGTGGTGCATCAGCGAGCAAGTCTATTCCCGAATGCGATGCAGACGAAAAAGTTTGTCGAAGAACTCCGTGATCCTCGCCTCGGCGCCGTCACCGACCAGTTCATTTGCGCCGAACCGATAGACCTCGTATCCGGCAAGGCGCAGCTCGCGGTCGGCCGACACCATGTCTGCATAGACCTTCAATGACGGAAGGTCGTTTTCCGAGAAGTGATGCTTGCCGTCGACCTCGATCACGATGCGCTGCCGATTGCGAAGCAGCATCAGGAAGTCCATGCGTTGACGCGGTAGCGGAAGCCGGTGGCGCAGGGTTTTAACGACGGCAGGATCATAGTGAAGGTAGACCTGCGGCAGGAGCGCGGGCAACGCCTCGCCGAGGGTGGACCGATAGGCCTTAAAGTAGGTCGCGAAAAACTTGCGTTCTGCGTCCGAGGCCAGGGATTCCTTGAGGCGAGCTCCGAGTTTTGCGGCATCAGCCCCCGGTGTAACCTCGCCCCACCACGAAACGAGTTCCGACCACAGAAGACCGCTCGCGTTGATTGGCCGGTCGTAGACCAGGCAACTCTCTTCGCCAGACAGAATGACGATGTCGTTGTTGATCGCGTCGGCGAAGCCGATCTCCGGCTTCGGTCCTCGCGAGGCAAAGATCAAATTCTTGGGTCGACCGCCGACACCACGCACGACAGACCGGAAGCCAAAGATAGGATGACCGGAGAGCTCGCCTTCCTGCACGAGTTCGTATCCGTCGCGTGCGAGAATCTTGTTCAGGGCGGTGACCATCCCCGTCTGATCGTCTCCAGACCGGGAAAGTGGATGAACGGCATCTTCGAGCAATGCGCCGAACCTGGCGTTGGAGCAGTCAAAGGCGCCGATTTCACCGAATAGCTGTTCCACCGACCAGTCACCCGGATTCCGATCCATGTGCCGTTCGACTTGGTCACGCAGGCTTTGTCCGCGGCTTCCGAGGAAATCTTCAAACGGTGTGGAAAGGACGAAATAGCGTCCGACGATTTCCACCGTACCGCGCTCGCCGGCGAGATCATCTCCGAAGACGCGTGCGACGTCTCGCCGTGTGATGTGGCTCAATGGTGGGTCGTTTGCTTCAAGAACCTTTCGCCCCGCTTCATCGAGGGGGATGTCGCGACGATCCGCGCCAAACTTCAACGCAATCTGCGCCAATTGTTCCTGTCTCAGGTTCGCCAGCGCCTGTTCGATACGCTGCCGTTTTGACAAGCCCTCCTCGTGAGGCACGCCCAGCCCTGCGACCCGCTGCGGCTCCTCGCTGAGCTGGGCGTGGGTCATCCCCTGAAGAAGGCCAGCGACGAGCCCATAGAGGTCACCCGCCACGGCTTGTTCCCTTCAGGATCACGCGCACAAATGCGAACATGCGGGTGAAAAGGTAGTCGACCTGATCGAGAGAGCTCAGCGCTTCCTGCGTCGTCTCAGAGTGACGAATGCGAAAGCTATTCCCGATTTTGGTCAGTTCAGCGGCTTCGCGCCCGAGCGCTTGGCGAAAACCGGAACCCGGCGCGGCGACACGATCAAGCAGTGCATCAGCCTGCACGCGCTTGTCGGACCCCGGCTCCAGTGTTTTCAGCCGCTCAAACGCATCCCACAGCTTTTCCAGCGCATCGCGGCGATCGTCGGGCTTTGGCGAGAGAATCCGCTGTCGTGCTGCTTCAAGTAGCCTGTCGGTCTCCGCGTCGCCGGTGTGGAACAAGGCCCAGCCAATCGTATTGGCGATCGCCTGCGGAAGAAGGCGGCGGGCCTGTCCGGTCCCTGTTAGCTCATAGGCGACAGCGTTTCGGCGAAGCAGGAGGTTCACGTTCGCCACAAATCGCGCAAGGCCGGCGTCTCGATCCCAACTCAAGTGATGGTGACGGTAGTAGGAATGATAAGCGCCCTGAATCGGCTCACCCACGGCGCTGGCACAAAACTCGAGCAAATCGAAAATCACCGGCGTGTCGGGCACTTCGTTTGGAGAAAGCGGCCATTCGATCCACGGCACCTCGGCGCTTAGCACCTGGTGGAAGGCCTGCTCGTCACATCCACACGGACCGTTTCCGTCGGGGCACTGTTTGGGAAAGCGCAGACCAAATGAGCCGTTGCCAATTCCCGTCTGGATCAAGCTGTAGAGGCCAGCCCATAAGCGCTCATCGATGACATCGATTGTTTGGGGCCGTGTTCCGTATTCACGATCCGTAAAATAGGTAGACACCGTTTCCCCCACATCATCCCTTTGCCGCGTGGTTTGCCGGCTCCGCTGTATCTGTACATCAGTGCCTCGAACGACTCGGCATCTTCGCGCAGCAACCCATCTTCGACCATGCTGACATGCTCTGGCAACTTTTACGTCACGTAGGCGTTGAGAATATGTCACGAGTGGGTTGCCCCGTTTTCCGTAGCTGACCGTCGCCTTCCGGCCGATTCTGTTGAAAAACCCGCTGGTTGGGGCGGGGTGAGTTGGCCAGATGAATGACGCTGAAGTGAAGACGAACGCCCCCCCGATCAAATCGCTGGTGCTGGCTGCGGCATCGGGATGAGCCAGAATTGATGGTCCGGATGTTGATCGTCGGCTATTGCCAGGGCATTCGGTCAGAGCGGCGGCTGTGCGAGGAGGTCCATCTCAACCTGGCGTATCGTTGGTTCTGTCGGCTCGGCCTTGAAGGACAGGTGCCCGACCATTCGACCTTCTCGAAGAACCGCCACGGACGTTTCCGCGACAGCGATCTGTTGCGTCATCTCTTCGAGCAAAGCGTCCAGCGCTGCATGGAGGAGGGACTGGTTGGCGGCGAGGCTTTCGCGGTCGATGCCAGCTTGATCAAGGCCGACGCCAGCCGACAGAAGGGTGTCGAAGGATCACGAGGGCTGCCGCCCGAAGCGACCAGCCGCGCCATTGATGAATATCTTTCTGTGCTCGACGATGCCGCTTTCGGTGCCGCCAGTGAGGTGACGCCGAAGTTTGTCTCACCGGCGGACCCGGCGGCGCGCTGGACCGCCGCCCATGGAGGGCAAGCCTTCTTTGCCTACTCCACCAACTACCTGATTGATCTCGACCATGCGGTCATCGTCGATGTCGAGGCCTCGACGGCGGTGCGGCAGGCCGAGGTGTCGGCGGCCAAGACCATGATCGAGCGGGCCGACGAACGGTTTGATCTCTACCCGGAACGCTTGGCCGCCGACACGGCCTACGGCTCGGCGGAAACGCTCCAATGGCTGGTGCATGACCGGGGAATCGAGCCGCATATCCCCGTCTTCGACAGGTCCGACCGCAAAGACGGGACCTTCTCGCGGGCCGACTTCGCCTATGACCGGGAAAGCGATACCTACACCTGCCCGGCCGGAAAGGAACTCCGAAAGTTCCATCGCTCGTTCACGACGCCGCGCTCCGGGGTGACGAAGGCCAATACGATGAAGTACCGAGCCAGCAAACGCGACTGTGACGCTTGCCCGATGAAACCCCGTTGTTGCCCAAACATGCCCTCACGCTACGTGCCCCGCAGCGTCCATGAGGGGGCCCGCGATCTGGCTCGCGACATCGCCAAGACTGAGGCCTATGCCGAATCACGCTGCCTGCGGAAGAAGGTCGAGATGCTGTTCGCTCACCTCAAACGCATCCTCAAACTTGATCGATTACGGTTGCGGGGGCCGTGCGGGGCCAAGGACGAATTCCTCCTCGCCGCCACCGCCCAGAACCTCAGGAAACTCGCAAAGCTCATCCCGATGCCGCAGCCAGCACCAGCGATTTGATCGGGGGGGCGTTCGTCTTCACTTCAGCGTCATTCATCTGGCCAACTCACCCCGCCCCAACCAGCGGGTTTTTCAACAGAATCGACCCTAAGCGGTCATTCCAAACGGCAATGGCGACGATGACCTAACGTTGCAGGCAAAAACCATCTCGCCACACGCGCCTCAATATTTGCATTTACATTTCCCCAGAAAACCGTTCATCAAATCATGCTAATGTCATAGGCCTTAGTCTAAATTTGCTTTTGCGATAGGCATGAATATCGATCTTAGCTCCTCGGAACATTCCAAACCGGCATGGTGCGGGAAGTCTGCCCGCTTTCTGGCCGGTCGGACCTCCACCCCAAGTCGGCTCGTCCTGATCGTTGGCTTAGTTTTCATAGCATTGCTGCTCTCGGCGGCTGCCACGACGGTCTTTATCCAGCGGGAGCAAAGCATCGACGAATGGCGATCCAATCTGTCCAATCTGTCGCGTCTTCTTGGCGAGCACGCGCGACAAACGATCAACGCAGCTGATCTGGTCCAGAAATCTATCGCCGACCGGGTGCTTGAGCTTGGGATCGAGGACGAACAGGGGCTTCGTAAAATCCTGGGCAATCGCACCACCTATGACGCGCTGAAGGATAAGGTCAGCGGTGTGCCGCAAATCGATGTGGCCACCGTGGTGGCCATGAATGGCGATGTGGTTAACTTCACCCGATCCTATCCGCCGCCGCCCATCAATCTTTCCGACCGCGATTATTTCAAGGCGCATATCGCCGATCCGGACCTCAAATTCTTCATCAGCATCCCGGTGAAGAATCGGGGAACTGGTCGTTGGACGTTCTATCTGACGCGCAAGATAAAAAACAGCAAAGGCTCCATGATCGGCCTTGTGTTGACCGGAATAGAAAGCGCATTTCTCAGCGATTACTATAAAGCGGTTAATTTTAGTGAATTCAGCGCCATCTCACTGTATCGTGATGACGGCGGACTATTGGCGCGGATGCCAGAACGTGAAGAATCCATGGGCAAGATCCTATCCCAACCGGGGATCAAGGCCCTGAAGGAAGGGGTCGAGACCTTCATCACCAGCGAACCCCGGCTGGTCGACATGTCCGACACTCGCTTTCGCATCGTCGCCCCGCGTGCTGTCCTGGGCTATCCCCTGGCGGTGATCGTCACCGCCACCGAGGAACTCGTGCTGGCCGATTGGCAGCGCAAGGCCGCCATGATCGGCAGTGGCTCCGGTGCCTTGTCCCTGCTGCTGTTCGGTCTGATCGTGTGGATCGCCCGGCTTTTGGACAAGCGTGAAGCTGCCATGCGCCTAGCCCATCAGGCGCAAAAGGTAGCGGAGACCGCCAACCAGGCCAAGGCCGCTTTCCTCGCCACTATGAGCCACGAGATCAGAACCCCCATGAATGGCGTCATTGGCATGACGGGGCTATTGCTCGATACCAAGCTCGACGAGGAGCAACGCCACTTCGCCACGACCATCCGGGATTCCGCCGAATCGCTGCTGACGGTCATCAATGACATCTTGGACTTCTCCAAGATGGAGGCGGGCAAGCTTGATCTGGAGCAGACCGAATTTTCCCTGGTTTCCCTGGTGGAAAGCATCGTCAATATCCTGGCGCCTCGCGCCCATGCCAAAAACATCGAGATCGCCAGCTTGGTCGCCCCCGACCTTCCCGCGATCCTGAAGGGTGATCCGAGTCGGCTGCGTCAGATCTTGATGAATCTAGCGGGCAACGCTATCAAATTCACCCATCAGGGCGGCGTGTCCATAGAAGTCCGAGGCGAGACGGTACAAGATGGGCAGAAGCGGATTCGCTTCGATGTCAGGGACAGCGGAATCGGTATACCCCAAGACGCCATCGGGCGACTGTTTTCCATGTTCACCCAAGTGGATGCCTCGACCGCCCGGCGTTATGGCGGAACCGGCCTGGGCCTTGCCATTAGCAAACGTCTGACCGAGATGATGGGCGGCGCTATCGGGGTCGAAAGCCAACCCGGTGTTGGCAGCCTGTTTTGGTTTTTCATCCCCCTCGATCCGGTCGAGATCGCAATGCCTTCCGGGCCTGATCTTGCGGGCCGACGGATCATGATCGTGGATGACAGCCCGGTGAACCGGGATGTACTGGAACGCCAATTGCGGGGATTCGGCATCACGGCCGCATCTTTTCCCGATGCCGCCTCGGCCCTGGCCGAATTGACCCGCGCAGCGCGGACGGATAGTCCATGGGAAACGGTGATCGTCGATGCGCGTATGCCCGATATTCCCGGACTGGAATTGGCAGGCATGATCCGCGCTGCGCCGGAATTGAAGCAAACCCGGATCATCGTGACCTCTTCGCAAGGCCTGGAAGCCCAGCCCGGTATCCATGCGGTCGACGCCATCATGAACAAGCCCCTGCGCCAGCAGACGATCTTATCCGTCCTGGCGCGGGTGATGGGCGTGTTTTTTTACTCCACAACACCCGAGCACCAAGATGCCGAGGAGACTGATGCCACAGCAAAGGGTCGCAGACTGAGAATCCTGGTGGCGGAGGACAATCCGGTCAATCAGCAGGTCGCCTTGGGTCTTTTGCGCAAGATCGGACATTCGGTGGATGTGGCCAGCGATGGCACCGAAGCGGTTGAGGCGGTTCGCTGCCGCCCTTACGACCTGGTGCTGATGGATGTGCAGATGCCGGAAATGGATGGCCTGCAAGCCACCGCCGCCATCCGCGCCCTGAATTCAAGCGCGTCTCGGATTCCCATCGTGGCCATGACCGCCAATGCCATGCGAGGCGACGAGAAGATGTGTCTCGACGCGGGCATGGATGGCTATATCAGTAAACCCATCGACCGGCGCAAACTGGTGGAGGTTCTGGCGGAACATTCCGGTCCCCCCTCCCCCCTTCCCCCGGCCTCTGCTCCCGCGGCAGCGACCGGCCCCGCCATCGATTTTGGCGTGCTTGACCAGTTGAAGGAAGACCTCGACGCCGAGACCGTCACCGCCATCTTGGCAAAATTCTTCGAGGATACCCAAGACCGCATACTCGTTTGCAAGGACGCGCTGGCCAGAACGGACCGCGAGCAAATCCAGAGAGAGGCTCATGCCGTCAAGGGGGCAGCCTCCAGCCTTGGCCTCCATGCCATCCAGAGCGCGGGCCAAGCCCTAGAATCAGCAGCCCGCGCCGGAGGGGCGATGGGCGACGATTTCAAGGTCCTGGCCGATGCCATTGCCGCTCTGCCCCATCTTCTTGCCGCCTCGCCCTATGCCCTGCCAAAGGATTGATCCATGATCGCCCTGATCATCGACGACAACCCCACCAATCTGCTGTTGCTGCATCACCGTCTCGTCAAGCTGGACGGCGTCGAGGTGGTGTCGAAGACCTCGGCCATAGACGCGCTCGGATGGTGCCAGAGCCACGTTCCCGACCTGATCATGACCGATTATATGATGCCGGAAATGGACGGTCTGGAATTCATCTCCCGGCTGCGGAAGATGGAGCAATTCCAGGAAATCCCTGTCGTCGTGGTCACAACCGCCGACGTCAAGGAGATCCGCCAGAAGGCGCTGGAACTGGGCGCCATCGACTTCCTGACCAAGCCTGTCGATGGAAACGAACTGACCGCCCGGGCCAGGAATCTGCTGGCCCTGCGCAAGTCTCAGCTAACCCTGCATGACCGCGCCGCCGAGGAATTGGTCATGCGCCTGTCCAAGGCGGCGGAATTTCGCGACCCCGAAACCGGTGCCCATATCGAGCGCATGGCCCGTTTCTCGGGCCTGATCGCAAGACGCCTGGGAATAAATTGCGAGGAGTCCGAGCGGTTGGAGCTTGCCGCCCCCATGCATGATGTCGGCAAGGTCGGCATTCCCGACATGATCCTGCTCAAGCCCGGTCGGTTGACCGAATCCGAATTCACCATCATGAAGCAGCATGCCCAGCTCGGCTGGGAGATCTTGAAGAACAGCCAGTCGCGCCTAGTCCGGCTGGCCGCCGAGATCGCCCGCAGCCATCATGAAAAATACGATGGCAGCGGCTATCCCGCAGGACTAGCGGGCGAGGATATCCCGCTGGTGGGGCGGATCGTCGCCGTGGCCGATGTCTTTGACGCCCTCACATCCACCCGCCCCTACAAGCAGCCTTGGCCCATGGATCAGGCCGTCGCCTTCTTGCAAGAGCATAGCGGCGGTCATTTCGATCCTCGCTGCGTCGATGCATTCCTGGATGAGATGGAACAGGTCCAATAGATCATGCTCGAATTCAAGGACCATGTAGATCCCAATCCGTCGCACCCATTGGCTGGATAACCAAGCCCCGTATAGAAGCGTTTAGAGGGAACAGCCCTTATGGCCGGATATGGCACTGACCTGCCGGATCTGGCCTTCGTCCTGAACGGCTTCTTCCGAGGGCAGTGCGGTCAAATACCACAGTGGGGTCAATCGCCCCAGGATACAGAAACCACCCGCTGACAAGGCAACTCTCAGACGATTCAGGCCCCACAATCAAATTGGTTCACGGCTATGGCGAAAATGTCGGGCCGCCGCATTCAACATCGGGCTGTCCAACAGAATTAGTTGTGGGTCGGAACACCTTTCCGGGCCGGACGAGCGCAACGGCTTCCTCCGCCGGAGCCGGCAAGGCCACCTCGCGGCTCGCAATCAGGGTCCGGCTTCCAGCGCTGCGCCTGGCATAATGGGTGACAGCAGTTGTATCGGTGGCATGGCCGAGCAAGGCGGCGACCTCCGCAGGGCTGTAAGAGGTCTTGAAGTTTGCCGCAGCTTGGTGTCGGCAGCTATAAAGCGTATAATGTCGCTCAGATGTTGGCCACAGGGTAAGGTTTGTCCGCCGCAAAACTTCACTGAGATTTGCGGTAAATTTCTTGTAAGAGCGCATGCCCCGGACGTCCCGAATATCGGAGAGCCAGCCGCGGATGATGTCTACATACTCGGCTGGCAGGTGGTCCAGCCAAAGGCGGCGCACACGCCGAAGGCCGCGTCCGTTGGTATGCTTGGCGTTGACGACGAGAAGAAGCGGCCTTCCCTTAACCTGAAGTAGCTGGGCCAACCTCCATTCCGCTGGGCGCACCCCGGTCAAGGTGCTGGCCATTAGGAAATGGCTCAGAGGCAGACGGTATTGGGACCGCGACGTTCTGAGATGAAGGAGGATGGTGAAGAGATCATCGGCGGGCATTGCTTTGATCTTCTTGTCCGATGTGGAACGTCCGACACGCCTGCAATTGCTCTGGGGCGTCGAGGCCAAGAGATTAATGGCCTCGGTGTGGCATGGATAAAACGTCTCAAGGATAAAGATCACGGCGGCCTTGTACTGTCGCCAGGTGGCCGGCTTCCAGTTCGGCTGAGACTGAATTATCCAGGCCACGAGGTCGATGGGACAGACTTGGGTGGGGGAAATGCCGACCTCATCGGCATAGGCCCTCAAACATCGCCAGCCGACGTCTTGATAGCGGATCTCCGTGGCGGCAGTTTTCGTCGGAATGTCAGAGGAATGGCGGGGCTTAGACATCATCTCCCCCTGTTACTCCAACATCGGGAAGGGCCCGCCCCTGACCGCTTACGTTGCGAGTTCGCACTTCCCAACGGTGCCCATTTTTATCTCTGTTGGGACGCCAAGCCTTCGCAAGTCAGAGGTCTGATTTCTTCTGCTTTGGACGGGATTGGCGGGAGGCTGTTTAAAGAAATCCGCCGCTACCGCCCGTAGACGTGGCGGATACGGTCCTTGAAATTCTGTACCACCTTGTGCTCCATGGTCGGCAGGGCCATGGCCGCCATGGATTGCAGCATGGGTGAGTGCAATTCCATCTTGTACTTGGCTTCGACCCGGCAGCCTTCGCCCAGGGGTTCGAATTCCCAGATCAGCCGGAAACGGCGGAACGGACCATCCTGTGAGGTGATGGTCAGCCGTTGGGGCGGTTCCTCCACGGCCAGGGAGGTGAAGCGGGCCTGCATCGGCCCCAGGCCGAACAGGTTGTCCACTTCCATGCGGTCGCCGTCGCGGGTGCGGATACGCGCCTTCTGGCACCAGGGCAGGAAACGGGGATAGGATTCGATGTCCACCGCCAGGGCGTAAAGCTCTTCCGGCGTGTGGCGGGGCACGTCGACGCGCCAGCCGCCGGTCAGGGGATGCATGGCGGGCTCAGCGGGTCAGGTTGCGGATATTGCGCACGAAGATGTTGAGCAGGCCGCGGATGAAGGGGTCGGCCTTGGCCAGCTTCTCGCGGAAGGTATCGCGGGAGATGATGATGCACGACACGTCGGACAGCGCCTTGGCGGTGGCCATGCGCGGCTGGTCGTCCACCAGGGCCATCTCGCCGAACAGTTCGCCCTTGCCGATGGTGGCCAGGGTCATGCCGTGCTTGATGATCTCCACCTGCCCGTCCTGAATCAGGTAGGCGCGATCGCCGCTGTCGCCTTCATTGAAGATCTTCGCTCCGGCATAAAAGACTTTGCGCTCGAGAATCCTATCGTTACGCATGCCCGCCACCCCAGTATCTTCTTATACGACTTTATTCGTGTTCGGCCTCTGAGTCACTCCCGAAGGCGTATGTCAGGTAATCACCCCCAGGACAGCGTACAACCACCGCCTTGCCCATCGACAGGAGGGCGGGGTCGGGCATAGACTTGACCGATCATTCCGAGGGCGACGCACCCATGAACACCGATGACCGCGCCAGGGGGCTTGCCCGTCTCAGGGCGCTGATGGCCATGACCACCGCCAACGGCTGTACCGAGGAGGAAGAGCTGGCGGCGGCGCGCATGGTCGCCAAGATGGTCGAGCAGCTGGACGGAAATCCGGTCGCCCAGCCCGCCACCGATCCGTCCTGGGCGGCGCGCGAGCGCGACAATCCGCAGTATCAGCTGCTGCTGGAGAAGAACACCCTGGAAGGCATGCTGAAGGCGACGCTGCAGGAACTGGCGCTGGCCCACATCAACACCGTGTCGCCGGCAAGGCGCAATCTGCGTGGCCAGCCGGTGGAGTGGGTGCGCACCACCGAGCTGATGCTGCCCTATTTCAACATGATGCTGGGCAGCGCCGGCGCGTCGCGCATGGCGCGCGGCATCGTCGAGGGCATCGTCGAGGAATTGATTCTCGATGGCTTGCTGCCCGACGCTCTGGCCATGCCCAGGGAGTAGCCCGGCGCCAATCCCGAGAAAGCAAAAAGCCCCGGATTGTGGTCCGGGGCTTTTCGTTTGTCCGAAGACCGGCTTAGCGCACGAAGACCTGCACCTCGCCGCCCGACACCGCCGGGCTGGTGGTGGACGAGGTCCGCACCCGGCTGGCCGGCAGGTTCATGTTGGTGAGCGAACGCAGCACCGAATCGGCGTTGCGCTTGGCGTTGGTGGCGGCCAGGGCCTGGGTGCCGGGCGTGTTGCCTACCGGCGACACGGCGACCACGTCGAAGGTGGCGCTGGGGCGGCGGTCGAGCGCGCTCTTGATGGCGGCATAGAGCGCCGGCTCGTAGTTCACGTTGGGCTTGTCGAAGCGGATGGTCACCAGCGGAGCCTCGCCGGCCGCCATGGCGCGGGCCGGGGCGGCGGTCTCGTAGCTGGCGTTGACCCGGGACGTCAGGCCGCCGGCGAACAGGGCGCCGTTCTTGATGCCGAGAGCCAGGGTGTTGAGGTTCTGCTTCTCCGAGGCGACGTACTGCTGCTGGCGGATGGAATCGCTGGTCAGCTCGGACAGCAGGCGCTCGACCATCACCACGGTGCGGTTGGTTTCGTCCTCGAGGATGCGCAGCTGGCGGTGATCCTCGTCCACGGCGCCGGACAGCGACCGGGCCGAACGCACCGAATCCAGCAGGAAGCCGGCCATGGTCGACGACGCGGTCACGTCGTTGGTCAGGCGGTTCATCTTCAGCACGTCGTCGGTGATGCGGTCCAGCTCGCCCTGGGCGGCGTTCCACTGCTGGGTCAGCACCGGGTTGCCCGGGGTGGTGCCCACCTGCAGGCGGGCGTTGATGGCGGCGACGGTGCCGTGATAGCGCTGGGAATCCTGAACCGTCTCGTTGCGGATCTGCTGCAGCGCCTGGTTCTGGCGGGCCAGGGTGGCCTGCAGCGCCTGCAGGTCGGCGCGCAGCGCCATGACCTTGCCGCCGACGAAGGTGCCGGTGGGCGAGCCGGCGGTGACGCCGACGGGCTCGTAATTCCCGGTTCCCATGGCGGGGGGCGCGTCGGCCATCGCCTCGGCGGTCACGCCCTGGCTGGAGGCGACGGTTCCCGAGGCCGGGAACAGCACGTCCTCGGCAAACGAGCATCCACTCGCCAGGAGGACCGCGCACAGGGCGGCGGCATGGGTCTTTTTCACGGCCATGGGGATTGCTGATCCTTTGCGTCGCCAGTTCGGACAAGTACCGGCGGGAGCGGACCTTTCATATCCACGAATGAATATCCAGATTGCCCCCGCAAACTTTGGGGCGGATTTTACGCAAATGACCAAGCGGCCACAAGTACGCATTTCGATAAGTGGTGCATTCCTGTGGCCCGAGTCCACTGGGTTTTGCGGTTTTTCGGCCGGCTGAAATTCACGCTTGCGGGGGGGCGGGTGTTTGTGTATGGTCCGCGTCCTCGCCGGGGGACATCCTTCCGGAACAGAGTGCGCCCGTAGCTCAATTGGATAGAGCACCAGACTACGAATCTGGGGGTTGGAGGTTCGATTCCTTCCGGGCGCGCCACTTTCCCTTAAGCCTTACAAGCCGTTAGCCAACAAAACCCCGCACCCCTGGTGGCGGGGTTTTGGCTTGATGGGGCCCTAATAGGGCTAGGCTACCAGTTGTAGCCGCCACCAGCCCCGCACTGAATTCCATCGACTTTCCAGGTTTGCCCATCCTTGACGAGCCTGTGGCGGGATGCGACGGGGCCGCGCCTCAAAGAGGCCGTGGCGCTGAATTCATTATATTCATTGGGGGAAATGGTGCCGGCGAGAGGACTCGAACCCCCGGCCCGCGCATTACGAAAGAGCTGACAATTAGGTTTTATGCGGCTTTCAGAGGGCAAAAATAGCCAAATTCAGGGGTCTAGGCATTGACGAAACCCAGCATTTCTGCGACGTTTCCTCTCAATTTCCTCGCACCTCGCACTTTACCTCGCAAGTTTGCGAGGGCGCGGAATCGGAGGATGCCATCCATGCCCGTCGCCGCCCGCAAGTCGTCCAAGGCCGCCGAACCCCCCACGCGCTTCGACCTAGATAAAGGCGCCTACCTCTATCTGCGTAGCGGGGCCGCCAAGGGGCGATGGCAGCTTTACGCCTACATCGACGGCGAGGAGGTCAAGCAATCCACCGGCACCAGCGATCTTGCCAAGGCCAAGATCAAGGGCCGTGAGATGCTGGCGGAAGCACGAGAGCGGAGCAGGAAGGGGCTGGCGGCTCGCGCGCAATACTTTCCCGATGTCGCCGAACTGTGGCTGGCGGAAAATATCGGCGACGAACGCGACTGGAAGGCGCAGCGGTTGCCGACCGAGGAAATCAAGGCGCGGGAGGGAATCCGCAAGCAGGTGCGCGACTACCTCATTCCTTATTTCGGTCAGCACATCGGACGCCGTTCCATCGACCAGATCAACGAGGCCCAGGTCCTGCAGTATCAAAGCTGGCGGCAGCGCCAGCGTGCGGATTGGGTCATCGAGCGCCGCGACCTGATCGACCGGCGGCGGCGCGAGGCCACGGCCCGGTGGCAGGCATCGGCCCGCCTGCAGAAGATGCACCCAACGCTGGACGACTACCTGCCCAAGGACAGCCTCGGCTATATCCGCCCTCACGTCTCGACAGCTGCCATCAACAAGGAGCTGTCGATCCTGCGCAAGATCTTCAAGTTCGCCGAGGCCCGGGGCGGCGTTCGGCCGGGCGACCTGCCTCGTGTCAAAACCCACTCCGTCCAGGACGGCGTTGCCCGCATGGGGTTTACCGATGCCGAGCTCGATATCATCCGCAAGACGGCAAAGAAGCGATATCAAGAGGCATATAACGAGGTCATGGCCCGCTATCGCCAACGGCACCCCGCCCCGGCTGATACGGAAGCCTTCATAGAAAGCATGATGTCGCCGGAATGGAAGGCGGACCGCGTGGCTTGGGGGCGCTATGTGCTGATGTGCGTGATCGACATTCTCGCAGGAACCGGCATGCGCCCCTCGACACTGGCCAATATCAAGATGCGGATGCTGATCCGGCGCGAGCATGATGAACACGGTCCGTTCTACGCCGAGTATCTATCCGTCTCCGAATTCGCCTATTCCCTGGTCGGCCTCACCCACAAGGGCGTTCGGAGGGGAGCAGACCGGGCAAGAACGCGAACGATCATCCCGGATACCATGGCGTGGAAGGCCATCCAGGCGTTGGAAGCAGGGCGCGGACATATCCCGGACCAGCCCATCATCGACATCCACCCCCATGCCATCAACACAGCCTTCAAGAAGGTGCTGCGGGCCTGCGGGCTGGAAATCGGCCCGAACGATCAGCCCCGCAGCCTCTACGACCTGCGCCACACCTACATCACCCGGAAGCTGCTGGAAGGTGTGCCGCAGATGGTGGTGGCCGAGAATACCCTAACCTCCATCCAGATGATCGAGCGCTACTACGCGCATATCCGAGTACAGGAAAACTTTGATCGATTGGCGGGTGGTGGCGCGTTGCAGAGACGGCGGCAACGACCGGCATAGCCCTCCTCGAAGATCGGCCATAAGATCGGCCAAACTGGCTGGCAATAGCATGTTTTTTCGTTTAATGTCAGATAGCTGAAATTAACGAGATATCGGCCAAAATGCCTATCGTCGAAAGCGTTGACCGCATCGAGCCAGCGCGTCTGGAACAGGTGCCAGAGGGGCTTTCCGACGTGGCCGTCGAGCTTGCTGCTGCCTCGGCCCGGCTCGGGCATACCCTTCACCCCCGTACGGCAGCCAGCCTCGCTGACCTCGTGCGGATCATGAACAGCTACTACAGCAACCTCATCGAGGGGCATAACACCCGCCCGCGGGACATCGAGCGCGCGCTCAACGGGCAGTTCGACCCTGATTCCGAGCGTCGCAACCTGCAGATGGAAGCGGCCGCCCATGTCCGGCTGCAGGCGGAGATCGACCGCCAGGCTTCTGCGGGCGCGCTTCCGGAACCGGCATCTCCCGCCTTCATCCGCTGGCTGCATTCCGAGTTCTATCGCGGTGCACCGCCGGAAATGCTGGCCATCCATGGGAGCGGCAGGACATTCACCATGACGCCCGGGGCTTGGCGCTCAGGCCCGGACCAGGACGTGGCGGTGGGCCGCCACCTGCCGCCGTCGAGCGACAGGGTTGCCGCCTTTATGGATCACTTCGCCGCCCGCTACAGCTTCGAGCCTCTCGGCAAGGCCTCCCGCATCCTGGCGATTCCTGCCGCCCATCACCGCTTCAACTACATCCATCCTTTTCCCGACGGCAACGGCCGGGTTGCGCGTCTGATGAGCCATGCAATGGCGCACATGGCCGGTATTGGTGCCCATGGATTGTGGTCCATCTCACGCGGACTCGCCCGTGGCCTCGACAGCCGGGGCGACTACAAGCGGATGATGGATCATGGCGACATGCCGAGGCAGGGCGATCTTGATGGGCGTGGCAACCTGTCCCAGCGCGCCTTGATCGACTTCATGCTGTGGTTCCTTCAGGTGTGCCTGGATCAGGTCACCTTCATGTCCAGCCTGTTCGAATTCGACACGCTGACGCGCCGCCTTCGGATCCTTGTCGAGCGCAGCGAGGCTCTTAAGCCCGAAGCCGCGCGGCTGCTTGAGGAGGCCCTGATCCGGGGCGAACTCGAGCGGGGGGATGTGCCGCGTATCACCGGCCTGCCGGAGCGTACGGCGCGGCGCGTGTTCAACGATGTCCTGGCGGCCGGCCTCCTGGCCTCGGATACGCCGAAGGGCAAGGTGTCGCTGCGTTTCCCGGTCGAGACTCTCGACACGCTGTTCCCCAGGCTGTTTCCCGAAACCTGATAGATCGGCTGCAGCCTGGCTCGGTATCCCGTGGGGCGATGTCGACGAGCAAAGCCCCCCATCACCCCCTTTCGGAAGCAATGTGCAACTCCGCGCAAAGAGCTTCCACGTCGTGACCGACTGGAAAGGTCATCGTCGTGAACTTCCTTGCCGCGACTACCTGATGCTGAGCCACGGCGGCTGACAGGGGCTGCCCTCTGCAGCGGAGGAAGTCGCCCCACCCGGCTCACTGACCACGCCCAGCCATGGCCCATACAATGACCATAACGCCTTATTATGAGCCATGTATGGAACATCTGAGATGCGCAAGGTCTACCTGACGAGCACCGAAGAGGAGGCCGTTGAAACGCTGGGGCGGCGCGTGCGGGCGGCCCGGCTTCGGCGCAACCTGTCCCAGGAGGATCTGGCCGAACGGGCGGGCGTCACGCGGAAGACCATCGCCGCCCTGGAGGCGGGCGAGGCTGGGGTGAGCGTCGGTGTGCTGGCGAAGGCGCTCTATATCCTTGGGTATCCTGATCGTCTCGCAGGACTGCTGGAGACGGACCCCATAGGGGAGGATCTGGAGACGGGGCGGAAGCGGGCCGGAAGGAGTGAGGGAGTGGCGCCGTTCTGAGGATGTCCTCCGCCTTCGATCTGGCGTCGAACACCCGCCGTGAGGCGCCGGCCAGGAACGTGGAATGCCGGGCTGGTATCCGCACTCTCAAAGATCGGCCTTGATGCGTTCTATCCCCTCTTCCTCGCTGAGGCGTCCATGGGCGAATTCCAGAAACCAGCCCCTGGTCCGCTCATCGCTCTGTAGGTTCTCGATGGAGGCCGAGGCGATGGCATGACGCATCAGTTCCAGGCGCCGCCGGCTTGGATCACCGCCTGCCGGATCACGCTGGACGGAAGCACCAGGCGCAGCGGCTGCGAGGGCATGGGCGTGAAGCCGAATTGCAGGTAGAACGGCAGCGCCGCCTCGTCGATGGCGTCCAGCACCAGGAAGGCGATACCGCCGTATTCACCGGCCCGGAGGGTCTGCCCCATGGCGTCCCGCAGCAGCAGGCGGCCAAGGCCCTTGCCCTGCATGGACTGATCGACACCGAGGAAGCCCAGATAGAAGGCACCGAGGCCGGGATAGGGGCGGCTTTTCGGCATCAGTTCGGCGGGCAGGTCATCGACCAGCAACGAATGGGCGCTAAGCGAGTGATAGCCCAGCACCGTGTTGCCGCCCTCGGCGACCGCCACCCGCACCACGGCAAGGCTCTCGGCTACCTGCTTCCTGGCGGTGAGGCGAATGAAGTTGGTGACGCGGGGCTTGCCGCAATCGAAAGCCGCCCGGTCGTGCTGGGGACCGAGCGGCTCGATGATGACCTTGGCCAATCAGACCTCGATATCGGGGGCGGCCATCAGGTCCACCAGGGCCTTGGTCGGCTCCGGGGGCGTGCGCAGCAGGGCAAGCATCACCTCACGGTCGGCGGCGGTCAGGCGGGTGATTTCCTGGCGGGCCAGCACGCTTTCTGCGCTGCGATAGGCTTCATTGGCGACGAATTCGGCCACGTCCACGCCCAGCATGGCGGCGGCCTGCTCGATGGTCTGCTTGACCTGCGGCTTGACGCGCTGTTCCATCCGGGCGCTCTTGCGCTCGGCGATGGTTGCGGTGGGATCGTTATAGGCGAGCATGGGAAGCCTCCTTATCCGAGGAAAAGTGTACGGCGTAACGCCGGACAATACAACAGAACAATCAACCGACCCCAACAGGCGCGCCTGCACCGGCGCCATGGCCTTGGCATCGTCGTCGGGTGACAGGAACAGGTGGCGCCCGAACGGCTGGAGCCCCTGCTCGAGAAGTTCAGGCTGATGGACGACGACACCGAGATTTCGGAATGGGTGCGGATCGAGTGAAGGGGAAATTCATCCCACGTCACAGCGTCCCGGCATGTCCAGCAGGCTGGCCTCGGGATCCCTGATCCCAAAGGCCGTCGCGGCGATCTGAAGCCGGATGTCCTCCATGCTCCAGCCCAGGGCGGATAAGGTGTCGATGGCCCTGGCGATGTCGCTGGCGTGGTAGCTTTCCGGCGGTGCCGGCCATGCCGCCCATGCTCACCCGGCCATGATCCTGGACATGGTCGAGTATCCTGTCGGCCAGTTCCGGCGAGATCTGATTGGAAACGCTCTTCATCGGGCCACCTCACCCGCATCCTCACCTGATTACACCCGAACAGGGGCAGGCTGGCTTTTGAACCTCCCTGTCGACGAATCCAACCTTACTACATGCTGGGCCAGTGCACTCACCACTTCACAGGCCTCTCAGGGGCGCCGGCTGTATTCCTTGGTCATGTGATTTCTTGCCTGCGTCACAGTGGCGTATTACATATATGGAAGTCTGTGTCACAAGGCTGGAACGCCCTCCATGTCCACCCCAACGATCACCTTCCGAGTGAAGCCTGATCGGCAACATGCCGTCCGCGAGATTGTCAATGCCATCAAGGATGATCCGGGCATGACCGCGGCCATGTTGAAATTCATCCGCACGCGGCCGTCACTGGTTGGCGGTGACACGGCGATCCGCAACATCGGCCCGTTCCGCAACGAGGAGGCTGCCTTGTCGTTCCTGGTCGGACGCCTCAAGACGGCGCTCCGTCCGGTGGCGCTTTTCCTGTTCGGCAGCCGCGCCGCCGGATCAGCACGCCCCGACAGCGACTTCGACATTCTGGTCATCCTTCCAGACGACGAAAGCGGCCCCCCGAACTATTTTTCCGCCTACGCACCGGTGGCGGGCTGCGGCATCGGCGTCGATGTCGTGCCCTGCCGCCTTGCCGATTTCGAAGTTGAACGGCAACGATCCGGGACCATCGCCTTTGCAGCGGACAACGAGGGCCGGCTGTTGTATGCCAGCCCAGGCTCTCCCTTCCGTGACCGCTGGCGCGGTCAGGCTGTCAGCCAATGACAAACCGGCGCCTCTCCGCCCTGATGACCGCTGCCGAGCGCGACATCGAAGCCGCGCGGCGTTTGCTTCCCGAAATGCCCGATCAGGCGATCTTCCATGCCCAGCAGGCGGCGGAGAAGATGACGCGGGCGGTCTGCGAGGGCGAAGGGCTCGTCGTCGGCCGCACACACAATATCGGACAGGCCGCCGGCTCCCTGCCCGACGGCCATGTCTTCAAGGAGGATCTTCTGGGCCTCGACAGCCTGTCGGCAGCGGCTACGGCGTGGCGCTATCCCAGCCCCGGCGGCTGGTTCCCGGCCATGCCCGATCCGGGTGAAGTCGAGGCAGCACTCGCCGATATCGAGGCGCTACTGCCGGAGATCCGCGACTGGCTGGCCGAGCGATAATCGCGGGAGGTCATCGTCGTGACATTTCCTCCGCCTTTCGACGATGACAAAATTGCCGAGATCCGCCACCGCCTTGCCGCACTTGATGCGGAACGGGCGGCCCTGGAAATCAGACTCGCCGACCTTCTGACACTTCAGGCGGAGCACCCGATTCCCGCAACGCCCTTCTCGTCCGCGCGGGGGATTGTGACTGTGACCGCTTCCCCTGCCGGACAAGATCGCTCTGTTCCGTTCGCTGTTCCGGGGGCGCGAGGATGTCTTTCCGAAGCGCTGGAGCAATCCCAGGAGTGGCAAATCGGGCTATTCACCGGCCTGCCGCCAACGAATGGGTACCGCGCCTGTGCGGCAAGCCCAAGGTCAAATGCGGTGATTGCCCAAACCGGCACTTCCTGCCCGTGACCGATACCATCATCGCCCAGCATCTTCGCGGCGAAGGAGCGGATGGGCGGGATTTCATCATCGGCGTCTATCCGATGCTGACTGACGAAACCTGCTGGTTCCTCGCCGCCGATTTCGACAAGAAATCATGGCGGGACGACGTAGCCGCCTTCCTGGAAACCTGCCGGATCAAGAACATCCAGGCGGCGGTGGAGCGATCCCGGTCCGGCAATGGCGGTCACGTCTGGATCTTCTTTGCCGAACCGGTTCCCGCAGGACTGGCCCGCCGTTTAGGCGCCCACATCCTGACCGAGACCATGGAACGCGCCCCAGAGCTCGGCTTCGATTCTTACGACCGCTTCTTCCCCAACCAGGACACCATGCCGGCTGGCGGGTTCGGCAACCTGATCGCCCTACCCCTGCAGCGACGCCCCCGCGAGGCCGGCAACAGCGTCTTCCTGGATGACCAATTCGAACCCCATCCCGATCAATGGCAATACCTGTCGGGTCTCCGAAGAATGACGCTGGCCGAGGTCACCACACTTACCGAGGATGCCGCGATCAGGCGGAGGCACTGCTCACCTCCCTGGGAGTTGGCATCCGGTGCCGTGATGAACGCCACGTCGGCCAGTCGATCGAGATGAATTTCACGGGCACGTTGACACTGGAACAGCAGGCGGCGTCCGTTGCGCTGCAACGCCACGACACCGGCGTGCTGGCAGCCACCACCGCATTCGGTAAGACCGTGGTGGCCGCCCACGTCATCGCGGCCCGTATGACCAACACGCTGATTCTGGTCCACCGCCGCCAGCTTCTCGACCAGTGGATTGCCCGGCTATCCACCTTTCTCGATCTCCCGCCGAAATCCATCGGCCAGATCGGCGGCGGCAAACGCAAACCCACCGGTATTGTCGATGTGGCGGTCATCCAAAGCCTGGTCCGCAAAGGCGAGGTCGATGACCTGGTCGGCCAGTACGGGCACCTCGTCATCGACGAATGTCACCATCTGTCGGCGGTCAGCTTCGAGGCTGTTGCCCGCCGCTGCAAGGCGAAACATGTCCTCGGCCTGTCGGCGACCGTCACCCGCAAGGACGGGCATCACCCGATCATCTTCATGCAATGTGGCCCGGTGCGTTTCCGGGTCGATGCGAAACGGCAGGCCGCCCAGCGCCCATTCGGGCATCGGGTCGTTCTCAGACAGACCGGATTCACGCTGCCCGTGGGGTTGAACAGCGATCGGCCAGCGATCCAGGATGTATACAATGCTCTGGCCAGGGACGAGCAGCGCAACGCCATGATCTTCGACGACGTGCTGAAAGCCCTGGAAAATGGGCGCTCGCCGGTGATCCTGACCGAGCGCAAGGAACACGCACTGCTTCTTGCTGAACGGCTGTTGCAGTTCGCCCGCAATGTCATCGTTCTGCACGGCGGCATGGGGGTGAGGGCGCGGCGTGCGCAGGCCGAACAGCTTGCCGCCATTGCCGACACCGAGGAGCGGGTGCTGATCGCCACCGGCCGCTACATCGGAGAAGGATTCGACGACGCCCGGCTCGACACCCTGTTCCTTACCATGCCGATTTCCTGGCGCGGCACCCTGGCCCAATATGCCGGCCGCCTGCACCGCCTCCATCCTGGGAAGCGCGAGGTCATCATCTACGATTACGTCGACGAGACGGTACCGGTACTGGCCCGCATGGGCGGCAAGCGGTTCAAGGGATACGACAGCCTGGGATATTCCGTCGGGAATACACGGCCATAGACTGCGAGCCCCATCGTCGAGCCCTTCCATCAAGGAAGCCTCCACTGGTTCACCCCCCATCATCCCCCGTCGCAGCGTCCCGGCATGTCCAGCAGGCCGGCCTCGGGATGCCTGATCCCAAAGGCCGTCGCGGCGATCTGGAGCCGGATGTCCTCCATGCTCCAGCCCAGGGCGGATAAGGTGTTGATGGCCCTGGCGATGTCGCTGGCGAGGTAGCTTTCCGGCGGACGCCCGCCCAGCCGGTACATGGCCTTGGCACGAAGCCGCTCGAAGCTCATGGTTCGGCCTTCGCGATGGATCCGCTTGATGCGGCCATTGGTGTTCTCGGTCATGCCGTTGGTGGTCCAGTCCGTGGACCAGTAGGCCATGATCGGGCCGCACCAGCTCCTGACCGCATTCGCCACGTCGCGGAGCTGCGGGACCTGCCCCACGACAGCGTCCACTTGGCTCAGCCAGGCATCGAGCATGGCGCCAGCCTTTTCCCGGTCCTCCTCGTCGAACACGTCGAACAGCCCTTCCCGCATCTCATAGGCGATCCGGAGTTCGGGATTGTCGGCGAGGACAGGGGCGAGGATCTGGCGCTCGACGATGAGCAGCCGGCCGGAGCGCTTCTGCAGCATGGCCCTCAGCACGGTGGGCCGGGGTGGCTCGTTTCGCTTCTGCCGCGGGCTGCGCCGCCGACGCTGGAGGCTGGCGGCAGCCCGGGGTGACGCCTTCGGCTTGCTGATCCGCATGCGCCAGGTGTTGACCACCGCGCGGGCCATCTGGGTCACATGCCAGCGGTCGACCACCACCTGGGCACCGGGGAAGAACCGGGCGGCAAGAGTGGCGTAGCCCCGGGTCATGTCGATGGCCACCACCCGCACGGCGTCACGGCTCTCCATGGTGGCGAAGAAGGCCTGGAAATCCTCCCGGCTCCGCCCCTCCAGCAGGGCGATCAGGTGCCCGGTATCGAGATCGACCACCACGCCCCGATCCTTGCCGCCGATATGGGCCTCGTCTATTCCGAGGCGCTGCGGAGCGTGGGGTGGTGCGATGGGGGTCCATCGCCGGATCGCCTCATCAAGGAGGAGGGAGACGGTCCGCTGATCCACCCCGGTGCGACGGGCCACCTCGGTGGCGCTGAGCCTGTGGCTCTCGTGTTCGATCATCGCGACCAGCCGGCCGGTCAGCGGGCGGGTGGCGTCGAGCCAGTCCGGACGCGCGGTACGGGTGGCGCCGCAATTGCGGCAGCGCAGGACCGGATAGGTGAGATCCAGCCGGGTCCAGTCGGTGCCAAGCGGCAGGTCCATGACGGAAGTCCTTACCGGCTGCTTGCTCTCCATGCGGCCCGGGCAGCCATGAGGGCAGATCCGGTCGAGGTCGGAGGGCTCGAAGCGGCAGGCGATGACCCGGCACCGGGCCCGCCGGGACACCAGGTGCCGGCGGGTGCTGCTGGCGACGAGGCCGGGCAATCCGGCCTGGATTGAGAGGGTGTGGGGCACGTCGGCATCCTCCTGTGTGATTGGCCTGGAGGAGAAGATGGATCGGCCGGAGAGGGCGCGCGGATGCCACGCGCCGGATCAGCCGAACGTCTCCCAGAACCGCTTCGGCGTCATCACCGGATGGATTTCGGCCAGGGCGAGCACGTCCTCGGCATCGGAGACGTAATAGGCGGCTCCCTGCGGAAGGCCAAGCTTGCCCCCCGGTGCGGATGGAAGGTCGCGCCAGCCGCGCGGCGGCACGTCGATGACGGCGAGGCGGATGGCGGCAATCAGGTCGTTGACATCGAGCACCGACCAGCCGAGGCGGCCGATATAGCGATGGAAGATGCGGGCAAGATGCTCGACGGAATCGCGCTCCAGGACGATTTCGAGGACACCATGCCGCCAGGCGGCGATGATCCGTCCCTGCGGCGTGGCGGGATAGGCGAGGCCGATGGCCAGGGTTTCGGCGTCGGTCATGATGCGGGACATGGGGTCAGCCCTCCTGGCTGCTGGCTCGCAGTTCTGCGACCAGGGTCTTGAGGTTCTCGATGCCGTCCTCGACCGGGATCTCCTCGAAGGCCCTGGCGATGGATTCGGCCAAGGGGGTCAGCCGCCCCTGCATCGCGTGCACCCGCGTGAAGAGATCGGGATCGATCAGGGTGGCTACGGCAGCACCCGACCTGGTGACCGTGATGCTTTCGCCGCGGTACTGCACCCGGTTGATCATGTCGCCCAGGCCGTTGCGGAAGGTCTGGGCGTCGACGGTGCTGAACATGGAATCCTCCTTCTTCGGTGTGGTCCCGGAGGAGGAGATGGATCGTGGCGCCGGATCGGATCGCCATGGCCGCACGAATCCGGCTGATCGACGGGATCATGATGATCATGGGGGTGGCTGCTCCCCTGACCATGATGATCATGATGGTGGGGGCTCCCATGGTCATGGCGATCATGATGGTTATGGGGGATCCGGCGCGGAAAAATCCGGCTCGGCGAGGCGGCGACCTGAGGGGGGATGCTGGCCCGAAGTGGCTGATAACGCCCAGTTATGGGCCCCTTGCCCCCCCCGTGATCGCCGCCTCGCCGAGCCGGACCGATCAGAGGCCGGTGCGCGCCATTCGACCCGTCGCCAGGGCATCCGCCGGGCGGATGTACTGCCACAGGGTCTGCCGCCGCTGGTGGCCGGTCTGGCGCTGGATGGCCCATTCAGGCGCTCCCGCCATGGCCGCCGAGGAGGCGAAGCCGGCCCGCAGCGAATGGGCTCCCAGGCTGGCGACGAAGGCCCGCGCCCGCTTGCCCGCCAGTCCCCTCGCCTCGGCCGCCTGTCCCGCCGCCTTGCAGACGATGCGGGCCACCGCCCGGGGACGCAGGACAGCCTCCTGGATCCGCCCGAAGCGGTCGATGGGTCGGAACAGCGGACCCTCGGACAGATGCGCCCGCATGATCCAGTCCTTCACCGCCGCCACCGGGCAGGGGCCGTCATCGGTCGCGCAGGCGATCCCCTTGATCAGCGAGCCCGCCCCGTCCTGATCTGTCTTGCCGCCCGGCAGGTAGACCACCAGTCCGCCGGCCCGGAAGTCGAGCATGGGGATTTCGAGAGCGGCGAGTTCGGAGCGGCGGAAGCCGCCGGCGAAGCCCAGCAGCAGCATCGCCTTGTCGCGGGCTCCGGCCAGCGAGCGCGGCAGCCCCGCCACCATGGCCCGCATGTCGTCGGGCGTCAGCGCCTCCTTGCCCTGGGGCCGCGCCCCATGCACCCGGCGGATGCCGGACAGCACCGCGCGGATCTCGTGGTTGCCGGGATCGAAGGCATGGCCGGCAGCCCGGTGGTAGGCCGCCAGCGCCGCCAGGCGGCGATCCAGGGTGCTGGCCCGGAGCTTCCCCGCATGGCAGGCGAGGTAGGCGCAGACGGTGTCCACGCTGGTGGGCAGGGACGGATGGTCGCTCTCCTTGCACCAGTCCTGGAAGTGGGCCCAGTCGGAGCGGTAGGCCCGCCGGGTCGCCGGGGCCTTTGATGCCGCCCGGTAGAGGGCGAGGCGGTCGGCGGTGTCATCCGGCAGGGGGAGATCAGTCGGCGCCATGGGACACCTCCGTGCCGGTGGTGCGGTCGTTGAGGGTGACGTGGCAGCGATGCTGGCCCTCGCCATCCACATAGTCGTCGACGACCCGGAGCCGCCGGTTGGGCAGGCGCTGCAGCCAGTCGAGGCATTCGCGCAGACGGCCGCCATGGCCTCTGGGCGAGATCAGGATCACATCCATGGGAAACCTCCATGAGAGGGGTGGAGGCCGGGCAAACCCCGCCCGTTGACGGCCCACGGGTGAGCCGCCGGAGCAATGGAAAGCACGGCCGGACTTGCCTAAGGAGATCACCTCAGGCTAGTACTCTGGTTACCACTCCGGCGAGTCCGGGTCAACGGAATTGGTACAGGGGTACTAAAGTGAGTCTCACGCCGATCCAGTGCCGCATGGCGCGGGCCGCCCTCTACATCGGCTTCCGCGAGTTGGCCAAGCTGGCCAACGTCTCACCCAACACCGTTGCCCGCCTCGAACGGGGCGAGAGCATGAACCCGCGCACCCTGACCAAGGTGCGTGCCGTGCTGGAGCAGGCGGGCGTGATGTTTATCGATGCCGACGATGTGGGGGGAGTCGGGGTGAGGATGGTGAGAGAGGGGGAAACGGCATTGTAGGAAGCAATGGATGAGGCGGCTCGAATTGCGGAAGGGGGCCGATTGCGGAAGGGCGGCTATCGGGTCCAGACCAGGTAAAGCCGACAACATCGGCATGGTATTCTAGGCATCGCTGATGCCCATGCGCCCTTTGGTCGGACAACCATGGCTCCCTTCCAGCGATTCATTGCTACCCGGTAAGAATGGCAATAGCCTAGTTTGGATCGGGCACAGAGCAGAGGTTCATATCATGACCATGAGGCCCGGCTCTTCCAAAGAAGATCAATCTCACGACGCGCGTCGCGCGAAGGCCGAGGTGCAGGCTCGTCGGAATCAGGGGGAGAGCGATCTTCTCCACGAACTCCGGGTCCACCAGATCGAGTTGGAGATGCAGAACGAGGAACTGCGTCGGGTTCAATTGGAACTGGAGGAATCACGGGACCGATATATCGATCTATACGAATTCGCTCCGGTCGGTTACGTGACGCTGAGTTCATCCGGCCATATCGAATCCGCCAATATGACCCTCTCTTCAATGCTGGGCTTCGAGCGCGCCGCCTTGCTGAAATTACGGTTCAGCGCCCTGGTGCTGGAAGCAAGCGGCGATGATTGGCATCGTTTCATGGTGGCCATTCTGAACGACCAGGAGGATCACCATCGAACAACCGACATTCGGCTTCGGCGCCGGGACGAGGGCACAATCGAGGCACGTCTGGATTGCCGACGCGTCCCGAATGCCGTCCATGGTGCGATGGTTCGGGTTGCCATAACCGATATCACCCAGGTCAAGCAGGCCGAAATCGCGCTGCAAGCCAGCGAGAAGCGTTATAGCCTGCTCGCCGCGTCAACTTTCGAAGGTATTGTCATCTCCGCCAAGGGGCGCATCGTCGATGTGAACGAGCGGTTGGTCGAAATGATCGGCTTTCCACGAGCAGAGTTGATCGGCCGACCGGTGGCGGAGTTGATCTCGGACGAGGATTATGACCGTGTCATGGACAATATCCATCGTGGAGATGAAAGCCATATCGAGCACGGCATGGTCCGCAAGGATGGTTCCCGGATCGAGGTCGAGGCCCATGGTCAGCCATTCAGCGACAATGGTCGGGCTTTTCGTCTCACGGCGCTGCGCGACATCACGGCACGGAGGGAGGACGAAGCTGCGGCTCGTATTGCCCTGCATATGGAACATCTCCGCAATCTGGCGATCGAGGCCACGCTTTCCGAAGAGCGGGAACGCCATTCCATCGCCAAGGATCTTCACGACGGCCTGGGACAGACTCTGCATCTGGCCCGGTTCAAACTGGACCGGCTGGTGAAGACTCTGCCGCAGGAGCTCCCCGCCGCTACCTTGGTGCATGAGCTGATCGGCCTTCTCTCCGAGGCTAGCGGTGAGGTGCGCTCGCTGACATCCAAACTCAGTCCCCCGGCGCTCAAGGACTTGGGATTGGTGCCGGCCATATCGTGGCTGGCGGACGAAATGGGGCGGCGCCACGAGTTGCAGGTCGTGGTGGAAGACGACGGCGTCCCGAAGCCCCTCACCGAAGGACAGTCAACCCTTCTGTTCCGGGCTGTGCGCGAACTTGTCATCAATATCGCCAAACACGCGGGCGTGGGCGCCGCCCGGATTGGACTTCGTGTTTGCAATAGCCGCCTGATCATAACGGTCGCGGACAAGGGCGTCGGATTTACCGACTGGCGAGCAACCCTTGAAGCCCGGCGTGGTTTCGGACTGTCCAGCGTGCGAGAGCGCATCACCTTCCTCAAGGGAGCCATGGACATCCAAACTCGCACGGGCGAGGGAACCACCGTCGTACTGGAGATGCCGTTGGACTCCATGCCCACGGAGATGCAGCCATGACCATCCGCGTCATGTTGGTGGACGACCACCGCATGTTCCGAGAGGCGCTTCGGGTGCCGCTGGAAGCCGAGCCGGACATGGAGATTGTCGCCGAGGCTAATTCCGGTGCCGATACCTTGGCTTCCCTTGATCTGACGTGTCCTGACGTTCTGGTTCTCGATATCGGCCTGCCGGACCTCAACGGTATCGAGGTGGCTCGTACGGCGATCAGGCGGCATCCCGACTTGCGTATCGTCGCCCTGTCGGGCTTTGCTGACCGCATCTATATCGAGGAGATGCTGAAGGCGGGCGCCCATGGTTACGTGGTCAAGTCGGCCGGAGCCGATGAGTTGGTTTCCGCCATCCGCGTCGTGGCGGGGGGCCGCAGCTTCCTCTCCCCGGAAGCGACCCAGGTCATGCTCCGCCATATCCAGCCGGATGCAGACACCGTCGCGCCGCCGCCCAGCGTGCTGGGCAAGCGGGAACGGGAGGTGTTGGTTCTGCTGGCAGGCGGCCTGCGATCCGCCGAGATTGCCGCCAACCTCGGCATTGCCGTGGGAACGGTGGAGGTCCATCGTCGCAATATCAAGCAGAAGCTCGGGATGAATCGTACCGCCGACTTGATCCGCTATGCCGTTCACGAGGGGCTGATTTCCTCCTGATTGGGTCATCGGTGTCCCGGAAGCCTACCGGTTTTAAGGTAGTTGCCGTGCGTATAACCGGGAATTGTTCGGCCTGCAATGCTGTACTACCTTTGACCGGTAATGACCGGAAAATGCCGGAGGCCGCACCCGGGAGGCAGGACGATGGCTCCAGCACTCATGCAGACCTGCCCAAGCCTGTCGGAACTCTGCATCGCCGCCCTGATGGAGGCCGCCGACGGCATCGAGTCCGCCAACGACACGGCCGCCTTCAAGGACGCGTTGAACGCCAATTTCCGTGTGTGGCTGGTGGTCCGCGAATGCGGCGTCGGCAATGGCTGGGCCGTTCCGACGTCCCGCGACGCCGAATTCGTTATTCAGGGCTCGTCGGGTCAAGGCCGAGGCGTCAACGATGACGAGATCAACGCCATCATTGCGATCAACAGGCGGGTGGCTCATGGCTTGGCGGCAGGCGGCGACATCGCGCGCATCCGTACCAGGGCCGTGTTGGCCTACCGCGAGGGCGGCGGCGGCGGGGGGTTCGCCCCCTGGATGGTGGGACAAATATACAAAAAGGGTCGTCTTAGATCGGCTTTCGATCCGACTTCGGAGCAAGGGAGGCTCCGCCCCATCATCCGCGCCGCCGCCGTGAGCTTTATCTGTGAGGCCGAACAACCGGGGCCCTGATGGACTAAATGCTTTCCAGGCCGGACACACCGTTCCTTGGCATGCAGGGGGCACGAATTTCGTGACATTCGCCACCCACTGAATTTTCACAAAGGAAAAGCCGCGATGACGACAGTCAAGACAAATTCCGCCAAAGCCACCACAGAGACCACCTCCGTCGACAACGTGATTTCCGTGGTTCAATGGGCCGAGACCTCGGCCATCGCCCGTGACGGCATGTTCAAATGCGCCAGGGATTTGGCGGAAATCTCCCGGGTCGCCGGCCAAGCCGTGATCGGAGGATATGCCGATTACGGCAACGAGGTCCGCGACATCGGTTCGACCTGCGCCAAAGCGATGATATCCGGCCTGACCGACGAAAGGTCCGCGTCGGCCAAAGTCGAGGAGAGCGCCTCGGACATGATGAAGCAGGTCCAGCGTCTGATGGACGCCAATGCCCAATTGGCAGAGCGTCAGATCAATGCCGCTTGCGAAGCGTTTACGGCTTTGTCCGCCCTGCCGTCATGCATTCTTGGATCGCTGGACGGCAAGTAGGCTGACAGGCGATGGGGATGGCCCAATCCATCCCCATTCCTGCTCCGGAGACGGATATGATCGACCGACAGACTGTTGCCGATGTGGTGTCTCGGTCCAACGGGAGCGGGGACACACCGATCATGGCCTGTAAAGCGGCGTCAGGCGCCGTCAAGGAACTGGCCTACTGTCACCGCGACCATTGCTTCTTCGTCAAGGTGGGCGGGCGCGAGCGGATGCGCAGCGACACCCTTGAAGTAATCCTCCCCTTCTTCAGCAGCGCGTCGCCGGAGTAAGGGAACAGGAGACGCGGATGCCCAGTCTGCTACTGATCAATCCGAGGTTCCCCGAAAGCTTTTGGAGCTTCAGATGGGCCATTGATCATGTGTTGCCGGGCAAGAAGGCGGTGAATCCCCCCCTAGGTCTGGCAACGCTGGCGGCGCTGTGCCCCGCCCTTTGGCGGGTCGAGATCATCGACGAAAACATCGAACCGATTCCCCCGACCACCGACGCCGACATCGTCGGTGTATGCGGTATGGGCGTTCAGTTCGAGCGCCAGCGGGAATTGCTGGCCCATTACCGCGACCAAGGCCATTACGTGGTTGCGGGCGGCAGCTTCGCCTCGCTGTGTCCCGATGAGTATGCCGCGGCGGCCGACACGGTGGTGGCCGGCGAGGCCGAATACGTGTGGCCGGAATTCTGCCGCGACTTCGAGGCAGGGACACCAAAGCCCCTCTACCACGAGACCGGAACAGTGGCGTTAGCGGACTCTCCGGTTCCCCGCTACGATTTGCTTCGCCTAGGGGCCTATTCCAACGTCACCCTTCAGTTCTCGCGCGGCTGTCCCTTCCGGTGCGAGTTCTGCGACATCATCGTGATGTTCGGCCGGCGCCCCCGGGTCAAAGGGTTGGATCAGATCGAGAAGGAACTGGATCAGTTGCGCAGCTTCGGCGCGCGCAGCGTGTTTTTCGTCGACGACAACCTGATCGGCAATCCGAAGGAGGCCAAGGACCTGCTGCGCTTTCTGGCCGAGTACCAGCAGCGTCACGGCTACATGTTCAGCTTTGGCACCGAGGCGTCACTCAACATGGCCCAGGACGACGAATTGCTGGAGTTGTTCAGCGCCGCCAATTTCGGCTGGGTGTTCATCGGTATCGAGACCACCGATCCGGTGGGCCTCAAGGAAACCGGCAAGACCCAGAACCTGCGCGAAGACACCCTGACGGCGGTCCGGCGCATCTACAGCCATGGCATCGACGTGCTGGGCGGCTTCATCATCGGCTTCGACCACGACACCCTGGATACCTTCGAGCACCAGTACCGCTTCATCACCGACGCCGGAATCCAGTCGGCCATGATCGGTCTGCTCATGGCGCTGCCGCGTACCCCGCTGCACGCGCGGATGGAGCGGGAAGGCCGCCTGCTGCCTGTCGAAAGACATTCGAACAACACCAGCCTGACCACCAACATCGTGCCGAAATGCATGACCGCCGAAGCCATGGCGGCAGGCTACCAGATGCTTTACGGCCGTCTGCTCACCGGCCCGGAAATCGGGCGGCGTATCCGCAACAAGGCGGCGTATCTGCGCGTCCCGGTCTATGGCAGCGGCTATTCCATGGGCCAGCGGGTCGGAATCGTCGCACGCCTGCTGATCAGGGGCATCCTGTCGGGAGGGCTTTCAACCCTGGTGCCCTTCCTGCGCAGTTTTCCCTTCCTGACGCCATCACGCATTCCCATGGTGATTTCCGACTGGATCATCGGCCTGTCCATGAAAGCCTTCGCCGAACGGCACCTGACTGGCACCGCCCGGCGGCGGGAGGCGGACTGAATCCGGGTTTATTCCGGCTTTGGTGGCGGCGGGCCGGTGACGCGGGGCGGCTTCTTACCCATACGGCTGTCGTCGGTAAAGAGCGATGCCGCTTGCGACGCCTTTTTTACTGCGGTCTTTGGCTTTTTGGGCTCGCGACCGCTACGTTTCTGACCTTTTGCCATCTTTATTCTCCTACAAGCCGGTCAAGGGATTTCACCCGGATACCCTGGATGCGCAATACCGCATCCTTGAATCCCCGGTTCCAACGCTGACGTTCGGCCGGCGCTTGGTATGGATTGAGGCGATCCGCCACGGAATCCATGTCGGCCGGATCGGTATCGGGGCTGTTCCGCCCCGCAAGCCAACCGCCGGCATAGATACGGCTGAGTTGGAAGAGCGTGCTCTCGGACATGGGCGTTCCCTTCCGCTGATCCCGGTTCATAGAGCCCGGGTGCTGCAATAGCTCCGCCACGCAGGGGCCAAGTCGGCGGGATCGTCGAAGTCGATGTCCACCATGGCCTGGTCGAAGCGGGTACCGCGGCCGAAATGCCATCCCCCCGCGGGATGCGAGGCGTTGAGGAACACGGCCAGCGTATTCATCCCCTCGATTCCGGGGGAGACAGGAAAGGCCATCGTATTGACGGTCATGCTTGGCACTCCGGTTGCGGCTCAGCCCAGATGGGGGCGCACGGCGACCCAGATCGCGATCATGAGAATCAGGGCCAGTGGGATCAGTAGTGGCGGAACCATCCATTCGCTTATGAAATGGCAGGCTTTTGATTGTGAGCAATTCATGCTGTCATCCTCCGCCGGCGCTTGCGGCGTCGGTGTAATATATATAATGCCAAATAATAATATCACAATTGATATGCGCCGAATTAATCGCCAATAAAGACAGGTTATTTTAGGTACCTATTTGTGGGTATTTGTGATAACGCACAGCGCGTATTGTATTTTATTTATTATGCAATACCATCCCAGTAGGCATGTTCCCTGGTGGGAGGTGCGGCGATGAATCCGGGATGCATTCCGATCAGCCTGAGTCTGAGGGGGGCATTCCGCAATCGCCATCAACCGGAAGATCGCCCAGGACTAGATTTGCCGGTGGGACATCACCCGCATCTGCGCCAGGGGCCGGCCGACATCCTGAAGTAAGGCAGGAGTACCAGATGCCCAATTCCCCTCCGGACCTCAAGCCGATTGCCGGGAACTCGCAGGGTCGCATCGCCATGGCTCATCTGCTGGCCTCAGACTTTAACGATGATGTGGATGCCGCCGTCGAGCGTATCGGGGCCCTCTGCTCCATGGCCTGCACGCACCTGTTGGCCGGGACGCAGGCCATTAAGGAGAGGTTGTGGACCATTGCCGCCACAGCCGCGCCTCCCCTTGATCAGATTCTTCGCCTTGAAGCGGATGCGGGAGCCGACGAATTGGAGGCCGCCGGCAATGCCACCTTGGAGCAAATCCATATCCTGGCAGTTGGAGTGTCCTTGAAGACCCAGAATGATGCAGGACTCGCCTTAGACGCCCTGAGGGGAGGCGTCGAAGCTTGCCGCCCCGAATCCGGTTTGGCCGCCAGCGTGGTGTTGGATGCCGCGGACGATGCAGCCATGACCTTGCGGCGGGCGGACATGGCCGCAAGGCGGAATATTCAAGCGGCCGGGAATCTGGCAAACGCCCGAATTGATAAACTTCTGGCGAATATTTCGCCTTAACGGCTAGACTCTTTAATCCATTGGCACGAAGTCGTGTAGACTATGCCTTTGGGTGGAAAGGGGCTTTGATGAACCAGAACCCTGACGGCGATACGCCGCTGTCACCCGAACGCCTTCTCCACGAACTCCGCGTCCACCAGGTCGAACTGGAGATGCAGAACGACGAGTTGCGGCGGGCCCAACTGGCCCTGGAAGAATCCCGCGACCGCTATGTCGATCTCTTTGAATTCGCTCCGGTCGGCTATCTGATCCTATCCCTCGCCGGGGTAATCACCCAGATCAACCTGACCGGCGCGGCCTTGCTGGGAGTAGAGCGCTCCAAGGTGATTGCCCGGCGTTTCGATGCCTTCGTTGACAGCGCCGACCGTGACCGTTGGTATCGGCATCTGGCGCATTCCCTCCACCATTCCGGCAGGCACGAGTGTGAGCTTGCCCTTCTGCGGGCGGACGGCAGCACCTTCAGCGGTCACCTCGATTGCCAGTTGCAGGAACAGGACGCAGCCCCGGTCCTGCGCGTCGCTCTGGCCGATATCACCGCTCGCAAGCGGGCCGAGGCGGAACTGACCGATACCCGCGAGGCGCTGCTGCGGGCCAACGAGAGACTGCGAGCCTCGAACCGGGACCTCGAGCAATTCGCCTACGTGGCCTCCCATGACTTGCAGGAGCCGCTGCGCATGGTGGTCAGCTATGGTCAACTGCTGGAAAAGAAGTACCAGGACCGACTGGACGACGACGCCCATACCTTCATCGGTTTCATGGTCGAAGCCGGCGCCAGGATGCAGGCCATGATCACCGACCTGCTGGAATTCTCGCGGGTCGACCGCATGGGAGATGATCGGGAGCCGTTCGACAGCGGCAAGGCGGTGGAGGAAGCCAAGTTCGGCCTATCCCAGGCCATCGCGGAATCCGGCGCCGAGATCGGTCATGCCGGTTTGCCGGTTATCGTCTACGATCGCCACCAGTTCGTCCGGCTGATGCAAAACCTGATCGGTAACGCCCTTAAGTATCACGACCCGGGCCGACCGCCCAAAATCACCGTCACCGCCCGCCGCGACGGGCATCAATGGGAGTTTTCCGTCAGCGACAACGGCATCGGAATCGACCCGGCCTATTTCGAGCAGATATTCGCCGTTTTTCGCCGCCTCCATACCCGCGACCGGTACGGAGGCACCGGTATCGGCCTTGCCGTCTGCAAGAAGATCGTCGAACATCATGGCGGTCGCATCTGGGTGGAATCGACCCCCGGAGCTGGCAGCACGTTTTTCTTCACGGCACCGGACCCCTGACGCACCTGCGCCAAGGGCACGCAATCCCGCCAGGGCTCAGGAGTATTTCCGGTGACGAGCAAGACCTTGCCTCAGCCCCCCGCGGCCGAACTGTCCATTGTCGGTCTGGGGGGGTCGGCCGGCGGCCTGGAGGCGTTCGAGGCCTTCTTTCGCAATTTGCCGGCCGATACAGGCATGGGCTTCGTTCTGGTTTCCCATCTCGACCCCAGCCACACCAGCATCCTGACCGAGATTCTGCAGCGGACCACCGTCATGCCGGTGGTCGAGGCCGCCGACCAGATGCTGGTCGAGGCCAACCGGGTCTACGTCATTCCGCCCAACCGCGACATGACCCTGTTTCAGAGCCGTTTGCAGTTGAGCCTGCCGGAACAGCCCCGCGGCCAGCGCATGCCCATCGACGCCTTTCTGCGCTCGCTGGCCGAGGATCGGGGCGAACACGCCATCGGCATCGTCCTGTCGGGCACCGGCTCGGACGGCACTCTGGGCCTGCGCGCCATTCTGGGGGGCGGCGGCATCAGCTTGGTGCAGGACCCGGCCACCGCCCAATACGACGGCATGCCGCTCAGCGCCATCCAGGCCGGCTTCGCCACCCATGTGCTGGCGCCCGAGCGGATGCCCGCCATCTTGCAGGCCAATCGCCGCCACCATGCCGAGATTTCGCCTGCCCCGGCGACCATCGGCGGCATGAACAGGATCATGATGCTGCTGCGCTCGGGGACCGGGCACGACTTTTCCGGCTACAAGAAAAGCACCATCGGCCGGCGCATCGAGCGGCGCATGGCCCAGCACGATATTGAGGATATTGAGGTTTATGCCCGTTATCTCAAGGCGCATCCCGCCGAGATCTCGACCCTGTTCAAGGAGTTGCTGATCAACGTCACCAGCTTCTTCCGCGACCCCGAAGCCTTCGCCATCCTGAAAAAGGACATCCTGCCGCAGATCCTGGCCGGCAAGCCCGACGATTACGTGGTCCGGCTATGGATCGCCGGCTGCGCCACCGGCGAGGAGGCCTATTCCATCGCCATGGTCCTGCGCGAGGTCATGGAGGAATCCGGCCGTGAACTGAAGGTTCAGATCTACAGCACCGATCTCGACGACGACGCCATCGCCACGGCGCGTGCGGGCTTTTACCCCGTCAACATTACCCAGGACGTCTCGCCCGAACGGCTGCGCCGCTTCTTCGTCAAGGAGGAGAACGGCTACCGGGTGAAGAAGGACATCCGCGAGATGGTGGTGTTCGCCATCCAGAACGTCATCAAGGACCCGCCTTTCACCCGGATGGATCTGGTCAGTTGCCGCAACCTGATGATCTATCTGGAAGCCGACCTGCAAGGCCGCCTGATCCCCGCCTTTCACTACGCGCTCAGGCCCGGCGGCGTGCTGTTCCTGTCGCCGTCCGAGAGCATCGGCGGCCATACCGAGCTGTTTTCGCCCCTGAGCCGGAAGTGGAAGTTCTACCGGACAGCTCCATCCCTCGCCTCGACCCGGGCGATGATGGCCAGCGGTCTCGCCTGGACCACCGACGCCACCCGCAGCCCCCCCGTGGAAGTGATGACCAAGACCAAGGACACCAACATCGCCGAAATGACCCGCCGGGCGCTGGTCCAGTCCTTTGCCCCGGTCTCGGTGATGACCGACAGCAAGGGGGACATTCTCTATGTCCATGGCGACACCAGCCGCTATCTGCGCCCCCCGCCGGGACAGGCAACGCTGAACGCCGTGGAGATGGCCCACGAAGGCTTGCAGCTCGAATTGCGGAGCGCACTGGGCCAGGCGGTCAGTCACGGCACACCGACCCTGGAGCGGGAGGTGTCGTTCATGGTCGGCGCCGAGGTCCGCCGCGTCCGGCTGGGCGTCAGGCCGCTGCCGGATCCCGAGCCCGGTCTGGGGCTGGTGCTGATCAGCTTCCAGGATCTGCCGGTCTCTGATCCCGGAAAGCCGGCGCGCCGTCGCCGCGCCCCCAGCTCCGCCGACCGCGAGCGCATCGAGGAACTGGAGCGCGATCTGGCCTATACCAGGGAAAACCTCCAGGCCACCATCGAGGAGCAGCAATCCTCCAACGAAGAGCTGAAATCCGCCAACGAGGAGCTGCAATCCACCAACGAGGAACTGCAATCCACCAACGAGGAACTGGAAACCTCCAAGGAGGAGCTGCAATCGGTCAACGAGGAGCTGATTACCGTCAACGCCGAACTGCAGGCCAAGATCGAGCAACTGGCCGGCATGCAGAACGACATGAAGAACCTGCTCGACAACATCAATGTCGGCACCATCTTCCTCGACGACCGTCTGGCCATCCGCCGCTTCACCCGTGAGGCGGCGAAGGTCTACCGCCTAGTCAACACCGATGTCGGGCGTCCCTTGGGCGACATCAAATCCGACCTGGACGACGAGGATTTGCTGGCCCAGGCGCAGAAGGTGATAGACACCCTGGTCCCCTTTGAGCGGGAAGTGCGCACCATCGGCGGCGACTGGTATCTCACCCGTATCCAGCCCTACCGCACCCTGGACAACGTCATCGACGGTGTGGTGATCACCTTTTCCAATGTCAGCGCCCGCGTCGCCGCCGAGCAGGCCGAGCAGGAGGGACACGACATCGCCGAGAGTATCGTCGATGCCGTGGACAGGCCCATGCTGGTGCTGGACGGCTCCTTCATCGTCATCTTCGCCAGCAATTCGTTCTATCGCGGCTTCAATGTGTCGCCGGCGGAGACACGGGGGCGGTCGGTCTACGCCCTGGGGCACAACACTTGGGACACCCCGGCCCTGCGCAACCTGCTCGAAACCGTCTTGCCCCATGAACAGAGCTTCGACGCCTTCCCGTTGGAGGGCCGCAAGATGCGTCTCAGTGGCCGGCAGATCGTCTGCAAGACAAGCGGCAAGCCGCTGATCCTGCTGACGTTCGAGGAGAACACCACCGGGTAGCTGTCTGCGGAAAGGATAAGCCATGCGCATCCAGGACCTACCGGCCGAAGCGGTCTACGAGGCCCTGGGCACCTCGCCGGGGGGCCTTTCCGCCGCGGAGGTCGCGCGGCGTCTGGCGGAGTTCGGCGTCAACCAGGTGGAACGGATCGTTTCGGCCCCCCTGCCGTTGCGCTTCGCCCGCCAGTTCACCCATCTGTTCGCGGTGGTGCTGTGGCTGGCGGCGGGCATGGCCCTATTCGCAGAGACCCAGCAGCCCGGCCAGGGCATGGGAACCCTGGCCATCGCCATTGTGCTGGTAATCGTCATCAACGGCGGCTTTTCCTTCTGGCAGGAATACCGCAGCGAGCGCGCCCTGGAATCCCTGATCCTGCTGCTACCGCTCAAGGTCAAGGCCCGGCGCGGCGGCGAACTGGTCGAGGTCGCGGTCACCGAACTGGTGCCGGGCGACGTGGTGGTGTTGGAGGAGGGCTGCGCCGTGCCCGCCGACTGCCGTGTGGTCCGCTCTATGGGCGTTCAGGTCGACCTCGCCTCCATCACCGGGGAATCCGTGCCGGTGGTCCGCGATGCCGAACCTGCCCCTTTCGCCGAACAAGCCGAGGCCCGCAACCTGCTGCCGGCCGGGGCCGCGATTGCCTCCGGCGAGGCCGAGGCGGTGGTCTTCGCTACCGGCATGCGCACCATGCTCGGCGCCATCGCCCACCTGACCCAGACCGCGGGCCAACAGGCGTCGCCGCTGCAAAAGGAGGTCATCCGGCTGTCGCGGATCATCACCCTGATGGCGGCGGGCAGCGGCGTGGCGTTCTTCGCCATCGGCATGGCCGGCGGCATGGAGATCTGGCACGCCTCCATCTTCGCCATCGGGCTGATGGTCGCCAACGTGCCCGAGGGGCTGCTGCCCACCGTCACCCTGGCCCTGGCCATGGCCAGCCGGCGGCTCGCCCGCAAGAACGTGCTGGTCCGCAAGCTGACCGGGGTGGAGACCCTGGGTTCGACCACCGTCATCTGCACCGACAAGACCGGTACCCTAACCGAAAACCGCATGCAGGCCCGGCGGGCCTTCATGGCCGGCCGTCTGATGGAGGCCGATTCCATCGCCGCGAGCGGTCTGGCCGGAAGGTTGGCCCTGGAAACCGCCGGCCTGTGCCAGACCTTGGACGTGGTGGACCAGAAGCTGGTGGGCGATCCCACTGAAATCGCCCTGGTGAACCTGGCCGGTGGTATGCCCGCCGTCGAACCGCTCGACGGGATATCCTTCGATTCCTCCCGCCGCCGCATGTCGCTGCTGTATCCCGGAACCGACGGTCCGGTACTGCATGTGAAGGGGGCGCTGGAATCGCTGCTGCCGCTTTGCGACCGGATCGCCGGCTCCGACGGCGTCCGGACGATCGCCGAAGCCGACCGCAAGGCCCTCGCCCAGGCCGAGATCGATATGGCGGAGGCGGGCATGCGGGTGCTGGCCCTGGCTCGCCGGGAGATGGAACCCGGTACCGCCAAGGAGGAATGGGAGATCGAGTTGGTGCTGTTGGGCCTAGTCGGCTTGCAGGATCCGCCGCGTCCCGAGGTTCCCGACGCGGTGGCGCGCTGCCGCGTGGCCGGCATCAAGGTGGTGATGGTCACCGGCGATCATCCCCGCACCGCCGAGGCGGTGGCCCGCCAGGTGGGGCTGGTCACCCGGCACCGTCCGCGCATCATCGTCGGCGATCACCTGCAACGCATGTCCAAAACCCAACTGCAGTTGGCGCTGGACGCCCCGGAGATCATCTTCGCCCGCACCCGGGCCGACCAGAAATGGCGCATCGTCGAAGCGTTGCAGGCCAAGGGCGAGGTGGTGGCGGTTACCGGCGACGGCGTCAATGACGCCCCGGCCCTCAAGCAGGCCGATATCGGCATCGCCATGGGAGCGTCGGGCACCGACGTGGCGCGCCAGGCCGCCGACATGGTGCTGCTGGACGACAATTTCGCCAGCATCGTCGCCGCCATCGAGGAGGGGCGTGCCGTCTTCGACAACATCCGCAAGTTCCTGACCTACATCCTGACCTCCAACATTCCCGAGATGGTGCCTTACCTGCTGTTCGCGGTGTTCAGCGTGCCGCTGGGCTTGACGGTGGCGCAGATCCTGGCCATCGACTTGGGCACCGACATGGTGCCGGCCCTGGCCCTGGCGGTGGAGCAGCCCCGGGCCGACGTTATGAATCGCCCGCCTCGCGCCCGCCGCGAACGCTTGATCGATACCGCCCTGCTGGTCCGCGCCTACGGTTTTCTCGGCCCCCTGCAGGCGGCGGGCGCCATGGCCGCGTTCTTTGTGGTCCTGCATGCCGGAGGCTGGTTCTGGGGCAAGGAACTTCCAACGGATTCGGCTCTGTACCTGCATGCCACCACCGCCTGCCTTGCCACCGTGGTGATCATGCAGATGGCCAATCTATTCGTCTGCCGCAGCCATGATCGGTCGGCGTTCTGGCTGGGTCCCCGGACCAACCGCCTGATTCCCGCCGGGCTGGCCTTCGAGGGGGGGCTGATCACCGCCCTGGTCTATTCGCCGCTGGGCAATGCCTTATTCGCAACGGCCCCCCTGATGTGGGGTGATTGGCTGCGGGCATGCCTGTTCGCTGCGCTGCTGCTGCTGGCGGAAGAGGTGCGGAAATTGTTTGTCCGCCATGGAGTTTTATAAAATAAATAATATTGAATCGCGAAAATAGATAATGCGGCGTACTATATTCAGTGGATTTTATTTACCTTTCATTCCTATTTTTCATATCTTGTGTCGGGTTGCGTAGGCGTGACCAGGATTAATGGCGACTGCCTCAACTACTGGTGTCAATTATGTCTCATCCGTGGATCAAGTTCATGCGGCCCAGGCCATTGCCAGGGAGTCTGCCGGCTTTCGGCGGCCATGAGCCGCTGTTGGAGGATGTGCTGCGCGACCCCATTATCCATTGCCTGATGGCGTGCGATGGCATCGAGATGGGCGCCATGGAGGCTTTCATCCTCACGACGCAAAGGCGGCTCCAATGACAGCCCGATTCCATGGGGTGACAATCGGCCAGCCTCTGGCCCCAATGGTGCTGGAGGCTGGCCATGCGGGACCGGCCGCCAAGGCGGGACGTGCCCTGTTCAAGTTCCTGCGGCTGGGGCGGCCGGTCTCCCCCCTGCGGCTCGGCGACCGTTTCAGAAAGGCCATGGACCAGTTTGACAAGGTCTGGGAAGTCGTCCGGATATGGACCACCGTCGACGGCCTTCTCCATGTCCGCCTCAGATGCCTGGACGGGCAGGGCGAGACGCGGATCATCTCGGCCATCACCCTGACGGATTCCAATTTTTTCTTGCCGGTCCCGACGCAGCCGAGCCCGGACTAATCCGCCGCCAGCAAGTCACGAAGCACATAAGGTAGGATTCCGCCATGGCTGAGATAGTCCAGCTCGATGGCGGTATCGACCCTCAATTGCAGGCTGATCGCACGGCTGCGGCCTTGGCGGTTGACGATCTCCAAGACGACTTCCTGCCTAGGCCGCAAGACCCCGCCCAGGCCGCGGACATGGAATTCCTCGTCCCCCGCGATCTCCAGAGACGCCGCGGACTCGCCGTCCCGGAACTGCAGCGGAAGCAACCCCATCCCCACCAGATTGGAGCGATGGATACGCTCGAAGCTTTGCGCCACCACCGCCCGGACGCCCAACAGCTTCGGCCCCTTGGCCGCCCAGTCGCGGCTGGACCCGGTGCCGTACTCGGTCCCGGCGAAGACGATGGAGGGAATGTCCGCCTCCTGATACTGGCTTGCCGCATCGAAGATCGGCATCTCCGAGCCTTCGGGCTGATGGAGGGTGAGGCCGCCTTCGATCCGCGATCCGTCGGCCTTGGCGGGGAGCATCAGGTTGCGGATGCGGACGTTGGCGAAAGTGCCGCGCATCATCACCTCGTGGTTCCCCCGCCGGGCACCGTAGCTGTTGAAATCGGCGGCGGCGACTCCGTTAGCCAGCAGGTATTGCCCGGCGGGGGAGGAGATGGCGATGGAGCCGGCTGGGCTGATATGGTCGGTGGTGACCGAATCCCCGAAAATCGCCAGGGCGCGGGCGCCGACGATGTCGCCGACGCCGGCGGGCTGCTGGGAAAAGCGCTCGAAGAACGGTGGTTTGGCGATATAGGTTGACGTCTCCCAGATATAAGCCGGTCCGGTTTGAGTCGGGATGTCGTTCCACAGCGGATTGCCGTGGACGAAATCGCTGTAGAGGCGGCGATAGAGATCCGGGTCGGTGGCGCCGAGCAGGGCTTCGGCCACCTCGCGGCTACTCGGCCAGATGTCCTTGAGCATCACCGGCGTGCCGTCTTTGCCGACCCCCAGCGGCTCCTGCGTCATATCGATGGTGACCCGGCCGGCGAGGGCGAAGGCCACCACCAGCGGCGGGCTCATCAGGAAATTGGCCTTCAGCGCCGGATGGATGCGGGCCTCGAAATTACGGTTGCCCGACAATACGGCGGCGCAGACCAGGTCGGCGGCGGCGATGGCCTGTTCCAGCTCCGGCAGCAGCGGTCCCGAATTGCCGATGCAGGTGGTGCAGCCATAGGCGACGACGCGGAAGCCCAGCGCCTCCAGGTCTCCCAGCAACCCGGCCTTGGTCAGGTATTCGGTGACCACCCGCGATCCCGGCGCCAGGGAGGTCTTGACCCGTGGTCCCACTTTCAGCCCCAGCGCCACCGCCTTGCGGGCCAGCAGCCCGGCCGCCAGCATCACGCCGGGATTGGAGGTGTTGGTACATGAGGTGATGGCGGCGATCAGCACGTCGCCATGGCCGAGATCGGCGGCGGCGGCGGAGTCCAGGGGATATCGCCGCTCCAGATTCTCGGACCGGCGGCCATAGCCGTTTTCCTCCGCCGGGGCCGAGAACAAGGTGGTGAAGGCGCGGCGCATGTCCGGCAGGTTCAAACGGTCCTGTGGCCGCTTGGGGCCGGCGATGGAGGGCTGCACCGCGCCCAGGTCGAACTCGATCACCGCGCTGTAATCGATGTCGCCGGGCATGGGGATGCCGAACAGGCCCTGGGCCGAAAAATAGGCGCGGAAGGCGGCGATCTCGGCCGCGGTGCGGCCGGTGGCTTCCAGATACCTGACCGTCTCCTCGTCCACCGGGAAGAAGCCCATGGTGGCGCCGTATTCGGGTGCCATGTTGGCGATGGTGGCGCGGTCGGGCACCGCCAGCGAGCGGGTCCCGTCGCCGAAGAACTCCACGAACTTGCCCACCACCTGGGCCCGGCGCAGGCGCTCGGTGAGGAACAGCACCAGATCGGTGGCGGTGGCGCCTTCGGGCAGGCGGCCGTACAGGTGGACGCCCACCACGTCGGGGGTGAGGAACACCAGAGGCTGGCCCAGCATGCCGGCTTCCGCCTCGATGCCGCCGACGCCCCAGCCGACCACGCCCAGGGCGTTGATCATGGTGGTGTGGGAATCGGTGCCGACCAGGGTGTCGGGATAGGTGACTCCGTCCTTCTCGAGCACGCCGCGCGCCAGAAATTCCAGATTGACCTGATGGACGATGCCGATGCCCGGCGGCACCACCCGGAAGGTGTCGAAGGCCTGCATGCCCCATTTGATGAAGCGGTAGCGTTCGGCGTTGCGCTGGAACTCCCGGCGCATGTTGAGCCCCAGGGCATCCTCCTCGCCGTAATGGTCCACCTGGACGGAATGGTCGACCACCAGATCGACGGGAACCAGCGGCTCGATGATCTTCGGGTCCTTGCCGAAGGCCCGGGCCACGCCGCGCATGGCTGCCAGGTCGCACAGTAGCGGCACGCCGGTGAAATCCTGCAAGATGATGCGGGCGACCACGAAGGGAATTTCCTGCGTGCGCGGCGCATTGGGGCGCCAATTGGCCAGCTGGCGGACGTGCTCTTCGGTGATTCTCTTGCCGTCGCAATTGCGCAGCAGGGATTCCAGCACGATACGGATGGAGACGGGAAGGCGTGACACCGGACCATCGGTCACGGCATCCAGGGCGGCCAGGGCGTAATAGCGGGATGGCCTTCCCTGGCCGGGCGAAAGATCGCGTAACGCACCGAATGGATCTGGGAGCATGATGATCTCCAACGAGGTCACTCTGGAGAGGAGCAGCGCATGAGCGCCACCCGGCCGGAAAAGGATTCCTTCGGCATCATCCAGGTGCCCGAGCCTCATATATGGGGAGCCCAGACCCAACGGTCGCTGGAATATTTCGCCATATCCGGCGAACGCATGCCCGCCGAGCTGATTCTCGCCCTGGCCCGGGTGAAGGGGGCCTGTGCCCAGGTCAATGCCGATCTCGGCCTTTTACCCGCCAAAAGGGCCACCGCGATCGTCTCCGCCGCCCGGGAAGTCCTGTCGGGCCAGCATGAGGGGGAATTTCCCCTGTCGGTCTGGCAGACCGGCTCGGGCACTCAGACCAATATGAACATGAACGAGGTGCTGGCCAACCGCGCCTCCGAAATCCTGGGGGGGGAGCGAGGACTGAACCGCTGTGTCCACGCCAATGACGACGTCAATCTGGGGCAGTCTTCCAACGACGTCTTTCCCACCGCCATGCATGTGGCGGCAGCCGTCACGGTGGTAACAAGCCTGCTGCCGTCACTCACCCGCCTGCGAAAGAGTCTGGTAGGGCTGACGGAAGAGTTCGCCGCCATCGTCAAGATCGGCCGCACCCATCTTCAGGACGCCACGCCGCTCACCTTAGGACAGGAATTCTCCGGCTACGCGGCGCAGTTGGATCATGCCGAGGCGGTGCTGCTCGCCACGCTGCCGTCCTTGTATCCCCTGGCCATCGGCGGCACCGCAGTGGGGACCGGCCTGAATACCCACCCGGAATTCGGCGCCCGTGTGGCGGCGCAATTGGCTGCGGATCTTGGCCTGCCGTTCGTTTCCGCCGCCAATAAATTCGCCGCCTTGGCGGCCCATGACGGTTTGGTGGCGGTGCATGGCGCCATCAAGACCCTGGCGGTGGCCTTGATGAAGATTGCCAACGACCTCCGCTGGCTGGCCTCCGGGCCGCGTTCGGGACTGGGCGAGATCAGCCTGCCGGAAAACGAGCCGGGCAGTTCCATCATGCCGGGCAAGGTCAATCCCACCCAATGCGAGGCACTGACCATGGCCTGCTGCCAGGTGATGGGCAACGATGTGGCCATCACAATGGGCGGCGCCTCGGGAAATTTCGAGCTGAACGTCTTCAAGCCGTTGATAGCCCACAATTTCCTTCAGAGTGTCCGCCTCATGGCCGACGGAATGGCAAGCTTCGAACGCCATTGCGTGCGCGGCATTACCGCCAACCGGCAGCGCATCGGCCAATTGCTGGAGCAGTCGCTGATGCTGGTGACGGCGCTGGCGCCCCATATCGGCTATGACCGCGCCGCCGAGATCGCCAAGCGCGCCCACTCCGAGGGTTCGACCCTGCGCCAAGCCGCCCTAGCGACAGGCTACGTGACGGCGGAGCAATTCGACGTCTGGGTGGACCCGACGATCATGGTCTGACGCGGCTCGCAGCCTGCCGTCAACGTCATCAGGATTTCGGTATGCCGCCCCCCCAAATTTGCCGTGGCACCGACCAAGTTGGGCTTGGCTCAGGTCATGCGGATAGTGTCATCGGGTGCATTCCGCGCAGCAAAAATGCGCGGCTCGGTCAGCAGAGAGTTCTTTGTTTGTTCTTGTCCGATTTTGCTCGTTATCGTATGCTATAATGGGAAGTCTGACCACCGAACGCGGCGGTCGGCTGTCGTGTAACATGACGGCGATGCGGACAACTTGTCGGGAAACCCGACAACATGCACCTGTCGGAAAAACCTACGCCGCCTGTTGTCCGACTGCTTCGCCAACCATGCAGTTCAACTCGTGAAGCTTGCGGCAGTTGGCCTTCTCCACCTCTGTCGTCGCCACAGCGGCGTATTTGGCCGAGATGGACGCAAGCCGTTGCGACAGTCGCATCAGCACCAACAATGATGGTGGCCGCTTCCGCGCCTTGGCACAGGACATATAGCTGCGCGACTGGCCGAGCCAAAACCGAGAGAATTCATACTGGCTCTCAACCATCCACATATCGCGCAATTCCCCATAGACCTTCTCCAATAGCATGACCGCTCCTCCTCATGGCGTTTCGTCCAGCTATTTAGCCTTCCGCGCTAAATACGCTTGCGGAGCAGCGCCACGCTGGACGCTGCTGCAAGAAGGAGAAAACGCCATGAACAGACTGACCTATTTGCCGAGGGGCTATTGCGAGATCGGCTTTGCCAACGAAGTCGTGCTGATCGAGGAGGCCGTGCAGCAGGCCATCATCGCTACGCTGCTGCGCATGACCGCTCGGCGGTTGCCTTGAACTGCGGCGCTCTTGCGTTCGTGCTGTGGGTGGCCTGTAGTTCCAGTCGCCAGTTCCTGCCGTTGATCTGCACTACGCAATAAGAGGGCAGGTCGCCGTTGTAGCCCAAGAACGCAATGCCATCAGTCATGCCGCGCCCTTCACATTTGCTGTCGTGGAATTCGTGGATGGCGCTGGCGACGTGCTTGCTGGGCAATCTGCCGCTGGCCGCGTCCGCTTTGGCCTGCAAGTTGGGAATGACCTGGCTGCTGACGGCCTCGTACCACTGGCGTGCTTCGGCGTCCTGTCCGCGCTCCACATAGATCAATTCCTCCAAGCGGCGTGGACTGCGGAAATTCAGGCGGTACTTCTCCTTCCCTATTTCCAATTGGCCGCGCACATAGCTGCGCGAACTGCCATCAACCCAAAGCGATATAGTGGCCTTGTTGGAATTGGCCTTCACCTGACCTGTTGACCGATTCGCCTTTGCCCAGGTGGCGAAATCCACAGCACCTCCAAGTGGCTCTTTCCTTCCCCCCAATGGCTCGTCCGATTGGGCGGCCAGTCCACGGAGTGGCGCAGCCGCATCGTCGATCACATTGTCGTTCATTCCGATTGGGCAGATCGCCTTACTTTCTTCCGAGTGGCGAGCCACAAGCGAGCCACTATCGGCGAAATCGGCTGAAAGGCCATTGGGCGTGGCCGAAGGCCGCGAAACAGCCAACGGCGTATCGATTAGTTTTAGCAATAGTTTAGCAATAGCGACTGGATAAGTCGTTGAAGGAACAGACGAATTGGCCCCTTTGGTGTGGAAACTGTGTGGGAACCGTGTGGAAACGGCGTGGAAAGCGTGTGGGAAACGCCCATGCAGATAGGCCATGCGGCCACTTGATGCATTGCAGTTCGCCCAATCCACCGCCTGTTTGATTGGCCGACGCTGTTCCTTCGTCAGCTGTATTGCGCCCTGATGCGCCACCTGAATGCCGTAATGCATGTCCAACTGCCTGACCAGCCAATCACCCTGTTTCTCGGACGAGCGTCCCTTCTGGTGAAAGGCCATGATGCAGCCGATCAGTACGTCGTCATATCGCGGCCCCCCTTGATGCTCGCATAGCTTGTTGATGTGTCTGTTCCATTGAATGTCTGCCATTTTCGTTTTCCTCCCAATGCGTTTTCAGTTGAAACGCTGGGGCGGCCTGGAAAACGCTGATGAAAGAGGCTGTCACTGTTCCCGTCGGACGCAGTTAAGCCCCAGCATTGTATTTATCCCGATCTGCGGCGCTGCGAATGCGAATTTGGAAATAATTTTTGTCGGCTTGTCACGCCACGCCATATTGCTGCACGGCAGCAATCGCGTCATTTGCAAGCCATTGACTATATTGACAAAATTCAGAGAATTATCGCGTTGTCGTGTTACACGACACCCGTGTCCGTAGGTTTAACCTACGCATGGCCTGTGCCCACGTCGTCCATCTGTAGGTTTTCCCTACGCCAGCTTCCTGTCGGGAAAACCTACACCAGCAACTTGTCGGGAAACCCGACAACTTGCCCATGCCCATAAATAGTGTCGGGAAACCCGACAACAGGGAGACGGTGATGCGAGCGTGGGAATTCATGAAGGAAGAGGCAGCGGCCAACAGCTTCGCGGACAATCTGAAACGACAAGCCGATGCGAAGGCCGATCAGGCCAAGAAGCTCAAGCAAGCCGCGTCCGTGCAGAAGAAGCGCGAACAGGTGAACAGCGCCAGAGCATCCTTGACGAAAAAGCAGGGCGAATTGATTAAGCTCGCTGCCGCATAGGAAAAACATAAGAAAATACGAAATTTATTATGTATGCCGTTAACCGCTTGATTATCAACGCAGATAATTGCGGTCGGTCCTGCCGTGTTTTTAACCATATAATGTTTTACCTATTGCGATAACTTTTCATTAGGTAAAGCGATGAAACAGGCAAAGGTACTCAGTGAAGCGGAACTCAAGCGCGTGCTGTCCGTTGTCGCAAATCAACGTCATGCAGCACGTAACCGCGTTGCGCTCATGCTCAGCTTCTATGCGGGAATGCGCGTTGGCGAGATTGCCTATTTGAAGCTCGGCGATGTGATTGACAGCGAAGGCCGTGTGAAGGACCAAATCGTTCTGCCTGCCAGTTACACCAAAACCGCCGAGGCCAGGACGGTGTTCGTCAGCGGCAAGCTGCGCCGCGAACTGGAACGCTTCCTGTCGTGTAACACGACAACAGATCGCGCCGCGCCGTTCCTCATGACGCAAAAGGGCACGGCGTTCTCGGCCAACACCCTCTGCCAGCTGTTCGGCCAGATTTACGCGCTGGCTGGAATTGTCGGCGCGAGCAGCCACAGCGGTCGGCGGTGGTTTATCACGCAGATGGCCCACAAGGGCGTTTCGGCCAAGGTCATCATGACACTGGCTGGTCATCGCCACCTGTCCACCACGCAGCGCTACATCGAGGTCAACGACCAAATGATGCAGGCTGCGGTTGACAATCTATAGCGACACACCAGCAGCCGCCTTGCACAGGCTTATTTGCAGTAGGCGGCAACAGTATCAACATCAAAGCCATATTGAGCATAGCAGTTATTGAATGCATTTAGCGCCGCAGCTCCAGTAAATCCAAAGCCTGTTTGATTGCATCCGCCTTGACCCAGCGGTCTTGACATTACTTCTCTGTATCTGCGACAATAGGCATCCCTGTTACTAGCAGAGATTTTCTTATTGTCATCGCTAAATGCCTCAATACATTTTTTGTCGTTTGGATAGCATATGGTGTCCGGCCTATTAAGCGCTTCTTTTGACTTATCGTGACCTTGGTCTGCCGCCTTATGAAGCCATTTTATGGCCTCATAATAATCCTTTTTACTGCCTTCTATGTATGATTTGGCAAGTTGATACTGTGATGTTGCATCGCCCAGCTCCGCGCCTCTTATGTACCACTTTTTTGCTTCCAGCCAATCCTCCCTCCCTCCCCAGCCGTTCTGATAGAATATTCCAACTATACCAACAGATTTTGCATATTTCTGCTCAGCAGACAGTAAAAAATATTTCTTTGCTTCTGCAAAATTTTTAGAATCATAAAAGTATCTTCCAATCTTATACTGAGCCTCGGCGTTTCCGCCATCAGCCGCCTTGCGGTACCAGTTGATCGCCTCTTTGTCATCCTTCGCGACGCCCTTTCCACCCTCGTACATCTCGCCGAGATTTTTCTGCGCGCCGGCATCCCCTTGATCAGCTGCTTTGCGGTACCACTTGACGGCCTCTGCCTCGTCCTTCGCAACGCCCTTTCCATTCGCGTACATTAAGCCGAGATTAGACTGCCCGATGGCATTCCCTTGATCAGCGGCCTTGCGAAACCACTTGACGGCCTCAGCCTCGTCTTTCGCAACGCCAACGCCAGCATAATGCATCAGTCCGATATTGAAGTTTGCTTGTGAATAGCCAAGGTCAGAAGCCTTTCGATACTGCATTAAAGATTCGCCAAACCTTTTTGCAACTTCAAGAGACCGGCCATATTCATACATAAAACGCGGATTATTTGGCTGTGATTTTAAGGCACCTTCGCAGGCGGAAACAGCAGCTTCCGCATTTATGTTTTTTAGCTCCACACCATCAGTGATGCGCTTAGGATCATGCGGATGTCCTGCCAGTCTATCACATTCATGTATAGGTTCTGCTGCGACGGCAGAGTGAGGCTGTAGTCCGCCTCCTGCCAAAACAGCGCAGCCAAATGCCAATCCGATCAATCGCAAATTTTTGGACATCGCGTTCCCCTGGATTTCGCCGCAGCCATTTATGAATGACCGTTCAAATTGGACAGCCCGCCGACCTGGGCCGTATAGCCACCGTTATTCCTTATTTGATCCGATAGGGTGGCACTGCAACATGGGGATGTGCATCCGTAGCGAATACGGAGACGCTGAAGGACGCTGATGGTGGCCGTGCTGGTTTCCATCTCGGCAGCATAGCATGTTGAATTTGCGGCAGTCAGCCAGCGTGGCGATAACTTGTCGGGTTTCCCGACAAGTTGGGCAGTCTCAACATACAGCATGTATGTTCATCTGGCTGTCGTGTTACACGACACTGCATCAGTCGGTTTATCCCACATGAGCCTCTTGTCGGGAAACCCGACAAGTTATGCACGTCCCTCTGTCGTGTAACACGACACGGCCTTCTGTAGGTTAAACCTACACCTGCCTTTCGGTTGTCCTGCTCGGCCATCAGGCCATAGCATGTTCGTCATGTGTTCCTATTGGAGGATGTGATGATGAGTGCATTGGACAAGCTGAAGCTGAGCGAAAAGACCCGCCGTGCCGTTGCGGCAACGCCTGAAGGCCGCTTGCGGCACAAGCTGGTGGAGGCCATCAATCAGCAGATCGCTGCTGCGGAAGCGATGCAGAAGGGCGAGGGTTTTGAAATTCGGCGCAAGCGCTGGACGAAGGACGGCGAGGGCAACAAGACCCTGCAAGACCGACTGGTCAAATTTCGCCCCTGGTATTGGCAGGAGGCCAATGGGGCGTTCATGCTGGAAGTGCGCTACGGTAACAAGATCGTGGAGATCAAGCCGAAGAAGACGGCCATTGAGATCGGCGACGTGGCGGAACTGGTGCCCACGCTGACGCTGGTGCGCGATGCTGTGGTCGCTGGCGAACTGGACAAGCAGTTGGCCGCGATGAAGGGACGCTTCGGCAAGAAGCTCGCTTAAACGCCAAACAGCCCCGTGCAAACGGGGCTGTTTCCATGAGTGCCGTACGCTGGGCGCTCAAATTGGCGGCGTGTGCGACGCGCAAAGGGCCAAAGCGGCGGTGGGCATGAAGGGGGTGTCGTGTAACACGACAGGTCAGGGCTTCTTTTTCGGATCGCGCTGTCGCTTGACCTTCTTCAATTTCTCCCCATCCAGCGTCAGCCAGTCAATGTCTGTGTTGAATTCGTTGGCCCTGCTCACCGACGTGTCGTGCCCGTAATAAAGGTGGATCATGTCGGGGCTGGTGCCCATGTTGATACCGACCAAACGCTCTGGAACGCCCTCGTTCAGCTTCAGCGTGGCATAGGTATGGCGCAAGCTGTACGGCGTGAAGTGGTCGCCATGCACGTCAGTTTCCATGCCCAGCGCCTTCAACATGGTGTTGAACTGCCGCTTGAACGACGCAACCGCCTCGCCCGTTTCCTGATTTGCCAAGACAAAATCCTCTTCGCCATTGAACTTGCTGACATAGCGAAAGCCCGACAGCATCGGCCACACAAAGCTGTCGCAACGCACTGACCTCGATCCCGTTTTCGTATTTTTCACGATGGTCAAATAGGCGTGTTCCACGCCCTCAACGACCTTGACGGAAAAGTGCTTCCACTTGATCGGTTGATGCTCTTTCCCTGGTCGAAGCCCCGTGCCGAGAACGAGGTGAATGAACGCGCTGAACACCATCCGCTCGTTGGTCAGCTTTTCCGAGGGATCGTCGGGGAAGCTGTTGCAGTAATCCAAGATGGCCTTGGCCTGCTCCTTCGTGAACGCTGGGCGTCGGTTCAATGTGCCTTTATCACCGCGTGTCGTCTTTTGCCCGATGATCGGCATTCGCGAACCATCAAGGTAGTCGTTGGCGACGGCAAATTTGAAGATTTGCCTCAGCACAGTGTCTTCCGCGTCGCCCTTGCCCTTGCTCGTGACAGTCTTTTCCCGCGTGTATGATGTGCCGTCGCGCTTGCGGATTGTCTCTTCGCGCTGCTCAGCGCCAGGGCCAGTCTGCCAAAATGCCGCTCGCCAAATCTCGTATTCGCCCAAGGTCTTTTGTGTGATCTGCGTAATCTTGTGCTTGCCGAAATATGGGATGTGGTAGCGCTTCACGATCTTCGTGTAGTCGCTGATCTTGCGGGGCTTGTTGGACGGATCGCGGCCAATCGCAGCAAGCCAAAGCTCGGCCACCGATTTGAAGGACTTGGTGTTGGGATCAAGCCCTTGCTCCGTCAGCACCTCGGCCCGCATCTTCTCCTTGCGTGCCCAAGCCAAAGCCTTGTCAAAATTGCGCTCGCCTGTGCTGCGGACAAATGCCTTGCCGTCTTCTTTGACGATCCGCGTCTGCCACAAGGTGCTGTTTGGCCGCTGGTAGAGCGCTATCGCCTTGTCATCATAGTAGAAATATTCTGTCTTCTTTTCGCGGGGCATTTCGCACCAGAACAACCAATAATTGCAGCAGTTCCATTCGCACTCGCTCTGAGCTTATGTGAAAAGAGTGTGAAATGCAAAAGGCCGCTTTTCAGCGGCCCTGCATTATTGATTTTATTGGGAAAAATGGTGCCGGCGAGAGGACTCGAACCCCCGGCCCGCGCATTACGAATGCGCTGCTCTACCAACTGAGCTACGCCGGCACTTGGCGTTGGCCGGCCCCAACGGGCGGCCGCGGGGCGGAAAGTAGCGCCGCGTCCGGGGATTTGCAAGACCGGTGTCGCCGGTCTCGCTTTTCGGTCAGGCGTGGACCGGCAGGACGGCGAAGCGGGCCATGGCGCCGCGCTCGATGGCGGCGGCGGCCAGGCGGTCGATATCCAGGCGGTGGCGGAACAGTTCCAAGAGACGCATGACCTCCTTGTGGGGGTCGCCATCGGCGGCGGCCACGTCGCAGGCCAGGGCGTAGGCGGTCTCGCGCAGCTTGATGGGAAGCGACGCCTTGATCACGTCGAGGATGCGGTTCAGCCCGTCGTCGGAATCGAGGATTTCGGCGCAGGCGGCGGTGGTTCGTGTCAGGAGGTCGGGATCGTAGTCGCGGAAGATGGGCAGGAAATTGACGATCTCGCCAATCATGCGCAGTTCGGGGTCGGTCATGTCGCCGTCGGCGGCCGAGACCATGACCATGACGTAGATAAGGGCCGCGTGGTGGCTGATCATCATTTCATTCTCCCGCGCCATGCCTTGATCAGGACTTTACCCTTGCGGCGCGGCAAGGCGTCAAGCATAGATTTGTGAGCCTCTCTCGCGCCACTTGCCGGAGTACATCCATGACGAGCCGCAGCGTGCTACTGGTTGACGACAGCCGCGTCGCCCGCATGATGACACGTTCGGTGGTCGAGAAGTTCTGTCCCGGCTGGACCATCCTGGAAGCCGAGACCGGGGAGGCGGCGCTGGACGCGGCCGCTGCCGCGGCTCCCGATTTCGTCCTGATGGACGTCAACATGCCCGGCATGGGCGGGCTGGAAACCGCCCGCCTGTTCCGCGAGCGCTTTCCCGCCGCCGCCCTGTCGCTGCTGACCGCCAACATCCAGGATTCGGTCCGTGAGGAGGCGGCGCGTCTGGGCGTCGGTTACATCACCAAGCCGCTCCGCGAGGAAATCCTGGTTCGCTTCCTGACCGGCGGAGGCAGGTCGCCATGACGGAGATCATCGGCGCGCTGGAACGCGACGCCGTCGAGGAAATCCTGAACATCGCCATCGGCCAGGCGGCGGCCTCCCTGTCGCGCATGGTCCGCGACCAGATCGCCCTGTCCGTGCCGTTTATCGAGTTCCTGTCGCCGGCGGTGGCGGGCGAACGGCTGGACGGGACCACCGGCGGCACCGATTCCGTCGCGGTGCGTCAGCACTTTTCCAGCAGCTTTTCCGGCGACATCCTGCTGATCTTCCCCGAACACCGCAGCCTGGATCTGGTGCGGTCCATGCTGGGCGACACCATCTCCATGGATTCGCTGACCGAGCTGGAGCAGGAGGCGTTGCTGGAGGTGGGCAACGTCATTCTCAACGCCTGCCTGGGCAGTCTGGCCAATCAGCTGGGCCTGGCCATCGAAAGCTCGCTGCCCATCTATCTGCGCGGCCGGGGGCCGCAGATCCTGGCGGCCAAGCATCCCGAGACCGAACTGGTGATGTTCCTGCAGGTGGATTTCTCGCTGGCCGCCAAGGGGGTGAAGGGCTATCTCGCCTTCGTCATGGACATCGTCTCGGCGCGGCAATTCTCGGAAGCGGTCAGCGCCTATGTCTCCAGGGTCGTCGGAGGCTAGATGGGCAAGCAGGTCTTCGACGCCGCCCTCAAATCCCTGACCGATGCCACGGAAATGGGCTTCGTCCTGCTGGACGCGGACGGGCGGACGGTCCTGTGGAACGCCTGGGTGGTGGAGGCGTCGGGCATCGCGGCGGACGACGCGCTGGGCCGGACCATTGGGGAGATCTTTCCCGCCCTGGCCGACAGCCGCATCACCGAGGCCATCGACCAGGCGCTGAACGGCGGCCTTTCGGCCATGCTGTCGTCGTCCTTGAACCGCACGCTGTTTCCCCTGGAGCGCAAGGGCAGCCGTCCCGACCGGCGCGAGGCCATGCACCAGATCGTGGTGATCAAGCCCCTGGATTACGGCGGGCGGCGCACCGGGCTGATTCAGATCTTCGACGTCACCTCCATGGCGTCCCGCGAGGCGCTGCTGCGCCAGCAGGCCCGCACCATGGAGGCGCTGGCCGAGAATTACCGCCTGTCCGAGCTGCACAATCGGGCCATCGTCGACAACACCGCCGACGCCATCGTCACCTTCGGCGACGACGGGGCCATCGGCACCTACAACCCGTCGGCCGAGCGCATCTTCGGCTATGCGCCCCCCGAGATCGTCGGCAAGCCGGTGACCTTGCTGATCCCCGAGCTGACCGAGCCCGATTCCTTCCTCGATCACCGCACCGAGGTGACGGGGGTGCGCAAGATCCGCGCCCGCTTCCCGCTGGAACTGTCGCTGGCGGCCATGGAACTGGGCGGCCAGCGCCTGTTCGTCGCCATCGGCCACGACATCACGCTGCGCAAGGCCAACGAGGCCGAGCTGCGCAATCAGAAGGAATGGCTGACCACCCTGATCAACGCCATGCCCGACCTGATCTGCTTCAAGGACGGCAAGGGGCGCTGGCTGGTGGCCAACCAGTTCTACCTAGATCTGGTGGGGCTCGCGGGGGTGGATTACGTCGGGCGCACCGGCCAGGAACTGGCGCGGCTGTCGCACAATTTCCAGGAATTCCTCACCACCGCCAAGGAGACCGACGAGCGCGCCTGGAAGGACGGCAAGCCGCTCAGCTACGAGAAGGCCATGGAGACCCCTTCGCGGGGCACCAAGGTCTTCGACATGCTGAAGATCCCGCTGTACAACGCCGATGGCGGCCGCCGCGGCCTGGTGCTGGTCGGCCGCGACGTCACCGAGCGCAAGCTGGCCGCCGCCCGCATCCAGCACCTGGCCCACCACGATTCGCTGACCGACCTGCCCAACCGGGTGCTGTTCCAGGAGCGCCTGCGCCAGAACCTGGCCCAGGCCAAGCGGTCGGGCTGGAAGCTGGCGCTGATGTTCCTCGATCTCGACAAGTTCAAGGACATCAACGACACGCTGGGCCACCATGTGGGCGACATGCTGCTGCGCGCCGTGGCCAAGCGCCTGACCCGCTGCGTGCGCGAGACCGATACGGTGGCGCGCCTGGGCGGCGACGAATTCGCGGTGATCCTGACCAATCTCGACGACCTGGAAGGCGCGTCGCGGGTGGCGGAAAGCATCATCGCCGGCATCAGTGATCCCTTCGGCCTGGACGAGCACGAGGTGCGCACCAGCACCTCCATCGGCATCACCCTTTATCCCGACGACGCCTCCGACGCCGACCAGCTGCTGAAGAACGCCGATCTGGCCATGTTCCGCTCCAAGGCCGAGGGGCGGAACAACTACCATTTCTACGTGGCGCAGATGGACGCCGAGGTTCGCGCCCGCAAGATCATCGAGCACGATCTGCGCCAGGCGCTGGGCACCGACCAGCTGGAGCTGCACTACCAGCCGCTGATCGAGATGACCACCCGGCGCATCGTCGGCTGCGAGGCGCTGCTGCGCTGGAATCACCCGACGCGCGGCTGGGTGCCGCCCGGCGAGTTCATCCCCATCATCGAGCGTTCGGACCTGATCGGCCCCTTGGGGCGCTGGATCTTGCACCGCGCCTGTCTTCAGGGCCGCGAGTGGCTCAAGGACGGGCTGGAGCCCATGAAGATCGCCGTCAACCTGTCGCCGGCCCAGTTCAAGCAGACCCAGAGCATCATGAGCATGGTGGCCGACATCCTGGCCCAGACCGGCCTGCCGGCCGACCAGCTGCAATTGGAGATCACCGAGGGCATCGCCATGCAGAACGTGGACGCCACCATCGAGGTGCTGCAGTCCCTGCGCGCCATGGGGGTGGTGATCTCCATCGACGATTTCGGCACCGGCTATTCGTCGCTCAACTACCTGAAGCGCTTCCCGGTGGACAAGCTGAAGATCGACCGCTCCTTCGTGGTGGATATCGGCCTGCACCCCGACAACGCCGCCGTGGTCGAAGCCATCGTCAACCTGGGCCATTCGCTGGGCACCCGCGTCAACGTGGAAGGCATCGAGACCCAGGAGCAGCTGGATTTCCTCGAGGCCCACAACGTCGACGAGGCCCAGGGCTTCTACTTCAGCAAGGCGGTCCCCGGCGACCAGTTCGCCGAACTGGTCCGCACCAAGAGCCCCTGGCCGCTTTAGTTATCGTCCCTCAATCGCCGGGCGCGCGCTTTCCGCGCGCTTGGCTCTCGCGCCATAAGGCGCGCCGGCCCTTGGCCGCAACTCCGCCCATTGCAGGGGCGTCGGCATTGGGGTCCACAGCGGGGTGAAGCGTCACTCGCCCTTGTGGTTCAGCGCCTTCCGCAGGCGGCGCACGCCCAGCCACACCGCGCCGGCCACCACCGGCAGGCCGATCAGCCCGGCCAGGTCGTAATCCACCGGCAGGCCCACCGATTTCAGCCCCTTGGCCAGATAGCCGATCAGGCCCAGCAGGTAATAGCTGATGGCCACCACCGACAGGCCCTCCACCGTCTCCTGCAGGCGCAGCTGCAACTCGGCGCGGCGGTTCATGGAGTTCAAGAGGTCGCGGTTCTTTTCCTCCAGCGCGATGTCGACCCGGGTGCGCAGCAGGTCGCCGGCCCTGGACACGCGGGTGGCCAGCAATTGCTGGCGCTCGGATACCGAGTCGCAGGTCTTCATGGCCGGTCCCAATCGCCGGTCGATGAATTCGGCGAAGGTCTGCAGGCCGGGGATGCGGTCTTCGCGCAATTCCTCGATGCGGCGGCAGACGATGGCGTAATAGGCCTTGGCCGCCGACAGGCGGAAGCTGGTGGCGGCGTCCAGGCGCTCGGCCTCGGCGGCCAGGCGGGTCAGGTGCTCCAGCAGCTCGCGGTCGTTCTGCTGCACCGCCGGGTCGGCCAGCTGGCTGACGATGCCGGCCAGTTCCTTATCGATGCGGGCGATTTCGGGCGCCGACTGACGGGCCAGGGGAAAGGCCAGCAGCGCCATCATGCGGTAGGTCTCGATCTCGAGGAGGCGCTGGACCAGCCGGCCGGTCTGGCCCCGGCTCAGGCCGCAATCCTTCAAGACCACGCGGGAAAAGCCGTCGGCGTGCAGGCGGAAATCGGTCCAGGCCTCGCCGGCCCCCCACAGCACCTTGGACCCCACCAGGGAATTGCCGTCGAACAGCGGGCCCAACTCGGCGGGCAGCTCCTTGGACACCAGCACGTGGACGGCGGTCATGGCCTCGCCCGGCATGGCTTCCAGCCAGTCGGCGGGAATGAGGTCCAGCGCGGTGGCGGCGAAACCGTCGTCGAAGGGGTCGAAGCGCATCACCGTATAGGTGGAGAACTCGGAATGGCGTTCCCAGCGCAGGCGGAAGCCGCCCAGGTCGCGGATGAAATAGCCCGCGCCGTCACCCGGCGGCTCGGCGCCGTGGCTGGCCAGCAGGCGGGCCAGATGGGCGCGCTCGGAATCGGGGTCGCCATGGACCATGGCCAGCTGCGAGGCCCGTACCGGGGCGGACAGCATCTCGTAGGGCCGGGCGTGGACCTCGCCGGCCAGGCCGCGGCGCTGGGCGTGTTCGTTGAGCCGGATTGGCAAGCCTTCGGCCATTGCCCATATGTCTCCGATAAGAGATGCTTGGATTTCCAGGTTTACACCAACCCGTCCCCTTCCGTCAGGAGCCTTTATGTCCAACCTCGCCGTGGCCCAGGACCTGTTCTTCACCCAAACCGGCCTCGACGCGGACGGATTGCGCCGCATCGTCGCCGAGGCGCTGGCGGGCGCCGACGATGGCGAGCTGTTCCTGGAATATCGCCAGTCGGAATCCCTGGTTCTCGACGACGGCCAGATCAAGAGCGCCAGCTTCGACACCACCCAGGGCTTCGGCCTGCGCGCCGTGGCGGGCGAGGCCCACGGCTACGCCCACGGCTCCGAGCTGTCCGAGGCGGCCATCCGCCGCGCGGCCGCCACGGTGCGCGCCGTGCGCTCGGGCCATTCGGGCAGCATGGCGGCTCCGCCGGTGGCGGGAACCCGGGCGCTCTATACCGAAATCAACCCGCTGGCCCAAATCCCCTTCGAGGACAAGGTGCGGCTGCTGGAAGAGATCGATGCCTACACCCGCGCCAAGGACAACCGGGTGCGGCAGGTGACCGCCTCCCTGGCCGGGTCGTGGCAGGCGGTGACCATCCTGCGCGCCGACGGCACGCTTGCCGCCGATATCCGCCCCATGGTGCGGCTCGGCGTCAACGTGGTTCTGGCCGAAGGCGACCGCATGGAGACCGGCGGCCACGGCATGGGCGGGCGCATCGGCTATGGCGGGGTGATGGGATTGGACGACTGGCATCACTGCGCCGACGAAGCGCTGCGCCAGGCCGCCGTCAACCTGGGTTCGGTGCCCGCCCCGGCCGGCGAGATGCCGGTGGTGCTGGGCAACGGCTGGCCCGGCGTCATGCTGCACGAGGCGGTGGGCCATGGGCTGGAAGGCGATTTCAACCGCAAGGCCACCTCGGCGTTTACCGGCAAGATCGGGGCCCGCGTCGCCTCGCCCGGCGTCACCGTGGTGGACGACGGCACCATTCCCGACCGGCGCGGTTCGCTGTCCATCGACGACGAGGGCACCCCCACCTCCCGCACCGTGCTGATCGAGGACGGCATCCTGGTGGGCTATCTTCAGGACCGCATGAATGCGCGGCTGATGGGCGTGGCGGCCACCGGCAACGGGCGGCGGCAATCCTATGCCCACGCCCCCATCCCGCGCATGACCAACACCTTCATGCTGGCCGGAGACAAGGATCCGGCCGAGATCATCGCCTCGGTGCCCCGGGGCATCTACGCCGTCAATTTCGGTGGCGGCCAGGTGGACATCACCAACGGCAAGTTCGTGTTCTCCGCCTCCGAGGCCTATCTGATCGAGAACGGCAAGATCGGCCCGGCGGTCAAGGGCGCCACCCTGATCGGCAACGGCCCCGATGCGCTGACCCGCGTCACCATGATCGGCAACGACCTGGCGCTCGACCCCGGCATCGGCACCTGCGGCAAGGATGGGCAGGGCGTGCCGGTGGGCGTGGGCCAGCCGACCCTGCGCATGGACGGCCTGACGGTGGGCGGAACGGCCGTATAAATACCTATATAAGGTGGGGACATTAACCCTTCCGGCGAAGAACCGATTGTAAACGTCCATGTTTCATGACGTTTGAATATACGCATGCCCCAATGCCCGTATCATTTCCATGGGATAACCTTGACTGAGTGGAAGACGAGGGGAGGCGCCATTGGCGGTCTCCCCTTTATTGTCCGAAGAGGTTGTCTTGATGGTGAAAATCGGCCCCAAAGAAGGCCCCTGCGGTTGGGAGCAGCGTTCGGTTCCCCTGGATGTGGACGAACTGCATCAGGTGTTGAATTGCGCCTCGGCGCGCGGTTGCAATCAGTGTGTGAAGTGCAGCGAGCTGGCGCTCGAGCAGATGTTGAAGCAGGCCCGCCAGAAGGGGCGCAGCGTGGTGACCGGTCTCGAACGGCTGGAAGCCGATATGGAATTCGCCGGCGCCTTCGGGTTATGACCGGCCGGCCATGAGTTCACGCAGCCTGTCCAGGCACTGGACGCGGTCAGGCTGGTAATCCAGACCCTCCCACCAGGTGTCCAAGGCGGACAGAAGCCCGCCGATTTCGGGGCCGTGCGGCACCCCCATCTCCATCAGATCCCGTCCCTTGACCGGCAGATCCACCGGCACCCAGTCGCGGGCGGCGTCCAGCATGGCGGCCCAGCGTTCGGATTCGGCGGCATCGGGCCGCGCCTCCATCGCGCGCCGCGCCGCCCAGGCCACCATGACCAGATCGCGGAACTCGCTTGCCCCCACCTTGCGCAGCGCCCGGCGGATGGCGGGGCCGTCCATGCCGTGCTCCACCTGGACACGAGGCGCCGCCACCGCCGCCACCCGCCTGGCCTGGAGGCCGGAGAGCTTGAGCCGCTCGCCAAGCCGCAAGGCGCCGGGACGGTCGGCGATGACCAGGGCGGCCAGGCGGCGGATGGCGTCGGGGTGGATTTCGGGACGTGCCAGCCCCCGGCGCTCCAGCCAGGCCAGGGTGCGCAGCCGCCCGAACTCCCTCGCCTCGGGCAGGATGTGGGCCAGGATGCCGTGGCTGTGCATGACCAGCAGCGACGGCGTGGGGTCGTCGGCCAGCAACAGGCGCACCAGCTCGCCCGCCACCCGCTCGCCCGACAGGTTTTCCAGGCGCGGGGCCATGCGGCGGCAGGCGTTGAGCGCCCGGGCCTCCATGGCGGTGCCCCGGCCGTAATGGGCGTGGAAGCGGAAGAAGCGCAGCAGGCGCAGCGCGTCCTCCTCGATGCGCTTTTCCGGCTCGCCCACGAAGCGCACCCGTCCGGCCGCCATGTCGGCGATGCCATCGAAGGGGTCGTAGACATTGCCTTGCGGGTCGGCGGACAGGGCGTTCATGGTGAAGTCGCGCCGTGACGCGTCGGCCCGCCAGTCGTCGGTGTATTCGACGCGGGCATGGCGGCCGAAGCTTTCCACATCGACCCGAAGGGTGGTGATCTCGTAATGGGCCTTGCCGATCACCGCCGTCACCGTGCCATGGTCGATGCCGGTGGGAATGGCGTGGATGCCGGCGTCGTCCAGCAGGGCCAGCACCCGTTCGGGCGGGTCGGGGGTGGCGATGTCGATATCCCGGATGGGGCGTTTCAGGAGCGCGTCGCGCACGCAGCCGCCGACGAAGCGCACCGGGGCGCCGTCGGCCTGGAGCGCGGCCACCACCGCCCGCGTCTCCGGCGCGTCCATCCAGTCCTGCGGCCCCAGAAGGCCGATGGGATCGCCGGGATTGAGGTGAAGGCGGGTGTTACTCATGCGCCCCCCAGCCCGTCATCCCGATGATCCGCCCTTTTCTGTCATCCCGAGCGCAGCCGAGGGATCTCATCCTGGCGTGGCTTTTCCGAACCGGCACCTCCATGCCGGACGGAGATCCCTCGCGGTCGCTCGGGATGACAGTCATGGTCATTCCGGAATCCCGTCCCCGTCACGGGGCACCAAGACTTCGAACAGGTTGACCAGGATGCCGGCGGTGGCGCCCCAGATCAGCCTGTCCTGCCAGGTGATCGCCCAGAAGGGCCGCTGCATGCCGCGGACTTCACGGCTTTGCAACTGGTGGTTGGCCTGATCCAGGATGAAGGCCAGCGGCACCTCGAACACCTCGGCCACCTCGAAGGAATCGGGCGCCAGCGTGAAGGGCGGATCGATGATGCCCACCAGGGGGGTGATGACGAAGCCGGTGCCGGTGACGTAATCGTCCAGGCGTCCCAGCAGCCGGACCTTATGCCGGTCGAGGCCCGTCTCCTCCTCGGTCTCGCGCAGTGCGCAGGTGGCGAAGTCGCCCCTGTCCTCGGGCTCGAGGCGGCCGCCGGGAAAGCTGATCTGGCCGGGATGGTGCGCCAGATGGGCTGTGCGCTTGGTCAGCATCACCGTCAGCCCCCCGTCGCGCTCCACCAGGGGAACCAGCACCGCCGCCGGGGTCAGGGTGTCGTCGTCGATGGGGGCGCCGGGACGGACGGCCCCACCCTGGACCAGGGCTTCCAGGGCCGAATCCCCCCGTCCGCGCGGGTCGAACCCGTCGGCGAGACGCCGCGCGATGACCTCGCGCGTCAGTCGGGAAGGTCCATCCTCCCCAATGGAAAAAAGCTCCCGCTGCTCCATAGGCCGTAAACCGTTTCTCCCTCCCGGTCCTCCTCCCATCCCAGGGCGACCAGTTCGTAATAGACCGAGCGGCTGAGGCGCGCCTCGATGCCGCTGCGCACGGTGACGTAGGGCGACGGCTCCCCCGAGCCCTCGGCCTCCGCGATGCGGAGCGGATGGTCCCTGTCCACCGTGACCATCTCGTCCATGTTGGTGCGGAAGCTGACCACCATCTCGCGGCCCGATCCGCACGTGTACATCTCCACCGCCAGGAACGGGACGTCGTCGACCTGGATGTGGCCCATCTCGCCCGGCGTGATCAGAAGGTAGCTGCCATCCTTGGCGCGGTACAACACCGAGGCGAACAGGCAGACCATCTCTTTGCGGTTGATCGGCGAGCCATGGTAGAACCAACGTCCCTGCCGGTCGATGCGGATGCCCAGGTCGCCGCAATATTGCGGCAACCGCCCCGGGTAGTCCACCTCCGGAGGGGCATCGGTCAAAGGCTGGTTCACTCGGCCGCTCCTGCGTTCTTCATCCCGTGCGAGGCGCCATCCCATGACTCCCCACACCAGTTCCGCCGCCCCGCCCGACGACATCGCCGCCCTCGACATCCGTCTGTCCGAGGCCCGTGCCGCCATCGGCCGCGTCATCTTCGGTCAGGACGAGGTCATCGATCAGAGTCTTATCACGCTGCTGGCAGGGGGTCACGCCCTGTTGATCGGCCTGCCCGGCCTGGCCAAGACCCGGCTGGTGCACACGCTGGGCGTGGTGCTGGGCCTGGACGACAAGCGGGTGCAGTTCACTCCCGATCTGATGCCCGCCGATATCCTGGGCTCGGAAGTGCTGGAGGAAGGAGCCGGCGGCGCGCGCGCCTTCCGCTTCATCCAGGGGCCGGTGTTCTGCCAGTTGCTGATGGCCGACGAGATCAACCGCGCCGGGCCGCGCACCCAGTCGGCGCTGCTCCAGGCCATGCAGGAGCATCATGTCAGCGTCGCCGGCGCCCGCCACGATCTGCCCCGCCCGTTCCACGTGCTGGCCACCCAGAACCCGCTGGAGCAGGAGGGCACCTATCCCCTGCCCGAGGCCCAGCTCGACCGCTTCCTGATGCAGATCGACGTGGGCTATCCCGACCGTGACTCCGAGCGGCGCATGCTGATCGACACCACCGGGGCGCAATCGGCCGAGCCGGTGCGCGTCATGACCGCCGCCGACCTTCTGGCCGCCCAGGCCCTGGTGCGGCGCATCCCGGTGGGGGATTCGGTGGTGGATGCCATTCTCAATCTGGTGCGCCAGGGGCGCCCCGAGAGCACCTCGCTGGATCTGGTGAAGCGCGCCGTGGCCTGGGGGCCGGGACCGCGCGCCGCCCAGGCGCTGATGCTGGCCGCCCGGGCGCGGGCCTTGCTGCAAGGCCGCCTCGCTCCTTCCGTCGACGACATCCGGGCGCTGGCGGCCCCCATCCTGCGCCACCGCATGGCGCTGGGCTTCGCGGCGCGGGCCGACGGCATCACCCTGGCCCAGGTGATCGAGGCCCTGGAAGGCACTCTATGACGGACGCCTCGGCGCTTTCTCTCGACGCCGACCGGCGGCAGCGCCGCGCCGCCGACGCCAAAGCCAGCGTCTGGGTGGCGGCCAGCGCCGGCACCGGCAAGACCAAGGTGCTGACCGACCGGGTGCTGACCCTGCTGCTGGCCGGCACGCCGCCTCACAAGATCCTGTGCCTGACCTTCACCAAGGCCGCCGCCGCCGAGATGTCCAACCGCATCGCCGGGCGGCTGGGCCAGTGGGCGACGGCGCAAGATGAGGACTTGGCCGGGGATCTGGAGCGCCTGCTGGGCCGCCTGCCCTCGGACGACGAGATGACCGGGGCGCGCAGGCTGTTCGCCGCGCTGCTGGACGCGCCGGGCGGCATGCACATGGAGACCATCCACGCCTTCTGCCAGTCGCTGCTACGCCGTTTCCCCTTGGAGGCCGGCATCGCGCCGCACTTCCAGGTGATGGACGACCGCGACGCCGGCGAATTGCTGGAGGCCGCCAAGCTGGAGGTGCTGGCCAGCGCACGGCAAGGCGATGGCGAACTGGGCCGCGCCCTGGCCCTGGTGACCGGCCGGGTGCATGAAACCGCCTTTCCCGAGCTGATGGGGGAGCTCACCGCCGAGCGCGGACGCCTCGAGCGGCTGTTCGACCGCCACGGCGGAGTGGACGGCGCCCTGGCGGCGCTTCGCACCCGGCTGGGGCTGGACGACGGCGACACGCCGGACTCCCTGCTGGCCTGGGCGGCGGACGAGGCTCATTTCGACGGCGAGTCCTTGCGCGCCGCCGTGTCCGCTTTGCTGACCGGTTCGGACTCCGACGCCAAACGCGGCGAGGCCATGGCCCGTTGGCTGGCCGATCCGGCGGGGCGGCAGGACGGCTTCGCGCTGTGGTCCGCCCAGTTCCTGACGGCCGAGGGCACCATCCGCAAGACCCTGGCCACCAAGGCGGTGCGCGACGGCTTCCCCGGCGTGGAGGCGGCCATGCTGACCGAGGCCGAGCGGCTGCTCCGCCTGGGTGAGAAGCTGAAGGCCGCCCGCATCCTGGAGGCGACGGGAGCGCTGCTGACGCTGGGCGGCGCGCTGCTCGAGTCTTATCGCCGGGCCAAGGCCGTCCGTGCCCTGATGGATTACGACGATCTGATCTTGAGCGCCCGCGACCTGCTGGCCCGGCCTGGCGTGGCGCCCTGGGTGCTCTTCAAACTGGACGGCGGCATCGACCACGTGCTGATCGACGAGGCCCAGGACACCAACCCCGACCAGTGGGCGGTGGTGGAGAAGCTGACCGAGGAATTCTTCGCCGGAAGGGGCGCGCGCGAGACGCTTCGCACCGTCTTCGCGGTGGGGGATGCCAAGCAGTCCATCTATTCCTTCCAGCGCGCCGATCCGCGCGAGTTCGAGCGCATGCGCGAGGCCTTCGCCGCCCATGTGCCCGCCGCCGGGGGAACCTGGGACGAGGTGGCGCTCAACCTGTCCTTCCGCTCGGCGCCCGCCGTGCTGGACGCGGTCAACGCCGTGTTCGCCCCGGGCCGGCCGGGCCGCGACGGGGTGGCCGGGGACGAGGACATCACCCATCTGCCCCACCGTTCGGGACAGGCCGGGCGGGTGGAGGTGTGGCCCGCCGTGGAACCGCGTCCCGCCGACGAGGCGCCGGCCTGGAAGCCGCCGGTGGAGCGCATCAGGGGCGATTCGCCCCGTACCCGGCTGGCCCGGCTGGTGGCCGCGCGCATCCGCGCCATGATCGACGGCGAGATTCTGGACTCCAAGGGCCGCCCGGTGCGGGCCGGCGACGTGCTGGTGCTGGTGCGCCGCCGGGGCGGTTTCGTCGAGGATCTGGTGCGCGAGCTGAAGACCCGCAAGGTCGAGGTCGCCGGCGCCGACCGCATGGTGCTGACCGAGCAGATGGCGGTGATGGATTTGATGGCGCTGGGCAACTTCTTGGCTCTGCCCGACGACGACCTGACGCTGGCCACCGTGCTGAAGGGACCGCTGGTGGGCCTCTCCGAGGAACAGCTGTTCACCCTGGCCCATCATCGCGGCCGGGATGTGGGGTTGTGGGAGGCGCTGCGCCAGGGCGTGGCCGACGAGGGCGGCGTGTTCGAATCCGCCTTTCGCCGGCTGTCGGACCTGCTGGCCCAGGCCGACCGTGTCTCGCCCCACACCCTTTACGCCCGGGTCCTGGGTCCGCTGGGCGGGCGCAAGCGCCTGCTGGCCCGCCTGGGTCTCGAGGCCGAGGATGCCATCGACGAGTTCATGGCGCTGACCCTCGCCTTCGAGCGCGCCCATCCGCCGTCGCTGCAGGGCTTCCTCCACTGGCTGGAGGCGGGCGCGCTGGAGATCAAGCGCGACCTGGAGCAAGGAGGGCGCGACGCGGTGTGCATCATGACCGTGCACGGCTCCAAGGGTCTGCAGGCTCCCATCGTCTTCCTGCCCGACACCATGCAGGTGCCGACCCGCTCGTCCCGGCTGCTGTGGCTGGGCGACGGCGAGGACGAACTGCCCGCCTGGCCACCCCGGGCCGAGGACATGGATGCCGTCTGCCGCCAGGGCTCGCAAGCCCGCAAATCGGCGCGCGAGCGGGAATACCGCCGCCTGCTCTATGTCGCCATGACACGGGCCGAGGACCGGCTGGTGGTCTGCGGCTGGCGCGGCCTGAAGGCGGCGCCCGAGACCTGCTGGCACGCTTTGGTGAGTGACGCCCTGGCGCCCACCGCCCTCGAATTCGCCGATCCCTTCCTGGCCGGAAGCGGCGAGACGGCGGACGGGCCGGTGCTGGTCCTGGCCAATGCCCAGAGCGCTCCCGTGGAAAAGGGCCGGGCCGCCGGGCCGGGGGAGCGCCCGCCCGAGGCCCTGCCAGACTGGGCGCTGGTGCCGGCCGAGGCCGAGCCGGTGCCGCCCCGCCCCCTGGCCCCCTCGCGGCCCGAAGGAGAAGAGCCTCCCGTGCGTTCGCCCCTGGCCGAACTGGACGGACGCCCGCGCTGGCAGCGGGGCAAGCTGATCCACCGGCTGCTGCAGACCATGCCCGATCTGCCGCCATCGGAGCGCTCGCGGGCCATGCTGCGCTTCCTGTCGCGTCCGTCCTTCGGCCTGGAGACCGCCGAACGCCTGGGCATCGCCAACGAGGTTTCCGACATCCTCGACCATCCGGGGCTGGGGGTGCTGTTCGGTCCCGGCTCGCGCGCCGAGGTGCCGCTGGTCGGGCGGATCGGCAACCGGGTGGTCTCGGGCCGGGTCGACCGGCTGAGCGTGAGCGAGACCGAGGTGATCGTCGCCGATTACAAGACCAACCGCCGCCCCCCCGCCAGCGCCGACGAGGTGCCGGAGCTTTACGTGCGGCAGATGGCCGCCTATCGTCTGGCGCTGGCCTGCATCTATCCCCGCCACCGGGTGCGCTGCGTGCTGGTGTGGACCGATGGTCCCCGCCTGACCGAGATCGAACCCGCCCGTCTCGACGACGCCCTGGCCGGGCTGGTGGAATAGCCCCAACTTTTCTCTTCCCAAAACTGAACTGGGTGGTTTAGTTTTTGTCCATGGAAGCCGCCAGCCCCAAAACCCGGACCCGATCCAAGCCCTCGGCCAAGCGCGAGGCCATTCTCGACGCCGCCCAGCGCCTGTTCCTGGACGAGGGCTATGCCGCCACCAGCATGGATGCGGTGGCCGCCCGCGCCGGCGTCTCCAAGGCGACCATCTACGCCCATTTCGAGGGCAAGGACCAGCTGTTCGCCGCCATCATGCACCGCCGCTGCGAGGCGTCCTTCGTCTTCGCCGCCCCCGACGACAGCTTTGACGCGGCCCGGACCTTCACCACCTATGGCGAGCGGCTGCTGACCCTGCTGATGACGCCCGACGCCCTGGCGCTCTACCGGGTGGTGGTGGCGGAATCGGCCCGCACCCCGGAACTGGCCCAGGCCTTCTACGACACCGGCCCGACCCGGGGCAAGGCGGCCATCTCCGCCTCGGTGGTCCGGCTGCAGGAGCGGGGCGAACTGGCGGCCGGGGTGGACCCCATGGTGATCGCCGATCAGTTCATCGGCATGCTGCGGGCCGAAACCTATCACCGCGCCCTGCTGGGGCTGCCGGCGGGCCGCCCCCTGGCCGACACCGTCGCCGCGGCGGTCCGGACCCTGCTGCGCGCCTACGGCACGCGGTAGAACTCCCTAATTCCTTCGACGTGATACATCCCTCCGAGGGATAGTGCGCCATATTATTGTTGTTATAAGCAACAGTTATATGTAACAACATATGCAACGATGCCGCCCGGATCAACCAGGGACGGCCGAAGAGAGCAAACGGGAATCAGGCTTCATGGCCCGCCGGCGCGTCCGGGCGGGAAAGGGAGGAGTCATGCGTCTGGCAGATGTGAGAATCGGCGTGCGTCTGTTCGCCGGGTTCGGGCTGATGATCGCCGTCACCGGGGCGCTCGGCCTGTTTTCCAGTCTGCAGCTGCGGTCCATTTCCGGGCATACCGAGCTGCTGTACCGTCACCCCTTCACCGTCTCGACGGCCTTGTCCGAGGCCGATGGCGGCATCATCGCCATGCACCGGGCCATGAAGGACCTGGCGCTCGCCTTCGAGGACAGCGACATCGCCAAGGCCGAGGCCGCCATCGACGCGGCGGAAGGCAAGGTGGTGAAGAAGCTGGAGGCGGCGCGCGAGCGCTTCCTGGCCGACCGCGCCGTGTTCGACCAGCTGGGCAAGGCCCTGGCGGCGTGGAAGCCCATCCGCGCCGAGATCGTCGAGATGATGAAGCAGGGGCGCAGCGTCGAGGCCGCCGACCTGACCAAGGGGGCGGCGGCCAGGCAGGCCGAGGTGATCCAGGGGCTGATGGCCTCGGCCATCGCGCTGGCCGCCGAGGACGCCGCCCGTTTCCGCGAGCGTGCCGAAAGCGAGCAGCAAAGCGCCGGCTTCTCCCTGCTGGCGTCGTTCCTGGCCTGCGCGGTGTTCGGCCTGTGGCTGGCCTTTCGCGTGACCCGTTCCCTGACCCGGCCGCTGGAGGCGTTGCGGGCCTGCATGGCCACCATGGCCACCGGCGATTACGGGGTATCGGTGCCGGGCGGCGAGCGCAAGGACGAGATCGGCGCCATGGCCCGCACCCTGGACGTCTTCGCCGAGAACGGCCGCCAGATGGGGCAATTGGCCGAGGAACGCCGGCAGGCCGATTCCCGCGCCTCGGTGGAGCGGCGCGAATCCCGTCTGGCGCTCGCCTCCGAATTCGAGGAGAAGGTCACCACCGTCATGACCCGGCTGTCCGAGGCGGCGGCCGAGATGAACCGCGCCGCCCAGTCCATGTCGGGAGTGGCGGCCGAGGCCTCGGGACAGGCCGGTGCGGCCCAAGGCGCCGCCGGCACCGCATCCGACAACGTGCGGCAGGTGGCCGAGGCGGCCCTGGACCTGACCCATTCCATCGCCGCCATCGAGCGGCAGGTGGCGGCGTCCTCCACCACCACCGCCGAGGCGGTGGGCAAGGCCGAGCGGGCCTCGGCCAACGTCGCCGGACTGGCCAGCGCCGCCGGGCGCATCGGCCAGGTGGTGGAACTGATCACCACCATCGCCAAGCAGACCAACCTGCTGGCCTTGAACGCCACCATCGAGGCGGCCCGTGCCGGCGAGGCGGGCAAGGGCTTCGCCGTGGTGGCGGGCGAGGTCAAGAACCTCGCCAACCAGACCGCCACGGCCACCGACGAGATCTCGTCGCAGATCGCCCAGGTCCAGGCCGCCACCGACGAGGCGGTGTCGGCCATCGGCGACATCGTGCGCACCATCGGCGAGATCAGCCGGGCGGTGGACTCCATCACCCAGGCGGTGGCCGAGCAGCAGAGCACCACGCAGCGCATCGCCGACAGCGTCGGACGCGCGGTGGGCGGCACCGAGGAGGTGGTGGGCAGCGTCGGCCGCGTCTCCGCCGCCGCCACCCAGGCCGGCGACGCCGCCGCCCTGGTGCTGGGTCAGGCGGACGGCGTGGCGCGCCGCACCGACGACCTGATGGGCGAGGTCAGCGCCTTCATCGCCGGCATACGGAAGGGATGATCCCGGGCGGGCGTTCGGCCCTGCCCCCGTCGTCATATCCCTCTCCGCGGCCGATGCGGGGAGGGGGTGGTCGCCCTTGACAGAAATCAACTGATAAACATCAAGAACTGCACCGGAACGAATCGCAGGAGCCGGATGGCGGCTGATTCCTGTCGGGTCAGAGATGAATTCATGTGATGAATATCAATATGGAATGACTATAATTAGATATGGTTACTTTAGGGTCATTTAGTGGTGTATTGACATTTATCATTTGACGTTAATCAAATACTTATCGTTTGCTTGATTCATTCCCGCATGGCGAATAAGGTCTCCCCCGCCGGGATTGCCGGTGACTATGATTTGCCCAGGGGAAACCGATGAAGGCAGCGACTTGGATGATGGCGGCACTGGCGGCCGCTTGGGCCGGGACGGCCGTGGCGGCGGAGAAGCCCGCCCATGGCGCCGGCGAGCATTACGAAACCAGCGGCGACCAGCTTCGCGCCGCTCCCATGACCCAGCCGGGGGCCCAGCCCGGCCCACAACTGACCGCCGACGAGTTCGCCAAGGCCAAGCAGATCTATTTCGAGCGCTGCGCCGGCTGTCACGGCGTGCTGCGCAAGGGCGCCACCGGCAAGCCGCTGACCACCGACATCACCCGCGAGCGGGGCTTCGATGCGCTGAAGGCCTTCATCACCTACGGCTCCGCCGCCGGTATGCCCAACTGGGGCTCTTCCGGCCAGTTGACCGAGGCCGAGGTGGACCTGATGGCCAAGTACCTGCTGAACGAGCCGCCCCAGCCGCCCGAATTCGGCATGGACGAGATCAAGGCCACCTGGAAGGTCCAGATCCCGGCCGACAAGCGCCCCACCAAGAAGATGAACAACCTGGACCTGTCCAACCTGTTCTCGGTGACGTTGCGCGATTCGGGCGAGATCGCCCTGATCGACGGCGCGTCAAAGGCCATCGTCAGCATCATCAAGACCGGCTACGCCGTCCATATCTCGCGCATTTCCGCCTCGGGCCGCTATCTCTACGTCATCGGCCGCGACGCCAAGATCAACCTGATCGACCTGTGGATGGAAAAGCCCGAGACGGTGGCCGAGGTGAAGATCGGCATGGAGGCCCGCTCGGTGGAGACCTCCAAGTTCAAGGGCTTCGAGGACAAGTACGCCATCGCCGGCGCCTATTGGCCGCCCCAGTTCGTGATCATGGACGGCAACACGCTGGAGCCGAAGAAGATCGTCTCGACCCGGGGCATGACCAGCGACAGGCAGGAATACCACCCCGAGCCCCGCGTCGCCTCCATCGTCGCCTCCCACTTCAAGCCGGAATTCGTGGTCAACGTCAAGGAAACCGGCCTGATCCTGCTGGTGGACTATTCCGACATCAAGAACCTGAAGATCACCTCCATCGAGGCCGAGCGGTTCCTGCATGACGGCGGCTTCGATGCCTCCAAGCGCTACTTCCTGGTGGCCGCCAACGCGCGCAACAAGATCGCCGTGGTCGACACCAAGGAAGACAAGCTGGTGGGCATGGTCGAGGTGGGCGCCACCCCCCATCCGGGCCGCGGCACCAACTTCACCCATCCCAAGTTCGGTCCCGTCTGGGCCACCGGCCATCTGGGCGACGAGAGCGTGGCCCTGATCGGCACCGACCCCAAGGGCCACCCCAAGCAGGCCTGGACCAAGGTGGGCTCGCTGTCGGGCCAGGGCGGCGGCTCGCTGTTCCTCAAAACCCATCCCAAGTCCAAGAACCTGTGGGTCGACACGCCCTTGAACCCCGATGCCGACGTGGCGGCCTCCATCGCCGTGTTCGACATCAACAACCTGGACAAGCCCGCCGAAGTGCTGCCCATCGCCAAATGGGCCGGCATCACCGACGGGGCGCCGCGCATCGTTCAGCCGGAATACAACAAGGCGGGCGACGAGGTGTGGATCTCGGTGTGGAACGCCAAGGACAAGGTCTCGGCCATCGTGGTGGTGGACGACAAGACCCGCAAGCTGAAGTCGGTGATCAAGGACCCGCGCCTGATCACGCCGACCGGCAAGTTCAACGTCACCAACACCCTGCACGACGTGTATTGATAAAAGTCCCTTGAAACCGGGCGGGGCGGCTCTCCAAATGGGGGGAGCCGCCCTTTGCCGTTTCAGGGGAGAGAACAGCCATGCCCGCCTATCTGATCGTCGACACCCAGTTGGACGATCCCGATGCCTACGAGGAATACAAGGCCAAGGCCCGCCCCCATATCGAGCGTTGGGGCGGCGAGTATCTGGCCCGGGGCGGTGAGCTGACGCTGCGCGAGACCGATCTGTGGTCGCCCACCCGCATGGTGCTGATGCGCTTTCCCGATGTCGAAACGGCCAAGGCGTGCCTGGACAGCCCGGAATACCAGGAGATCGTCAAGATCAGCCGCGCCTCGGCGCGGCGCACCGTGGTGATTCTGGACGGGCTTTGAGCTATTCCGCCCCGGCGGCGGCCTTCATGCGGAAGGGATGGCGGGGATAGACGCCGAGAATCCGCACTTCGTGGCTGAAGAAGTCCAGTTCCTCCAGCGCCAGGCGCAGGCTGCGCTGGGTGGGGTGGCCCTCCACGTCGGCGAAGAACTGGGTGGCGGCGAACTCGCCGCCCACCATGTAGCTTTCCAGCCGGGTCATGTTGATGCCGTTGGTGGCGAAGCCGCCCATGGCCTTGTACAGCGCGGCGGGGCGGTTGCGCACCCGGAACACGAAGGTGGTGACGCAAGGCAGGTTGGGATTGGGCTCGAGCGCCTCGCGGGCCAGCACCACGAAGCGGGTGGTGTTGTGCTCGGCATCCTCGATGCCGGCCTTCAGCGACACCAGGCCATAGGCCTCGGCCGCCAGTTCCGAGGCGATGGCGGCCAGCGTCGGGTCGCCCTTCTGGGCCACCTCGGCGGCCGAGCCGGCGGTGTCGGACCCGACGATCACCTTCAGCCCCATCTGGCCGATCAGGTTGCGGCACTGGCCCAGGGCGTGGACGTGGCTTTTGACCGATTTGATGGTGTCCAGCGTGGCGCCCTTGACCGCCAGCAGGTGGTGGCTGATGCGCTCGAAATGCTCGGCGATGATGTGCAGGCCGGCATAGGGCATCAGGTGATGCACGTCGGCCACGCGGCCCGCCACCGAATTCTCGATGGGGATCATGGCGTAGCGGGCGCGGCCTTCCCGCACCGAGGCGAAGGTGTCCTCGAAGGTGGCGCAGGGCAGCGGCTGCATGCCGGGATAGGCGTTGCGGCAGGCCAGATGCGAATAGGCGCCGGGCTCGCCCTGGAAGGCGATGGCGGTCTCGGGATGGGGGGCGGTCTCGGGATGAGGGGCGTCGGTCATGGGAAGGCTCAGGCTTTCAGCAGGGCGCGCGCCCGTTCGAGGTCGGCGGGAGTATCGACACCCAGCGGAACCGTGTCAACCAAGGCGCAATCGATGCGCATGCCGTTTTCCAGGGCGCGCAGCTGCTCCAGCTTTTCGCGCCTCTCCAGCACGCCCTGGGGCAGGCCGACGAAGCGCTCCAGCGCCGCCCGGCGATAGGCGTAGAGCCCGATATGGTGGTAGTGCGGCCCGTCGTTGGCCGGCACGGTGGCACGGCTGAAATACAGCGCGCGGCCCACCCTTTGTCCCGGCGCCAGGCCCACCACCGCCTTGACCACGTTGGGGTTGGTCCGCTCCTCCTCCACCGTGATCTCGGCGATCAGGGTGGAGAGATCGACGCCCGGCTCGGCCAGGGGGGCGAAGACGTCGCGCACCACCGCCGGGTCCAGGGTGGGCAGGTCGCCCTGGACGTTGACCACCGCGTCGTACTTGCCCGCCGGGTCCACCTTGCACACCGCCTCCCACACCCGGTCCGAGCCGGAAGGGTGGTCGGGGTCGGTCAGCACCGCCTTGCCGCCATGGGCCTCGACGGCATCGAGGATCTCCTTCTCGGCGCAGGCCACCACCACCGGCCCCAGCCCGGCCTCCATGGAGCGGCGCCACACCTGGACGATCATCGGCAGGCCATGGATGTCGGCCAGCGGCTTGCCGGGCAGGCGGGTGGCGTGCATACGGGCGGGAATGACGATGATGGGGGTCAGTGCGGCCATGGTGGGGTTCCATAAGGAAGATTGCGCCTACACCCTATCCACAACGGCCGTTTCGCGCCACACTCGGGCGGCTTCAACGGCACGGAAAAAATGACACCATGACCGCCTGCGCCCCCGAATTCATCGCCCTGGCCGAAAAGCTGGCCGACGCCGCCCGCCCGGTGGTCGCCAAGTACTTCCGCACGCCCGTCGCGGTGGACGACAAGGCCGATGCCAGCCCGGTGACCATCGCCGACCGCGAGGTGGAGGCCGCCATGCGCGCCATCCTGGCCGCCGAGGTCCCCTCCCACGGCATCCTGGGCGAGGAGCACGGGCGCGAGAATTGCGACGCCGAATACGTCTGGGTCTTAGACCCCATCGACGGCACGGCGGCCTTCATCACCGGCAAGCCCAGCTTCGGCACCCTGATCAGCCTGGCCCGTAACGGCACGCCGATCCTGGGGGTCATCGACCAGGCCTTCACCAACGAGCGCTGGCTGGGGGCTGCGGGCCGCCCCACCACCTTGAACGGCCAGCCGGCCAGGGTGCGCGCCTGTCCCGATCTGGCCCACGCCTATGCCTTCACCACGGCGCCGGAACTGTTCTGCGACAAGACGCGTCCCGCCTGGGACCGCATCGCGGCGGCGTGCAAGCGGCCCCGCTACGGCTGCGACTGCTATGCCTACGCCCTGCTGTCGTCGGGCTTCTGCGATCTGGTGGTGGAGGCGGGGCTCAAGCCCTACGACTTCGCCGCCCTGGTGCCGGTGATCGAGGGGGCGGGGGGAATTATGACCGACTGGTCGGGCAGGCCGCTCTCCATCCATTCCGACGGCCGGGTCTGCGCCGCCGGTGACCGGCGCCTGCACGCGGAGGCGCTGGAGGTTCTCAACCGATGACCCCTAAGCAGGCCGACCGCTTCTACGCGCTGCTGGCCGAGCGCAACCCCGAGCCCAAGAGCGATCTGGAGTATTCCAGCCCCTACACCCTGCTGGTGGCGGTGGTGCTGTCCGCCCAGGCCACCGACGCGGGCGTCAACAAGGCGACGCGGCCGCTGTTCGCCCGCGTCGACACGCCCCAGGCCATGGTTGACCTGGGCGAGGAGGGGCTGAGCGATGCCATCCGCACCATCGGCCTTTACAAGACCAAGGCCAGGAACGTCATCGAGCTGTCGCGCCGTCTGCTGAGCCAGCATGGAGGCCAGGTCCCCCACGACCGCGCCGCGCTGGAGGCCCTGCCCGGCGTGGGGCGCAAGACCGCCAACGTGGTGCTCAACATCGCCTTTGGCGAGCCCACCATCGCCGTGGATACCCATTGCTTCCGCGTTGCCAACCGCACCGGGCTGGCGCCGGGCAAGACGGTGGAGGCGGTGGAGGCGGGGCTGATGAAGGCGACCCCGGCCAAATGGCTGCAGCATGCCCACCACTGGCTGATCCTGCACGGCCGCTACGTCTGCAAGGCCAGGAAGCCCGACTGCCCCGCCTGCGTGGTGCGCGAGCTCTGCGCCTTCGAGGGCAAGGAGGTGGTTATGTAGATTAATAGGCGCATACACTGTCGTAAAGAATCGTATTAAAATGCATATTTATGATATTTGACCCCTATTAGGTGTTGATGTTCTCCTTGCGCCACAACCGATATCCCATCGGGTGAACGACAAGGAGGTATTTCATGTCTGGCAAGTCTTCCGGCGGCTCCGCCCCGACCGCCCTGTTCCAGGGCTACAACAGCGTGCTCGGCAACGGCCTATCCACCGCCGTGGACGGAAAGTCCGCCCCCGATGGCGCCAAGAGCGAAGTTCGCTGCTCGGTCAGCATCAGCATCGAGGAACTGGCCCAGTCCCTGTCCATCGACCAATCCCTTTCGGTGGGGTTCGGCCCCCTGGGCGGCATTGACGAGAAGGTCAGCTTCATGACCTCGCTGAAGGTCACGACCTACAGCGTGTCGGTGACCGTCTACGCCAAGCATGTCAAGGGCGCCGAAAGCCGCACCGATGTCCGCTTCAAGAGCGACATCGCCATTCCGCAGACCGATGCCCAGGCCAATCAGTTCGTCCAGTATTACGGCGATTCGTTCGTCTCGCGGGTGGTTACCGGCGGCGAGTACATGGCGGTATACACCTTCTATTCCCAGACCAAGGAGGAGCAGACCTCCCTGACCACCAGCCTGAAGGCCAATGGCATTTTCGACGGCGTGTCGGTGGGCGGCAGCCTGCAGACCGCCATGGACAATTTCCTGAAGACCACCAAGATCAACTACGCCTTCCGCCAGACGGTGACCGGCCTGCTCAATCCGCAGCTGCCCCTGCCGGCAAGCTTCATCGACTATGCCGTGAAGTTCCCCTCCATTCCCCTGGATGCCCCGGTGGTGATCGCCATTGGCTCCGCCGGCTATGAAACCGTTCCCGGCGCCGGCACCGGCTTCAGCAAGGTGGCGGCCAACCGCACCTATTTCACCGGCAATACCGTGGTGGGCGGGTTGACCTCGAGCCTGTCCCGGATCGTTCAATCCAACAACCAGATCGTCTGGCTGGGCACGCTGTATGCCTATTACGGCGGCTTCAGCGATCCGACCCTGCTCGCCAACGGCAAGACCGCCGATGGCGACATTGCCGCCATCCAGGACCAGATGAACACCTTCGGCAGCAATCCCACCGCCAGTTTCCCCAAACTGAGCCTGAAGGCGCTGGACAACGGCACTCCCGCGGTGGTGTACGAGATCCACGAAAGCGGCTACTGGGGCGGCGGCGGCGGTGGCCCGTTCGATGACGTGGACATCACCACCTATATTCCGCGCAAGACCCGGATCATGTCCATCGGCCTGCGCAGTGGCGAACGCACCGACCAGTTGCGCACCACCTACATGGACGATACCGGCCAGCAGCAGACCAAGAGCCACGGCGGCACCGGCGGCAGTGACCGGGGCACCCTGCAGCTGTTGCCGGACCAGTTCGTCACCAGGGTCTGGGGGCGGTCGGGCGCCAAGCTGGACCAGTTGAACATCCAGATCTCCGATGGCCGTGTCATCGGTGGCGGCGGCGGCGGTGGCGGCGGCTATTCCTGGACTCCGCCCGCTGGAAACTTCGTCCTGGGGTTCAAGGGCCGTTGCGGGGCCGAAGTGGACGGAATCCAGGTGGTCTACGCCAACTTCAAGCCGGCGGTGTGGAAGCACTGACGGTTCTTGGAATGCCCGCCGCCCCTCGGGGGCGGCGGGTTACTGCCCCGCCCCCGCCACGTAGGGCTTGAATTCCATGTCGTTGTTGACGATGTGGCTGACCAGCCAGGTGGCGAGCGAATCGCCCAGGGTGCGCACGATGCCCGAGCGCACCTCGTCGCAGCCGTCGGCGTAATGGGCCAGCACGGCATCGAGCCGCTTCAGCAGCATGTCGTGGGCGGTGCGATGGGCATCTGCCTCGGGAAAGCCGACGGCGCGCTGCAAGGCTTCCTCGCGGGCGAAGTGATCGCGGCACAATTCGGACAGGTCCCGCAGGGTCCGGCCGATGGCGGCGCAGTCGAGTTCGCCGCCCGCCGCGGCCTCGAGCTCGGCGATCAGCACGATCATCCGCCGATGGTCGGAATCGATGCTCGGATCGCCGACCGCCAGCGCCTCGTTCCAGGCGATTGACATCTGACCCCTCCCGGCCGATATCCGAACCCCGCGCGGACTCTACCCGAGGCGGGGCTGGGGGAAAAGCCGGATGATGGTCGTATCGCATGTGGTGCTGGGGGCGGCGGCCTGGATTCTGGCCGAACGGGCGGGGCTCGTCATGCCGCTCGGGCCGGAAGGCGCGGCCGCCGCCGCTTTGGGGGCCTTGCTGCCCGACATCGACCATCCGTCGTCATGGATCGGCCGCCGCCTGTGGCCGGTGTCCAAGCCGCTTTCCATGGTTCTGGGCCATCGCGGCCTGACCCATTCCCTGCTGGCGGTGATCGGTGGTCTGGCGGTGCTGATGCTGATGGAGCCTGCCCGGGGGCTGGTCCGGCTGGCCGAGCCGCTGGCCTTGGGCTATCTCTCCCACCTGGCGGCCGACGCGCTGACACCGTCGGGCGTGCCGCTGCTGTGGCCGTGGCGGCAACGCTTCGGCATCGGCCTGTGTTCCACCGGGGGCGTGATGGAGTGGCTGGTGGTGGCGGCTTTCGCCGCCGCCGTGGTTTGGTTTACCGGCGCGTAGCGCGCCGTAAGCCCCTCAAGCGCCGGGCGCTTCGCTTGGCTTTCGCGGCACAAGCCGCGGCGGGCCTTGCCCTTGCCATGCAACCGCCGGGCCGCCATCGGCCCGGCGGTTGCATGGAGTTACAGGTGAATTAGGGTGGGCGCCAGCCAGCCCAGCAGGCCGAAGGCGATGCCCACCGCCCCCAGGCCGCCCGCCACGAAGGACAGGGCCAGCATGCCGGTCACCACCGAGGCCGAGGCCAGGACGATGGCGATCTGCAGGGCGGCGGCGCCGTATTCGAACATGTGATAGGCCGACAGGGCCTTGTCGCGCTTGGCTTCCTCGGCCTTGGCCTTGGCGGCCAGTTCCTTGCGGCCCTCGCCGGTCTCGGGCTCGGAATCGTAGCGGGACGCGGTGGCGCGCCAGTCGCCGGCCTTCTTGGCGATCGCCTCGGACGGGGGCGCCGCCAGTTCCAGCATGTCGGCCGAAGTCCGCAGCATGGTCGAGCGGATGTGCTTGGCCTGATAGAAGGCCCACAGGTCGTTGGCGTGGATATTGGCCGAGAGAGAGGTGTTCTGGGCGCTCTTGCCGCTTGCCTCGATGATGGCCAGCAGGGCGGCGAGAACGCTGATCAGCACCGCGATCTTCTTGTTGCGGCTGGCCTTGCCCTCCTTGTGGGCGTGCTCTTCGTGGTGGTCGTGATGGGCGACCTCGTGGATGGTCTCGTGCGTCTCGTGGGCTTCCATGATCGACCTTTTTTCCGTTACCCTGGCGGCTTTCTATCCGAATCCGGAGTGCCAGAGTATGTTCATGGTCCAGTGCAAGGACAAGCCCGGTCATCTTCAGACCCGCCTCGACAACCGTCCCGCCCACCTGGAATACGTCAAGGGCTTCCTCGACAAGATCGTGGTCGGCGGTCCGCTGCTGTCCGACGACGGCCAGGCCATGATCGGCAGCGCCTTCGTCATCGATTTCGACGATCGCGCCGAACTGGACGCCTTCCTGGCCAACGACCCCTACGCCAAGGCCGGCCTGTTCGAAAGCGTCAGCGTCAACCGCTACAAGAAGGTCCTGCCCTGATGGCCTTCTGGCTGGTCAAGTCCGAGCCCGGCGCCTGGTCGTGGGACGATCAGGTGCGCGACGGCGTGACCGCCTGGACCGGGGTGCGCAACTTCCAGGCCTGCAACAACCTCAAGGCCATGAAGCTGGGCGACCGCGCCTTCTTCTACCATTCGGTGGACGAGAAGCGCATCGTCGGCATCGTCGAGGTGGTGCGCGAAGCCTATCCCGACCCCACCGCCGAGGATCCCCGCTGGATGTGCCCCGACCTGAAGGCGGTGACGCCCCTGGCCCGGCCGGTGACCCTGGCCGAGATCAAGGCCGATCCCCGCCTGTCCGACCTGGCCCTGGTGCGCCAGAGCCGGTTGTCGGTGACGCCGGTGGATGACACCGCCTGGGGCATCCTCTGCGGCCTGGGCGGGGTGGCGGGGTGAAGACTCTCTGCCGCCTCGAGTCCATCCCCGATCCCGGGGCGCGGGAGTTCCGCGCCGTGGTGGACGGGGAAAAGCGCCGCGTCTTCGTGGTCCGGAAGGGCGGGCAGGTCTTCGGCTACGTCAATTCCTGCCCGCATGTGGGGGCGCCGCTGAATCTGGAGGACGACAAGTTCCTCGACCTGTTCCAGACCTCCATCCTGTGCGCCAATCATTTCGCCCTGTTCGACATCGAGAGCGGGGCCTGTACCCGCGGTCCCTGCCAGGGGCGCTCGCTCCAGCCCTTTGCCGTCGAGATCATCGATGGCGAGGTGGTGCAAAAGGCTTAAACGACATTGCCGTGACGTCATGGCACCTACCCCTTTGAGCGGGCTTGTGTCGTCATGGCGAGTCGAACATAATCGTTGCCTGCTTTACCGGGGAAATATCCCGCGCCAGCCACGGCATGGACGCGGGTCAATCAGAAAAGGGAGACACCCCCAAGATGTCCGAGGTCTATCCTGTTCCCGCCGAGACGGCGAAGAATGCTCTCATCGACGACAAGAAGTACAATGAGTGGTACGAGCGCTCGGTGAAGGACCCCGACGGGTTCTGGGCCGAACACGGCAAGCGTATCGACTGGATCAAGCCCTTCACCAAGGTGAAGAACGTCTCCTATTCCGGCGACGTCAGCATCAAGTGGTTCGAGGACGGCACGCTGAACGTGGCCGCCAACTGCCTGGACCGCCACCTGGCCACCCGCAAGGACCAGACCGCCATCATCTGGGAAGGCGACGACCCCAACGAGTCGTGCCACATCACCTATGGCGATCTGCACGAGCGCGTCTGCCGCCTGTCCAACGCCATGACCGACCTGGGCGTCAAGAAGGGTGACCGCGTCACCATCTACCTGCCCATGATCCCCGAGGCGGCGGTGGCCATGCTGGCCTGCGCCCGCATCGGCGCCGTCCACTCCATCGTGTTCGGCGGCTTCTCGCCCGACGCGCTGGCCGGCCGTATCCAGGATTGCGATTCCTCGCTGCTGATCACCGCCGACGAAGGTCTGCGCGGCGGCCGCAAGGTTCCGCTGAAGGCCAACGCCGACAAGGCGCTGGAGACCTGCTGGTCGTGCAAGAGCGTCATCGTCGTCAAGCGCACCGGCGGCAACATCCACATGGTCACCGGCCGTGACCACTGGTACCACGAGATCGTGGAGAAGGCCGCTCCGACCCACGCCCCGGTGGAGATGAGCGCCGAGGATCCGCTGTTCATCCTCTACACCTCGGGTTCGACCGGCAAGCCCAAGGGCGTGCTGCACACCTCGGGCGGCTACCTGGTGTACGCCTCCATGACCCACCAGTACGTCTTCGACTACCACGAGGGCGAGATCTACTGGTGCACCGCCGACGTGGGCTGGGTGACCGGCCACTCCTACATCGTCTACGGCCCGCTGGCCAACGGCGCCATCACCCTGATGTTCGAGGGCATTCCCAACTACCCGACCGTGTCGCGGTTCTGGGACGTGGTGGACAAGCACAAGGTCAACATCTTCTACACCGCCCCCACCGCCATCCGCTCGCTGATGCGCGAAGGCGAGGAGCCGGTGAAGAAGACCAGCCGCAAGTCGCTGCGCCTGCTGGGTTCGGTGGGCGAGCCCATCAACCCGGAAGCCTGGACCTGGTACCACCGCGTGGTGGGCGATGGCCGCTGCCCCATCGTCGACACCTGGTGGCAGACCGAGACCGGCGGCATCCTGATCACCCCGCTGCCGGGCGCCACCGCGCTGAAGCCCGGTTCGGCCACCCGTCCGTTCTTCGGCGTCAAGCCGGTGATGGTCGACGCCGAGGGCAAGGTCCTGGAAGGCAAGACCGAGGGCAACCTCTGCCTGGCCGAACCCGGCTGGCCCGGCCAGATGCGTACCGTCTACGGCGACCACGAGCGTTTCATCCAGACGTACTTCGCCACCTACAAGGGCATGTACTTCACCGGTGACGGCGCCCGCCGCGACGAAGACGGCTATTACTGGATCACCGGCCGTGTGGACGACGTGATCAACGTCTCCGGTCACCGCATGGGCACCGCCGAGGTGGAATCCGCCCTGGTGGCCCACGCCAAGGTGGCCGAGGCCGCCGTGGTCGGCTATCCGCACGACATCAAGGGCCAGGGCATCTATGCCTATGTCACCCTGGTGGCGGGCGAAGAGCCCACCGAGGAGCTGCGCAAGGAGCTGGTCAACTGGGTCCGCAAGGAAATCGGCCCCATCGCCAGCCCCGACCTGATCCAGTGGGCCCCCGGCCTGCCCAAGACCCGTTCGGGCAAGATCATGCGCCGCATCCTGCGCAAGATCGCCGAGAACGATTTCGGCTCGCTGGGCGACACCTCGACGCTGGCCGATCCCGGCGTGGTCGACGACCTCATCGACAGCCGCATGAATCGCGGTTAAGACTCCCATCCCAAGTGGGAAGACCGGGGCCCGCGGAGCAATTCGCGGGCCCCACCCTTTTGCAAAGGCCCACTCTTTTAGAAAAAGGATCGCTTCGTGCTGATGATCATGGTCAAGACGGTACTGGGCCTGGGCGGGGTGTACCTGCTGCTGGTCGGTTTCGTCGCCCTGACCCAGCGCGGCATGATCTATCATCCCGGCACCACCCGAATCCGTCCGGACGAGGCGGGGCTGCCCGAAATGGTGCCGGTGGCCGTCAAGTCCGCCGACGGCTGGATCGCCACCAGCTGGTACGCGCCGCCCAAGGGGGCAAACCGTCCGACCATCGTGTTCTTTCACGGCAATTCCGGGACCCAGGCCGACCGGGCCCACAAGGCCCGCGCCTTCCTCGATTCCGGGTTCGGCGTGCTGATGGCCGGCTACCGGGGCTTTGGCGGCAATGGCGGCCGCCCCAGCGAACGGGGGCTCTATGCCGACGCCGAGGCGGTGATCCGCTGGCTGACCGGCCAGGGCCTGCCGTCGCGCCGCCTGGTGCTTTACGGCGAATCGCTGGGCTCTGGCGTTGCCATGGAGATGGCGATCCGTCACGACGTGATGATGGTGGTGCTGGAAAGCCCCTTCACCTCGCTGGCCGACCTGGCGCCCGCCTACGTTCTGCCGCCCCTCGCCCAATTGCTGACCCGCGACCGCTACGACAACCTGATCAAGGCCCCCAGCCTGCGGGTACCGCTGCTGGTGATGCACGGCGACAAGGACGACCTGGTGCCGGTGACCATGGGCCATGCGGTGCTCAATGCCGCCGATACCGCCAAGGAAGGCCTGTTTATCCCTGAGGCCCACCATAACGACCTGTGGGAGCATGGCGCCGGCAAGCGGGTCATGGACTTCATCGCCCGTCGCGCGCTGTGAATTTGTTCGCCCTCAATAGCCGGGCGCTTCGCTTGGCTTTCTCGGCATAGGCCGAGGCGGGCCTTGCCCTTGCCGACACCTCCATGACCCGCCTCAAGGTTCATGGAGGTGTCGGTATGAGCCCCTTGCTCCGAAACGCCTTCGGCTGTATGAGTTTCCCCCATGCATATCCTTGAATTCGAAAAGCCCATCGCCGAGCTCGAGGGCAAGATTGAGGAGCTGCGGCACCTGTCCGATGGCGGCGACGTCAACATCGCCGACGAGGTGTCCAAGCTTCAGGCCAAGGTCGACAAGCTGCTGCGTTCGACCTACGCCAAGCTCACGCCGTGGCAGAAGACGCAGGTGGCCCGCCACCCCGAGCGGCCGCACACGCTGGCCTACATCTCGGCGCTGGTCGAGGACTTCACGCCCTTGGCCGGCGACCGCGCCTTCGCCGAGGATCAGGCGATCATCGGTGGCCTGGGCCGGTTCCGGGGCCGCTCGGTGATGGTCATCGGCCACGAAAAGGGCCACGACACCGAAAGCCGGCTGAAGCACAATTTCGGCATGGCCAAGCCCGAAGGGTACCGCAAGGCACGGCGCCTGATGGAGATGGCCGACCATTTCCAGGTGCCGATCCTCACCCTGGTGGACACCGCCGGCGCCTATCCCGGCGTCGACGCCGAGGCCCGCGGCCAGGCCGAGGCCATCGCCCGGTCCATCGAAACCTGCCTGGACGTGCGCGTCCCGCTGGTCTCGGTGATCATCGGCGAGGGCGGCTCGGGCGGCGCCATCGCCCTGGCCACCGGCAACACCGTCCTGATGCTTGAGCACGCCATCTATTCGGTGATCAGCCCCGAGGGCTGCGCCTCGATCCTGTGGCGCTCGGCCGAGAACGCCAAGGACGCCGCCGAGCAGCTGCGCCTCACCGCCCAGGATCTGCACAAGCTGGGCATCATCGATTCCGTGGTGCCCGAGCCCATGGGCGGCGCGCACCGCAATACCGACCTGATGATGCAGACCCTGGCCATGGCGGTGGATTCGGCGCTGCGCGACCTGTCGGGGGTCGAGGGCGGCATCCTGCGGGCCCGCCGGCGCGAGAAATTCCTGGAGATGGGGCGGGCGGGCCTGTCGTGACCAGCCTTGCCGTTCCGGAACTGTCGGTGGTCGTCCCGGTCAAGAACGAGGCCGAGAACATCCGCCCGCTGCTGGACGAAATCCACATGGCGCTTCAGGGCAAGGTGGAGTTCGAAGTCGTCTACGTGGACGACGGTTCCGACGACGGCACCCCGGCGGCGCTGGAGCAGGCCCGGGTCATCCATCCCCGCCTTCGGGTCGTGCGCCACAAGGCCAGCTGCGGCCAGAGCCAGGCGGTGGCCACCGGCGTGCGCTACGCCCAGGGCACCCTGATCGCCACCCTGGACGGCGACGGCCAGAACGATCCCGCCGACCTGCCCGCCATGCTGGAGCACTGGCGCGCCCAGCCCGACGACGTGCGGCCCCGCCTGATGATCACCGGCTGGCGCGCCAACCGCCGCGACGACGGCATCCGCCGCCTGTCCTCCAAGGTGGCCAATTCCATCCGCTCCAAGCTGCTTCGCGACCGGACCCCGGATTCGGGCAGCGGCATCAAGCTGCTGCCGCGCGCGCTGTTTCTCGACCTGCCCCGTTTCGATCACATGCATCGTTTCATGGCCGCCCTGGTGATCCGGGCCGGCGGTTCGGTGGAGGTGGTCAAGGTCAACCACCGCCCGCGCGAGCGCGGCACCTCCAAATACGGTGTGTGGAACCGCCTGTGGGTGGGCATCGTCGATCTGTTCGGCGTCATGTGGCTGATGCGCCGGGCCAGGAACCCGGTCGTCGAGAGTAAAGAGTGACGGCCCACCGCCATCCCTATCTCAACCCCCGGGCCATGGCCAAGGGGCTGGTGCTGATCGTCACCTTCGTCGCCGTCGGCTTCGTGCTGGAGGGCCTGGGCCTCAAGGACGCGCTGGATACCCACTGGATCGATTCCGAGATTCGGGGCAAGGGATTGAGCGGCGACGCCCTGTTCGTGCTGATCGGCGCCCTGGCGGTCTGCATCGGCCTGCCGCGCCAGGGCGTCTGCTTCCTGGCCGGCTACGCCTTCGGCTTCGCCGAGGGCCTGCTGTGGTCCACCCTGGCCTCCATGCTGGGCTGCGTCGCCACCTTCTTCTATGCCCGCTTCATGGGGCGCGCCTTCATCGTCCGGCGCTTTCCCGAGCGCATCGCCCGCATCGACGCCTTCCTGGCCGGCAATACCTTTGCCATGACCTTGCTGATCCGGCTGCTGCCGGTGGGCAGCAACGTCATCACCAACATGGCGGCCGGCGTGTCGGGCAGCCGGGCCATCGCCTTCTTCGGCGGCTCCCTTCTGGGCTATCTGCCCCAAAGCATCGTCTTCGCGCTGCTGGGCAGCGGCATTCAGGTTGATCCGGTCTTCCGCATCGGCGCCAGCGTGGTATTGTTCGTCGCCTCCGGGGTGATGGGTGTGTGGCTGTTCCGCCGCTTCCGCCACGGCCGGCATCTGGACGCCGCCACCGAGGCGGTCATCGAAGAAGACGGCGACGAAAATCATGAAGAGATCCGCTAAAGCCCTCTGCCTTTGCCTCGCCTTGCTCGGTCTGGCCGCCTGCGCGCCCGACCAGTCGGCGCCGACCCTGACCGCTCCGCCGCGCACCAAGGAGTTGAGCTTCGACGACCAGGGCCGCGTGGTCCGGCCGCGCGGTGAACGCAATTGGGACGACGCGGTGGGCAAGCGCGCCCAGGCACTGCTGCTCCAGGCCGACCGGGAGGCCTTCAAGGGGGTCTCCGTCCGCGCCTGGGATGGCGGCGTCTTGCTGACCGGCGCCGTCACCAAGCCGGAAAGCCGCCGCCGCGCCGCCGAGATCGTGCGCTCCGTCGATGGCGTGACCGAGGTGTTCGACGATCTGGTCCTGGCCGAGAATCCCGCCCATCCCATGTATCTGCCCGACGCCCATCTGGAGCAGAAGCTCTACGCCGGCCTGCTGGGCAACGACGTGGTCAACGGCGCCTATGTGGTCCGCGTGGTCAACGGCGTCGCCTTCCTGCAGGGCACCACCCGCAGCAAGGCCGACGTGGACAAGGCGGCGGAATACGTGCGCGGCTTCGACGGCGTGAAGTGGGTGGTGGACCGGGTTTCCGTCCGCTGACCATGGTTTAGCCGCATTCCGGGTCCAGGGTTGCCTCACCAACCCTGGAGTCCGGCCCATGCCCCGTCGTCTCGTCCTGCTGATCATGCTGGCCATGCCCGCCGTCGCGGCGGCCGGCGAGATTTCCATCCCCGCCGATACCCGGACAGCCCTGTCGCTCACCCTGCACCAGGATGGACCGGCCCTGGTCCGCGACCGCCGCCCGGCAACGCTGGACAGAGGGGCCGCGTCCCTGGTCCTGGACGGCATCCCCCGCACCATCCGCCCCGGCAGCGCCGCTCTCGAGGGTCCGGGCCTGAACGTGGCCGAACGCTGGATCGATGCCGGGCTTTTGTCGGCGGACCGGCAACTGGCCGCCCATCTCGGCCGCACCGTCTCGGTGGTGTGGGATGCGGGGGGCTCGGCGCAGAAGGCCAAGGTGCTGGCCTCCGAGGGAACGCCGCTGTTCGAGGCCGATGGCAAGGTGGTGGCGGGGCAACCGCTGCGCATCATCTACGATTCCCTGGCGCCCGGCCTGGCGCCGCGCCCGTCCTTCCGGGCCCAGGTGGAATCGGAGAGCGCGGGCCGCCGTGAGCTGGACCTGTCCTATGCCGCCGATGGCCTGGCCTGGACGTCGCTGGCCAGCGGCGAACTGAAGGGCGACACCCTGGCGCTGACCATCTGGGCGGATGTCAGCAATGCCAGCGGCGCCGATTTCACCGACGCCACCCTGCGTCTGGTGGCGGGGGCGACCCAGGCCGGCGGTGGAGCCCAGAAGATGATGATGGCGCCCCGCGCCGCCATGGCCGATTCCGTGGCCATGCCGCAGCGCGAGGCGGTGGGGCTGCATCACGTCTACACCCTGCCCCGGCCGGTCACCCTGCGCGACGGCGAAAGCCGGCAGGTGCCGCTGATGCCGCCGGCCCAGGTCCCGGTGAGCCGGGAACTGGTCATCGACCCGCAGGGGCCCCATCTGTTCCTGTCGCGGGTCCAGGAGTCCAGGCTGCTTCATCCCGTGCTGCGCCTCGCCTTCGCCAACACCGCCAAGGCCGGGCTGGGCAGGCCGCTGCCCGCCGGTCCCATCCGGGTGATCATGCGCGGCCCGGGCGGTGAGCCCGTCCTGCTGGGCGAGGATCATCTGCCTTCCCTGCCCGAAGGCGCCGAGGCACGGCTGACCCTGGGTCAGTCCTTCGATGTCACCGCCCGGCGGGTGCAGACCGATTTCCAGAAGGTGTCGGCCGAGGTCAGCGAATCCGCCTGGGAAATGCGCCTCGCCAACGGCGGCGAGCAGCCGGCGGTGGTCACGGTGCGCGAAGCCTTCCGTGCCGACTGGCTGGTGCTGGAGGAGAGCGTCGCCCACGTCAAGGAGGGCGCCGGCCAGGTTCGCTGGACGGTTCCGGTCCCGGCCAAGGGCGAGACGGTGCTGCGCTATCGTGTGCGGATGAAATAGGGACGACGGAGCTTCAGGCCACCTGCTGGCGCAGCGCGTCCAGTTGTTCGCGGATCTCGTCGAGGCGCAACACCAAGGTGACGATGCCCAGCTGTTCCTCGACCTGATTGCGTTCTTCCATCAGGGCCTGGCGGGCGGCGGGGTCGGCGGTCTGCCAGCGGACGTTCATGCCTTCCTCGTATTCGGCGAAGGTATGGAGTGCCGCATCCAGCTCGAAGTCGAGCCGGTTCTTTTCTTCCGTCAGAGTCTCGATCATGGTTTTGATGTCATCCACGAAACCACCGTCGCCGTCCTTTAAAGCGTGATGCCTTAAATATGCATCACGCTTTAGCTTTATTTGCTTTGCCCTCGCCGGGCGGGCGCCTCCGCGCCCTTGGCCGCTCGCTCAATGCTCGCATGAGCGCCGCGCCTCATATTTGAGGCTCAGCGCTCTAGGCGGCGAGCCTCTGTCTGGGATCAAGCGCTTCGACCTCGGCGCGGGCGGCGGCATCCTCCACCCCGGTGACGGCCGCCAGCAGCATGGAAGCCGCGGTCAGCCCCTCCGCATGGGCGATTGCGTCGCCGCGTCCGGCCGCCAGGGCATCCTGAACCGTTTCGTCGTAGGCGGTCAACACCATCTCCAACGTCGCTGCGTCCATGTGGCTTTCCCTTCAGGTCCGCTGCCTTATCCCGCTGACAAAGGCCTTGATAGGGCGATGGTATGTCCCGGAGTTGATACTGCGCAACAGAATAATGCCCGTATTACAAATATGCGTATTGTAATGCTTCTCTCGTTATTGCGTTCATCCATTAAATGACATGTAAATGGGATGTAATTATGAAATTTGCATAAACGACATTTCGCCTGCCGGTTATCACGCCAAATGTATGTAATCGCGAAAGTTGCCGCTGACGGGGCGACAAGGGACGGGATGCGCGAAGGGACGCGGCCCTTTAGTGCGCCGCGTCCCAGCTGTCGGCGATGCCCGCTTCCACCAGCAGGGGCACGGACAGGGTGGCGGCGGCTTCCATGACGCGTTTGACCACCGCCACGGTGGCCTCGGCCTCCGCCTCGGGGGCTTCCAGCACCAGTTCGTCATGGACCTGGAGCAGCAATCGGGCTTTCAGCCCCTCCGCGCCTAAGGCGGCGGGCAGGCGGATCATGGCGCGCTTGATGATGTCGGCGGCGCCCCCCTGGATGGGGCCGTTGATGGCGGCGCGCTCGGCGAAGGCCCGCATGGCGCCGTTCTTGTCCTTGATGCCCGGCGTGAAGACCTTGCGCCCGAACAAGGTGGTGACGAAGCCGTTTTCCCGCGCCTCCTCCTTGGTCCGTTCCATATAGGCGCGGATCTCGGGATAGCGGGCGAAATAGGCCTCGATATAGGCCTTGGCCTCGCCCTGGGGGATGCCCAGCTGGGCGGCCAGGCCAAAGGCGCTGATGCCGTAGATGATGCCGAAATTGATGGCCTTGGCACGGCGGCGCAACGCCGGGTCCATGCCTTCTGTCGGCACGCCGAACACCTGAGAGGCGGTGATGGCGTGGATGTCCTCGCCCTTGGCGAAGGCGTCGCGCAGGCCCTCGATCTCCGCCACGTGGGCGACCAGGCGCAGCTCGATCTGGGAATAGTCGGCGCTGATCAGCTTCCGGCCCGGCTCGGCCACGAAAGCGTGGCGGATCTTGCGCCCTTCCTCGGTGCGGATGGGGATGTTCTGCAGGTTGGGGTCGGACGACGACAGCCGCCCGGTGGTGGTGGCGGCGAGTGCATAGGAGGTGTGGACGCGGCCCGTGGCCGGGTTGATCTGCGCCACCAGCGCGTCGGTATAGGTGCCCTTCAGCTTCGACAGCATCCGCCAGTCCAGCAGGCGGGCGGGCAGGGGGTGCAGGGGGGCCAGTTCCTCCAGCACGTCGGCGCCGGTGGCCCACTGGCCGGTCTTGGTCTTCTTGCCGCCGGGAAGGCCAAGGGTCTCGAACAGCACCTTGCCCAATTGCTGCGGCGAGCCCAGGTTGAAGGCCTCGCCGTTGTTCAGCGCCACCACCTCGGTCTCCAGCTCGCCCAGGCGGCGGCCGAAATCCTCGGACAATCCCATCAGCTGGGCGCGGTCCACCTTGATGCCGTCGCGCTCCATGGCGCTGATCACCGGCACCAGCGGACGCTCCAGCGTCTCGTAGACGGTGACCATGCGATCGGCCAAAAGGCGGGGTTTCAGCAGGCCGTGCAGGCGCAGCGTCATGTCCGCGTCCTCGGCGGCGTAGGCGCAGGCCTTGTCCAGGGGCACCCGGTCGAAGGTCACCTGGTTGCGTCCCGTGCCGCACACCGCGGAGAAGGGAATGTTGGTGTGGCCGAGATGCAGCAGGCATAGCTCGTCCAGACCATGGCCGTGGCTGGCCCCGTCCAGCACGTAGGACAGCAGCATGGTGTCGTCGAAGGCCTCGACCCCGAGGCCCAGACCGGCCATCACCTGCATGTCGTACTTGATGTTGTGCCCGACCTTCAGAACCGAAGGATCGGCCAGCAGCGGCGCCAGCCGCGCCAGGGTTTGTTCGGCGGGCAGGATCTTCGGGGCGTCGGCGGACGGCCCGCCCAGCAGGTCGCCCTGGGCCTGGGCCGGGGAATGCATCACCGGGATGTAGCAGGCCCGGCCCGGCGCCACGGCCAGGGACACGCCCACCAGCTTGGCGCGCAAGGGGTCGAGGCCGGTGGTCTCGGTGTCGAAGCCCACCAATCCGGTCTCGGTGGCCTTGGCGATCCAGCGATCCAGGGTGGCCAGATCGGTGACCAGCTCGTAGGCGGTCTCGATCCTGGGCGGCAGGGACGGAGCCTCGGCCGGAGCGGCGGCCGCAACCGCCCGCGTGGCGGTGGGCGCGGTGGGAGCCTTGGCGCCCAGGCGGCCCATCAGGGACTTAAAGCCCTGGGCGGCGCAAAAGGCGGCCAGCTTGTCCGGCGCCGGCGGCTTGACGTCCAACTCGGCCAGCGGTACCGGCACCGGGGCGTCGGCGCGCAGGCGCACCAGTTCGCGCGAGATGCGGGCCAGTTCGGCATTGGCGATCAGGGTCTCGCGGCGCTTGGGCTGCTTGATCTCGCCGGCGCGGGCCAGCAGGGTGTCGAGATCGCCGTATTCTTCGATCAACTGCGCGGCGGTCTTGACCCCGATGCCCGGCACGCCGGGCACGTTGTCGGACGAATCGCCGCACAGCGCCTGGACGTCCACCACCTTATCCGGCGGCACCCCGAACTTTTCCCGCACTTCGGCCTCGCCGATGGCGCGATTCTTCATGGGGTCGTACATCTCGACGCCGGGCCCCACCAGCTGCATCAAATCCTTGTCGGACGAGACGATGGTGACCCTGGCTCCGGCCTCCAGGCCAAGGCGGGCATAGGTGGCGATCAGGTCGTCGGCCTCGAAGCCTTCCAGCTCGATGGCCGGCAGGTCGAAGGCCCGCGTCGCTTCGCGCACCAGGGGGAACTGGGGCACCAGTTCCTCGGGCGCCGGCGGGCGGTGGGCCTTGTATTCGGGGTAGATGTCGCTGCGGAAGGTCTTGCGCGACGAATCAAAGATCACCGCCACGTGGTCGGCGTCGGTGTCCGACAGCAGCTTCATCAGCATGGTGGTGAAGCCGTAGACGGCATTGACCGGCGTGCCGTCGGCCCGCGTCATGGGCGGCAGGCCGTGGAAGGCCCGGAAGATGAAGCCCGAGCCGTCGATCAGGTAGACGTGGCGGGGAGCGGTCAATGGTGACCGATCTTGGCGCCCTCGGCCAGCACGTAGGTGCGCGAGCAATAGGGGCACACGATCCGGCCCTCGGCGGTGAGGTCGAGGAAGACGCGGGGATGGCCGAGACCCTTGGCCACGTCGCCGTCGCAGGCGACCTTGGCGGTGGACACGGTGACGGTTTCGAAGGCGGCGGCGGGCTGGGTGGAAGCGGACGACATGGGTGCTCCGTTGACCGGGGTGTTGGCCGGATGATACCCATTGGCGGCCATGGTTCAATCACTCTCTCACGCCACCCTGCCCGAATCGGCGGTCGAAGCCCACTCCCTGGTCAAGGTCTATCGCGGCCGGGGGGGCGAAAAGCGCGCCCTCGACGGCGTCGGCCTGTCGGTTCCCCGCGGCTCGTTCTTCGGCCTCTTGGGCCCCAACGGGGCGGGCAAGAGCACCTTCATCAACATCCTGGCCGGTCTGGTGCTGAAGACCGAGGGCCGCGTCACCATCTGGGACCGCGACATCGACACCGACGCGCGCGGGGCCAAGGCCGCCATCGGCGTGGTACCGCAGGAGTTGAACCTGGACCCCTTCTTCACGCCCCGGGAACTGCTGGACGTGCAGGCCGGCATGTACGGCGTGCCGAAGTCCGAGCGCCGCACCATGGAGATCCTGGAGGCGGTGGGATTGGCCGACAAGGCCGGGGCCTATGCCCGGACGCTGTCGGGCGGCATGCGCCGCCGCCTGCTGGTGGCCAAGGCCATGGTCCACACGCCGCCGGTCCTCATCCTCGACGAGCCCACCGCCGGCGTCGATATCGAGCTGCGCCAGCAATTGTGGGCCTATGTGCGCCAGCTGAACGCGCACGGCACCACCGTCATCCTCACCACCCATTACCTGGAGGAGGCGGAGGAGCTGTGCGACCGCATCGCCATCATCAACCATGGCAAGCTGGTGGCCTGCGATTCCACCCCCAACCTCTTGAAGCGCATCGACGGCAAGGCGCTGACCATCACGCTGGAGGCCGATCTGGCCGAGATTCCGGCGGCGCTGGTCCCGTTCGGGCCGGAACGGCTGGATGGGCGGCGTCTGCTGCTGCGCTACCGCCCCTCGGCCACCCCCATGAGCCGCATTCTCGGCGCCTTCGCCGCCGCCGGTCTCGCCATCGCCGACCTGTCCACCGAGGAAACCGACCTCGAGGACATCTTCCTGCAACTGACCGCGTCGAAATGATGCGGTCGCTGGGGGCGCTGCTGATGGGTCTGCTGCTTTCCGCCTGCGCCGCCGCCACCCATCCCGCCGGTCCCGATGTCCAGGCCCCCGTGCTGGAAGCCGACGCCATGGTCGCCGCCGACGGGGCACGGCTGCCACTACGCTCGTGGTTGCCGGCGGCCGGGCCCCGGGCGGTGGTGGTCGCCGTCCACGGCATGAACGACTATTCCAACGCCTTCCATGGGCCGGGCAAGGCGCTGGCGGCCAAGGGCGTCGCCGTCTACGCCTATGATCAGCGGGGCTTCGGCGCCGGGCCCCATCCCGGCTGGTGGTCGTCGACCGCGGCCATGGTCGCCGATCTGCGCGCCGCCGCCCGCCTGCTGGCCGCCCGCCATCCGGGGGTGCCGCTCTATCTGCTGGGCGAGAGCATGGGCGGCGCGGTGACCATCGAAGCCGCCACCCATGCCCCCATGCCCGAGGTCAGCGGGGTGATCCTGTCGGCCCCGGCGGTGTGGGGGCGGACCAGCATGCCCTGGTACCAGCGGGCCGCGCTGTGGCTGGCCTATCATGTGGCGCCGGGCTGGACCCTGACCGGGCGGGGCCTCAAGATCCAGCCCTCGGACAACATCGAGATGCTGCGCGCCTTGTCCCGGGACCCCCTGGTCATCAAGGAGACGCGGGTGGATGCCATCTACGGAATGGTGGACCTGATGGATGCGGCGCAGATGGACGCGCCCCGCCTGGACCTGCCCACCTTGCTGCTCTACGGGGCGCGCGACGAGATCATTCCGCCCGAACCCACCTGGGGGGCGGTGGCGGCCTTGCCCCGGCTGGGCGCCGGCCAGCGGGCCGCCCTATACGGCAACGGCTGGCACATGCTGCTGCGCGATCTGCAGGCCCAGGTGGTGATCGACGACATCGCCGCCTGGATCGCCGACCCGTCCGCGCCGCTGCCGTCGGGCGCTGACAGGGCAGCGTCAGAAAAGCTTGCGACCCTTGCGTCGGAGACCCGGTGACGGGGCGCCGTCCCCCATGCCATACTTCGCAGTCGCGAAACCATCGGGTGAGCGTGCATGACGGTTCGATCTCGATTCTGGATGCTGGCGGCGGCGGCCATTGCCGCTTCCGGGCCCGCTCTCGCCGACCAGAAGGTGGTCCGCGCCCTGGGCGACGACCTGCCCCAGCCCGGCGCGGTGTTCGAGGACGTGCGCGCCATGAAGCTGGCGCCCGGCCGGCGCATCGTCTGCGAATCCGACACCGACAAGCCCCGGCTGGCCAATCCCGGCCTGATGAAGGCCCAGCGTTCGCGCGGGGCTGATCATGTGCGGCGTTGCGCGGTGTTCGCCGATGACGGAACCGGCACCTGGTCCATCGCCGGCGTTCCCACCGCGCTGGGCGAGGCGCGGCTGTGGCTGATCTTCGTCGAGCAGGGCGCCCAGGGGCGCTATCGCCTGGCCCAGTTCAGCCTGTGGGGCCGCAATGCCGAATGGGACAAGGCGGCCGGGCTGCTGGGCGCCATGCTGGGCGAACCCTCGGCCCGCGGCCACCAGCTTCTCGGCTGGCGGGACGAACAGCACGAGACCCTGATGTTCGTCGATGAGAAATACCCCGACGAATTCGCCGTCGCGGTGGGTGACCTCCGCCTGCGCAAGTTGATGAGATCCCCCGGAACCGCCATCCGCGAGTAGTCGCCATGCGTCTTGCCGTTTTTGTTTGCCTGCTGTTGCTGTCCGTCCTGCCCGCGACCGCCGCCGACACCACCCGGCCCCTGGAACTGGGGCCGGCGCAATTGGGTATGCGCGCCAACCAGCTGCGCTTTTCCGCCCTGCCCGCCAACACCAAGATGGTGTGCGGCTGGGACGCCGAGAAGCCGCCGGGTGTGGAAAAGACGCCGCTGATGATGGTGGGCGCCATGGTCACCGCCAAGGTGGACCGCTGCGCCCTGTTCCAGGACGACGGCAAGAACAACTGGACCCCGCGCCCCACCCAGGTGGGCGGCGTGCCCACCGAATTGTGGTTCCTGACCATCGAGGACGAGGCGGGCACCCAGCGCATCTTCCAGATCGTCGGGCGCCAGGACCCGGACAAGTTTCCGGGCACCTACGCCTTCCTGGCCGACCGTTGGGGGCCGCCGGTGCAGAAGGTGCCCTATTTCGTCCGCTGGCTGAACGGCACCAACGAAGGCCAGATGAAGGAAAGCGAGGACGGCGTCATGATCTGGCTGTTCGACACCAAGCTGCACGCCCTGATGGAATCGCGCATGCCCCGGGGCAAGACCAAGAAGTAGGCGTCCTCGGTCAATCGGTAATTGCGCGGACGGCATGGTCGCGCCTTGAACCCGCCATATTCGCCCCCCATCATCGGGACCATGTCCAAGGAAGCCGCTCTTTTCGCCCTGACCCGTTTCGGCATGGGCGCCGCCCCCGGCGAGGTCGCCGCCATTGCCGCCGATCCGCGCGGCTGGGTGCTGGGGCAGCTCGACCGCCCGATGGCGCCGCCGGAACTGGCCGGTCTGCCCGACCACGCCTCGACGCTTCGCCGCATGGCGGAGATCCGGAAGGAGCGCAAGCGCGACCCCGATCTGGGCAAGGACGAGATGCGCCGCCTGGCCATGGCCGAGGCCGCCGCCCGCACCCGCGCCGCCATCGCCTCGCCCAGCCCGGTGGTGGAGCGTCTGGTGCGGTTCTGGAGCAACCATTTCACCGTCTCGACCCAGCGGCAGCAGGTGGCGCCTATCACCGGCGCCTTCGAGCGCGAAGCCATCCGCCCCCATGTGCTGGGCCGCTTCCACGACATGCTGCGCGCCGTGACCCGCCATCCCGCCATGCTGGCCTATCTGGACAACGCCCAGTCCATCGGTCCCAATTCCCCCGCCGGCCAGAAGCGGGGCAAGGGGCTGAACGAAAATCTGGCCCGCGAGATTCTCGAGCTCCATACGCTGGGTGTGGATGGCGGCTATGGCCAGGGGGACGTGGAGGCCTTTGCCGGCATTCTCACCGGCTGGACCATCGATCCCGAGGGCGGCTTCTTCCGCTATGTCCCCAACCGCCACGAGCCGGGGGCCAAGATGCTGCTGGGCCAGCGCTTCGAGGGCGGCGAGGTCGAGACCGAGCGCGCCCTGCTGATGCTGTCGCGCCACCCCTCCACCGCCCGCTTCGTCGCGGCCAAGCTGGCCCGCCACTTCGCCGCCGACGATCCGCCGCCGGCCCTGGTGGAGGTGCTGGCCCGCACCTTCCTCGACACCGACGGCGACCTGCTGGCCATGACCCGCCTGCTGGTCACCCGCGCCGAGACCTGGAGCCAGCCTCTGGCCAAGATGCGCAGCCCCGATGATCTGGTCATCGCCACCGCACGGCTGATCGGGTTGGAGGCGGGCGACGATGCCGACCGGCGTCTGGTGCAGTCCATGGCCGTGCTGGGCCAGCCGGTGTGGTCGGCCCCGTCCCCGGCCGGCTGGCCCGACCGGGCCGAGACCTGGATGGCCCCCGAATCCCTGATGCGCCGCCTGGAATGGGCCAGGGCCCTGGCCGATCGCCGGGGGCGGAGCTTCGCCGCCCAGGAGGCCCAGCAGGTGATCGCCGCCGGTCCCGCCACCCGTCAGGCCCTGGAGGGCGCCCGGGGGACGGACGCGCTGTTCCTGCTGCTGGCCAGCCGCGAATTCCAGAGGAGATGAGCATGCATCTCTCCCGCCGCGCCTTTCTCGGGGCATCCGCCGCCTTCGGCTTCATTCCCGGCGCCCTGGCCGCCCAGTCCGGCGACCGCCGTCTGGTGGTGGTTGTGCTGCGCGGCGGCATGGACGGGCTGCACGCGGTGCCGCCCCTGGGCGATCCCGCCTATGCCTCGGCCCGCGGCGGGCTGGCCCTGGATTCCGGCAGCGGGGCGGTGCGGCTGGATTCCACCTTCGCCCTGCATCCCGCCCTGGCTCCGTTGCAGCCCCTGTGGCAGGCCCGGGAACTGGCGGTGGTGCATGCGGTGGCCTCGCCCTATCGCGAACGCTCCCATTTCGACGGGCAGGATGTGCTGGAAAGCGGCGCCATCCGGCCCCATGCCCTCAATGACGGCTGGCTGAACCGCGCCGTGGCGGCAAGGGGCAATCCGCCCGCCCTGGCGGTGGGCCAGACGGTGCCGCTGTTGCTGCGCGGTGCGGCCAAGGTGTCGTCCTGGGCTCCCTCGCCGCTGCCCGGCCTGCCGCAATCGCGCATCGCGGCGCTGCGTGCGCTCTATGACGGCGATCCCCTGCTCGCCACAGCCTTCGAGGAAGGGGTGCAGATGGAGGCCTTCGCCGATTCGGCCCTGGCCATGGAACCGGAGATGGCGGGAGGAAAGCGCAAGGGCGCGTCGGCCTTTCCCGCCCTGGCCGCCGCCGCCGGCAGCCTGATGGCCGCCGCCGACGGTCCGCGCCTGATGGTGATGGACTTGGGCGGCTGGGATACCCACAGCGGCCAGCTGGGCCGCATGAACCAGCCCCTGGGGCAGCTGGCCGAGGGCATCAACGCCCTGGCCCGCGCCTTAGGCCCCGCCTGGAAGACCACCGTGGTGGTGGCGGCTTCCGAATTCGGCCGCACCGTGGCCGAGAACGGCACCGGCGGCAGCGACCACGGCACCGGCGGCGCCATGATCCTGGCGGGCGGCGCGGTGGCGGGCGGCAAGGTCTTCACCGACTGGCCGGGGCTGGCCAAGGCGCAGCTGCACCAGGGCCGCGACCTGCGCCCCACCCTGGATGCCCGCGCCGTGTTCAAGGCCATCCTGCGCGACCATCTGGGCGTTGCGGCCAGGGCGCTGGACGGCACGATCTTTCCCGACAGCGCCGGGGTGCGGCCGGTGGAGGGCTTGGTCCGAACCTAAGGTCTAAACGTTCGACAGCCCGCCCGAATGCTGGTTGTGGATCAGCGCCATGAATTCGCGCCGGGTCGCCGGGTCGTCGCGGAAGGCGCCCAGCATGCGGCTGGTGACCATGGTGACGCCGGGCTTGTGGATGCCGCGCGTGGTCATGCACTGGTGCGCCGCCTCGATGACCACCGCCACCCCCTTGGGCTGCAGCACGTCGTTGATGGTGTTGGCGATCTGGGCGGTGAGCTTTTCCTGAATCTGCAAACGCCGCGAATAGATCTCCACCACGCGGGCCAGCTTGGAGATGCCCACCACCCGGCGGTTGGGCAGATAGGCCACGTGCGCCTTGCCGATGATGGGCACCACGTGGTGCTCGCAATGGGATTCCAGGCGGATGTCGCGCAGCAGCACCATCTCGTCGTAGCCGTCGGTTTCCTCGAAGGTGCGGTGCAGGATCTCGGTGGGGTCCTGGTCGTAGCCGGAGAAGAACTCCTCGTAGGCGCGGACCACCCGGTCGGGGGTGCCGGCCAGACCTTCGCGGTCGGGATCATCGCCGGCCCAGCGCAGCAGGGTGCGGACCGCCTCTTCGGCCTCTTCCCGCGTCGGCCGGTTCAGGCCGGAACCGGTGGCGGGAAGCAGTTCCTTGGGCAGGGAGAGGGTGGTGGCGTCGTTGCTCACGGCGGCATTCCTTTCGCGTTGGTCACGATCCGGCATGTGGCGGCGCCCCCTTCCAATTACAAGCCCGACTAATTCAGTCTGGGTTTCTCGTGCGGGCTGTCCAGCGAGAAGGCGGGGATGGCGATGTCGAAGGCCGAGCCGTCCTCGTCCTCCATCTCGTAGGTGCCGACCATGATGCCCGACGGGGTGGGCAGGGGGGTGCCCGAGGTGTACTCGTAGGCGTCGCCGGGACGCAGCACCGGCTGCTCGCCCACCACGCCCGGCCCCTTGACCTCCTGCACCCGGCCGATGGCGTCGGTGATCACCCAGTGGCGGCGCATGAGCTGGACGGTGCGCGAGCCCTTGTTGACGATGCGCACGCGATAGGCCCAGACGAAATGGTTGTCGCCGGGCGAGGACTGGTCGTCCAGATAGAAGGGCTTGACGGTCACCTCGATGTCCCGGGTGGTCTGGCTGTACATGGGGCTCCCCGTCCGGAAAAGTACCGACACCCATCATATCAGGTGGGTATCGGTCTTTGTCCACCGATCAGAATCGAGGGGTTTTAGGATTCCAGCGCCCGGCCCAGATCCTCGACCAGATCGTCGGCGTCCTCCAGGCCCACCGACAGGCGCACCAGGCCTTCGGAAATGCCCATGGCCAGCTTGTCTTCCGGCGCCAGGCGCTGGTGGGTGGTGGTCCAGGGGTGGGTCATCAGGCTCTTGGCATCGCCCAGGTTGTTGGAGATGTCGATCAGCTCCACCCCGTTCAGCAGCTTGTAGGCCGAGGATTTTCCGCCCGTGAGTTCGATGGCGACGATGGAGCCCCAGCCCTTCATCTGGCGCCTGGCCAGCTGGTGCTGGGGGTGGCTTTCCAGGCCGGGATAGATCACCCGGGCCACCTCGGGGCGGGTTTCCAGGAAGCGGGCGACCTGGAGCGCGTTGGCGCAATGGCGCTCCATGCGCAGGTCCAGGGTTTCCAGGCCCTTCAGCAGCACCCAGGCGTTGAACGGCGACAGGGCCGGGCCGGTGTTGCGCAGGAAGGGCCCCAGCACGTCGTTGCAGAACTCGGGCGAGCCCAGCACCGCGCCGCCGAGACAGCGGCCCTGGCCGTCCATGTGCTTGGTGGCGGAGTAGGCGACGATGTCGGCGCCCAGCTCGAACGGGCTTTGCAGGATGGGAGTGGCGAAGACGTTGTCCACCACCACCTTGGCCCCGGCCTTGTGGGCCAGCTCGCACACGGCGGCGAGGTCGATGATCTCCAGCGTCGGGTTGGAGGGCGTCTCGAGGAAGACACAGGTGGTGGGCTTGGCCAGCGCCGTTTCCCAGGCCGCAAGATCGGTGCCGTCCACGAACACCCGCTCGACACCGTAGCGCGGCAGCAATTCGTTGATGATCCAGTGGCACGAGCCGAACAGCGCCTTGGACGCCACCACCCGGTCGCCGGCCCGAAGCTGGCAGAGCAGGGCGGCATGCACGGCGGCCATGCCCGAGGCGGTGGCGCGGCAGGCGATATTCATGCCCTCGGGCACGCCCTCCATCTCGGCCAGGCGGGTCTCGAAGGTGGCGACGGTGGGGTTCTTGAAGCGGGAATAGACCATGCGGTCCAGCGTGCCGTCGAAGCTGGCCTCGGCCTCCTCGGCGCTGCCGTAGACATAGCCCGAGGTCATGAACATGGCTTCGGCCGTCTCGCTGAAATTGGTGCGGGACAATCCGCCGCGCACCGCCTTGGTGCGGGGGCGCCAGGAATGGGCCGGCTTGGACACGTTGCTGTTCATGGTACCTCCGAAGACAAAAGCCCCGACCATGGAGCGGGCCGGGGCTCGACATTCGGAGCACTCGGACCTCTTTAGCGGAATGTTTTACGTGGCCGCAATCCGGTCGGACAAATCACCACGTCAAAGACATAGCCCCCGCCGCCGCCGAGCGTCAAGTCCGTTGGCGGGGCGGCGAACATTCAATGTTTTCCGAATATTACCGTTGTGCGAAATGCAGGGCCGGCGTGGTCATACCGCTTGAGGCCGGAACGGGGGAGGTCTATGCTGCACCGCAGCAAGACACTTTGGAGATGGGCCTGACATGAATGGAACCGCCAATGGCGCCCCGGCGCCGCTGCAGCTTCTCGATCTTCGCGGCAAGAAGGGACTGGTGATCGGCATCGCCAACGACCAGTCCATCGCCTATGGCTGCGCCCGCCACTGCCACGCCTATGGCGCCGAGCTGGCCATCACCTACCTGAACGAGAAGAGCGACAAGTACGTCCGTCCCCTGGCCGAGCAGATGTTCGCTCCCATCTACATGCCCTGCGACGTGCGCGAAGACGGGCAGTTGGAAGCGGTGTTCAAGGCCATCGAGGAAAAGTGGGGCCGCCTGGATTTCGTCATCCACTCCATCGCCTACGCCAACCGCGACGACCTGCACGGCCGGGTCACCGATTGCTCGCGCGAGGGTTTCGCCCTGGCCATGGACGTGTCGTGCTTCTCGTTCGTGCGCTGCGCCAAGCTGGCCGAGCCCTTGATGAAGAACGGCGGCTCGCTGATCACCGTGTCGTTCTACGGCGGCCGCAAGGTGGTCGAGCATTACAACGTCATGGGTCCGGTCAAGGCGGCGCTGGAAAGCACCACCAAGTACCTGGCGCATGAACTGGGCCCCAAGGGCATCCGCGTCCTGGCCCTGTCGCCCGGCCCGCTGAAGACCCGTGCCGCCTCGGGCATCGACCGCTTCGACGAGCTGATGGACGCCGCCGCCCAGAAGGCGCCGACCCATCAGCTGGCCGACATCAACGATTGCGGCTCGTTCGCCGCCTATCTGGTCAGCGATCTGGCCAAGTCGGTGACCGGCACCACCTTGTACATCGACGGCGGCGCCCACATCGTCGGGTAAGGAATTCTATCGGGCCGGGAGTGCCGCCCAGGCGGCGCCCTGGTCACGGTAGAACCGCAGACGCTCCTGGCCGCGATCAAGCCGGGCATCGCACGCCAGGACGGCCGCCTTCAGGTTCCGCCGCCGGCGCGAGAGATCGTCCCGCTGTTCGGCGGCCAGACGCTGGAACAGGCGCGCCCGTGCCGGCCCGCAAGGCAGGGCGGCGGGGTCGGCGGGCGGGATGGGGCCGTCATGGCGTCGTTCCGCCGCGTCCATCCGCCGGAAGGCAAAGGCGATGGGCACCGCGGACTCCTCGGGCGAGGCCGCCATCAAACCACAATAGGAAAATAATCGCAAGAGCTATTGGCTCGACCACAGGATGCGGGCGATCCAGGCCACCTCCTCGGTGGCCAGCGAGCGTCCGGGATGGTCCGGATTGAGCGAGGCCAGCTCGATGCGCTTGGCGGTCTGGCGGACCAGCTGCTTGACCATCACCTCGCCCTCGGTGGTGCGCACCACCACGCGGTCGCCGCGCCGCACCCCGGCGGCGGGCGAGACGATCACCACGTCGCCGTCGCGGTAGAGCGGTTCCATGGAATCGCCGCTGACCTCCAGCGCGTAGGCGTGGGGATCGCCGATCTCGGGGAACGGGATCTCGTCCCAGCCGCCCCCCACCGGATAGCCGGCATCGTCGAAAAATCCCCGGTCCCCCGCCTGGGCGAAGCCGACCAGGGGAATGGTGGCGGCCTGGGGCTGCGACTGGACGGCGTTTTCGATATAGGCGACGAAGGCGGTCATGCTGGCGTTGGTGGCTTCCAGCACCTTGGCGACACTCTCCGTCGAGGGCCAGCGGGGCTTGCCTTCGCGGGTGATGCGCTTGCTCTTGTTGAAGGTGGTGGGGTCCAGCCCGGCTTTGCGGGCAAGCGCCGACGCTGTGAGCCCGTGGTCACGGGCTAACGCGTCGATGGCGGCCCAGATGTCAGCGTGCTTCAGCATGGGAAGATGGTCCCGCAAATCGCCGTCGGGTGCCACAGGAACATAAACCTTTTTCTTGACTCTATTCTGGTCGTTAGGCATCCGTTGACGGTGGAAAGTCCTACGAACAGGGAATGAAAATGGCTCTAAAACGGAACATAAGGTCAACATTTGACGATCGCGGCGAGGAGCCTTTCACCACCCCCGAGGATGCCTGGATCTGGTATTCCCAGTGCCAGCGGGCCCGCGACGAGGGGGCGCGGTTCCGCGAGGGAATCGGCGCCGTGGCCCGGCCCTGCGCCCCCGACGACATCGCCCGCGAGGTGCGCAGGCTGGTGCAGCGGCGCATTCTGGGGCGCGCCCATCTGCGGGCGCTGGCGTTGTTCGGCGGCGAAGGCGGAGTGGCGGTGGGCGATGGCGCCGTGACCGGCCGGCTGTGGCGCGAAGCCTTGGACCGGCTGGAGACGCCGCTGCGCGCCAAGGGGATCGTCGCATGAGCGCCGAGCCCGCCCCCACCCGTGCCCTGGTGGTGTTCTCGGGCAAGGCGGATCTGGGCTGGCTGCGGCTGTTGCGGCCCGGCTTCCGTCACTGCTTCGTCCTGCTGGAGCTGGGCGGCGTCTGGGTTTGCGTCAATCCCCTGGCTCATCGCACCTCGGTGGAGCTGTGGTCCCTGGATCCCGCCACCGACCTGGCGGCCTGGCTCTGCGCCCAGGAGGGGTTGAGCGTGGTGGAGACCGTGGTGCGCCATCCGCCGCGCCGGGCCAGCCCGATCGGCATCTTTTCCTGTGTGGAAGCGGTGAAGCGGGTGCTGGGCCTGCAGGACCGTTGGGTGCTGACCCCGGGACAGCTTTACGACCACCTCACGAGAAACGGAAAAAAATCCTTGACTGCCCCGATCTGCGGGAATATGGTCCAGAAATCAACGCCCGAACCATGCCCGAACCACCCGCCTGCATCGCAGCCCGGGCCGGTGCGGCCATGACCGGGAACAAAACATGATCAAGCTGAAGGAGATTTGCCATGGGTGGTTTCTTTGCTCCCGATCCGCCGGCCCCGCCCGCTCCGGTGGTGTTGCCGCCGGCCCCCGATCCGGAGGCGGCGGCGGCGGAAGAGCGGGTCAACGCCATCAACCGCAACCGGCGCGGCCTGCTGGGCACCATCGCCACCTCGGAAACCGGGCTGTTGCAGCCCGGGGGTAATCGGGCGGGCAAAAGCCTGCTGGGAGAGTGACCATGGATGACAAGGAGACGAAAAACCGCAAGGCGGGTGACGAGCGGGGCGGCCCGGGGGAAAGCCTGCTGGGTCCCGGCGGCGACGATCCCGCGGCGCTTCTGAAGCGTTACCGCAAGGCCAAGGAGCGGCGCGGAGCCTGGGAATCCCACTGGCAGGAATGCTACGACTACGCCCTGCCGCTGCGTGACGGCATGTTCCAGGGCGGCGTGCCGGGCGAACGCAAGGCCGACCGGCTGTTCGACGGCACGGCGCCCGATTGCGTCGACCAACTGGCCGCCAGCCTGCTGTCCGAGCTGACTCCGCCCTGGGCGCAGTGGTTCGGACTGGCGGCCGGCGACCAGCTGCCGGCGGATGAGCGCGACGAACTGGCGCCCATGCTGGAACGCATCGCCGCCGTGATGCAGTCCCATTTCGACCGCTCCAACTTCGCCATCGAGATGCACCAGTGCTATCTGGACGCCGTCACCGGCGGCACCGCCTCGCTTCTGTTCGAGGAAGCGCCGCCCGGCGAGCCCTCGGCCTTCCGCTTCACCTCGGTTCCCCTGGGGCAGGCGGTGCTGGAGGAGGGGCCGTCGGGGCGGCTCGACGTCACTTTCCGCCGCAGCGAGGTGTCGGTGGCGGCGCTGAAATCGCGCTTTCCCCGCGCCACCTTGCCCGAGGAGGTGCTGAAGGCGGCCGCCGACGATCCCGACCTGCGCCTCGGCCTGGTCGAGGCGGTGATTCCGGTGCGCGGCGGCTATTCCTACGCCGCCGTGCTCGATGACGAGTCCCAGGGCCTGATCCTGGGGCAGGGACAGTTTTCCAGCTCTCCCTTCCTCAACTTCCGCTGGCTGAAGGCGCCGGGCGAGGTCTATGGCCGCTCGCCGGTGATGAAGGCCCTGCCCGACATCAAGACCGCCAACAAGGTGGTGGAGCTGGTGCTGAAGAACGCCACCATCGCGGTGACCGGCATCTGGCAGGCCGATGACGACGGGGTGCTCAATCCCGCCAACATCAAGCTGGTGCCCGGGACCATCATCCCCAAGGCGGTGGGCTCGGCCGGCCTGCAGCCGCTGAGCGCGCCGGGGCGGTTCGACACCTCGCAGCTGGTGCTGGACGATCTTCGGGGGCGTATCCGCCACGCCTTGCTGGGCGACAAGCTCAGCCAGCCCGCCGCGCCGACGCTGACCGCCACCGAGGTGCTGCAGCGCTCCGACGAGATGGCGCGGCTGCTGGGGGCCACCTATGGCCGCCTGCAGAGCGAGCTGCTGACCCCCCTGGTCATGCGCGCCATCCATATCCTGCGTCGCAGGGGCGAGATTCCCGCCCTGGCGCTGGACGGACGGACCGTCGACCTGCAGTACCGCTCGCCGCTGGCCCAGAACCAGGGCCGGCGCGATGCCCGCAACGTCCTGTCCTGGCTGGGCGCCCTGTCCAGCCTGGGGCCGGCGGCCGAGGGCACCGTGGACGGCGAGGCGGCCGCCCGCTGGCTGGCCCGCGCCTTCAACGTTCCCTCGGAACTGGTGCGGCCCGGTTCCGCCGCTCCCGCCCAGGTGGCCCCCGCGGCCGATACCGGGGGGCTGGCCCAGGTGATCCGCGACCTGGATGCGCCCGTCGCCGCCCAGCCCAAGGGAGGCGCCCATGTCCCGGCCTGACTCCGGCTGGGCCTGGCTGGAGAACCCGGCCGGGCCCCGTGACGGCCGGGGCATGGACCTGCTCTGCCTGCAGGCCGCCCGGCTGTTCGCCACGCCGGACGGCGAAGCGGTTCTTAGCCACCTCAAGGCCATGACCATCGACCGCTGCCTCTCGCCAGAGGCCGGCGACAACGCGCTGCGCCATCTGGAAGGCCAGCGTCATCTGGTCCTGCATCTCCTGGCCCTGGCCGCGCGCGGCCGGGACGGAGCGTAGGACATTCCCTTGTTCATTTTCTCAGGAGTACGTACATCATGATCGCCCAATCCGTTCTGCCCCCCGAGTCCGCCGAACCCGCCGGCGACGGCAACCGCCCCGACAACATTCCCGCCAAGTTCTGGGATGCCGCCACCGGAACCGTGCGGGTCGATGCCCTGCTGCGGGCCTATCGCGATCTGGAGCGCCGCGCCTCGTCCATGGTGCGGGTCCCCGGCCCCCAGGCCGCCGGCGATGAGGTCAACGCCTTTCGCAAGGCGCTGGGCGTTCCCGACAGCCACGAGAATTACCGCATCGAAGCCAGGCATCCGTCGCTGGCCAGCGCGCCGGCGGTGAACCAGCGCCTGCATCAGGCCGGCTTCACCCAGGCCCAGGCCCAGATGGTCTACGACCTGGCCCATGAATGCCTGCTGCCCCTGATGGAGCACCTGACCCAGTGCCACGACGAGGAAAGCCAGATCGAGCACCTGAAGCGCCATTTCGGCGGCGAGGCCCAGTGGCAGGAAAGCGCCCGCCAGATCAAGGCCTGGGGCAAGGCCAACCTGCCCAAGGCGGCCTATGACGCCCTGGCCGCCACCGCCGACGGGGTCAAGACCATGCATCGCCTGATGCAGTCCGAGGAGCCGTCGCTCGGCACCGCCCTTGCCCCCGGCGAGGACGGCCGCACCGAGGAGCAGCTGAAGAAGATGATCAACGATCCCCGCTACTGGAAGACCCGCGACCCGGCCTTCATCGCCAAGGTCACCGACGGCTTCCGCAAGCTCTACGGGGAGTGACGTCCTGTCATTCCGAGCCGCAGACGAGGAAACTCCGCCTGGAATACCGGTGCCGGAACGGTAATGCCGTTCCAGGACGAGATCCCTCGGCTTCGCTCGGGATGACAGTGTGTCCGCGCCACGAAAAAAGGGCCCCCTCCCGGTTGGAAGGGGGCCCTTGATCGTCGTCGGCCTAACGGTTCATGGCGGCGACGCCCGATCCGATCTCGAGCGCGGCGAACCAGTCGATGAAGCGCTTGACGTCGTCGCCCTTGAACACCAGCCCGTGCTGGGGGGCCAGGAACTCGATGTCCAGCTTGGACACCTGGGCGCACCAGGCGTCGCGGGCCCGGGTCGAGGCCAGCCAGCGGCGGTGGAAGCCTTCCATGTACTGCACATGGGTGGCGAAGTCGGTGACGAACGCCGATCCGGTGGCCTTTTCCTTGGGCACCAGGGCGGCGCCCACGTCGCCGGAGAACAGCACCTTGGCCTTGGGGTCGTAGACGTTGAAATTGCCCGACGAGTGCAGGTAGTGCGCCGGCACGAAGCGCAGGCGGACGTCATGGGACAGCGAGATCTCCATGCCCTCGTCGGGAATGGTGGTGAAGGTGGCCTCGCGGTCGAAATGGGCGGTGAAGCTGGACCACAGCCAGGACAGATAGATCTTGATGTCCGGCTCGCACACCCGGCGCCACAGGGGCAGGGACGAGCCGATGTCGGGGTCCTGGTGCGACAGGAACAGCGCCTTGATGGACGACACCGAAATCTCGCGGGTCAGCGCCGCCAGCATGGCCGGAAAGACCTCCATGCCGCCGGGATCGAGCAGGATGGCCGAATCACCCGAGCGGATCAGGTACTGGTTGGTGTCGATCACGTTGTCGGGCTTGTCCGGGTCCTGGCCGAACATCTGCCAGCAGTGATCGTCCTGACGGAAAAGGGTGACGCACTTCATGGGCGAAATCCTGACACGCTATGAGTTGCGGTGGAGATCGTCGAGGGCATCCAGGCCGATGCGCCTGAGCGCCTCGCCCTTCTCGGAAGCGCGGCGCACCGCGTCCGAAGCCTCGTCGATCATCTGGCGCAGATCGTCCACATAGGTCCGCATGGTGTCGGACACCGTGCGGAACTCCTTTTCATGCACGCCGGCGGCGGCGGCCTCGATGGCGATGTTGGTGGCGATGGAATCCGACTGGCTGACCACCTCCTCCACCGCGTGGGTGCGGCGCGACAGGTCGGTCACCGCGTCGGCCATGCCGTCCAGGGTATCGACCAGCAGGTTCATCAGTTCGGCGAAGGCCCGCTTGCCGCTGCCGCAGCGGCGCGCGCCGTCCGGCTCGGCTTCGATCAGCTGGCAGGCCCGCTCGAACAGGTTCAGCTGAGTGAGGCAGCGCAGGATGGTGGACGAGAACGCGAAGGTGCGGCCCCTTAAGGAATGCATCTCGCCCTGAATCTGGGCCAGGCGGTTGACCAGTTCGCGGGTGTATTGGGTCAGCGCGCGGACCGCCTTGCCCTTGTCGCCGGCCCGGCCGGCGGCCAGTTCGGCGTTGAGCGACAGAATGCGCAGGTTTTCGGCCAGCTCGTCGAGATCGCCGAAGGCGTGAAAGGCGCGGCGGCAATCGCCCAGCAACCCATTGGCCCGGGACTCGATCCGGTCAGTGCGCTGGGTGCGTGTCCGTGTGGTCGTCGAAAGCTTTGTCATGCCCGCCTGTCCGGCAAAGACCCGATTTCCGCTGATGATAATCGGTTTTGGGTCTCCCGGAAGAGGGAAACGCATCCCTGCGCAACAATGCCTACCCGCCACAACCAGCGGGCATTCAAGTCAAACCGTCTTTTCATCACGAGGTTATCCGGCAAGACCGGAACCTTCATCTACAAGGAGATCGTCATGTCAGGATTTGAAACCATGATTCCCATGGCCGTCACTGCGGTATCCACCGTGGCCGGAGCGGCAGGCAAGGCGTCGGCGGCGGAAAAATCGGCCGCCGCCCAGGCCGAGGCCCAGGCCCGGCAGAACCAGATGATACTGAGCCGGCAGGCGGCCGAGGAGCAGCAGCAGCGCGACCTGCTGGCCAAGGCCTCGGCCACCCAGCGGGCCAGGATGGGGGCATCGGGCATGGGGGGGGCGGGCGGCTCGGCGGCGGCCATCCTGGCCGGAATGAGCGGGGACACCGCCGAGTCCATTGCGGCCTCGGCGCAATCCTCGGCGCTCAAACTGCGCGGGGCGTCGTCGTCGGCCGGCTCTGGGTCGAATCTGCTCGATCTGGCGACGGCGGGAAATTCCGGGCTGTCGGTGTTCAAGAGCTTCTACGAGGCCATGGATTGAACGCAAACGGGCGGGACGTCGCCGTCCCGCCCGTTCAATACCGCTAGGCCCGAAATCAGGCGGCCTTGCCCCGCTTCTTCAGCAGGTCCAGGATCTCGGCGGCGGCCTTGGGGATGTTGGTACCCGGGCCGTACACCGCCGCCACGCCGGCCTTGTACAGGAAGTCGTAATCCTGATTGGGGATGACGCCGCCGGTCACCACCAGGATGTCGCCCGCACCCTGGGCCTTCAACTCGCCGATCAGGGCGGGGACCAGGGTCTTGTGGCCGGCGGCCAGGGACGAGGCGGCGACGATGTGCACGTCGTTCTCGACGGCCTGGCGGGCGGCCTCTTCCGGGGTCTGGAACAGCGGGCCGATATCCACGTCGAAGCCGAGATCGGCGAAGGCGGTGGCGATGACCTTGGCGCCGCGATCGTGACCGTCCTGGCCCATCTTGCACACCAGCATGCGGGGACGGCGGCCCTCGGCCTTGGCGAAGGCTTCGATGTCGGCCTTCAGCCTAGCGAAGCCCGCGTCATCCTTGTAGACGCCGCCATAGACGCCCGAGATGGTGCGGTTGACGGCGCGGTGACGGGTGAAGGACTTCTCCAGCGCATCGGAAATCTCGCCCACCGTGGCGCGAGCGCGGGTGGCCTCGACGGCGAGCGCCAGCAGGTTGCCCTCGCCCGATTCGCCGGCCTTGGCCAGCGCGGCCAAAGCGGCGTCGCACTTGGCCTGATCGCGGGTGGCCTTGATCTGCTTCAGGCGTGCGATCTGGGCTTCGCGCACCTTGGCGTTGTCCACGTCGAGAATCTCGATGGGGGTCTCTTCCGCCGGCTGGTACTTGTTGACGCCGACCACCACCTCTTCGCCCCGGTCGATGCGGGCCTGACGCCGGGCGGCGGCTTCCTCGATCTTCATCTTGGGCATACCCGATTCCACGGCCTTGGTCATGCCGCCCAGCTCTTCCACTTCCTGAATCAGCTTCCAGGCTTCCTCGGCCAGGGCATTGGTCAGGCTTTCCACGTAGTAGGAACCCGCCAGCGGGTCGACCACATGGGGAATGCCGGTCTCTTCCTGAATGATCAGCTGGGTGTTGCGGGCGATGCGGGCCGAGAAGGGGGTCGGCAGCGCGATGGCTTCGTCGAGCGCGTTGGTGTGCAGCGACTGGGTGCCGCCCAGCACGGCGGCCATGGCCTCGATGGTGGTGCGGATGACGTTGTTGTAGGCGTCCTTCTCGGTCAGCGACACGCCCGAGGTCTGGCAATGGGTGCGCAGCGCCATGGACGAGGGCTTCTGGGGATCGAACTGCTTGATCAGGCGCGCCCACAGCAGGCGGCCGGCGCGCATCTTGGCGATCTCCATGAAGAAGTTCATGCCGATGGCCCAGAAGAACGACAGGCGGCCGGCGAAATCGTCGATCTTGAGGCCCCGGCCCAAAGCGGCGCGGACGTATTCCAGGCCGTCGGCCAGGGTGAAGGCCAGCTCCTGCACCGCCGTGGCGCCGGCTTCCTGCATGTGGTAGCCGGAGATGGAGATGGAGTTGAACTTCGGCATGTTCTTCGAGGTGTACTCGATGATGTCCGCGATGATCCGCATGCTGGGCGCCGGCGGATAGATGTAGGTGTTGCGGACCATGAACTCCTTGAGGATGTCGTTCTGAATGGTGCCCGACAGCTGGTCCTGGGACACGCCCTGCTCTTCCGCCGCGACGATGTAGCCGGCCAGAACGGGGAGAACCGCGCCGTTCATGGTCATGGAGACGCTCATCTTGTCCAGCGGGATGCCGTCGAACAGGATCTTCATGTCCTCGACGGAATCGATGGCCACACCCGCCTTGCCCACATCGCCCACCACGCGGGGGTGATCGGAATCATAACCGCGATGGGTAGCCAGATCGAAGGCCACCGAGATGCCCTGCTGGCCGGCCGCCAGGTTCTTGCGGTAGAAGGCGTTGGATTCCTCGGCGGTGGAGAAGCCGGCGTACTGGCGCACCGTCCAGGGCTTGGCGGCGTACATGGTGGCGCGGGGGCCGCGGGTGAAGGGCGGGAAGCCGGGCAAGCTGCCCAGGTGCTCCATGCCTTCCAGGTCGGCGGCGGTGTAGAGCGGCTTGACCTTGATGCCTTCCGGGGTCTCCCAGTCCAGGGTGGACGGCGAGGCGCCCTTGAGGTCCTTGGACGCCAGGGCTTCCCAATCGGCGACACTCTTCTTCGGGAAATCGCTCATCGTCCCTCTCCCTTCTCTTCTTAAAACGCCGCGCCACGCATCAGGTAGGAGGCGCCGAATTCATCCAACGACTTCAGGCCGGCCACCACCGGGCCCAGGGTGCGGACCAGACCGTCGGTCAGGCCATAGACCCAGGAATGGATTTCCAGCTGCTGGCCGCGGCTCCATGCATCCTGGATGACCGGCGAGCGGCACAGGTTGCGGACCTGCTGCATGACGTTCAGCTCGCACAGCCGGTCCACCCGGGCCGCCTCGCTGGGCAGCATGTCCAACTCGTGCCGGTGGCATTCGCAGATGTCGCGCACCGGACGGATCCAGTACTCGGTGACGCCCAGCCGTGCATCCTGGAGCGCGGCCCGCACCCCGCCGCAGCCGTAATGGCCGCAGACGATGATGTGTTCCACCTTCAGCACGTCGATGGCGTATTGCAGCACCGACAGGCAGTTCATGTCCGCGTGATGGACCAGATTGGCCACGTTGCGGTGGACGAACACCTCGCCGGGTTCCAGGCCAACGATCTCGTTGGCCGGAACCCGCGAATCGGCGCAGCCGATCCAAAGATATCCCGGGGTCTGCTGTTGCGCCAGATGGGAGAAGAAGCCGGGCTTGCTGCGCTCGGTCTCCTCTGCCCAGGCCTTGTTATTGGCCAGAAGGCGGTCGATGCCCGGGACCTTGCTCATGAGGCGAACTCGATGATCTTCTGGTCCACCGCCAGCGAGTCGCCCGCCGCCGCATGGACCTTGGCCACCTTGGCGTCACGCTCGGCCTTCAGGATGTTTTCCATTTTCATGGCCTCGACCACCGCCAGGGCTTCGCCGGCCTTGACCTCCTGGCCTTCCTCGACCAGCAGCTTGACCAGCAGGCCGGGCATGGGCGAGAGCAGATACTTGCTCATGTCCGGCGGCGCCTTGAAGGGCATCAGCTTGTTCATCTTGGCGGCGTGCGGAGTGAGCACCAGCACGTCGGCGCGCGACCCGGCATGGGCCAGGCGCAGGCCGGACCCGGCCCGCTCGATCTGCACCGCCACCGGGCGGCCGTCGATCACGGCGCGGAACAGGGGCTCGCCGATCTGCCAGTCGGTCTTGACGTCCACCGTCTCGCCGCCGACGGTCACGGCATAGCCGTTCTCGGCCGGGCGCACGGCGATGTCGTGGTACTGGCCGCTCATCACCACCACCCACTCGTCGCCCGCCTTCATCTCGTGGCCGGGGAACTGGCCGGAGATGCGGATGTCGCGCTCGGCGATGCGGCGGTTGGCGGCGGCCGCCACGGCGATCAGCACGGTCGGGTCGTCGGCCGGCAGGTCGTTGGCGTGGAAGCCGTTGGCGTATTCCTCGGCGATGAAGTTGGTGGTGAGCTGGCCCTTGACGAAGCGCTCCTTGGAGAACAGCGAGGCCAGGAACGGGATGTTGTGGGACAGGCCGCGGATGTAGTACTCGTCCAGCGCCTGACGCATATGGGCGATGGCGGCGTCGCGGGTCGGGCCGTAGGTGATCAGCTTGGCGATCATGGGATCGTAGAACATGCTGATCTCGCCGCCCTCGTAGACGCCGGTGTCGACGCGCACGTGCTGGCTTTCGGCCGGCGGCTGGTAGCGGGTGAGACGGCCGGTGGAGGGCAGGAAGTTGCGGAAGGGGTCCTCGGCGTAGACGCGGGCCTCCATGGACCAGCCGTTCAGCTTGACGTCGTCCTGGGTGATGGAGAGCTTCTCGCCATAGGCGACGCGGATCATCTGCTCCACCAGATCCAGGCCGGTGATCATCTCGGTGACCGGATGCTCCACCTGCAGGCGGGTGTTCATCTCCAGGAAGTAGAACTCGCCGGTGGCGCCGCCGACGATGAACTCCACCGTGCCGGCCGACTTGTAGTTGACGATGCGGGCGAGCGCACAGGCCTGCTCGCCCATGGCCTTGCGGGTCTCGGGCGTCAGGAAGGGCGACGGGGCCTCTTCGATCACCTTCTGGTGGCGGCGCTGGATCGAGCATTCGCGCTCGCCCAGGTACAGCACCGTGCCCTGGCCGTCGGCCAGGACCTGGATCTCGATGTGGCGGGGCTGCTCGATGAACTTTTCCACGAAGACGCGGTCGTCGCCGAAGGACGACTTGGCCTCGTTGGTGGCCGAGATGAAGCCCTCGTGGGCCTCGGCGTCGTTCCAGGCCAGGCGCATGCCCTTGCCGCCGCCGCCGGCCGAGGCCTTCAGCATGACGGGATAGCCGATTTCCTTGGCGATCTTCACCGCCTCGTCGGCGTCCTTGATCACGCCCAGGTAACCGGGGACGGTGTTGACGCCGGCTTCGCGGGCCAGCTTCTTGGACTCGATCTTGTCGCCCATGGCGAAGATGGCGTGGGCGTCGGGGCCGATGAAGGCGATGCCCGCCTTGGCCAGGGCCTCCTGGAACTCGCGCTTCTCGGACAGGAAGCCGTAGCCGGGATGGACGGCCTGGGCGCCGGTCTGCTTGCAGGCGTCGACGATCTTGTCGACCACCAGATAGGACTGGGCCGAGGCGGCGGGGCCGATATGCACGGCCTCGTCGGCCATGGAGACGTGAAGGGCGTCCTTGTCGGCGTCGGAATACACCGCCACCGTCTTGATGCCCATCTTGCGCGCGGTCTTGATGACGCGGCAGGCGATTTCGCCGCGGTTGGCGATCAGAATCTTGGAAAACATATGATCGTCCCCCTTACAGCGGAATGTTGCCGTGCTTGCGCCACGGATTCTTGACGTCCTTGTCCTTCAGCATGGCCAGCGAGCGGCAGATGCGCTTCCTGGTGTTGCGGGGCATGATGACGTCGTCGATGAAGCCGCGATGGCCGGCGATGAAGGGATTGGCGAACTTCTGGCGGTATTCCTCGGTGCGGGCCGCGATCTTCTCGGCGTCGCCGATATCGCCGCGGAAGATGATCTCCACCGCGCCCTTGGGGCCCATCACCGCGATCTCGGCGGTCGGCCAGGCGAAGTTGACGTCGCCGCGCAGATGCTTGGAGCTCATCACGTCATAGGCGCCGCCGTAAGCCTTGCGGGTGATGACGGTGATCTTGGGCACCGTGCACTCGGCATAGGCATAGAGCAGCTTGGCGCCGTGCTTGATGATGCCGCCGTATTCCTGGGAGGTGCCGGGCAGGAAGCCGGGCACGTCGACGAAGGTCACCAGCGGAATGTTGAAGGCGTCGCAGAAGCGCACGAAGCGGGCGCCCTTGATGGAGGACGAGATGTCCAGGCAGCCGGCCAGAACCATGGGCTGGTTGGCGACGATGCCCACCGTGCGGCCTTCCATACGGGCGAAGCCGACGATGATGTTGCCGGCGTAGCCGGGCTGCACCTCGAAGAAGTCGCCCTCGTCCACGACCTTGAGGATCAGCTCCTTCATGTCGTAGGGCTTGTTGGGATTGTCGGGGATCAGGGTGTCGAGGCTGGTCTCGATGCGCTCCGGCCCGTCATTGGTGGGACGCACCGGGGGCTTCTCGCGGTTGGAGCTGGGCAGGAAGTCCATGAAGCGGCGCAGTTGCAGCAGCGCCTCCACGTCGTTCTCGAAGGCCAGATCGGCGACGCCCGACTTGGTGGAATGGGTGATGGCGCCGCCCAGTTCCTCGGCGGTCACCGTCTCGTGGGTGACGGTCTTGACCACGTCCGGGCCGGTCACGAACATGTACGAGCTGTCCTTGACCATGAAGATGTAGTCGGTCATGGCCGGGCTGTACACGGCGCCGCCGGCGCACGGGCCCATGATCATGGAGATCTGGGGCACTACGCCGGACGCCATGACGTTGCGCTGGAACACCTCGGCATAGCCGGCGAGCGAGTCCACGCCTTCCTGGATGCGGGCGCCCCCGGAATCATTGAGGCCGATGACCGGGGCGCCGACCTGCACCGCCTTGTCCATGATCTTGCAGATCTTCTCGGCATGGGCCGCCGACAGCGAGCCGCCGAACACGGTGAAGTCCTGGCTGAACACGAAGACCAGACGGCCGTTGATGGTGCCGTAGCCGGTGACCACGCCGTCGCCGGGGATCAGGTTGTCTTCGGAATCCATGCCGAAATCGGTGCAGCGATGCTCCTTGAACATGTCCCATTCCTCGAAGGAATCGGGGTCGAGAAGAAGCTCGATACGCTCACGCGCGGTGAGCTTGCCGCGCTTGTGCTGGGCGGCGATGCGCTTCTCGCCGCCGCCCATCCGGGCGGCTTCCCTCTTTTCCTCGAGCTGCTGAATGATTTCGTGCATGGACGCGGGCCTCCGGCGGGCAGAGTGACATTGGCGTCGGTCTTATTCGCAAAGCCCCATGGCTGCAACAGGAGTCGCGGGGAAAAGGGCGGTGTTGCGAAGGTCTTCGCAACACCGCTCTGCGAAGTTGCTAAGGTTGCGAAGATCGGTGGCTGCGGTTATAACCTATGGTCATGAACAAGAAACTGTTTCTCGGCTACAAGCTCCGGCGGCTGCGCGACGGCAAGAAGCTGTCCCAGGCGGCGCTCGCCGCGCTGCTGGAGGTGTCGCCCAGCTATCTCAACCAGATCGAAAACAACCAGCGCCCGCTGACGGTGCCGGTGCTGCTGCGCATCGCCAAGGTGCTGGACGTGGACCTCGCCACCCTGGTGGAGGACGAGGAATCCCGTCTGGTGGCCGATCTGCGCGAGGCGCTGAACGATCCGGTGTTCGGCTCGGGCTCCATCGGCCTGTCCGAGCTCCGGAACGCCGCCTCGGCCTCGCCGGAACTGGCCAAGAGGGTGCTGACCCTCTACCAGACCTTCCGCCAGCTGGACGAGCGCATGCAGTCGCTGACCGAGAACCTGTCCTCGGCCACGGGGGAAGAGCGGGGCGGCCACGCCCATTTCCCCTACGAGGAGGTTCGGGACTTCTTCTATTACTGCAACAACTACTTCGGCACCCTGGACGAGGCGGCGGAAGCGCTGGTGGAGGCCGAGGGCTTCCGCCTGGGCCAGATGCACAACGATCTGGTGGCCTATCTGGAAAACCGCCACGGCGTGCGCGTGCGCATCGTCGCCGAGGACGACACGGCGGGCATGCGCACCTTCGAGCCGGGCGCGGGCTCGCTGTCCCTTTCCGCGCTGCTGTCGGTGCCCAGCCGCACCTTCCAGCTGGCCCATCAGGTGGCGCTGCTGGCCTATCACGAACTGATCGAGGAGGTGGTGGGCGGCGCCAAGCTGTCGTCGGACGACGCGCGCTCCATCTGCCGGGTGGGGCTGGCCAATTACTTCGCCGGCGCCCTGGTGATGCCCTACATGGCCTTCGCCAATCAGGCCAAGCTGCTGCGCCACGACATCGAGCAGCTGCAAAGCCGCTTCGGCGCCAGCTTCGAGCAGGTGGCCCATCGCCTGTCCACCCTGCAGCGCCCCGGCGCACGCGGCGTGCCGTTCTATTTCGTGCGCGTCGACATGGCCGGCAACATCACCAAGCGGCATTCGGCGACGCGCTTCCACTTCACCCGCTTCGGCGGCGCCTGCCCCTTGTGGAACGTGCACGAGGCCTTCGCCCGCCCCGGCAAGATCCTGGTGCAGTTGGCCCGCATGCCCGATTCCATCTCCTATATCTGCGTCGCCCGCACGGTGTCGAAACGCGGCGGTTCCTACTTGCGTCCCGACCGCCATTTCGCCGTGGGTCTGGGCTGCGAGACGGCCTACGCCGCCGACGTGGTCTATTCCGCCGGCCTCGACCTCGCCTCCGAGCAGGCCGCCGTGCCCATCGGCGTCAATTGCCGCATCTGCGAGCGCGACGATTGCCGCCAGCGCGCCTTCCCCCCCATCGGCAGCCATATCAGCGTGGACGAGAACAACCGGTCGTTCGTGCCATATCTGTTTGCGTAAAGGCATCGTTTGTCATCCTGAGCGCAGCGAAGGATCTCCGTCCGGCCTGGCGGTGCCGGTCCTGGAGTGCTGTTCCAGGATGAGATCCCTCGCATACGCTCGGGATGACAGACAAAAGCAAAGAGAGGTTTGGAAGGCATGCCTCCAAGCGGGTTTGGGCGGCTGCCCAATTCTCAGCGCGGCTGCTTCAACACCGCGAAGGGCGAATCCGAGGGCTTGTCCGGCCGGACCTTGCGTCGGGGTTTCCTGCCCGTCCTGAACCCGTCGCCCGCCTTCACATAACCCAGGGCGCCCAGCGCGCTTTCCGTGGCCTCGATTCCCAGACCCAGCGCCGAGTGCATCTCGTGGCTGGGCTGGAAAGGGCCGGAATGGGCGCTCGCACGCGCCAGGGCGGCGAAGCGTTCGAGCACGTCGCGGCGCACCGCCACCTTGCCCAGCACGCCATAGCCCACCGCTTCGTAGAAGGCGGCGGGCACGCCGTCGGGCACCATCACCGCCGGACGGGGGCCGGGGATGCCGGGGGCGGGAGCTCCGGTGTGGATGCGCCACAGCAGGGCGCGCAGGGCCTGCGCCTTGGGCTTCAGAAGAGCGGGGATGTAAAGCCCGTGCCGCCCCACCCGGATGTCCAGGCGGGCCAGCGCCAGGGAATCATCCTGGGACAGGGTGCGGACCAGGGATTCGTCGGCTTGCATGGAGCCCAGCCCCTCGGCCAGTTGGTGGGCCAGTCCCCGCGCCGCGCCCGTGAGCGGGGCATCGGGCAGGCGGAACAGCGTGGGCAGGCGGGCGGCCAGCCAAAGTCCCAAGACCTCGCCCAGCTTCTTGCGCAGGCGCTCGCGGCCCTTGGGCGGCAGCAACTCACCCAGCGGCGCCTCCACCTGGGGATGCAGGGCGTCGAAACCGGGGGCGAGGCGGGCCAGGACTTCGCCGCGCCATGACAGACCGTCCGGATCCAGGTCGAAGGCCTCGGGCGGGTCGGCCAGGGCCTGGGCCAGGCGGCGCTCCACCTCGGGGACCAGGGCGCGGAGCGCGGCGGCCTGCATGGTGCGCGCCGCCGCGCCCGTCTCGGCCTTGTCGGCCTCGAAGCAAAAGCCCTTGAGGCGGCCGACGAACTCGCCTTCCACCCGTACCTCGCCCCCGTCGCCGATCTCGGCCTCCATGCCGTCGCCGTCCCTCATGCGCCGCACCAGAACGGCGGTGCGCTTGTCGACGAAGCGGTTGGTGAGGCGCTGGTGCAGAGCGTCGGACAGGCGGTCCTCGACGCCGCGGGTCACCTCCTGCCAATGGGCGGACTCGGCGACCCAGTCGCTGCGATGGGAGACGTAGGTCCAGGTGCGGATGTTGGCGATTCTCTGGACGATGGCGTCCAACTCGCCGTCGGTGCGGTCGATGCGCCTGATGTTCTCGGCCAGCCAGTCGGTGGGCAGCCGCCCCTTGGGTGCGGCCAGATGGCGGAAGATACGGCCCAGCAGGCGGGTGTGGGATTCGTCCATCACCTTGCGGAAATCGGGGACGCGGCAGACCTCCCACAGCAGCCTGACCCGCTCGGGGTGATTGGCGAGCTTCACGATCTCCTCGTCCTGGGACAGCGCCGCCAGCGCCAATTGGTCGTCGGCGTCGCGGGCGCGCAGCAGGCCGGGTTTCTCCGGCGGCCGGTCCAGGCTGGCCAGAAGGGCGGGGACGGAGGCGAAGCGCAGGTCGGAATTGCGCCAGTAGAGGGTCTTCAAGGGATCGAAGCGGTGGGTCTCCACCTGCTCGGCGATTTCGGGCGCGATGGTCCCGGCGTCCAGCGTGGTGCCGAAGGTGCCGTCGTTCATGTGCCGCCCGGCGCGGCCGGCGATCTGGGCGATCTCGGTGGGCTCCAGCGGGCGGGGGGCGCGTCCGTCGAACTTGCGCAAGGACGCGAAGGCCACATGGTCCACGTCCATGTTGAGCCCCATGCCGATGGCGTCGGTGGCGACGATGTAGTCCACCTCGCCCGCCTGGTACATGCCCACCTGGGCGTTGCGGGTGCGAGGGGAAAGCGCGCCCAGCACCACCGCCGCGCCGCCCCTGGAGCGGCGGACGAACTCGGCCATGGAATAGACCTCGGCGGCCGAAAACGCCACCAGCACCGAGCGCGGCGGCAGGCGGCCCAGCTTCTTCGCCCCCACATGGCTCAGCTGGGAAAAGCGCGGACGGCTCATGAACTCGACGCCCGGCACCAGCCGGCGGATCAGGGGCTTGATGGTCTCGGCCCCCAGGAACAGGGTCTCGGCATCGCCCCTGGCATGCAGCAGGCGGTCGGTGAAGATGTGGCCGCGCTCAGGATCGGCGCAGAGCTGAATCTCGTCCACGGCCAGGAACGCCACCCTCCGGTCCAGCGGCATGGATTCCACCGTGCAGACCAGCCAGCGCGGATGGGGCGGGATGATCTTCTCCTCGCCGGTGATCAGTGCCACCTGGCCCGCGCCCTTGAGGCGCACGATGCGGTCGTAGTTCTCGCGCGCCAGGAGCCGCAGGGGAAAGCCGATCATGCCGCTGGCATGGGCCAGCATGCGCTCCATGGCGAAGTGGGTCTTGCCGGTATTGGTGGGGCCGAGGACGGCGAGGATGCGGGTCATGACTCGAATCGGCCTTGCAATGGGCTGCCGGTTGCTCTTATGGTCCGCCCCGGGAGATCGGCATGGACGGACCCGTCGCCAACCCGGTCAGGTCCGGAAGGAAGCAGCCGTAACGATTTCCGGTCCGGGTCGTGTCCGGTCTCCCACCCTTTCCATACATCCGGTGTGCGTGTCACTCTGAGCAGCGCGAAGAGTCTTTCACGCATGGGCGGCTCCCGCCTCAGGCTGAAAGATCCTTCGGCTTCGCCTCAGGATGACAATTCGGAAACTCAGCCCGCCTCGGCGGCGTCCGCGCCGGCGACGACGATGATCTCGCCGAATTCGCGCAGGAACACCGAGCCCTTGACCGTGCGCTGGATCAGAACCGAGCGGCGGTCCTGGTCGTCCACCTTGCGCTTGACCAGACCGAACTCGGTCAGGCGGTCGAGTGCGCGGGTGATGGCCGGCTTGGAGATGTTGAGCGTGGTCGCCAGGCCGCGCACCGTGTGGGGCGGCGGCGTGAGATAGACGGTGAGCAGCAGCGCCATCTGGCGGGCCGACAGGTCGGGAGCGTCACGCCGGACGCTTTCGACGATGGCTCCGCGCCAGAGGTCGAGAGCTTGCACCGGTTTCAGGGTAACGCCCATCAATCCACTCATTCGTTGCGACGACGAAATCTTTTAGCCGAGGCGAGGCCGGGGGGCAATGGGCCAAATGGTCCCCAACCGAATTGTCATACCGGGAGGTTCTGAATTGTCATCCCGACGACCAACGAGAGGAGGGATCTCATCCTGGAACGGCTTTTCAGAATCGGCACTGCCGGTCCAGGATGAGATTCCTCGCATGCGCTCGGAATGACGGGGGATCAGGCCGACAGCAGCCGCTCGACCTCGGGCAGGGCCTCGGGCGTTCCCACGTGGTACCACCTGCCGTCGTGGACCAGCCCGAACAGGCGTCTGGCCGCCGCCGCCCGGTCGTAGAGGACGTTGAGCGAGAACTTGCCCTCGGGCGCGCCCTCGAACAGGCGGTGGTGCAGTACCTGCACGCCGGAGAACAGGGTGGGCGCCGAAGGGGCTTCGCCCCGGCGATGGGGCACGTCGGCTGCGTCGAGGAAGAAGTCGCCCTTGCCCTCGTAGCCGACGGCCGTCTCCACCTTTTGCAGCAGCAGCAGGGCGTCCATGCGGTCCGGGTCCCACATGCGGGCGAGGCGGGTGAGCGCCGGCACGTCGCCATCGGTCCAGATGATGTCGCTGTTGACCACGAAGAACGAGGAATGGCCGAGATGGGGCAGTGCCTTGGCCACCCCGCCGCCGGTCTCCAGCAGGTCCGGCTCGTGGGAGATGGTGATGCCGCCCCTTCCCGCCAGATGCTCGGCCACCTTGTCGGCCAGCCAGTGGGTGTTGACCACGATCTCGTCGATGCCGGCGCGCTCCACATGGTCCAGTGCCCGGTCCAGCATGGTGCGTCCGGCGACATTGACCAGCGGCTTCGGCGTAGTCAGCGTGATGGGCCGCATACGCAGGCCGAGACCCGCCGCCAGAACCATGGCGTGGGTGATGTGAGCGCTCATGGGGCGGGCACTCCGCGCGTCTCCGTGGGGATGTGGCGGTCCAGCCACCGGGTCAGCTCGGCCAGCACCGGATGCTTGCAGGCCCCTTCCAGCAGGCGCCAGACGCGGGGAATGTGGACCAGATAGGAGGGCTTGCCGTCGCGCCGGCACAGGCGGGTGAAGATGCCGATCACCTTGGCGTGGCGGCTTGCGGCCATCACCGCCCACGACGCCTCGAACACGGCGCGGTCGATGTGGGGGAAACGCTTGAGGAAGCGGCCCTTCATGATCTCGATCATCACCGGGTCGATGTCGCGGCGCGCATCTTCCAGCAGGCTCATCAGGTCGTAGGTCATGGGCCCGATCACCGCGTCCTGGAAGTCCAGCAACCCGCAGGCGGCAAGGCCCTTGCGGTCCAGCAGCATCAGGTTGTCCACATGGAAGTCGCGCAGCACCAATGTGTCGGGGACCATGCGGGCGACGGGGAGCAGGCGCTGCCAGATCTCCACGTATTCGGCCCGCGCGCCCGCCTCGGTTTCCTTGCCGGCCATGGCGGGCATGTACCAGTCGGTCAGCAGGCAGGCCTCGGTCAGCAGGCGCTCGTCGTCATAGGGCGGCGTGCCGGCCAGTACCGCATCGGGCCTGGCCGCGATCTCGGCCAGCACGTCGGTGGCCAGGGCGTAGAGTGCCGCCTCGTCGTGATCGGCGTCCAGCAGGCGGGTATAGGTGGCGTCGCCCAGGTCTTCCAGCAGCAGCAGGCCGTTCTCCTCGTCAACGCTCAGCAGATCGGGGGCGGAGAGGCCCAGCGCCTTCAGGTGCCGGGCGATGCGCACGAAGGGTCGCACGTCCTCCTTGGGCGGCGGGGCGTCCATCAGCACGGCGGGCTCGGTGCCGCGCAGCAGACGGTCGTAATGGCGGAAGCTGGCGTCGCCGGCCAGCTTTCCGCGCTTGGCCGTGCCCCAACCGGCCTTGGTCAGGAAGGAGCGGATCAGGTCCTCGCGGTCACTCATGCAGGAAATCTCCAAGGCGCTCGGCCCAGGGGCCAAAGGCGGTGAGCGTGGCGTGGCGGCCCAGCCCGGCCTCGCCCTGTTGCAGCGAAACGTCCAGGCGCTTGCGCGGCAGATGCGGCCCCAGCCGGTCCGGCCATTCGATCAGGCTGATACCCTCGGCGAAGGCCTCCTCGATGTCCAGTTCCAGGGCGTCGTCGGGCTTGTCCAGGCGGTAGAGGTCGAAATGCCAGACCAGCCCCGCTTCGGTCTCGTATTGCTGCACCAGGGTGAAGGTGGGGCTGGGCACCTCCTCGTCGTCGTCGGTGAGCGCCCGGATCAGGGCGCGGGCGAGCGTGCTCTTGCCGGTGCCCAGCGTGCCCGAAAGCGCGATGACGTCGCCGGGGCGGACCAGGGCGGCCAGCCGGCGGCCCAGCGCCATGGTGTCGGCCTCGGTGGGGAGATCGAAGGAGATGACGAGGCTCATGCCTTGGCCCTCGGATGGGCGTCCCGGTAGACGCGGGTGAGACGGGCGGCATCCACCTCGGTATAGCGCTGGGTGGTGGACAGCGAGGAATGGCCCAGCAATTCCTGGATGGTCCGCAAATCCCCGCCGCCGGCCAGCAGGTGGGTGGCGAAGGAGTGGCGCAGGGCGTGCGGCGTGGCGGTGTCGGGCAGGCCCATCAGCAGGCGAAGGCGGCGCATCTGCCGCTGCACCACGCCGGGATTGAGCGGGCCGCCGCGGGCGCCCAGGAACAGCGGCATGTCGGCATCGGCGGGATAGGGCAGGCGCTTCAGGTAATCGGCGATGGCGTCCCGGACCACCGGCAGGACGGGCACGACGCGCTGCTTGTTGCCCTTGCCGGTGATGACCATGGTGTCGCCGCGGGGCAGGTCGCGGCGCAAGAGCGACAGGGCTTCGCCCAGGCGCAGCCCGGCGCCGTAGAGCAGGGTGAACAGAGCCACGTCGCGGGCCGCCAGCCAGGGCTCGTCATGCAACTCGCCGGCGCTGGCCAGGGCCTCCAGCGCCTCGTCGGGGGCGAGCGGCTTGGGCACCGACTTGGGCGGGCGGGGCGACTTCACCGCCGTGATGGCCGGGTTGTGGACCAGCCCGTGGCGGTCGAGGAACTTGAAGAAGCCGCGCAGCGTGCTCATCAGCCGGGCCAGGGACGAACGCCCCAGCCCGTCATCGGTGCGCCGCGCCAGAAAGGCGCGAAAATCCCCCGCCCCCAGACCGTTCAGGGCGGCCAGATCGGGCTCGGCCCCCAGATGCCCGGTCAGGAAGGTCAGAAAGGCGGCAAGGTCGCGGCCATAGCCGTCCAGCGTATGGCCGGACGCCCGCTTTTCCGCCCCCAGCCATTGCTTCCACGACTCCACCGCGCGGGCGAGGTCGGCCTTGGCCGCGAAATGGATGGGGGTCGGCGGCATGGCCCGTGTGGATTACGGCGCGGGGATCAGTGCGGTCCACAAGGGATCGCTGCCGTACATGTTCTGCCCCTCGGTCCCCCGCTTGCAGGCCCAGAACAGCAGAATCAGGCCGCCGATCAGCGGAATCAGGATGATCAGGACCCACCAGCCCGACTTGTCCAGATCGTGCAGCCGGCGGACCGACACCGCCAGTGCGGGCACGAACAGGGCGATGGTCAGGACCAAGGGCAGCACCGCCAGCACGCCGAGGGAGGCGCCGGCGATCACTCCGGAAATCAGGTTAAGGATGAGCATGAACAGGGTGAAGTACCAGTATTCCGAACGGGATGCCCGGCCCTGGAAGGTGGCGTACTTGCCGATACAGGTCTTAACCGCGGTCATGAAATCCATGCCATCCCCCATTCGCTGGAACGCTACCCCACGAAACGTCGTACCGAGCCCTCGACCACGCGGGCCAGGAAGGTGATCAGTTCGGTGGCCTGGCCGGCATGGAAGGTGCGCCCAAAGCGCGAGCCCAGCGCCATGGCGCCTTCGGGCGAGCGCCCGCCCGGCGACAGGCGGACCACGGCCGAGGATTGCACCAGACCGGCGCCGCCGGCGAACAGAGCGGGGTCGCCCGGCATCTCCTCGGTCAGCGCGCAGTCGCGGTCGGCGCCGCCCATGATCTGGACGACGGTACCCACCGGCAGGGTAAGGATGCCCGGGGCCATCAGCTCGGGCAGCGCTTCCTCGGTCTTCTCGAAACACAGCGTCGCCACGTCCACGTCCAAAAGCGCCGGCAGGTCGTCGGACACCGCTTCCACCAGCTCGGCCATGTTGTCGGCGCTTAAGATGGACAGCACGGCGCGGTGGGTGCGGGTCTGGATGGACATGTTGGAGCGCGAGGTGTGGATCAGGTGCTCGGCGGCGCCCCGGACCCGCTCCACCTCGTCTCTGAGGCGCTCGATCATGAATACCTGCATGTCCAGCACGCCGTCGTCCTCGGCCCAGCGCGACGGCGGCGACAGCGACAGCAGCAGGTCGGGGTGGCGGACCAGGAAGTCGGGATGGGCCTGCAGGAATGCCATGACCTGCCGTTCGTCGGGCAGCGGCAGATGCAACGCGGCGTCGTCGCGCTTGCGCGCCATGACCAATATTCCTTCCCTGGTTCTCCCTTGTTCCGTAGCTTATGCACGCCATGTCCGCCACTTCAACCCCCTGCCTGTTCAATCCAGGTCATCGCGTCGCCGTGATGCTGCCTCTGCCGCTCGGCGGAGCCTACGATTACGCCGTGGGCTCCGAGCCCCTGCATCCCGGCGATTTCGTCGAGGTGCCGCTGGGCAACCGTCTGGTGACGGGCGTGGTCTGGGGGGCGGGCGATGGCAAGGTGGAGATGGGAAAGCTGCGTCCGGTGGCGCGCCGCCTCGCCGCGCCCCCCCTGCCCGAGGTGACGCGGCGCTTCGTCGATTGGGTGGCGTCCTACACCCTTGCGCCCCCCGGCGCGGTGCTGAAGATGGCCATGAGCGTGCCCTCGGCCCTGGAGCCCGCCGCCCCCCATCTGGCCCTTCGTCTTGCCGCCTCGCCCCCCGACGTCAAGGAGACGCCCGCCCGGCGCAAGGTGATCGAGGCGGCGGGCCGCCTGCCGCCGCTGTCGGCGGCCGACTTGGCCCGCGAGGCCGGGGTGGGGCCGGCGGTGGTCAAGGGGCTGGCCGAGGCGGGCGTGCTGGAAACCGTCGAACTGCCGCCGCCCCGCGCCTTTGCGCCGCCTGATCTTGCCCAGCAGCGCGCCGAACTGTCGCCGGCCCAGCAGGAGGCGGCCGACGCCCTGGTGGACGCTCTGGGGCGCGGTTTTTCTGTGCAGTTGATCGACGGGGTCACCGGCTCGGGCAAGACCGAGGTGTATTTCGAGGCGGTGGCGGCATGCCTGGCGGCCGGCCGCCAGGTGCTGGTGCTGCTGCCCGAGATCGCGCTGTCGGCCCAGTGGCTGGAGCGCTTCCGCAAGCGCTTCGGGGTCAAGCCCGCCCTGTGGCATTCCGACCTGGGCGACGCCACCCGGCGCAAGACCTGGCGGGCGGTGGCCTCGGGCGAGGCCGCCATCGTGGTCGGCGCCCGCTCGGGCCTGTTCCTGCCGTTCCAAAATCTCGGCCTGATCGTGGTGGACGAGGAGCACGACCAGGCCTTCAAGCAGGAGGACCACGTCTGCTACCACGCCCGCGACATGGCGGTGGTCCGCGCCCGGCTGGGGAATTTCCCCGCCATCCTGGCCTCGGCCACGCCGTCGCTGGAAAGCCTCGCCAACGTCCAGGCCGGCCGCTACCAATTGGTGCATCTGCCCGACCGCCATGCCGGAGCGGTGATGCCCGACATCCTCCCGGTGGATCTGCGCCGCCATCCGCCGCCAAGGGGCCGCTGGCTGTCGCCCCGGCTGGTGGAGGCGCTGGAAGAGGTGATGGCGGCGGGCGAGCAGGCCATGCTGTATCTCAACCGCCGGGGCTATGCGCCGCTGACGCTGTGCCGCACCTGCGGCCACCGGCTGCAATGCCCCCATTGCACCGCCTGGCTGGTGGAGCACAGATCGGCGGGGCGGCTGGTCTGCCACCATTGCGGCCACCATATCCGGCTGCCCGAAAAATGCCCGGAATGCGAGGCCGAGGCCAATTTCGCCGCCTGCGGCCCCGGCGTGGAGCGGGTGGCGGAGGAAGCCGCCCTGCTGTTCCCCAACGCCCGCATCGCGGTGATGACCTCGGACACCTGCACCGGCCCCCACGCGGCGGCCGAGTTCGTGCGCCGGGTCTCCGACCACGAGATCGACCTGCTGGTGGGCACCCAGATCGTCGCCAAGGGCTATCACTTCCCCATGCTGACCCTGGTGGGGGTGGTGGATGCCGATCTGGGGCTGGAGGGCGGCGACCTCAGGGCGGGCGAGCGCACCCATCAGCTTTTGTCCCAGGTGGCGGGGCGCGCCGGCCGCGCCGAGCGACCGGGCCGCGTGCTGCTCCAGACCTACCAGCCCGACCATCCGGTGATGCGCGCGCTGCGCTCGGGCGAGCGCGACGCCTTCATCGCGCGGGAAGCCGAACTGCGCCGCGCCGCCGGCATGCCCCCCTATGGCCGCCTCGCCGCCCTGATCCTGTCGGGGCCCGACGTGGGGGTGGTGGAGTCCTACGCCCGCACCCTGGCCAAGGCGGCGCCCCGGGCGGAGGGCGTGCAGGTGCTGGGGCCGGCGCCCGCGCCCATGGCCCTGCTGCGCGGCAGGCATCGCCGCCGCTTCCTGGTGCAAAGCAGCCGGGCGGTGAACCTCCAGGCCCTGCTGCGCGACTGGCTTTCCCGCGCCGCCCCCCCTAAAAGTGTGCGCGTCCAGGTGGACGTCGATCCCTATAGCTTTTCTTGAGCGGCAAGGTATGGCAAAGTTTGCCATATTTCAGCGTCAAGGAGTTCGTCATGGCGACCATGAACGTATCCCTGCCCGATCCCATGCGCGAATGGGTGGATTCCCAAGTCAAGGGCGGTGTTTACGCCAATGCCAGCGACTATGTCCGTGACCTGATCCGCCGTGACCAGCAGCGGCGTCAGGTTCTGGAGGCCGCCATCGCCGAAGGGCTGGATAGCGGCCGCAGCCCGCGCAAGGCCGAAGACATCATGGCCGAGGCAAAGTCCCGCCTCGCCCATGGCTGAATACGTCCTTTCCAACAAGGCCGCCGACGACCTTGGCCGTATCTACGTCTATTCCGCCCAGACCTTCGGCGAGGCGCGGGCGGATGCCTATTTCCTCGGGCTGCGCGATTGCCTGTACTCCCTGGCCGACAACCCCCGCCTGGGCCGTCCGGCGGAGCTTGCCACGGCGGGTCTGCTGCGCCACGAGCATGGCCGGCATATCGTTTTCTACCTGATGGAGACGAGCGGCATCTTCGTCGTCCGCATTCTTCACCGGGGTATGGACGTCCCGCACCATATGGATGCCGAAGACGGCTCGCTTTAAGGATTTTCATGCCCGCTCCCCTTCACGTCCTCAATCATGTCTTCGGCTTTCCCGCCTTCCGCGGCCAGCAGAAGGACGTCATCGACCACGTGGTGGCGGGCGGCGATGCCCTGGTCTTGATGCCGACGGGGGCGGGAAAATCCCTGTGCTATCAGGTGCCGGCGTTGTGCCGCGACGGGGTGGCGGTGGTGGTCTCGCCGCTGATCGCCCTGATGCAGAATCAGGTGGAGGCGTTGAACCAGCTGGGCGTGCGCGCCGCCGCGCTCAACTCCGCCCGCAGTTTCGATGAAGTCCAGGTCATCGAGCGCCGCATGCAGGCCGGCGAGCTGGATCTGGTCTATGTCGCGCCGGAACGCCTGGTGCTGCCCGGCTTCCTCTCCCTGCTGGACCAGTGCCGCATCGCCCTGTTCGCCATCGACGAGGCCCATTGCGTCTCGCAATGGGGGCATGATTTCCGTCCCGAATATCTGCAACTGGCCCTGCTGCACGAACGCTTTCCGGCCGTGCCGCGCATCGCGCTGACCGCCACCGCCGACGGTCCCACCCGCAGGGACATCGCCGAGCGCCTCAATCTTCAGGACGGGCGGCACTTCGTCGCCGGCTTCGACCGGCCCAACATCCGCTACCGCATCGCGCCCAAGAACAACGCCCGCGAGCAGCTGTTGCGCTTCCTCGAGGCCGAGCACGGCGGGCCGGGGGCTGAATCGGGCATCGTCTACTGCCTATCCCGGGCCAAGGTGGAGGAGATCGCCTCCTGGCTGGCGGGCAAGGGCTATACGGCGCTGCCCTATCATGCCGGGCTCGACCAGTCGGCGCGGGCCGCCAACCAGGAGCGCTTCCTCAGGGAGGAGGGTATCGTCATGGTGGCGACCATCGCCTTCGGCATGGGCATCGACAAGCCCGACGTGCGCTTCGTGGCCCATCTGGACCTGCCCAAGAGCCTGGAGGCCTATTACCAGGAGACGGGGCGCGCCGGGCGCGACGGCCGACCCGCCGACGCCTGGATGGCCTATGGCCTGGAGGACGTGGGCAAGCTGGGCCAGTTCATCGCGTCGAGCCAGGCCTCGGAAGGCCAGAAGCGCATCGAGTGGGCCAAGCTCAACGCTCTGCTCGGCCTGTGCGAGACCGCCCGCTGCCGCCGCCAGGTGCTGCTGGAGTATTTCGGCGAGACGGGTGCCGCGCCTTGCGGCAATTGCGACACCTGCCTGGAGCCGGTGGCCACCTATGACGGCACCGAGCAGGCGCGCAAGGCCCTGTCCTGCGTCTATCGCACCGGCGAAAGCTTCGGGGCCGGTCACGTCATCGACGTGCTGCTGGGCAAGGACAACGACAAGATCCGCCGCTTCGGCCACGAGCGCCTCAGCACCTACGGCATCGGCACCGAACTGCCGGCCGAGCAATGGCGCTCGGTGCTCCGCCAACTGGTGGCCGCCGGCATGCTGGCCATCGACACCGAGGGCCACGGCGCCTTCAAGCTGACCGAGGCCTGCCGCCCGCTGCTGCGCGGCGAAATCCGCATCGATCTGCGCCGCGATCCCTTGCCGGCCAAGGGCAGGTCCAAGACGGTTTCGGCCAAGAAAGCAGCCGCGTCGCTGACCGATCCCGCCGACGAGGCCCTGTTCCAGCATCTGCGGGCCGAGCGTCAGGCCCTGGCCAAGGCGCAAGGGGTGCCGCCCTACGTCATCTGGCACGATTCCACCCTGGTGGACATCGCCCGGCGTCGTCCCCGCCGCGCGGACCAACTGGACGGCATCGCCGGCCTGGGCGAGGCCAAGCGCGAGCGCTACGGCCAGATCCTGCTGGACGCGGTGGCCGCCTTCGAGGCGCAATAGCCTGTCTGTCATCCCGAGCGTCTGCGAGGGATCTCCGCATGACACGGCTTCGCCGAATCATATCCGCCGGAGCAGGATGAGATCCCTCCTCCCGGTGGTCGTCGGGATGACAAAACGAGGCGTTGTTTCCGCTTCAGCTCGGAATGGGAGCCCCGGATTATCGCTGCCGCGGAACGGTCAGGAAAAAAATGTGGGAGGCGGGTAGGTCCTCCCACCCGGCCTCCCACCCCCATTTCGGCGCGCAGCCTTGCGTTCGGCTTGATGAGGATAATTGCCTCTCCTCCCCCGAATGGGCAGGAGTCGTCTTGCAACGCAAAACCCGATGTGCTAGTTAACCGACGCGCCGACAGGGGGGCTATTCCTGCAGGCGCCAGAATTATGTTGCCTTTCAATAGGTTACGGCTGCCGGTTCGACCCTATCCAAGGACTTGCCCAGGTGCCTTCCGAAACTATTGGCGTGATCGCCGACCGCTATGCCACCGCTCTCTTCGAGTTGGCCGATTCTTCCGGCTCCCTCGACCAGGTGGCTGGCGACCTCAAGACGCTCCAGGCCATGCTGCGCGAAAGCGCTGACCTGCGCCGGGTCGTCGACAGCCCCGTTCTCAGCCGCGAGCAGCAGGGAGCGGCGATTTCCGCCGTTGCCAAGGCCGCCGGTTTCTCGGAGCTGACCTCCAAGTTTCTCGGGCTGGCGGCCAAGAACCGCCGGCTGTTCACCCTCTCGGGGGTGATCGCTTCCTATCTCGGCCGGTTGGCGGCCCGTCGTGGCGAAAAGTCCGCGACGGTGGCTTCCGCCGTGGCTCTCACGCCGGCCCAGCAAGACGCCCTCACCACCGCCCTCAAGGCGGCCTTCGGCGGCAATGTCGCCGTCGACGTCAAGGTTGATCCCAGCTTGCTGGGCGGCCTGGTGGTTCAGGTCGGTTCCCGCATGGTTGACAGCTCGCTGAAGACGAAGCTGCAGCATCTCAAGCTCGCTATGAAAGGGGTTGGATAATGGAAATCCGCGCCGCGGAAATCTCCGCAATCCTCAAGCAACAGATCGCCACCTTCGGGACCGAGGCGGAAGTTGCCGAGGTCGGTCAGGTGCTGTCTGTCGGTGACGGTATCGCCCGCGTGCACGGCCTCGACAAGGTCCAGGCCGGCGAGATGGTCGAATTCCCCGGCGGCATCAAGGGTATGGCGCTGAACCTCGAGACCGACAACGTCGGTATCGTGATTTTCGGCGACGACCGCAACATCAAGGAAGGCGACGTCGTCAAGCGGACCGGCTCCATCGTGGACGTTCCGGTCGGCAAGGGCCTGCTGGGCCGCGTCGTGGACGCGCTGGGCAATCCCATCGACGGCAAGGGCCCCATCGAGGCGACCTCCCGCCAGCGCGTGGACGTCAAGGCCCCGGGCATCATTCCGCGTAAGTCGGTGCACGAGCCCATGTCCACCGGCATCAAGGCCGTGGACGCCCTGATCCCCGTCGGCCGCGGCCAGCGCGAGCTGGTCATCGGTGACCGCCAGACCGGCAAGACCGCCATCCTGGTCGACACCATCATCAACCAGAAGCGCTGGCACGACGCCAACGACGAGAAGGCGAAGCTGTTCTGCATCTACGTCGCCGTCGGTCAGAAGCGCTCCACCGTCGCCCAGATCGTCAAGACCCTGACCGATTACGGCGCCATGGACTACACCATCGTGGTGGCCGCGACCGCGTCGGAGCCCGCTCCGCTGCAGTTCATCGCGCCTTACGCCGGCTGCACCATGGGCGAGTACTTCCGCGACAACGGCATGCACGCCCTGATCATTTATGATGATCTCTCGAAGCAGGCCGTCGCCTACCGTCAGATGTCGCTGCTGCTCCGCCGTCCGCCGGGCCGCGAAGCCTATCCGGGCGACGTGTTCTACCTGCACTCGCGCCTGCTCGAGCGCGCCGCCAAGATGGGCGACGCCGCCGGTGCCGGCTCGCTGACCGCCCTGCCGGTCATCGAGACCCAGGCCAACGACGTGTCCGCCTACATCCCCACCAACGTGATCTCGATCACCGACGGCCAGATCTTCCTGGAAACCGAACTGTTCTATAAGGGCATCCGCCCCGCCGTGAACGTCGGTCTGTCGGTGTCGCGCGTCGGCTCCGCCGCCCAGATCAAGGCGATGAAGCAGGTTGCGGGCTCGATCAAGCTGGAACTGGCCCAGTATCGTGAAATGGCTGCCTTCGCGCAGTTCGCTTCCGACCTGGACCCGGCCACCCAGAAGCTGCTGAACCGCGGCGCGCGTCTGACCGAACTGCTGAAGCAGCCCCAGTTCTCCCCCATGCCCACCGAAGAGGAAGTCATTTCCATCTACGCCGGCGTGAAGGGCTATCTGGACAAGATCGAGGTGCGCCAGGTCGGCCGCTTCGAATCGTCGCTGCTCGCCGAGATCCGCTCGAAGGCCCCGGAGATCCTCTCCACCATCGCCTCCGAGAAGCAGATCAGCGCCCAGACCGAAGAGAAGCTCAAGGCGTTCCTCGACTCGTTCGCCAAGACCTTCGCTTAATCGCCCCTTGGGAGTGTAGGTTATGCCGAGCCTCAAGGACCTAAGGCTGAAGATCGTAAGCGTCAAATCGACGCGTAAGATCACCTCGGCCATGAAGATGGTCGCCGCATCCAAGCTCCGCCGCGCGCAAACCGCGGCGGAGGCGGCGCGCCCCTTCGCCGAGCGCATGGAGCGCATGCTGGGCACCCTGGCCGCCTCGCTGGCTGGCCAGTCGGGCGCGCCCCGCATGATCTCCGGCACCGGAAGCGACAAGGTGCACCTGATCGTGGCGGTCACCGCCGATCGCGGTCTGTGCGGTGGCTTCAACTCGTCCATCGTCCGCGCCACCAAGGCGATGGCCGCCGACCTGCTGAAGCAGGGCAAGACCATCAAGATCATGCCGGTGGGCCGCAAGGCCCGCGAGCAGCTGCGCCGCGACTACGGCCAGTACATGATCGAAGGCTTCGAGAACCTGGGCCGCAAGGGCATCGTGTTCGCCGAGGCCGATCAGGTCGCGTCGAAGGTCTCCGCCATGTTCGACGGCGAAGAGTTCGATGTCTGCACCGTGGTCTACAACAAGTTCAAGTCGGCCATCTCGCAGGAAGTGACCCGCCAGCAGGTGATTCCCTTCCCGGTGCCCGAACAGGCCGCCAAGTCCGATGCCGGACCCAAGGCCATCTACGAGTTCGAGCCCGGCGAGGAGGAAATCCTGGCCGAGATCCTGCCGCGCAATCTGGCTACCCAGATGTTCCGCGCCTTGCTGGAAAGCCAGGCTTCGGAGCAGGGCGCGCGCATGACCGCGATGGACAACGCGACTCGCAACGCGGGCGAAATGATCAATGCCTTGGCGATCAAGTACAACCGGTCGCGCCAGGCCCAGATCACCAAGGAACTGATCGAAATCATCTCCGGCGCCGAAGCGCTGTGACGGAAGACTAGGAGCACACCATGGCAAACAAGAACGTCGGCACGATCACCCAGGTCCTGGGCGCCGTCGTGGACGTGCGCTTCGACGGCCAGCTGCCGGCCATCCTCAGCGCGCTTCACCTGGATCATCAGGGCAAGAAGCTGGTTCTCGAAGTCGCTCAGCATCTGGGCGAGTCCACCGTGCGTACCATCGCCATGGACTCCACGGACGGCCTGACCCGCGGCACCGAAGTGGTGGACACCGGCGCCGCCATCCAGATGCCCGTCGGCCCCGAGACCCTGGGCCGCATCATCAACGTGATCGGCGAGCCCATCGACGAGCGCGGCCCCATCGGCAACAAGTCGACCCTGCCGATTCATGCCGACGCCCCGGACTTCGTGGACCAGTCCACCGAGACCGAGATCCTGGTCACCGGCATCAAGGTCATCGACCTGCTGGCTCCGTACTGCAAGGGCGGCAAGATCGGCCTGTTCGGCGGCGCCGGCGTGGGCAAGACCGTGCTGATCATGGAGCTGATCAACAACATCGCGAAGGCGCACGGCGGTTACTCCGTGTTCGCCGGCGTCGGTGAGCGTACCCGCGAAGGCAACGACCTCTATCACGAAATGATCGAGTCGGGCGTCATCAAGCTGGACGGCCCGGGTTCCAAGGTGGCCCTGGTGTACGGCCAGATGAACGAGCCCCCGGGTGCCCGTGCCCGCGTCGCCCTGTCGGGCCTGACCGTCGCCGAGTACTTCCGCGACGTGGAAGGCCAGGATGTGCTGTTCTTCGTGGACAACATCTTCCGCTTCACCCAGGCCGGCTCGGAAGTGTCCGCGCTGCTGGGCCGCATCCCCTCCGCGGTGGGTTACCAGCCGACCCTGGCCACCGACATGGGCGCCCTGCAGGAGCGCATCACCTCGACCAAGAAGGGCTCGATCACCTCGGTGCAGGCCATTTACGTGCCGGCCGACGATCTCACCGACCCGGCTCCGGCCACGTCGTTTGCCCACCTGGACGCCACCACCGTGCTGAATCGTCAGATCGCCGAGCTGGGCATCTACCCGGCCGTGGATCCGCTCGACTCCACGTCCCGCGTTCTCGACCCCCGCGTCGTCGGTGCCGACCACTACCAGACCGCCCGCGACGTGCAGCGCATCCTGCAGACCTACAAGTCGCTCCAGGACATCATCGCCATCCTGGGCATGGACGAGCTGTCGGAAGAGGACAAGCTGGTCGTGTCGCGCGCCCGTAAGATCCAGCGCTTCCTGTCCCAGCCCTTCCACGTGGCCGAAGTCTTCACCGGCTCGCCGGGCAAGCTGGTGGCTCTGGAAGACACCATCAAGGGCTTCAAGGCGCTGTGCGCCGGCGAGTACGATCACCTGCCCGAGGCTGCCTTCTACATGGTCGGCGGCATCGACGAGGTGATCGAGAAGGCCAAGAAGATGGCCGCCGAAGCGGCCTAAGGCTTTCGGGAATAATTAGGGGCGGGCGCCCGCGGGTGCCCGCCGCTAAAAAGTTAAAGGAATCGCGGCATGGCCGAGAAGATTCAGTTCGAATTGGTGTCCCCGGCGAAGCTTCTGGTTTCGTCCAAGGTGGACATGGTCGTGGTGCCCGGCGGCGAAGGCGACTTCGGTGCCCTGGCGCTGCACGCCCCGATGATCACCACCGTGCGTCCGGGTGTCATCGACATCCATGACGGCGGCAAGGTCTCGTCCTCCATCTTCGTGGCCGGCGGTTTCGCCGAGGTCAACGAGGAGCGCATCACCGTGCTGGCCGAGGAAGCCATTCCGGTGGCCGAGCTGACCGCCGAGATGGCCGAGGCCCGCAAGAAGGCCGCCAAGGAAGCCCTGGAGAACGCCGGCAACGAGCGTGACAAGGCTCAGGCACAGCGTCTGGCCCTGATCGCCGAGGCCATGGTCGCCGCGGTGGCCTGAACGGGGTATCCGGATTTTCGAAAGGGCCGTCCCCTAGCGGGGCGGCCCTTTTGTCTTGAAAATCCGCCCCTATCTCCCAGAATGGAATACTTCAAGGGGAGCGGGGGCTCATGGATTTCGGCGGCAGATGGTGCGTGGACGACATCGGCTGGGATCGGTTTGATCCCGGACTGGTGGATTCCGATCTTCTGATGGTGGTCAAGGCCGCCGCCATGGTCGAGCGCAATGCCGCCGATTACACCCTCTATCTCGGCCGGGTGTTCCGCGACGATCCCGATTTCGTCAAGCTTCTGGGGCAATGGCGCGATGACGAGATCCGCCACGGCGAAAGCCTGGGGCGCTACGCCGAGCTTGCCGATCCCGGTTATGATTTTTCCGTCCGGTTTCGCCGCTTCGCCGACGGCTACCGCATTCCGGTCGAGGCGGAAGCGTCGGTGCGCGGTTCGGCCACGGGCGAATTGCTGGCCCGCTGCATCGTCGAGACGGGGACCTCGTCCTTCTATTCGGCCGTCCGGGACGCCAGCCGCGAGCCCGTCCTGCGCGAATTGTGCCACCGCATCGCCGGCGACGAGTTCCGGCACTACAAGCTGTTCTACGACGCCATGCGCCAAACCATGACCCGCCACCGCCTGCCGCTGTGGCGCCGGGTCATGGTGGCGGTGGGGCGGATCAGGGAGAGCGACGACGACGAACTGGCCTTCGCCTGGCATGCGGCCAACGAACCGGACGGCATGGCCTATGATCGGGCGCGCTGCAATGCGGCGTATGGCTCGCGCGCCTATGCGCTTTATGGCAAGGTGCATGCCGAGCGGGCGGCGAGTATGGTCGTCAAGGCGGTCGGGCTGGACCCCAAGGGCTGGCTGGGGCGCCGCGCATGCGACTTCGCTTGGGGCAAGATGCGGCAGCGCTCGCGGCAGGCGGGCATTGTGGGGGAGTGCGAGACGTCATGAGCGGCAACGCATTGTGGCAATACCGGTGGAGCGATGAGTTCGCCCTGGGCGATTCACTCGTGGACGGCCAGCACCGCGCTTTTTTCGAGGAGGCCGCCGCCTTGCGCGCCGCCCTGGCCTCGGACGAGCCCAAGGACGAGATCGTGGCCTATTGCTCGACCTTCATCGCCAATCTGCGGGCCCATTTCGCCGACGAGGAACGCCTGATGCAGCGCATCGGCTTTCCCGCCCTGGCCATCCATCGCCAGGAGCACGAGCGCCTTCTCGCCCGCACCGAGGAGGTGGTCGCCGAGATTCACGCCGCCGATTGCCTGATCGACTGCCTGCTGGGTGTCCATTCCCTGATGGAGGCCCTGGTGGAGCACGTCACCAACCAGGACATGCGGATCAAGACCTTCATGCCGCGGCAATGCGCATGACCCGTCTCCTCTCCGCCCTGATCCTGGCGCTGGCCGCGGCCGGCCACTCCGTCCTCGCCGCCGAGCCGCCGCCCCGCAACGTCGCCGAGGTCGCCTCGGCCACCTTCGTGCGGGGCTGTGCCGCCCATGTGGGGGCACTGGACAAATTGCGGGAGAAGATGCAGCCGGGCGGGGAACTCTACCTCCCCCGTTTGCCCGATCAGGCGGCCCGGCCCTTCCTGCAGGGCCGGCAGGGCGAGGCCTATATCCGCGATGAGGCGGGCGTCACCCTGGCCATCGTTCCCGCCGACGAGCAATGCGCCGTTTTCGTTCGCCGGGTATCGTCGTCCGCGCTCAACGCCCAGGTGGAAAAGGACCTGAAGACGGCGGTGGGGCGCTATTTCACCGTCCAGGCCGGAGGGCGCGAGACCAAGGGCCCGCTGACGTCGCGCTTCATCGATCTGGTCCCCACCGCCTCCTACCGTGACGAGCTGGTCGGCCGGCATGGCGGCGAGCCGTCCGGATTGCGGGTGATCGTCACCACCTCGGAAAGCGCCAACCCCGATCTTCAGGCCATCATCACCATCGGACTGAGGCAGCCATGAGACGTGCCGCCCTCGCCCTGCTTCTCGCCCTGTTCACCCTGCCGGCCGCCGCCCAGCCCCCGGGCGGCCTCGCAATCCGCGACGAGACGTCACGGCTGGCGGTGGCGGTGCTGGGACGCATCTGCGTTCTCAACGTGGGGGATTTCAACGCCATCAATACCGCCGCCTCGCCCACCGGCGAGTTCGGCTTCGCCGACGTCGCCCCCGACGTGGCCGAGAGCTTCCTCAAGGGACGGAGCGGCGTCGTTCGCGTGCTGCGCCGCCCCGGCCTGGGCGCCGTGACCCTGGTGGCGGGACGCGACGGTATCTGCACCGTGTGGTCGGAATACGGCGATTCCTCCTCGCTGCAGCGCCATCTGCTGGCCATGGTGGAGCGGGGCGGGCTCAAGGGTGGGGCGCAATTGCTGGCGCTGGACGCCCGCGACGAGGCCGGCAGCCTGATCGCCGACTATTATCTGATGCCGTCCGATTGGTTCGCCCGCGACTTGGGCCGCCGCTTCGCCGAGGATGGCAGCCAGCCGCTGGCCCTGGTCACCTCGGTTTCGTCACCCGGCCGCCGACCCATGGAAGCCATGCTGTCGGTCAGCCGGATCATGAAGAAGTAGCGACGCCTACCGGCACTTGGAGAAATCGGGCGCCCGCTTTTCCTTGAAGGCGGAGACTGCTTCGGTCAGGGCTTCGCCCTTCAGGCACTGGTCGAACACCTTGGACTCGCGCGAAAGGCGATCCATGATCGGCTCGGCCGGGGTCTTCATCAGCGCCTTGATCTCGCGCAGGATGGCGCGCGGCTTGGCGGCCAGCTTGCGGGCGGCGGCCATGGCGGTCTCCTCCAGATCCTCGCCCGGCACCACGCCGTTGATCAGGCCGATGGCCTCGGCGGTTTCCACCCCGAACGGCTCGCCCAGCATCAGCATCTCGGCGGCGCGGCGATGCCCGGCCAGCAGCGGCATGGTCTGGCTGGACCCGGCCTCCGGCACGATGCCGAGATTGATGAACGGCATGTGGAAGCGGGTGCCCGGCGCGGCATAGACCAGATCGCAATGGGGCAGCAGGGTCGAGCCGATGCCGATGGCCGCGCCCCGGACCGCCGCCACCACCGGCTTCTTCGCCCCGGCCACGGCGCGGATGAAGCGGTCGGCCACCGACCCGGTCAGCGCTTCCCAGGAGAGGAAGTCGGGCAGGTCGTTGCCGGCCGAGAAATCATTCTGGCTGCCGAGAATCAGGAAGACCGCCACCTCGTCGTCGGCCTCGCCCTTGGCGAAGGCCTCGGCCAGGGCGGCGTACATCTCGCCGATCAGGGCGTTCTTCTTGTCCGGGCGGTTCATGCGAACCACCTGAACGCCGCTTTCCACGTGGCTCAACACCAGCTCGCTCATTCCGGCATCTCCTTGCGTATTTAACTTAAGGAGAAGCTGGCACGAGGAGCCGGCGTGGGCAAGTCCTTACCGCGTGGTGCGGTCCAGCAGGTAGACGATGGAGCGGTAGGGCAATTCGGCGTGGTCGGCCAGGCCGATCTCGCAGGTGCGGTTGGAGGAATAGCCGGCCTCGCAGTCCTTCGGCACCTGGGGGGCGAGATGGCGGAGCGCATGGTCGTTGAGTTCCGGATTGGTGAAGCCCTTGTCGCCGGCGAAGCCGCAGCAGCCGACACCGTCCGGCGTCACCACCTGGGAGGCGCAGGCCTTGGCCAGTCCCACCATCTTGTCGTCCAGGCCCATCTTGCGCGCACCGCAATTGACGTGGACCAGCACCGACTGGGCCTGCTTGGCGGGCGAGAGGCGGGGCAGCACGGCATCGTGCAGGAACTCCACCGAGTCCAGCACCGTGAGCCGCTCGCCCAGATAGGTCTTCATGCGCCAGGCGCAGGCCGAGGCGTCCATGACGATGGGCAGCCGGCCGTGCTCGCTGGCCTGGAACAGGGCGGCCTCCAGTTCGGCGGCCTTGGCATCGGCGGTGGCGGCAAGGCCCTTGCTCTCGAAGGCCTGGCCGCAGCACAGATTGTCCAGCCCGTCGGGCATCACCACGCCGAAACCGGCGCGTTGAAGCACCCGGGTCATGACGGTGGGCAGCGAATCCTTTTCCGGGTCGCCGGCGGCGGGCCCCATGGACCGGGCGGCGCAGGTGGGGAAGTACACCACCCGCTCGCCCACCTGGGCGTTGACCGGGGGCGTGAAGGCGGCGTTGGTGGGCAGGTGTTCTCCCACCTTCGGCGTGCGTCCACCCGACAGCTTGCGCAAGCCATTGGCCATGGCGGCCATGGCGCCGGTTCCCGCCACCTTGGAAACCAGTCCGGCGGCGCCCAGGCCGAAGCGGGTGGCGGCCAGCGCCGCGCCGTAATGCCGGGCGGTCCACTGGCCCACGGCATGGGCGCCGGAACCCAGGCGGCGGCCGCGCAAGCTCTTGGTCAGCTTGCCGGTCTCGATGCCCACCGGGCAGGCGGTGGCGCACAGCCCGCAGGCGGCGCAGGTGTCGATGCCCTGGTAGTCGTAGAGACGGCGAAGCTCGTCGGCGTTCTCGTTGGCCGCGGCGCGCCGGGAAATCTCGCGCCACGAGGTGATGCGCTGGCGGGGGCTCAGGGTCAGGCCGTGGCTGGGGCACATGCGCTCGCAGAAGCCGCACTCGATGCAGGTGTCGACCAGAGCGTCGGCGGCGGGCAGCGGCTTCAGGTTGGCGAGGTGGGCGCGCGGGTCTTTGTCCAGCAGCACGCCGGGATTGAGCAGGCCTTCCGGGTCGAGCAGATGCTTGATGTCCCACATCAGTTGGGTGGCCTCGGCCCCCCATTCCATCTCGACGAAGGGGGCCATGTTGCGCCCCGTGCCGTGTTCGGCCTTCAGGGAGCCGTCATACTTGGCCACCACCAGTTCGGCCACCTCGTCCATGAAGCGGGCGTAGCGGTCCACCTCTTCCTTGATGCCGAAATCCTGGGTGAAGACGAAGTGCAGGTTGCCGTCCAGGGCATGGCCGAAAATGATGGCCTCGTCATAGCCGTGCTTGCGGCACAGATGCTCGAGATCCACCGTGGCGGCGGCCAGCGATTCGATGGGGAAGGCCACGTCCTCGATGATCACCGTGGTGCCCACCTTGCGCACCGCGCCCACTGCCGGGAACAGGCCCTTGCGGATTTTCCACAGCTTGCCGTACTCGGCCGGGTCGTTGGTGAATTCCGCCGGGAACAGAGTGGTGAAGGACGACAGCACCCGGTTGATCTCGGCCAGATTGGCGGCCAGGGCGTCGGCGGTCTCTCCCCGCGCCTCGACCAGCAGGGCGGTGACGCCCTCGGCCAGGCCGCGGATCTGGCCCGGCATGCCGGGCTTGTTCTCGACCGAGCGAAGTGAGGCGCGGTCCATCAGTTCGACGGCGGAGACCGGGGTCTTCTTCAACGCCGCCACGGCGCGGCAGGCTTCCGCGATGTCGGGGAACAGCAGCAGGGCGCTGGCCTTGTGGGCGTGCTCGGCCACCGTGCGGTAGGTGATCTCGGCGATGAAGCCCAGCGTGCCTTCCGAGCCGATCATCAGATGGGTGAGGATGTCGAGCGGGTCGGTGAAGTCCACCAGGGCGTTGAGCGAATAGCCGGTGGTGTTCTTGATGGCGAACTTCTTGCGGATGCGGTCATGCAGCGCCTGATCGCCCCGCACCCGCCGGCCCATCCCGTCGAGCCGGGACAGCAGGTCGGCGTGGCTGGCGCGGAAGGCGGCGACGCTGTCCTCGTTGCCGGTGTCCACCAGGGTGCCGTCGGCCAGGACCAGACGCATGGACAACAGCGTCTTATAGGAATTGTCCGAGGTGCCGCAGCACATGCCGCTGGCGTTGTTGGCGGCGATGCCGCCGATCTTGCACGAGTCGATGCTGGCCGGATCGGGGCCGATCTTGCGGGCGAAGGCGGCCAGGCGGCGGTTGGCGTCGGCGCCGATGACGCCGGGCTGCAGGCGGATGCGCCTGCCCTCGTCCTCGACCACGGCCTGGGTCCAGCCGGTGCCTAGGATCATCAGCACGGAATCGCTCACCGCCTGGCCCGACAGCGAGGTGCCGGCGGCGCGGAAGGTGACCGGAGCGTTGTGGCGGCGGCAGGCGGCCAGCAGGCCCCTGACCTCGTCCTCGTCCCTGACCTCGGCCACCACCTGGGGCACCAGGCGGTAGAAGCTGGCGTCGGTGCCATAGGCCAGACGGCGCAGGGGATCGGTGATCAGCCGGCTCACCGGCATCACGCCGGCGAGGTCCTGGAGCAGGGCGGAATAGTCGGGGGCAGGCGAATTGCGGCTCACGGAGACTCACTCCCGATCAGCAGGACGATCAGTTCCTTCGGCCCATGGACGCCATAGGCCAGGGTCTGCTCGATGTCGGCGGTCTTGGAAGGGCCGGACACCAGCACGGCGTTGGTGGGCATGCCATTGGCCCAGCCCTGGACCCGGATGGTCTCCGCCAGGGAATCGGTGAGGGCGGATTCTTCCACCAGGGCCACGTGGATGGGGGGCAGCAGGCTCATCAGCCGGGGCTCGTCCGAGGTGGGCCACAGCACCAGCGACCCGGTATGGGCGATGCCGCCCCGGGTGGTGGTGAAGCCGGCGTCGGCCCTGGAGACCAGCACCTCCTTGAACTCCTCCACCGGACGGTCATAGGCCACCAGGGCGGGGCCGCCCTCGCCCCAGGACTGGGCCAGCCGCTGTCCGGCGTCGGTGGCGGGGGCGTAGACCATGGAGCCCACGCCCTTGTTGGCCAGGATGGATTTCAGCCGTTCGGGCCAGTCGGCGGCGGTTACCTCGTGCACATCGGCGTGGGACGCCTCCAGCATGGCCTTGAACTTGGCCTTGCGGGCAGCGGCGTCATAGGCGGGCGGCGTCCAGTCGGGGCGCAGGGGCGCTGCGGATTTGGGCGCGGCCTTCAGGCGGGCGAGGATACGCTCACGCGGGCTATTCATCACAGAACCCCTTCTCGCGGGCCAGTTCGTGCAGGCTCTTGGGAGCGAATTTCGGTTTGGTGCGGACCGAGGTCCATTGCTTCAGCATGGGGGCGGACGACGGCATCAGATTGCCGAACCAGCCGAGCATCTTTGTGCCGATGCGGTAGATGAGCGGCGAGCCGTACAGCAGCGTCCAGCCCTTCCAGCCCATTGTCTCGGAGGAGCTGGCCATGGAGCCCGCCCCCTTGACCGCGCCGGGGGCGGCGGGCCGCACCGATTCGGTGCGCAGCCGCACCAGCAGGTCGGGAATGGGGATCTGCACCGGACAGACGTCGGCGCAGGCGCGGCAGAGCGTCGAGGCGTGCGGCTGGTCGCCGGCACAGTCGATGCCTTCCAGCTGCGGCGTCAGCAGCTTTCCGATGGGGCCGGGATAGGTGAAGGTGTAGGTATGGCCGCCGACACGGGTATAGACCGGGCAATGGTTCATGCAGGCGGCGCAGCGGATGCACCGGAGCGTGTCGCGCAGTTCCGTGTCGCCGTGGACGCGCGACCGCCCGTTGTCCAGCAGCACCAGATGCACCGCCTTCGGCCCGTCCTTCTCGCCGTCCTTTCGGGGCGACGAGATCATGTTGACGTAGGTGGTGATGGGCTGGCCGGTGGCCGAGCGGGGCAGCAGGGATAAGAGCGGCGGCACGTCGTCGAGCTTTTCCAAGACCTTCTCGATGCCGGTAACCGCGATGTGCAAGGGCGGCAGCGTGGTGGACAGCCGCCCGTTGCCCTCGTTCTCGATCAAGACCAGGGTGCCGGTCTCGGCCACCGCGAAATTGACGCCCGAGATGCCGGCGTCGGCGCCGGCGAAGGCGCCGCGCAGGGCCTTGCGGGCGGCGGCGGTCAGCTCGTCCACGTTCTCGGTATAGGGCTGGCCCTCGATCTTGTCGTGGAACAGTTCGGCGATCTCGCCCTTGTTCTTGTGGATGCAGGGCATGACGATGTGGCTGGGGGCCTCGCCCGCCAGCTGGATGATGTACTCGCCCAGGTCGGATTCCACCGGGGTGATGCCGTTCTTTTCCAGATGGGCGTTGAGGTGCATCTCCTCGGTGACCATGGACTTGCCCTTGATCACCGTCCTGGCGCCCGCCGCCTCGAGGATGCCCAGCACGATGGCGTTGGCCTCGGCGGTGGTTTCGGCCCAATGCACATGGATGCCGTTTCGCAGGCAGTTGGCCTCCAATTGCTCCAACAGTTCGGGCAGCTTGGCCAGGGCATTGGCGCGGATCGCGGCGCCTCGGGCGCGCAAGGACGTCCACTCGCCGGTATCGGCGAACTGGGCGGCCCTTTTCGTCATCAGCCCGTCCATGGCGCGGCGGAAATTGGCGCGCAGCTTGGGGTCGTTGAGCGCCACATGGGCCTTGGCGCCGAACTCCATCTTGTGGGCGTCAGCGACCATGGCAGCGCTCCAGGATGAATTCGGCGATGTGGCGGCCCTTGAAGCCCTTCTTACTCTTCTCGGCGGCGCCGGTGATGTTCATCAGGCAGCCGCAATCGCCCGAGACCACGGAAGTGGCGCCGGTTTCCTCGATGGAGGCCACCTTGTCGGCGACCATGGCCGCCGAGATCTCGGCCTGGCGCACCGCAAAGGCGCCGCCGAAGCCGCAGCATTCCTTCTCGCGCGGGTTCTCCACCAGGGTGACGTTGGAAAGCTGGCGCAGCAGGGCCTTGGGCTGCTCCACCACGCCCGCTTCGCGCTGGGAGTGGCACGAGGGGTGCCAGGTGATGGTCACAGGCTGGCCCTTGTCCACCAGCGTGACGCCCAGCACGTCCACCAGGAATTCGGTCAGCTCGAACACCCGCTGGGAGAAGGCCACCGCGCGGGCATGGTCGGGGGTGCCCTCGAACATCTCGGGGTAATGGGTCTTCATCATGCCGGCGCAGGACCCCGAGGGCACCACGATGGGGCGGTCGCCGGGAAAGGCGTCCAGTTGCAGGCGGGCCACGGCGCGGGCCTCGTCCTGGTAGCCGTTGTTGCGGGCCGGCTGGCCGCAGCAGGTCTGCTCAGGGGGGAACACCACCTTGAGGCCCTCGCGCTTCAAAAGCTCCATCCCGGCCAGTCCGGCTTCGGGGTAGAACAGGTCGATCAGGCAGGTTCCGAAGAAGTAGACGCTTTCCGGGCGGGGCTGCTTGGGCATGGGCGTTCCACCAAATGTTGCTTGGCCAGGGGCGAGCCCCGGCACCACCATGGTTACAGCATTCTTACCAAGCGCGTAAAGTGGTAAAATTATTTTGCCAAAATTATCGGGCGGTATCCCGCGATCTTCCGATCAGGTCCGACCCCGCCCGGCGGCGCAACGCCACGTCGCGGCGCGAATTGGCGAACTGGGCCTCGCGCAGGGCTTCCTCGGTGGAGTTGATGTGGGCTTCGGCCATGGTGCGGGCCACTTCCGGATTGCCCGAGGCGATGGCCTGCCAGATGGCCTGGTGCTGGCGCAGGAAGGCGTCGCGGACGCCGCGGCGGCGGTAGAGGTCGATGCGGTCGTAGAACACGCCCACCTTCAGCATGTCGAACACCCGGCGCATCACCTGGGCCATCACCAGATTGTGGGCGGCCTCGTAGATGGCCAAGTGGAACTCGGCGTCGGCCGCCGCCTCCTGGGCGGGATCGTCCAGGGCGTGGGCCTTTTCCATGGCGTCCAGGCAGGTCCGGATGCGGGCCAGATCCTCGTCCGAGGCTCGCTCGGCGGCCAGGGCGGCGGCGTTGCCGGCCATCACCCGGCGGAATTCGAAATAGTCGAAGACCGTCTCGGGGTGCGCCTGCAGCAGGCGGGCCAGCGGGTCGGCGGCGGGTTGCTCGGCGGCGGCATTGGGGGCGGCGTGAATCATGTCATCAGGATAGGACGGGGGAGGGGTATAGCCAACCATGGATTTTTGGCATGGCAACTTTTCCATTTACAGCGGATGACAAAGTGAGTTATCCACCGTCATCATCTGGTCAAATTTTGTTACCACGATTCAAGAAACGTTCAACGCCAACACCTCGCCGGCATCCGGGCGGATGCACGGTCGAACCTTCGGGGAGGTACCATGCAAGCCTGGATGCAAGTTTATGACCCGGCCGGGAATCTGTGGCTGTCGTCACTGATCGCCGCCATTCCGATCATCTTCTTCTTCATCGCGCTGGCGATTTTGAAGATGAAGGGCCATGTGGCGGGTACCATCACGGTGCTGCTGTCCATCGCGGTCGCCATCGTGTTCTACAAGATGCCGGTCGCCTCGGCCCTGATGGCCGGCGTCCAGGGCTTCCTGTTCGGGTTGTGGCCCATCGCCTGGATCATCATCGGCGCCGTGTTCCTGTATAAGGTCACGGTCAAGACCGGCCAGTTCGAGATCATCCGCTCCTCGGTGGTGTCCATCACCGCCGACCAGCGCCTGCAGATGCTGATGATCGGCTTCTCGTTCGGCGCCTTCCTCGAGGGCGCGGCGGGCTTCGGCGCGCCGGTGGCCATCACCGCCGCCCTGCTGGTGGGGTTGGGCTTCAACCCGCTCTATGCCGCCGGTCTGTGCCTGATCGCCAACACCGCGCCGGTGGCCTTCGGCGCCATGGGCATTCCGATCATCGTCGCCGGCCAGGTCTCGGGCCTCGACCCCTTCAAGATCGGCGCCATGGCCGGCCGCCAGCTGCCGCTGCTGGCCGTGTTCGTGCCCTTCTGGATCGTGTTCATCATGGACGGCTTCAAGGGCGTCCGCGAGACCTGGCCCGCCATCCTGGTGGCCGGCGGCTCGTTCGCCTTCGGCGTGTGGTTCACCTCCAACTACATCGGGCCGGAGCTGCCCGACATCACCTCGGCGCTGATCAGCCTGGTGTGCATCACCGTGTTCCTCAAGTTCTGGCAGCCCAAGAACATCTTCCGCTTCAAGGCCGAGGGCGAGGAGGAGAAGCACTCCCACGACTATACCGCCGGCCAGGTGGCCAAGGCCTGGGCGCCGTTCCTGGTGCTGACCGCCGTGGTCACCGTGTGGAGCCTCAAGCCCTTCAAGGCCATGTTCGCCAAGGGCGGCGATCTGGTCTTCACCAACATCAACTGGGAAGTGCCCTTCCTGCACAACCTGGTGTCCAAGGTGCCGCCCATCGTCGCCGCCGCCAAGGCCGTGCCGGCCGTCTACACCCTGAACCTGCTGTCGGCCACCGGCACCGCCATCCTGATCTCGGCCATCATCACCATCATCTTCCTGGGGATGAAGGGCTCGGAGGGCCTGAAGACCTTCGGCGAGACCCTGAACGAGCTGAAGCGTCCCATCTACACCATCGGTACGGTGTTGGCCTTCGCCTACGTGGCCAATGCCTCGGGCCTGTCCACCACCCTGGCCCTGCTGCTGACCGGCGCCGGCGACATCTATCCGTTCTTCTCGCCGGTGCTGGGTTGGCTGGGCGTGTTCCTCACGGGTTCGGACACCTCGTCCAACGCCCTGTTCGGCGCGCTGCAGGCCACCACCGCCAAGCAACTGGGGGTCAGCGACATCCTGATGGTCGCCGCCAACACCACCGGCGGCGTCACCGGCAAGATGATCTCGCCCCAGTCCATCGCGGTGGCCTGTGCCGCCGTGGGCCTGGTGGGTCACGAATCGAGCCTGTTCCGCTTCACCTTGAAGCACAGCATCTTCTTCGTCGCCATCATCGGCGTGATCACCACGCTCCAGGCCTATGTCTTCACCTGGATGATTCCGTAACACCAGTACCGGCGAGCCGGAAATCCGGCTCGCCGTAAGTCCCTCAGTCGCCGGGCGCTTGCGCTTGGCTTTCGCGGCATAAGCCGCGGCGCGCTTTGCGCTTGCCGCCCCCGATGGGGGCGGAGATATCACCCTCCAGCATCCCCTGATGCCGGACAAACTGGCCCGGGCGTTCGCGCCCGGGCCTTTCTTCTTTGGTGGCGGGGGGGTATAGAAACGTCATGAGCCTCTCGCCCCCCCTTATCGGCATCACCTTGGACAGCGAGGAACCCGGCGGCTATTCCCGCATGCCGTGGTACGCGCTGCGGCGTAATTACGCCGAGATCGTCGCCCGCGCCGGCGGGCTGCCGGTGATGCTGCCGCACGAGCCCCGTCTGGCCGCCGCTTTCCTCGACCGCATCGACGGGCTGATCGTCACCGGCGGGGCCTTCGACATCGACCCGGCCCTGTTCGGCGCCGAGGCCCGCGCCGGCCTGGTGCTGAAGCGTGGGCGCACCCAGTTCGAACTGGCCATGGTGCGGGGCGCGCTGGACCGCGACATGCCCATCCTCGGCATCTGCGGCGGGCAGCAATTGCTCAACGTGGCGCTGGGCGGCACCCTGATCCAGCACATCCCCGACGAGGTGGCGGGCGCGCTCTCCCACGAGCAGCCCAATTCCCGCTCCGAGCCCGGCCATTGGGTGGAGATCGCCGCCGAGACCCGGCTTGCCGCCATCGTCGGCGAGACGCGCATTCCGGTGAACTCGGCCCACCATCAGGCGGTGCGCGACGTGGCGCCCGGCTGTGCCGTCAACGCCATCGCCCCCGACGGGGTGATCGAGGGCATCGAGGCGACGGGAAAGACCTTCTGCATCGGGGTGCAATGGCATCCCGAATACGACATCAGCCCGGCGGATTCGGCCCTGCTGCGCGCTTTCGTGGGAGCATGCCGATGACCGAGGAAAAAGGCGAAAGAATAGCCAAGCGGCTGGCCCGCGCCGGATTGTGCTCGCGCCGCGAGGCCGAGCGCTGGATCGAGATGGGCCGCGTCTCGGTCAACGGCAAGACGCTCGATAGCCCCGCCTGCGTGGTCGGGCCGGGCGACATCGTCCTGGTGGACGGTACGCCGCTTTCCGAGCCGGAAAAGACCCGGCTGTGGCGCTACCACAAGCCCGCCGGTCTGGTCACCACCCACCGCGACCCCGAAGGTCGGCCGACCGTGTTCGACCATCTGCCCGACGGCATGCCCCGGGTGATCTCGGTGGGCCGCCTCGACCTCAATTCCGAAGGCCTGCTGCTGCTCACCAATGACGGCGAGCTGGCCCGCAAGCTGGAACTGCCCTCCAACGCCTGGGTGCGGCGTTACCGGGTGCGCGTCCATGGCGAGGTGTCGGAAGACGCCCTGGCCCGGCTGGAGAACGGCATCACCATCGACGGCATGGAATACGGCCCCATCAGCGCGACGCTGGATCGCCGCCAGGGCGCCAACGCCTGGCTCTCGGTCGCGCTGAAGGAAGGCAAGAATCGCGAAATCCGCCGGGTGATGGAATATCTGGGCTGGCCGGTGTCGCGCCTGATCCGTGTCTCCTACGGCCCCTTCCAGCTGGGCACCCTGGCCGAAGGCGCCGCCGACGAGGTGGCGGGCAAGGTCCTGCGCGAGCAGATGGGCGAAGGCAAGGCGGTGTTGAAGCCCAAGGCCGAGCACAAGCCCGCCGGCGAGCGCGAAAAGGAGCAACGGGTCGCCGCCCGGGCCCGCAAGCAGAAGCTGGCCGAGGACAAGCGCGCCGCCGACGCCAAGAAAGAAAAATCCCGCGATGCGCATCGTCGCCGGTCTTCATAAGGGCCGCCGTCTCGAGGCGCCGTCGGGCCGCGACACCCGGCCCACCGCCGACCGGGTGCGCCAGGCCCTCTTCGACGTCCTGATGCATTCCGATCTGGTGGAGATGGAGGGCGCCCGCGTGGTGGACGCCTTCGCCGGGTCGGGCGCGCTGGGCCTGGAAGCCCTGTCGCGCGGCGCGGCGCACGCCAGCTTCCTGGAACTGGCGGCGCAGCCCCTGGCCGCCATCTACGCCAACGTGAAGGCATTGAAGGTGGAGGACCAGACCAAGGTGGTCCGCGCCGACGCCGCCCGGCCCCCCGCCGCCCCCCATGCCTGCACCCTGGCCTTCCTCGATCCGCCCTATCATTCCGGGCTGGCCGCTCCTTGCCTGGAAGGGCTTGCCGCCAAGGGCTGGCTGGAGCCGGGCGCCCTGGCCGTGGTGGAAGTGGCCGCCGACGAGGCCTTCGCGCCTCCCCCCGGCTTCGAGGCGGTGGACGAGCGCCCGCGCGGCGCGGCGCGGCTGGTGTTCGTGGTTTACCGCCGCCCTTGATGCGTGATACAAGGCAACTGTTCCCGTAATGTTCGGACGGTCGCCATGGATTTTGCCCTGATCTCCGCTGGTCTTTCCCTGCTCGCCCTGGTGGGCGTGGTGCTGTTGCTGCTGCGCCGGAAGGACGACCTGTCCGAGCGTCTCGACCGGCTGGAGCGGGTGTTGCGCGACGAGGCCCGCCAGGACCGGCGCGAAAGCGCCGAGATGATCCGCGACCATCAGGGCGCATCCGCCTCCGCCGCCGACCGCTACCACACCGAGCTACGCATCCTGGTGGAGACCAAGTTGGCCGAGTTCCGCTCGGACCAGGCCACCCAGGCCCGCAATTTGCGCGAGGAGGTGCTGGGCGGCATCAAGCAGCTGGGCGAAGGCATCGGCAAGACCGTGTCGGAGCAGACCCGGGTGGTGTCCGAGCATCTGGACAAGCTGCGGGGCGAAAATACCGCCAAGCTGGAGCAGATGCGCCAGACCGTGGACGAGAAGCTGCAGGGCACCCTGGAAAAGCGCCTGGGCGAATCCTTCAAGCTGGTCAGCGACCGCCTGGAACAGGTCCACAAGGGCCTGGGCGAGATGCAGAATCTCGCCAGCGGCGTGGGTGATTTGAAGCGGGTGCTCACCAACGTCAAGACCCGCGGCACCTGGGGCGAGGTGCAACTGGGCGCGCTGCTGGAACAGATCTTCCGCGCCGATCAGTATGTGCGCGAAGCCAATTGCAGGAAGGGCAGCCTGGAGCGCGTCGACTTCGCCATCCGCCTGCCGGGCAAGGGCGACGACGAGCCGGAAGTGCTGCTGCCCATCGATTCCAAATTCCCCAACGAGGATTACGAGCGCCTGCAGATGGCCGTCGAGCGCGCCGATGCCGAAGCCGTCGAGGCCGCCGCCAAGGCGCTGGAGAACCGGGTCAAGAGCTTCGCCCGCGACATCCGCGACAAATACGTCAACCCGCCGGCCACCACCGACTTCGCCATCCTGTTCCTGCCCACCGAGGGGCTGTATGCCGAGGTGCTGCGCCGCCCCGGCCTGGTGGACCTGATCCAGCGCGACTACAAGGTGATCGCCGCCGGGCCGACCACGCTGGGCGCCATCCTCAACGCCATTCAGATGGGCTTCAAGACCATGGCCATCGAGAAGCGCTCGAGCGAGGTGTGGGAGATCCTGGGCGCGGTCAAGACCGAGTTCGGCAAGTACGGCGACGTGCTCGACAAGGTCCAGAAGAAGCTGCAGGAGGCGTCCAAGACCATCGACGACGTGGCGGTGAGGAAACGCGCCATCGACCGCCAGTTGCGCAAGGTGGAAGCCATCCCCGATGCCGGGGTCGAAGCCCTGCTGGCGCTGGGCGCCACCGCCATCGACGATGCCGGCGAGGACGAAGGGTGAGGCCGGCGAGGTGCCCGTCACGCAGGCGTTTGCGCGCCTGAACCATCCCGGAGCGTAACGTAGAAGGTCGTGCCGCTCCCCGGCTCCGAGGTCAGCCAGATGTCACCGCCGAAGCGATGGACAATGCGGCGGCACAGGGTCAATCCGATGCCTGTCCCTTCGTGACTGGACGTCGTGGCCAGGCGCTGGAAGATATCGAAGATCTTTTCATGGTATTGCGGCTCGATCCCGATGCCGTTGTCCGTCACGGCGATGCGCCAGATGTCGGCCGATTGGGGTTGCGCACGGATGGAGATGACGGGCGGCCTGTCCGGTGCGCGATACTTGATGCCATTGCCGATCAGGTTCTGAAACAGGCTGACAAGGTAAATCGGATCGGCCATGACCACCGGCAGATCGCCGATATTGACCTGGGCGCCCGACGCACGGATGTCCGACTCCAGATTCTTCAGGGCCTGGGCAACGGCTTCACGCGCCGGGACCGGGGCCAAGGGCTCCGACTGGCGTGATACGCGGGAAAACTCCAGGAGGTCGTTGATGAGTCGCGTCATATGCTTGCCGCCATCAACGATGAATTTGATGTAATCGTCCGCGTTTGTGTCAAGTACGCCCCGATAGCGCCGCTCCAGGAGCTGGGTGTAGTGGATGATATTGCGGAGTGGTGTCTGCAGGTCATGCGATGCCACATAGGCGAACTTTTCAAGATCGGCGTTCGAGTGCTCAAGGTTGTGGGTCTTAACCTCCAGCTCCATGTTCTTGTTTTCAATTTTACTGTGGTATGTTCCGATCATGCGGTGCGTGAGCCGTGAGAATTTCCAGCCGATCAGCAGCGAGGCGGTAACCCCGATCGCGGTGGCGAAAATGGTCAGCATGATCTTTTCGCGGGTATTGCGCTCCAGCACGGCCCGGCGCTCCGCCGTCGCGGCGGCAAGGTCATCCATGTAAAGCCCGGCGCTGATGGCCCAATCCCAGCCGGGTATTTTCGAGACATAGACCATTTTCGTGGATTTGTTCGAGGACCCTCCGTCCGGCGCCCACTCATAGCTGACGAAGCCGTCGCCCCGCTTTGCCTGCTCGAAGATCAAATGGGCCACGGCCCGGCCATCGGGGGGCAGTTCGTCGATCAGGTGGTCTTCACTTGCCGGTCTTGACGGAGAGACCAGAACCTGTTCGCCAGGGCCGTAGACCACGAAATAGCCCTTGGATTGCGGGCCGAAGCGCAGGGACCGCAGCCGGTTGCGCGCTTCCAACTGCAGCACCTGATCCACATCGGATATGTATTGTCCGGTGCCGATGATCCAGTCGAAGGGCTCGAAGTGCCGGACATAGGAGATTTTCTCCAGCATCTTGGCGCCGCTGCCCGGAGCGTGCCAGCGATAGTGAGCGAATCCCTGTCCGACCGGCATCCTGGCCGCCTCGATGAGGGTGCGCATGATGTAGGTTCCGGCATCGTCCCGGTTATCCAGCAGCGATGTTCCCTCGAGCTTGGTATTGATGGGCAGCAGCAGGCACAGCCCATCCATGCCGTCGACAAAGTAATAGCCCTTCCCGTCGAAGAACCGGAGGGGGCGAAGGACTTCGATGATCAGCCGCTTCAGTTCCCTCTCGCCGATTCGGTCCTTCCCCTCGGTGTAAAGAGCGGTTGCCAGCGCATGGGCCTGGTCGACCTGATCGGTGATCTGCTGCCGCAGAATTGCTTCGGTGCGGCTTTGCATGGTCTGGAGGAAGTTCTTGGCGCTTTCCACCTCGCGGACCAGTTCGTCCTGCATGGACGCCAGTTCCTGCCGTTCCATGGCAAGAATGTTGTCGTGGTGCTCGCTGCGGGCCTGGTAGATCAAGGCCCCGCCCAATGCCAGGGCCATCACGGCAACGATGATCGCCGATGAGAACAGCTGCAACCTGAAGATCTGCCGTTCATCGCCATGCACGGCATGCCCTCGCTCTGGTGAGGTGGCGCTGATGGAATCTGGGCATCGTACAATTTATTTATGACGAATGCCTTACATCTTCCGGCCCGTACCCTTATTCGGCGGGATGAGGGGCCGAAGCCCCCTTCCCGGCGGGACGTGTCTACGCCCGCTCCGGGAACAGCGCCTTCAACCCTTCCGGCGAGGCCTCACAGACGCCGCGCTCGGTAATCAGGCCGGTGACCAGACGGGCCGGCGTGACGTCGAAACCGTAATTGACCGCCGCCGAGCCGTCCGGGGTGACCTGGACCTCATGCACAACGCCATCCTCAGTCTTGCCGAAGATATGGGTCTGCTCGCGGGCCGAGCGGGTCTCGATGGGAATTTCCTTGACCCCGTCGGCGATGGTCCAGTCGATGGTGGGGCTGGGCAGGCCCACATAGAAGGGGACGTTGTTGTCCTTGGCGGCCAGGGCCTTCAGATACGTGCCGATCTTGTTGCAGACGTCGCCGTTGCGGGTGGTGCGGTCGGTGCCGACGATGCACAGGTCGACCATGCCGTGCTGCATCAGGTGGCCGCCGGTATTGTCGGCGATCACCGTATGGGGTACGCCGTGCCAGTTCAGTTCGCGCGCCGTCAGGCTGGCGCCCTGGTTCCTGGGCCGTGTCTCGTCCACCCAGACATGGACGGGAATGCCGGCGTCGAAGGCCTTGTAGATGGGGGCCAGCGCGGTGCCCCAATCCACCGTGGCCAGCCAGCCGGCGTTGCAATGGGTCAGGATGTTGATGGTGCGGCCCTTGGCCTTGTACTGCTCGGCGATGATTTTGGCGCCGTGGACGCCTAGGGCGGCGTTCTGGGCGGAATCCTCGTCGCAGATCTCGGCGGCGCGCTCGTAGGCGGCGTCGACGCGGTCCTTGACGGCCAGCGGCTTCAACACCGCCATCATCTCGTCCAGGGCCCATTTCAGGTTGATGGCGGTGGGCCTTGTCGCGTGCAGCACCTGATAGGCCTTGTCGAGGCCCTTGTCCGAGGCATCCTCGATGGCCGCCAAGGCCATGCCGTAGGCGGCGGTGGCGCCGATCAGCGGCGCGCCCCTGACCCACATGTCCTTGATGGCCCTGGCGGCATCGTCGAGGCCGGTCAGCGCCACGGTGACGAAGTCGTGGGGCAGGCGGGTCTGGTCGATGATCTCGACCACGCGCCCGTCGGCGCCCAGCCAGATGGTGCGGTAGGGGGTGCCGTTGATCAGCATTATTTGAGGACCCTTCCCGCCACCGCGTCCAGCTTGCCCACCACCGCCGGGTCGCGGACTTCGCCATGGGTGATGATGGCGTTGTCGAGCGCCGTGTGGCAGCCCTTGGCGCAGGGAGACTTGCGCCCCGTCACCTTGGGTGCGACGGCCTTGACCAGCGAGCGGGCGCGGTCGGCATTGGCCAGCAGCACACGCACGATGGCGTCCACGGTGACCGCGTCGTGGTCGGGGTGCCAGCAATCGTAATCGGTGACCATGGCGACCGAGGCGTAGCACATCTCCGCCTCGCGGGCCAATTTGGCCTCGGGCATGTTGGTCATGCCGATGACGTCGCAGCCCCACTGGCGATAGAGGTTGCTCTCGGCCCCTGTCGAGAATTGCGGGCCTTCCATGACCAGATAGGTGCCGCCGCGCACGGCGACGATGCCCGCCTCCTTGGCCGCCGCCTCGACCATGTCGCCCAGGCGGCCGCAGACGGGGTGCGCCATGGAGACGTGGGCGACCAGCCCGGTCTCGAAAAAGCTCTTGGTGCGCGCGAAGGTACGGTCGATGAACTGGTCGACGATGACGAAGGTGCCGGGCGGCAGCTCTTCCTTCAAGGACCCCACGGCGGAGACCGACAGAATCTCGGTGACGCCGGCCCGCTTCATGGCGTCGATATTGGCGCGGAAATTCAGCTCCGACGGCGGGATGCGGTGGCCGCGCCCGTGGCGGGGCAGGAACACCAGCTTCTGGCCGTCCAGTTCACCGAAAAGGAACTCGTCCGAGGTGGGGCCGAACGGGCTTTCCACCCGGCGCCATTCCTTGTTGGTCAGCCCGTCGATGTCATAGACGCCCGACCCGCCGATGATGCCGAGCACGGGAGTGGAATGTCCGTCCGCCATGGAAAAGCCCCTTCGAATGCGATGGTCCGCTGGTGTTAGGGCAAAACCGGTGGAGAGGCAAGCCTGTTCGTGTTATGTTCTTATCCATGACGCCTGAGGATTGGCCCAAGGCGCGCGGCGCGCGCTCCAACCCCACGCCCCGCTTCGACCGTCTCGGCGCCGAGGCGGTGGATGACGGCTGGGCTTTGGCCGAGGAGGAGAGGCCCGATCCCCGCACCACCATCCATGTGGAGCGGGCGCGCAACATTCTGACGCGCAACGATTCGCCCGACATTCCCTTCGACCGCTCGGTCAACCCCTATCGTGGTTGCGGCCATGGCTGCGTCTATTGCTTCGCCCGGCCGAGCCACGCCTATCTCGACCTGTCGCCGGGCCTGGATTTCGAGACCAAACTGTCGGTCAAGCCCGACGCCCCGGCCCTGCTGGAGGCGGCGCTGAGGAAGCCCGGCTATAAGCCCGCCCCCATCGCGTTCGGCACCAACACCGATCCCTACCAGCCCATCGAGCGCGACTGGAAGATCATGCGCGGCTGCCTCGAGGTGCTGGCCGCCTTTGCCCACCCGGTGATGATCACCACCAAGGGCTTCCTGGTGACCCGCGACCTGGACATCCTGGGACCCATGGCGGCGGAGGGACTGGCGGCGGTGGCGGTCAGCGTCACCACGCTGGACGTCCGCCTGCACGCCAAGCTGGAGCCCCGCGCCTCATCGCCCGCCCGGCGGCTGGAAGCCATCCGCCGCCTGTCGGCCGAGGGCGTGCCCACCATGGTGATGGCGGCCCCCATGATTCCGCGCCTCAACGACCACGAGTTGGAGGACATCCTGGCGGCGGCCCGGGACGCCGGGGCGACAGCGGCGGGCTTCACCCTGCTGCGCCTGCCCTACGAGGTGAAGGACCTGTTCGCCGAATGGCTGGACGCCCATTTCCCCGAGCGGGCGGCCCATGTGCTGTCCCTGCTGACGCAGCAACGGGGCGGAAAGCTCAACGATCCCCGCTTCGGCAAACGCATGAGCGGCGAAGGTGAGCACGCCCGCCTGCTGGCCCAACGCTTTCACGTGGCGCTGCGCAGGCTGGGGCTGGAGAACGGGCGGGTGGCGTTGGACAGTTCCCGGTTCACGCCGCCGCCCCGGGTGGGGGATCAGTTGCGGCTATTCTGATTTTTCGAACTTCAGCGACAGCGAGTTGATGCAGTAGCGCAAGCCCGTCGGACCCGGCCCGTCGTCGAAGACGTGGCCGAGATGGGCGTCGCATCTGGAGCACAGCACCTCGGTGCGGATCATGCCGTGGCTGCGGTCGCGCTCTTCCGCCACCGCTTCCGGCGTCGCGGGCATGGAGAAGGCGGGCCAACCACAGCCGGAGTTGAACTTGGCTTCCGACAGAAACAGGTCCTGGCCGCAGCAGACGCAAGTGTAGCGTCCGGGCTTGAACAGGTGGTCGTATTCGCCGGAGAAGGGGCGCTCGGTGGCCTTCTGCCGGGTCACGGCGTATTGGCCGGGGGTCAATTGCGCCTGCCACTCGGCGTCGGTCTTCACCACTTTGTCGCTCATGGTTATTGTCCTTGCCAAAGTATGAACCGGCACCGCAGGTCCGGGCGGAGATCCCTCGCTCATCGCTCGGGATGACAGGGGATCAGAAGTCCTGGGCCAAATCCGCCCAGGAGGGATTCATCTCACGGATCAGCTCTTCCTTTTTGGAACGTCGCCAGCCTTTGATCTGCTTTTCCCGGGCTATGGCGGCGTTCACATCGCCGGTCATCTCGAACCAGACCAGCCGATGGCAATGATAGCGCTTGGTGAACCCATCCGCGATACCGCTGCGATCCTCGTGCAGCCTGCGAGCCAGGTCATTGGTGACGCCGACATACAGCACGCCGGATACGCTCGAGAGCATGTAGACGTAGAAGTGCCGCTGCAACGGTGTCATCCCGAGCGATGAGCGAGGGATCTCATCCTGGCATGCCCTGTCCGGTTTTGACACGCTCGCCCAGGCGGAGATCCCTCGCTCATCGCTCGGGATGACATTATGAGTAAAAAAAAGCGCGGTCCCTTTCGGAACCGCGCCCTTTCTCGTCGGATGTCACGCCGAGGATCAATCCTCGTGGTGACGCTCCTTCTTGGCGGCGGCGCGCTCGGCTTCCAGCTGGGCGGAGATGTCCTCGCCGGTGGTCTGGTCCACCTGCTTCATGGACAGCTTCACCTTGCCGCGGTCGTCGAAGCCCAGGACCTTGACCTTGACCACGTCGCCCTGCTTGACCACGTCGGCGGTCTTGGCGACGCGCTCGCGGGCCAGTTCCGAGATGTGGACCAGACCGTCGCGCGACCCCAGGAAGTTCACGAAGGCGCCGAAATCGACCACCTTCACGACCTTGCCGTTGTAGATCACGCCCAGCTCCGGCTCGGCGACGATGCCGCGGATCCAGTCGATGGCGCGCTGGCCGGCGTCGGAATCCACCGAGGCCACCTTGATGGTGCCGTCGTCGTCGATGTCGATCTTGGCGCCGGTCTGCTCGCAGATCTCGCGGATGACCTTGCCGCCGGTGCCGATGACTTCGCGGATCTTCTCCTTGGGAATGGAGATGGTGGTGATGCGCGGAGCGTTGCCCGACACCGAATCACGGGCGTGATCCAGGCCCTTGTTCATCTCGCCCAGGATGTGGATGCGGCCGTCCTTGGCCTGGCCGAGCGCGATCTTCATGATCTCCTCGGTGATGGAGGTGATCTTGATGTCCATCTGCAGCGCGGTGACGCCGTCGACGGTGCCGGCCACCTTGAAGTCCATGTCGCCCAGGTGATCCTCGTCACCCAGGATGTCGGACAGCACGGCGAAGTCCTTGCCTTCCTTGATCAGGCCCATGGCGATGCCTGCCACCGGCTTAGGGAGAGGCACGCCGGCGTCCATCATGGCCAGCGACGAGCCGCAGACGGTCGCCATGGACGAGGAGCCGTTGGACTCGGTGATCTCCGAGACCACGCGCATGGTGTAGGGGAAGCTCTCCTTCACCGGCAGGCAGGGACGCATGGCGCGCCAGGCCAGCTTGCCGTGGCCGATCTCGCGACGGCCCGGGCTGCCCATGCGGCCGGCTTCACCCACCGAGTAGGGGGGGAAGTTGTAGTGCAGCATGAAGTGCTCGCGGTACTCGCCCGCCAGTTGGTCGATGATCTGCTCGTCCTGGCCGGTGCCCAGCGTGGCGACCACCAGGGCCTGGGTCTCGCCGCGGGTGAACAGGGCGGAACCGTGGGCGCGGGGCAGGACGCCGACCTCGACCTCGATCTTGCGGACGGTCTTGGTGTCGCGGCCGTCGATGCGCACGCCGGTCTTCAGGATGTTGCCGCGCACCACGTCGGCTTCCATGTGCTTCAGGATGCCGCCGGCCACGGCCAGTTCGGCCGGCTCGGACAAGAGGGCCAGGGCCTTCTTCTTGACCTCGCCCACGGCGGCGTAGCGGTCCTGCTTCTTGATGATCTTGTAGGCTTCGGCCATCTCGGCGGGGATGCCCGCGTCGTTGAACTTACCGGTGACCACCGCCACCTCGGCGGGGGGCTCGGGCAGGTCCCACGGGTCCTTGGCGCATTCCTCGGCCAGCTCGATGATCGCCTGGATCACCGCCTGGAATTCCTTGTGGCCGAACATCACGGCGCCCAGCATGACCTCTTCCGACAGCTGCTTGGCTTCGGATTCGACCATCAGCACGCCTTCGGTGGTGCCGGCGACCACCAGGTCGAGGTCGCTCTTGGGCAGGTCGCCCACCAGCGGGTTCAGCACGTACTTGCCGTCCACATAGCCGACGCGGGCGGCGCCGACCGGGCCCATGAAGGGCAGGCCCGAAATGGTCAGCGCGGCGGAGGTGCCGACCATGGCGACGATGTCGGGATCGTTCTCGAGGTCATGGCTCAGCACGGTGCAGACCACCTGCACCTCGTTGCGGAAGCCGTCGGCGAACAGCGGGCGGATGGGGCGGTCGATCAGGCGGGAGACCAGGGTCTCCTTCTCGCTGGGCCGGCCCTCGCGCTTGAAGAAGCCGCCGGGGATCTTGCCCGCGGCGAAAGCCTTCTCCTGGTAGTTCACCGTCAGGGGGAAGAAGTCGATGCCGGGCTTCTGGCTCTTGGCGCCCACCACGGTGCAGAGCACGGTGGTTTCGCCGTAGGTGGCCATCACGGCGCCGTCGGCCTGGCGGGCGACCTTGCCGGTCTCCAGAACCAGCTTGCGGCCGCCCCAGGTGAGTTCCTTGCGGTGGACATTGAACATGGACATGTAAGTCACTTCCTTATGTTTAGGACCGCCGCCGGATTGCGGTCGGTCCCGGCGTCAATTTTTCGCGGCGGCCGCTTTCCTGCGGCACAAACGCGGACACCCGCGCGGAGCCATCCCCGCGCGGGTGCGATCCAGGCGACGCCCGGCCTTCGTAAGTCGGCTGTGTGGATTACTTGCGCAGACCGAGGCGGCCAATGAGGCTCTCGTAGCGCTTGTTGTCCTTGGCCTTCAGGTAGTCGAGCATGCGGCGGCGCTGGCCGACCATGATCAGCAGGCCGCGGCGCGAGTGGAAATCCTTCTTGTGCGACTTCAGGTGCTCGGTCAGGTTGCGGATGCGCTCCGACAGAATGGCGACCTGGACCTCGGCGGAACCGGTGTCACCTTCCTTGGTCGCGTATTCCTTGACGAGTTCCTGGGTACGCTCGGCAGTGATCGACATCGTCTACTCCTATTCATCGGTGAGGTTCATGACCCGCACCGGGCGGATTTCGCCGCTTTCGATGCGAACCAACGCCACCAGCCGCTCTGCCTGCATCGCCCGGCACACAATGCCTTCGGCGATTTCAGCCTGCGGATGCCGGGAAACCACGTGCGAGATTGACACGGGATTACCGCTCTGGAGGCGGCGGGCCTCGCTTTCCGTCAGGGCCAGGGCCGGGATGTCGTCCAGCGCGGTCTCGATGGGAAGCAGAAAGGTCCAAGGGGCGGGAACTTGACTCAAGTCCTCCAGGGATTCAAGGGAAATCGCGTTTTGCTCATTGAACGGGCCGCAGGTGACGCGCCGCAGTACCGACACATGCCCCACCGTGCCCAACGCCAGGGCCAGGTCGCGGGCCAGCGAGCGCACATAGGTGCCCTTGCCGCAATGAACCTCGAAATCGGCGTGGTCGTCATCGGGGCGGCCCAGCAGGGCGAGCGAATGGATGAGGATGCGCCGCGGCTTGATCTCCACCTCTTCCCCGGCGCGGGCCAGGTCGTAGGCGCGCTGGCCGTCGATCTTGATGGCGGAGAAGGCGGGGGGAATCTGGTCGATCTCGCCCAGGAAGGCGGGCAAGGCGGCCAGGATGGCCGCCTCGGTCGGGCGATTGGGCGAGGTTTCCGTCACCTCGCCTTCACGATCGCAGCTGGCGGTGGCCTCGCCCCAGCGCACCTGGAAGCGGTAGGTCTTGGCCCCGTCCATGACGTATTGCACCGTCTTGGTGGCCTCGCCCAGCGCGATGGGCAGCACGCCCGACGCCAGCGGGTCCAGGGTGCCGCCATGGCCGACCTTGGCGGCGTTCAGGATGCGCTTGACCCTGGACACCACCTGGGTGGAGCCCAGCCCCAAGGGCTTGTCGATGGCCAGCCAGCCGTGAACGGGATCGCCTTTCCGCTTGCGGGCCACTTAGCGTCCCATCAGCGACAGCAGCGCCTTCACCGTGTTCTCGGCGCCGTCGGCGATCTGGCTGATGGACGAGTCCAGCATGTAGCAGGGCGAGGTCACCACCTTGCGAGCCTTGTCCACCACCACGCCGCCATGGCCGGCCTGGGTGTGCCGCGCCCCCATGGCCTCGATGGCCTGGGCGGTGCCCTGGTCGGTGCCGATGGTGACGTCGATGCCTTGGCCGAAAATCTTGGCCATCAGGGCCGGGGCGATGCACAGGGCGCCGATGGGCTTGCCCGCCGCCGCCATGGCCTTGACCGCTTTCTCGGTGTCGGGATCGACGGAACAGTCGGGGCCCTGCGTCGCGAAGGTGCAGAGGTTCTTGGCCGCGCCGAAGCCGCCGGGGAAGACCAGGGCGTCGTAATCGGCCGGATTGAACCCGGCCAGCGCCTTGATGGCGCCGCGCGCGATGCGGGCCGATTCCACCAGCACGTTGCGGCTTTCGCCCGACGCTTCCTGCCCCGTCAGGTGGTTGACCACATGCATCTGGGCCTTGTCGGGGGCGAAGCACTGATAGGTGCCGCCCTGGCGGTCGATGGCCAGCAGGGTCAGCACGGCTTCGTGAATCTCGGCGCCGTCATAGACGCCGCAACCGGACAGCACGACGGCGAAGCGGGGTTTGGCGGTCATGGCTCTTACTCTCCCTCCCGAAAACGTTCCGGCATTATACGATTCCCCGAACCGAGGGCCATGGTCTATCGTTTGCCTTTCCTCGATACCATGTGAGTCCCATGAGCCCCAATCCGGCCTATGCCACTCTGGAAGCCCGCTTCCGCAAGATGAACTCCGTCGCCGAGGCCCTGTCGGTGCTGTCGTGGGACATGGCGACCATGATGCCCGAGGGCGCCGCCGAGGCCCGCGCCGAGCAGGTGGCCACCCTGCGCGGCATCAACCACGAGCAGATCACCGCGCCGGACCTGGGCGAATTGCTGGAGCGGGCGGCTTCCGGTCCGCTGGATGCCTGGCAGGCGGCCAATCTGCGCGAGATGCGCCGCGACTGGATTCACGCCAGCGCCCTGCCCGCCGATCTGGTGGACGCCCTGGCCAGGGCCGAATCCTCCTGCGAGATGGTGTGGCGCCAGGCCCGCCCGGCGGCGGATTTCAAAATGGTGCTGCCGGCCTTGAAGGTCCTGCTGGGGCTGGTGCGCGAGGTGGGGCACGTCAAGGCCGAGGCGCTGGGCGTTTCCATCTACGACGCGCTGCTCGACCAGTACGAACCGCTGGGGCGTTCGGCCGAGATCGACGCGGTGTTCGATCCGCTGGAAAAGTTCCTGCCCGGCTTCATCGGCGAGGTGCTCGACGCCCAGGCCGCCCGCCCGGCGGTGGTCGAACCCGAAGGTCCCTTTCCCACCGAGCGGCAGAAGGCGCTGGGCATCCGCCTGATGGAGGTGCTGGGCTTCGATTTCCGCCACGGTCGCCTGGACGTCTCCCATCACCCGTTCTGCGGCGGCTATCCCGGCGACATCCGGGTGACCACCCGCTACAACGAGGACGATTTCGCCTCGGCCATGATGGGGGTGCTGCACGAGACCGGGCACGCGCTCTACGAGTTCGGCCTTCCCTCCGGCCATTGGCGGCCCCAGCCGGTGGGCCGCGCCCGCGGCATGGTGATGCATGAATCGCAAAGCCTGCTGATGGAGATGCAGGCCTGCCGCTCGGCCGAGTTCGCCGGCTTCCTGTCGCCGCTGCTGAAAACCACTTTCGGCGCGGACGGCCCGGCCTGGGAGGCCGACAACATCTACCGGCGCGGCATCAAGGTCGCCCGCGGCTTCATCCGGGTCGAGGCCGACGAGGTCACCTATCCCGCCCACGTCATCATCCGCTACCGCCTGGAAAAGGCGCTGATCGAAGGGCGGATGGAGTTGGACGACCTGCCCGCCGCCTGGAACGACGGCTACGAGCGGCTGCTGGGCATCCGGCCGCCCGACGATCGGCTGGGCTGCCTGCAGGACATCCACTGGTACGGCGGTGCCTGGGGCTACTTCCCCACCTACACCTTAGGCGCCATGACCGCCGCCCAGCTGTTCGACGCCGCCAGGACCGCCGATCCGCAGGTGATGAAGGGCATCGCCGGCGGCGATTTCCGGCCGCTGCTGGGCTGGCTGCGCGCTCAGGTCCATTCCCGGGGCTCGCTGGTCTCCACCCGTGACCTGCTGACCCAGGCCACCGGGCGGCCGCTGGACCCGGCGGTGTTCGAGGCGCATTTGCGGCGGCGCTATCTGGGGTGATAGACTCGTGCCCATGTTCGGCTGGCTGTCCCGTCTGGTCCTCGACAAGCGGGCGCGCGAGGCGCTGAAGCGCCCGGCGCCGGTGGTCGCGGCGCGCCCGCAGGCCAAGCCGAAGGAGCGCGACCCCGCCACCGCCCTGGCCGAGGCGGAGGAGCGCATGAAGCGCCTGCCGCCGGAAAAGGCCCAGCTGATCCGCTCGGCCATGCTGGTGCACCGGGCGCGGCAAGGGGTGCTGGCGGAACTGTCGGACGAGGAGCGTGAAAAGCTCAACAAGGTGGCGCTGAAGGCCTTGCTGGGGGGAGGGTCGTGATGTTCGGCTTCCTCAAAGCACTGTTCGCCGATGAAAAGCCCAAAGCCAAGCCGAAGCCCAAGGCGCCCGCGCCCAAGCCCGATCCCGGTTCCGAGCGGGCCGCGCTTCTGAAGCGCGCCCAGGAGGTTCACCGGGCCAAGCGCAAGATTCTCGACCATCTGTCGGACGAGGACCGCGCCAAGCTGGTCAGCATGGCCATCCTCACCTTCCTCAACCAGGGCCGCGAGCCCGACGACAAGAAGAGATAGTCCTTAACGTGAGCTCCTCTCCCGACCCCAAGGCCCTGGCCTCCGGCGTCCTGGCCGGCGAGCGCCGTGCCCTGGCCCGCGCCATCACCCTGATCGAATCCACCCGTCCCGACCACCGCGAGGCGGCCGAGGCGCTGATGCACGAATTGCTGCCCCATACCGGGCGCTCGGTGCGGGTCGGCATCACCGGCGTGCCCGGCGCGGGCAAGAGCACCTTCATCGAAAGCTTCGGCCTGCACGTCCTCGGGATGGGCAAGAAGCCGGCGGTGCTGGCGGTGGACCCGTCCTCGCCCCGCTCGGGCGGCTCGATTCTCGGCGACAAGACCCGCATGGAGGACTTGTCCAAGGATGCCCGCGCCTTCATCCGCCCCAGCCCCTCGGGCTGCACGCTGGGCGGCGTGGCGCGCCGCACCCGCGAAGCCATGCTGGTCTGCGAGGCGGCGGGCTTCGACGTCATCGTGGTCGAGACGGTGGGCGTCGGCCAATCCGAGACGGCGGTGGCCGAGATGGTGGACATGTTCCTGCTGGTCCTGGTGCCCGGCGGCGGCGACGAGTTGCAGGGCATCAAGAAGGGCATCGTCGAACTGGCCGACGCCATCATCGTCAACAAGGCCGACGGCGACCTGGCGGCGGCGGCGGCGCGGGCGGCCCGCGACTACAAGAACGCGCTGCACCTGCTGGCCCCGGCCTCGCCCCACTGGACCGTGCCGGTGCTGACCTGCTCGGCCCTGGCGCGCTCTGGGATCGACGAGGTGTGGGCGACCATCGACAGCTACCGCGCCACCATGGACAAGGCTGGCGCCCTGGCCGAGCGGCGCGCCGCCCAGGCCCATGCCTGGATGTGGAACGAGGTCTCGGAAACCCTGCTCCAGGCCCTGCGCGACGATCCCCAGGTGGAGACGCTGCTGCCCGAGATGGAGCGGGGCGTGGCCGCCGGCCTCATGGCCCCCGGCGCGGCGGCGCGGGCTTTGGTGCGGACTTTCCGGGGCAAGCCCTGAACGGCGGGATGGCCCTTGGCGTCGTCCTGATAATCAGGCTATCCTCAGGCGTCTATACGAAGGCGATGGGATGAACATGCAGACACCGATGACCGACAGCGGCCTCCTCAAGCGCGAGCTGGTGGGGCTGTTCGGGCACCTCCAGAAGATCAAGACCGAGCTGGCGGCCCTCAACCCGCCCGGTGCCCCGGATCATTTCGGCAGCATGTCCGAGCAGCTGGACGCCATCGTCGGCGCCACCGAAAGCGCCACCAACACCATCATGGAAAGCATGGAGACCATCAGCGAGCTGATGATCGAGGCCCGTGCCGCCGCCATCGACAACGAACCGCTGACCAAGGTGTTCGACAAGGTGGACGACCGGGTCAATCAGGTGTTCGAGGCCTGCTCGTTCCAGGACATCACCGGCCAGCGCATTTCCAAGATCGTCAACTCCATGAAGTTCGTCGAGGACCGGATCAAGGCCGTCATCCTGACCTGGGGCAAGGACGAGCTGACCAAGGTGGTGGTCGAGATCAAGAAGGAAGAGACCGATCCCGACAAGGCGCTGCTGCACGGACCCCAGCTGCCCGGCCAGGGCGTCTCCCAGGCCGACGTGGACCGCATGCTGGGCCAGGACGCCATCGACAAGCTGTTCGGCTGACATTTGCCGCGAGGTTGCTGGCAACCTCGCCTGACCAAAGACTCGGGAAGCGGGCGCCGGGCCGCCCCAAGCCCGTTTCCCTCCGTCCTATTCTTCGTGGAAAGTACACCGAGGCCGAAAGGCCGAGGGACTTTTCACGAAATCCCTACTGCCGCCAGAAGGCGGGAACGAACAGCACCAGCACGGTGAACAGCTCCAGCCGCCCGGTCAGCATGCCCAGCGACAGCAGCCACTTGGCCAAATCGGGCAGCCCGGCATAGGAGCCGCCGGGGCCGATCTCCGGACCCAGGCCCGGCCCCAGATTGGCCAGCGCCGAGGCCGCCGCCGATACCGCCGTGACGAAGTCGAGGCCGAGGAAGGCCAGCGACATGGCCAGCATGGCGAAACTCAGCGCATAGACGAACAGGAAGCCCATCACCGAGCCCAGGACCTCCTCGGGGATGGGGCGGCGGTTGAAGCTGGCGATCAGAACCGCGTGGGGGCGCAGCAGCCGGCGGATCTGCATCAGGGCGTCGGCGAACAGGAACTGGAAGCGGAAGACCTTGATGCCGCCGCTGGTCGACCCGGCGCAGCCGCCCACGAAGGCCAGGAAGAACAGAATGGCGGCGGGCATGCCGCCCCAAGTGCCGTATTCCAGGGTGAAGTGGCCGGTTCCGGTCATCACCGAGACCACGGTCAGCGCCCCGTGGCGGGCGGCGTCCAGCGGCGCCAGTCCCCGGCTGGTCATCAGCCAGGCCGTCACCCCCATCGTGCCCAGCAGCAGCAGGGCGAAATACCAGCGCAACTGGTGGTCGCGGGCGACGATCTTCCGGTTGCCGCGCAGGAGGTGGAAGAACAGCAGGAACGGCATGCCGCCCAGGATCATGCCCAGCGTGATCAGAAGCGTGATGGCGGCGCTGTCGAAATGGCCGATGGAGGAATCCGAGGTCGATGCCCCCGAGGTGGAGATGGTGCCCATGGCGTGGACCAGGGCCTCGAAGCCGCTCATCCCGGCCAGCCACAGGGCCAGGGCCAGCAGGGCGGTGGCGCCGCAATAGCCGGCCAGGATGGAAGCCGCGATGCGCTTGCCCCGCGAGGTGGCGCGCTCGGCCGGGCCGGGGACCTCGAGCCGGAACATCTGCATGCCGCCCACCGCCAGATCGGGCAGCACGCTGATGGCCAGCGCGATGATGCCGATGCCGCCCAGCCAGCCCAGCAGCGCCCGCCACAGCAGCAATCCGCGCGGCAGGGCGTCGAGGCCGCGGATCACCGTGGCGCCGGTGGCGGTCAGCCCCGCCATGGCCTCGAACACCGCGTCGGTGACCGACAGCTGCAGCGGGCCATAGACCAGGGGCAGGGCGGCGAACAAAGCGGGGACCATCCAGCCGAAGGTGGCGATCAGATAGGTCTGGCGCACGCTGCGCCGCCGCTGCGGCGTTCTCGTGCCCAGCATCAGGGCCAGGCCGAAGAACAGGGTCAGTCCCGACGAGGTGGCGAAGACCCGCCATTCCTCGTGCCCGTCCCGGAAGTCGATGATGGCCGGCAGCCACATGGCGGCGGCCAGGATGCAGACCAGGGCGCCGATGGCGGAGATGACGGGACGAAGGTCGAGCATGGTGCCGCTACTCCCGCCAATAGCTGCGCGAGAACAGCACCGCCACGGTGAACAGTTCCAGGCGGCCCAGCATCATTTCGGCGGCCAGGATCCACTTGGCGGCGTCGGGCAGGGGGCGGTAGCTGCCGAAGGGGCCGATCACGTCCCCGATTCCCGGGCCGGCATTGGCCAGGGCGGCGGCCGAGCCCGACAGCGCCGTCAGGAAGTCGACGCCCACCATGCTTAAGGCCAAGGCGAACAGGGCGAAGGTGAAGAAATACATCACCACGAAGCCCTGCACCGAATCGAGGACGGCCGGTGCGATGGGGCGCTGGTTGTAGTGGATGACGAAAATTCCGTGGGGGTGCAAAAGGCGCTTCAGGTGGATGCCGGCCAGGGCGAACAGCAATTCCCAGCGGAAGATCTTCACGCCCCCGGCGGTGGAGCCGGTGCAGCCGCCGATGAACACCAGGATGAAGAACACCACATGGGCGAAGCCGCCCCAGGCGCCGTAATCGGTGGAGACGAAGCCGGTGGTGGTGACGGTGGACACCACGTTGAAGGCGGCATGGCGGACGGCCACGCCAAAGCTCATGTCGTTGACCGCCCATTGCCAGAGCGCCATCACGCCGGCGGCGGTGCCGATGAACATCAGGTACCAGTGGGCCTGGGCGTCGTCCATGATGCGCGGGCGGCCCCGGCGCCAGGGGCCGGTCCACAGCACGAAGCTGGAACCGCCCACCATCATGGCGAAGATGGCCACCCACTGCACGGCGGTGCTCCAATGGGCCAGCTTGGTGTCCGAGGTGGAGAAGCCGCCGGTGCTGATGGCGGCCATGGCGTGGCAGACGGCGTCGAAGCGACCCATGCCCGCCGCCCAGAAGGCCAGGGCGGCCAGGGCGGTGAACACCACGTAGACCAGGGTGATGGAGGTGGCCACCTGGGTGATGCGCGGCTTGATGGTGTCGGTGCGGTCCGAGGTCTCCATGCGGAACACCTGCATGCCGCCGATGCGCAGCAAGGGCAGGATGGCCACCGCCATGATGATGATGCCGATGCCCCCCAGCCAGTTGAGCAAAGCGCGCCAGATCAGGATGCCGCGGGGCGCATGGTCCAGGCCGACGATCACCGTGGCTCCGGTGGTGGTCAGGCCGCTCATGGCCTCGAACACGGCGTCGGTGGGCGACAGGCGCAGGTTGGAGAAGGCGAAAGGCAGCGCCGCGAAGGCCGCCGTGGTGATCCAGGCCAGCGTGGTCAGCATGAAGGCCTGGCGCGCCGACAGGGCGGGGCGTCCCTTCGTGCTGGTGCCGAAGGTCAGGGCCAGTCCGGCAAAGGCGGTCACCATCGAGGAAACCGCGAAGACCTTCCAGTCCACGTCGCCGGCCGACAGATCGACCAGGGCCGGGATGCCCATGGCCAAGGCCAGCACCAGCAGCAGCACGCCGTTGACGAAGAGAACCGGCCGGATGTCGATCAAGTCATCTGTCCCCTTGGAAGAGATGACTCATGGAAGGATTCTCCTCCCCTGTAAAGTCCTGTCTTAGCCCGACACCCGCTGGGCGATGGTGGCGAACAGGGCGCGCAGCGCCAGGGCCTCGCCGCCCTCGGGCCGTCCGGGGCGGGGCGCGCCGTTCCAGGCCATGATGTCCAGATGGGCCCAGATGATGTCGGGCTCGACGAATTCCTGCAGGAACAGGGCGGCGGTGATGGCCCCGGCATGGGGGGAATCCGTGGCGTTGCAGAGATCGGCCACCTTGGATTCGATCATGCGGCGATAGGGTTTATGGAGCGGCAGGCGCCACAGGGGCTCGCCCTCGGCCTCGCCGTTCCTCAGTAAATCGCTGGCCAGCAGGTCGTTGTTGCTGAACAGGGCCGGCAGGTCGGTGCCGAGAGCGCTGCGCGCCGCGCCGGTCAGCGTGGCGATGTCGATCAGCAAGGCGGGCTTCTCGGCCGCCGCCTCGGCCAGGGCGTCGGCGAGGATCAGGCGTCCCTCGGCGTCGGTGTTGCCCACCTCCACCGTCAGGCCCTTGCGGGTGGAAAGCACGTCCAGCGGCCGCATGGATTCGCCCGACACCGAGTTCTCCACCGCCGGGATCAGCACCCGCAGCCTGAGCTTCAGCCCGGCGGCCATGATCATGGCCGCCAGACCCAGCACATGGGCGGCGCCGCCCATGTCCTTCTTCATCAGCTTCATGTTGGAGGACGGCTTCAAATCCAGCCCGCCGGTGTCGAAGCACACCCCCTTGCCCACCAGGGTGACCTTGGGGGCGAGCTCGTCGCCCCAGCGCAGGTCGATCAGGCGGGGGCGGCGATTTTGCGCCGCGCCGCGTCCCACCGCATGGATGGCGGGGTAGTTCTCGGCCAGCAATCCGTCGCCGACGATCACCCGGCACTTGGCGCCGAAGCGCGCGGCCAGGGCATCGGCGGCGGCCGCCAGTTCCGCCGGTCCCATGTCCGAGGCGGGAGTGTTGATCAGGTCGCGCACCAGGGCGAAGGCCTCGACGTCGCGCGCCACCCGGGCGCGGTCGGCGCCCTCGGGCCACACCAGACGGGGCAGGCCTCCTTGTTTTGGGCCCTTGCGCGCCTTGTAGCGGTCGAAGGAATAGGCGGACAGCGCCCAGGCCAGGGCTGCGCGCCCCGAATCCGCGGCGGACAGCGGCCTGGACAGGCGATAGGCGCGGGCGGGCAGTTTGGCGGGGAAGTGGGCGAAGGCCCAAGGATCGTCCTCGTCGGGCAGCCCGGCCAGGACGGCGGCCAGTACGCCGTTTTCCCCCGGCAGCAGGCAGACGGCGCCGGACTCGGCCTTGAAGCCGCTCTGATCCACCCAGCGGCGCACGCCCTCGGGCTGGCCGTCCAGCCAGCCGGCCAGTTCACCCTTGCGCAGGGCGATCAGATCCGTCGCCCCATCCTCGGCCTCGACCAGTTGCTCCAGCACCCGTCTCTCCTTGAATTCCCTATTGAAGGCAGCCTTGGCTTGCTCCCATGATCGGTGACCATCCACGGTTTGGGAAGCGTCATGTCACTCACCCTCGTCGTCGGCACCAAGCGCTGGTCCTCCTGGTCACTGCGGCCCTTCCTGTCCTTGATGGCCACGGGCGCCCCCTTCCGCGAAGTTCTGATCGAGCTGCGCCAGCCCGACACCAAGGAAAAGATTCTCCAATGGTCGCCGTCGGGCAAGATCCCCATGCTGGAGGACGGCGGCGTCAAGGTCTGGGACTCGCTTGCCATCTGCGAATATCTGGCCGAACGCTTCCCCGAGGCCAAATTATGGCCCGAAAGCCGCGAGGCCCGCGCCCATGCCCGTTCCATTTCGGCGGAGATGCATTCGGGTTTCGTCCCGCTGCGCTCCACCTGCCCCATGGATGTGGTGGAGGATCAGGTTCTGGCCGAGATTCCCGATGACGTGAAAGCCGACGTGGCCCGCATCGACGCCATCTGGACCGACTGCCGCGCCCGCTTCGGCCAGGGCGGCCCCTTCCTGTTCGGCGCCTTCACCAACGCCGATGCCATGTACGCCCCCGTGGTGACGCGCATCCGCACCTACAGCCTGCCGGTGGGGCCGGTGGCCAGCGCCTATTGCGACGCGGTCATGGCCCTTCCGGCCATGCAGGCCTGGATCAAGGAGGCCAAGGTGGCGGGGGGGTGATGGGGACGCCTCGCAAAAACAAAAAGAGAACATCGCTTGATCCAAGCCTGTTTTGCTGGTAATCTTGCCATCCATCAACACCCGAAACGCGCCCGGAGCCAGGAACTGGCTCCGGGCGTTTTATTTCGGCCTATGGATGGAGGCTTCGGATGCGGTTTTCTATTCCCTTTGCCCCTGCACGCAGTCCCGATGGGGAAGGCAGCGGCGGCGCCTTTACCTATACCGACAGCGCGGGAAGCGATGACGGCGGCGGTGGTGGCGGAAGTCACTACAACCCCGATCAACCTCGCGATTGGCACGGTCGCTGGACCGCAGGTCCGGACGAGCGGGGCGGGGGCCGTAATCTGCTGGATGCCGCCGACAGCGGCGGAGCCTCAGCACCGCAGCCCATGATCTGGCTGGAGACCGGCGGCCAGCCGAATCTGCTCGATCAGGCGGCCGCTGCTCCGGCCTGGAAGGCCGAAGTCTTCGCCAACCAGCCCGGTGCTTGGCGGGGCTTCACCGGCGCCGTGGCGGGCCTGCCCGAAGTGGGCGACGCCGAGGCCTTCAGCTACGGCGAAATCTTTGCCGCCGAGGGCGGCATCGCCGTGGACCCCACATCCCGCTACAAGACCTCCAGCGGCATCACCATCGGAACACTGAGGGATGCCATGGCGGGCGTGCCGGGCCTGGAGGGGATCGCGACACCCAACCTGCTGACGTTACCGCAGCGTGCCGCCATTTACCGCGACTATTTCGACCGGGCTTTGCGCGGAGTCGATGGCGGCCATCGGGCGCTGGAAGCGATAGGAAACCCGTTCGCCGCCTCCGCCCTGGCCGACACGCTATTCCGTTTCGGCCCTAAAGGCGGAACGGAAATGATCCAGCGGGCGCTGGATCAAGTCATGCCTGGCGTCGTCGGCCTCGATGGCCGGATGGGGCCGGGAACCTTCGGGGTATACCGGGAATTCGCTACAAATCCGGCAACACGGGGGCAACTGCTGGACGCTCTTCAGCGAATTCGAAGCAAAAAGTTGGATGGTTTGGAAGAAGACCGCAACCAACACTTCCGCTATCTGCGGCAGCGCTGAACCCATCACCAGCGCGGCGTGGACCATTCGGCCGCGTACCAACCGTGCTCCCACCGACGCAGGATGTAACTGGTGGGTGGTCCGCCTTCCGGTCCACATGTTGAATTGCGACAATGGAGATCGTTCAGTTCCAGCACAATGTCCCCGATACGGGGCACCATGCGTTCGACGATATAGGCGTTCCGATTGGCCTTGGTGATGATGGCGGTCCCCGCCACCCGATAGCGGATGTAATGAGTAAGCCGTCCCGTCCCGAGATCCAGCGGTCGATACGCAGGTCCCTTGCCAATTTGGCACAAGCGTTCATCGTTGCGAGTAAAACAAGCCTGGATCGTCTCCACCGCACAAAGCGGTGTCACCGGCTTGCCGATGCACTTGCTGTCCGTGGTGGCGTCATCCTGGGTGAGCGTGTGCCATACCCCCGGCGGGTCGATGGGCGGTAGGTCTGAGGGTTTGGGCGGGGCAATCCGCTCCGCCCCCAGCGCCAGGGCCGGGCACAGCAGAATCATCAGGGGCGGCAGCCATCGCGGGATCATGCCGGCAGTGTAGCACGCGGTATTTGCGGCTAAAACACCCGCCGCGCCCGCAGCGCCGCGGTGATGGTGCCGTCGTCCAGGTGGTCCAGCTCGCCGCCCACCGGCACGCCGTGGGCAAGGCCCGAGACGGTGACGTTGCACCCGGCCAGCCGCTCGGCCACGTAATGGGCGGTGGTCTGGCCCTCCACCGTGGCCGGGGTGGCGAGGATCACCTCGGTGACGGCCGGATCAAGGGCGCGGGCCACCAGGGAGTCGATGCCCAGATCATCGGGGCCGATGCCGTCCAGGGCGGACAACAGGCCGCCGAGGACGGCGTAGCGGCCCCTGAAGCTGCCGGTACGCTCCATGGCCCATAGCCCGGCCACGTCCTCGACCACGCAGAGCAGCGAGGAATCCCGGCGGTGGTCGGCGCAGATGGCGCAAGGATCGATGGTGTCGAAATTGCCGCAAGTCGAGCAGGTGCGCACCTTGGCGGCGGCCTCGGCCATGGCCTGGCCCAAGGGCACCAGCAGGCTCTCGCGCTTTTCCACCAGCCGCAGGGCGGCGCGCCGAGCCGAGCGTGGGCCCAGCCCCGGCAACCGCGAAAGAAGTTGGATCAGGCGCTCGATCTCGGGGCCGACCATTGCGATGGCGGTCCTGTTACGGGATCAGAACGGCAGCTTGAAGCCGGGCGGCAGGTTCAGCCCGCCGGTCAGCTTGGCCATCTCGTCGGCCATGGCGGTCTCGGCCTTGGTCTTGGCGTCGTTGAAGGCGGCCAGGATCAGGTCTTCCAGCACCTCGACGTCGCTGGGGTCCACCAGGGACGGGTCGATCTTGACCTTCTTCAGCTCGTACTTGCCGTTCAGCGTCACCTGCAGCATGCCGGCCCCGGCCGAGCCGGTGACTTCCATCTCGGCCATGGTGGCCTGCATCTCGGCCATCTTGGACTGCATCTGCTGGGCCTGCTTCATCAGGTTGCCAAGGTTCTTCATAGATCTTCCTCTCCAGGGATCAGTTCGTCGTCGGCGATGGCCTCGGGGTCTTCGACCGGCGCGGGCGCGGGCAGCAGATCCTCTTCGGTGCCAAGGTCGCGCACCGCCTCGATGCTGGCGCCGGGGAAGGCGGCCAGCACCGCCTTGACCAGCGGCATTTCGGCCGCGTCCTGGCGGCGGCGCAATTCGGCCGATGCCTCCTGCTCGGCGAGCGTCGGCTGGGCCGGGTCGGTGGAATTGACCGACACCGTCCAGCGCCGTCCGGTCCATTCCGACAGCAGGCGGGCGGTCTTGGGCGCGAGGTCGGAACCGGCGGTGCCGTTTTGGCGCCACTCGATGCGGCCGGCGGCGAAGGAGACCAGATTGACCTGGGTCCTAAGCTGCACGGCGATCAGGCCTTCGCGCCGCTCGGAGAACAGCGCCACCACTGCGGCGAAATCGGCGGGCATGGCGGGCAGCGCCACCGTCTCGGCGGCGGGGGCCGGCTGAAGCTTGAGCGCGGTGGCCGGGCCGTGTACCGGGCCGCCGCCCACATGATGGCCGGAGACGGCGTCGGCTCCGCCGCCACCACCAAAGCCGCCACCACCTCCGCCACCGCCGCCGGGGCCGCGCGGGGCGGGGGGCGGGGGGGGATTGGCGCGCAATTGCTCGACCAGTTCGGCCGGGGTTGGCAGCTCGGCGGCATAGGCCAGGCGCACCACCGCCATCTCGGCGGCCTGCAAGGGGTTGGGGGCGCCCCGTGTCTCGCCCAGACCTTTGAGCAGCATCTGCCAGGCGCGGGTGAGCGCCGCCAGAGACAGTGCTTTGGCCATCTCGGCGCCCTTGACCCGCTCGGTCTCGGACGCGCCCAGCTGGTCGGCGGCGTCGGGGGTGACTTTCAGGCGGGTCAGCCAGTGGACCAGCTCCAGCATGTCTTGGAGCACCACCGCCGGGTCGGCGCCGGCGGCGTACTGGTCGGTGATCTGGTCCAGCGCCGTGGCCACGTCGCCCTTCATGATGGCGTCCAAGAGGTCGAAGACCCGGGCGCGGTCGGCCAGGCCCAGCATGTCGCGCACCTGGGCCTCGGTCACCGCGCCGGCCCCGTGGCTGATGGCCTGGTCCAGGAGCGACAGTCCGTCACGCACCGAACCGTCGGCGGCGCGCGCGATCAGCTTCAGCGCCGCCGCCTCGATCTCGGCCTGTTCCTTGGCGGCGATGCCTTCGAAGTGCTGGGCCAGCACCTCCATCTCGACGCGACGCAGGTCGAAGCGCTGGCAGCGCGACAGGACGGTGACGGGGATCTTGCGGATCTCGGTGGTGGCGAACACGAACTTCACGTGTTCCGGCGGCTCCTCCAGCGTCTTCAGCAGCGCGTTGAACGCCGCCGTGGACAGCATGTGGACCTCGTCGATGATGTAGACCTTGAAGCGCGCCGAGGTGGGGCGGTAGCGCACGCCCTCGATGATCTCGCGGATGTCGTTGACGCCGGTGCGGCTGGCGGCGTCCATCTCCAGGATGTCGACGTGACGATCCTCGGCGATGGCGCGGCAATGCTCGCACTGGCCGCAAGGGTCGATGGTGGGGCCGCCCTTGCCGTCGGGGCCGACGCAGTTGAGTGCGCGGGCGATGATGCGGGCCGTGGTGGTCTTGCCCACGCCGCGCACCCCGGTCAGCACGAAGGCATGGGCCAGGCGCCCGGTCCGGATGGCGTTTGACAGGGTGCGGACCATGGCCTCCTGCCCGATCAGACCGGCGAAGTCGGTGGGCCGGTACTTGCGGGCCAGGACGCGATAGGGCGTGGGGCCCCGAGAATCGTTGGTGGCGGTCTCGCTCATGGTGGCAAGATAGTACGAGCGGTCATGCCCTGCAAATCAGTGAGTGACTCCGGCGTCGAAATAATAGGCCGAGGCGCCGCCGTGCAATTGGATGCCCAGCTTGTCCAGGCCGGCGGCCGACAGGTTGACCAGCTTGCCGCGCGGGTGGCTTTCGGTCAGCAGTTTCCGGGTGTTGGGATGCCAGAGCGCGCGGGTGACGCCGTAGATCAGGTCGTTGGGCCGTTCGGCGCCGGTGACCAGCACCACGCCCACGTCCAGGGTCTTCACCTCGCCCTCGATGCCCTTGTAGGTCTCGGCCGGGATGGAGGACGCCGAGAAGAAGGGATAGGTGGACCGCATCCTGTCCACTTCCGGGCCGGCCAGGGGGACCAGCACGATGTCGGTGCGCTGGGCCAGTTCGGCGATGATGGGCACCGGCATTCCGTCCACCACCAGCATGGCGTCCAGCTGCCCGGCGGCCATGGAATCGGCGGCGGGGCCGGGTTTGAGGAAGCTCTGCTTGAACTGGCTTTCGGTCATGCCGAAGGCGGCCAGCAGCAGGCGACCGTGAACCAGTTCGCCCGAATCCTTGTCGCCCAGGGACACCCGCTTGCCCTTGAGGTCCTTGACCGAATGGATCCTGGCATCCTTGCGGGCCACCAGATGCAGGCTTTCCGGATAGAGCATGGCGATGGCCCGCAGGTTCTGCACCGCGCCCTTGCCCTTGTAGATGCCGGTGCCGTGATAGGCCCAATAGGCGATGTCGGCCTGGACCAGGGCGGCGTCGAGCCGTTTGGCCGCGATGGCCTCGATATTGGAGATGGCGCCGCCGGTGGACTTGGCCACCGCCACCATGCCCGGCACCCCGCACGAGCCGCCCTTGTCGCACTCGCGCGAGCCGGGCGGGTTGCTGATGGCGTTGGCGATCAGGCCGCCGAAGGCGAAGCGCGTCTCGCCGGTCGGGCCGGTGCCGATCTGGAAGAAGCGGATATCCTGCGCCGCCGCCGGCCCGCCCCCCAAGCAGAGCAGCAGGGCGGCGGCGAAGATGAAGCGGATGGCACGCTCGGGCAGTCTTGCAGGCACGGCAGATTTCCCCCCACGGAAACGACGTATCACGAGGCGTGAGGATACACGACAAATATCATAAATTCCTCATGTAACTGACACATCCAAACGGAATTGGACTCATGTTCCCCATTGCGATCGGCGGCAAAGCAGGCACAATAAGCGCTCGGGATGGGGACCGAGAGTAAAATGTCAGACGACGACGGATTGAAGCCTATCAACGACAGCGACATGGATTCCATGTTCGTGCTGCCGTTGTCCATCATCCCGCTCCAGACTCCCGCCCTGCAGAGCGCCAAGCTCATCAAGAACGTGCGGCTGCGCAGTGCGGTCGAGCTGTTCTCGGATGTGCAGACCGGCTCGGGGCAGGTGGACGTGGAATCCCTGCCGGCCATGTTCGGCTGGCCGACCGAGCAGATTCATCCCGATCTCGGCATCCTGCGCCGCCTGGCGCTGCTGCCCAGCTACGACGTCTATTCCTTGCGCATCAGCTTGCGCGAGCACGGCATTCCGGTGAACGACTACGCGGCCTTGAAGCTGTCGCCGGAAAAGGCCAACGAGCTCACCCGCTACATGATCATGTTCACCCGTCCGCTGATGAAGATGATCTATGCGGACGAGGCGGTGAACATCGAGACCTATGACGACCTCTTAAAGCTGTTCCGCGACCCCGACGTCAAGAAGGCCCGCCAGCGTCTCGAGACCATGGCGCAAAGCCTGAACATCGACATCTTCGACGTGCCGCGCTTCCTCGAGGATTACGGCGACACCTTCATGTCGCTATCGTATTTCCGCCACTGCCTCGACCGGCTGGAGCCCTATTTCACCGCCTGCGTCCAGGCGCTGGCTCCCATCCGCACCCATTTCCAGCTGAAGCAGAACGTCAATCTGATGAAGACCTGCGACATGATCGAGGAGGTGATCAACTCGATCTCGGCCTCGATCTCGGGGCGGCTGGAAGTGTTCGACAAGCGCACCCGCGAGATGTGGGAGAACATCTCCCAGGATGAATTCCGTTCGGTGAAGGGCATGATCGAGCGCTATCACGTCACCATCGGCGCCGCCCTGTGCGGCCTGACGGTGAAGATGAGCTCGTTCGCCAAGATGTTCCCGCGCCCCAGCTCGGGCGGCCCCATCAAGCGGGCCGACTTCATGATGAGCGAGATGATTCAGGGCATCGACCTGATCAAGGACGTGGAAAAGCAGTTCACCGCCCAGTAGCGGCGTGGTCCCGTCCCGCTCTCACTCTCCGCCGCAATAGCGCGCCACTTCGTCCAGCAGCTTGCGGATGGAGATGGGCTTGGTGATCACCTGGTTGAAGCCTTCCTCCATGAATCCGGCCACGGAATCCGGGTCGGCGAAGGCGGTGACCGCCACGACCGGCACACCCTTGGTGCGGTCGTCGGAGCGAAGCTGCTTCAAGAGGTCGATGCCGGAATACTTGGGCAACTGGATGTCCATCAGGATGACGCCCGCCCCGCTGCCGGCCGCCAGATCGACCAGCCCGTCGCCATCCGACGACTTGACGGTGGTGTAGCCCGCGATGGTCAGCGCCTGTTCCAGGAGCTTCATGTTCATCGCGTTGTCTTCAACGACGACGACGGTACCGCTCATGACCCGATCCTCTCAGTCATTCAATTCTGTCCCGCCCGCAGCACGGCGACCCTGTCCGGGTTGCGCGGGCGGTAACCCTTGGCGAAGGTGGTGAAGTCGGCGACGGCCATGGGCCGGCCGATCATGTAGCCCTGAATCTCGTCGCAGCCGTGCCGCGCCAGCAGCGCCGCCTGGGTCTCGGTCTCGACACCCTCGGCGATGGTCTTCAGCGACAGCGAATGGGCCAGGGAGATGATGGCGTTGACCAGCACGCGGCCGTCCTCGTCCTGGTCCAGGTCGCGCACGAAGGCGCGGTCGATCTTCACGGTATCCACCGGGAACCGCTTCAGATAGGCCAGCGAGGAATAGCCGGTGCCGAAATCGTCGATGGAGAGCGTCACGCCCAGCTTGGCCAGCGAGCGCAGCAGCTTCAGCGTCCCCTCGCCATCGGCCATCAGCATGCTCTCGGTCAGTTCCAGGTCCAGATCCCTGGCGTTGACGCCGGTCTCGGAAATGCAGTCGGCGACGATGTCGGCCAGATCGGCCTCGCGGAACTGGCGGCCCGAGATGTTGACGCCGAGCCGCAGGCTGTCGATGCCGGAATCGTTCCACAGGCGCAATTGGGTGCAGGCCTGGCGCAGCACCCAGCTGCCCATGGGGACGATCAGCCCGGTTTCCTCGGCGACGGGAATGAACTTGTCGGGGGTGATGACGCCCAGTTCGGGATGGCGCCAGCGGATCAGCGCCTCGGCCCCGATCAGGGCGTAATCGCTCAGGCGGACCTGCGGCTGGTAGAACATCTCGAACTGGCCGGCCCGCAGCGCGTCCTTGATGGAGCGCTCCAGCGTCATGCGCTCGGTCACCGCGAAGGACATGGCGGCGTCGAAATAGCCCTTGCGCTGGTCGCTGCGGCGCTTGACGTTGTGCAGCGCCATCTCGGCGTTGCGAAGCAGGTCCAGGGCGTCGTCGCCGTCCCGGGGGAAGACCGACACGCCCATGTCCACCGGCACCACCATCTCGGTGCCGTGGATGGTGTAGGGCTTGTTGAGGATGTCGTGGATGTGGTCGACCTGGGCGGTGACCTCGTCCATGCCGTGGGCCTGGGCCACCACCACGGCGAATTCGTCGCCGGCCAGGCGGGCGGCGGTTCCACCGGCCTGCACCGCCTGGGCCAGGCGCCGCGCCGTCTCGCGCAGCAGTGCGTTGCCCACGTCGTGGCCCATGGAATCGTTGATGGTGGTGAAGCCGTCCAGATCGACGGTGATGATGGCCGCCTGCAGGCCCGCGTTGCGGGCCATGGCGATGGCCTGGCCCAGCCGGTCGGTGAGCAGGGTGCGGTTGGGAAGATCGGTGAGCGGATCGTGATTGGCCAGATAGGCTACCCGTTGCGCCAGCTGCTTGTTCTCGGTGAGGTCGCGGATGGTGCCGGTGAACAGCCGGCGCTTTTCCACCCGCAGTTCCGAGATGGACAGGTGGACGGGGAACAGCGAGCCGTCCTTGCGTTTGCCCATCACCTCGCGCCCCACGCCGATGATGGCGCCGATGCCGGTGGCCAGATAGTTCCTGATGTAGCCGTCATGCTTGCCGGCGTCGGGCTCGGGCATCAGGACTGAAACGTTGGCGCCGATCAGTTCGGACAGGGAATGGCCGAAGATGCGTTCCACCGACAGGTTGGCGTTGAGGATGGTGCCGTCCTCGTCGATGGTGACGATGCCGTCCAGCACCGTATCCATGATGGCGCGGATGCGGTGTTCGCGCGCCGCCACCGCCCGCATGGCGGCGGTGACCTCGGTGGTGTCGCGCCCCACCAGCAGGGTGGCGTTCTGGCTTTCGCGCCGCAGGGGTACCGCCGACATCTCCACGTCGCGCACCCGTCCGGCGAAGGTCATCACCTTGACCGGCAGGGGGTGGCCCTCCTCGTACAGGGTGTCCAGGCCGCCCTCGAAGATGGCGCGGTAGTCGGGATGGATGAACTCGGCGAAATGCTTGCCTTCGCAGGCCGTCGCCGACGGCGCGCGCAGCATGCCCAGCCCGGCGGCGTTGATGCGCTCGATCACCCCGTCGACGCAGACGCAGATCAGGTCGGGCGACAGCTCCACCAGATCGCGGTAGGACGCCTGGTCCTTCAACAGCGCCGATTCCAGCATGGAGACGTCGGTGATGCGGTCCAGCAGCTTCAGGATCTGGCTGCCGGAATTGAGGATGGAATCGGCGTATTCGCGATAGCCGCTCTGGGTCAGCGGGCCCAGCATCTCGGCCGAGATCATCTCGGCGAAGCCGATCACGTCGTTCAAGGGCGTGCGGATGTCGCGGCTCATGCGGCCCATGAATTCGGTCTTGGCGCGGTTGGCGAAGTCGGCCTCTTCCTTGGCCTCGGCCAGTTTGGCGGCGGTGGCGCGTTCCGAGGTGATATCGCGCGAGAACATGGCCAGCCGGTGCTCGCCCGCCTCGATCCCGGCTACGGCCAGCAGGCGGTTGGCGAACCAGTGGATGCCGTCGGTGTCCTCGAACTGGACGGTGCGCCCGGTTTCCAGCGCCTGGTCCAGGAACGAGCGGCGATGCTCGGCCAATCCCGGGGGCAGCAGGTCGAAGATGCTCTGGCCGATCAGGGTGTCGGGCTGGGCGTTGAGGTACTGCTCCGCCTCGGTGTTCAGCGTCAGGATGCGGCCCTCGGCATCCAGCAGCATGGCGATGTCGTGGCTGGCGTCCAGCAGGGCCTGGGACGTGCGGTGCGAGGCTTCCAGCGCGGTCTGGGCCTGCTGGCGCTCGATGGCGTGGCGAATGACGCGGGGCAGCAGGGTCAGGCCGGCATCGGACTTGACCACGTAATCCTGGGCGCCGGCCCGGATGGCCTCCTGGGCGACGCGCTCGTCGTCCAGGCTGGTCAGCACCACCAGCGCCTTGTCGGGGGCCCAGGACTTCAGCCGCACCACCGATTCGATGCCCGACGCATCGGGCAGGCCGAGATCGGAGAGCACGCAATCGAAGGCATGGAACGGGGCGTCCTTCAACGCCTCGCCCAGGGTGGCGCGGCACGACACCTTCCAACTGGGCTGGGCGTCGGCCAATTCGATCTCGATCAACCTCTGGTCGCCAGGGTTGTCCTCGATGATCAGCAGTCGCAAGATGTCGGCGCCCGAACTCATGATCAAATGACCATGCAACATCCGGGGCCTATTGTAAACATGCCGCGAACGGCAGGCCCCGGCAGAATCACAGCAGAAGCCCGACCATCGCGCCGGTCAGGCAGCTCGCCAAAGTTCCCGCAAGGATTGATCTGCCGCCCATGGCGACGATCTCCGCCCGGCGCTCGGGCGCCATCACCGACAGGCCGGCGATCAGAATCCCCAGCGAACCGAGATTGGCGAATCCGCACAGGCCGTAGGTCATGATGAGACGGGAGCGCGGCGACAGCGCGCCGTCCGGCAAATGGGCCAGCTCCAGATAGGCCAGCAGCTCGTTCAGCACCGTCTTGGTGCCCATCAGGGCGCCGGCCGTCATCATCTCGGCGGCCGGAATGCCCATGCTCCACACCACCGGCGCCATGACCCAGCCCAGGGCGCGCTGGAGCGTCAGCGGCGCGCCGGCCACCTCGGGCAGCAGCTTCAGCCCGGCATTGGCCAGGCTGACCAGGGCGACCAGGACCACCAGCATGGCGACGATGCCGACCAGCAGGCGGACGCCGTCCATGGTGCCTTGGACCACCGCGTCCATGGAGCCGGCGTAATGGTGGACGTCATCCAGCCGTCCGGCGCCGGTATGGGCGGCATCGGGCACCATGACCTTGCCGATCATCAGGCCGGCGGGCACCGAGATCAGCGAGGCGGTCAGCAGATGGCCGATGGCGTCGGGAATGATGCCGTCCAGGAAGGTGGCGTAGAGCACCATCACGGTTCCGGCGATGGTGGACATGCCCGCCGTCATCACCAGGAACAGCTCGCCCCGGGACAGGAGCGCCATGTAGGGGCGGATCAGCAGCGGCGCCTCGATCATGCCGAGAAAGGCGGTGGCCGACGCCGACACGCCCACCGCGCCGCCCACGCCCATGGACTTTTCCAGAAGGCGGGAGGCGGCGCGCACCACCACCGGCAGGATGCGCCAGTGATAGAGCAGGGCCGACAGCGCGCTCATCAGCAGCACCAGCGGCAGGGCCTGGAAGGCGAGGATGAAGCCCGAGGCGGGATTGGACGCCGTCCACGGCGCGGGCGCGCCGCCCACATAGCCGAACACGAAGCTGGTGCCGGCCCGCGTGGCGGTCTGCAGCGCGTCCACCGCCCGGTCCAGGGCGAGGAACAGCATCTTGGCGGCGGGAACCTTGAGCAGCAGCAGGGCGAGGCCCAGTTGCACCGCCAGCCCGGCGGCGACGACCCGCCACGACACCGCGCGGCGGTCCTCGGACAGCAGGAACGCTATCGCGACCAGGAGGGCGACGCCGATGAGGCCCTGGCCGGTCATGTCCGACGACCGGCGGTCAATGCCGCTTGGCCAGCCACTCGTCCACGGCGGGGACCATGGCCTTGACCGACAGTTCGAAGGCCAGCATCAGCTTGTCCTTCTCCTGGGTCATGTGCAGGAGGTTGTCCACCACCTTGCGCAGGATATCCTTGGCGAAGGCGGGGATGGCCAGAATTTCCGAGGCGCGGGGACCAAAACCGGTCTTCAGCGAATGGACCATCACCTCGACCTTGTCGATGTTGAGGCGCTGGATCTCCTGCAGGTTCTCGGCGGCGATGTAGCACAGCATGTCGCCGAAAATCTTGGACACCGACTTGTCCAGGGCGGCGCAGACGTTGAAGAAGGCCGAGTCGCGGGCGAAGAACTCCCACGCCTTGGGCCCCAGCATCTTGTGATAGAACTCGTACATGTCGCGGTTCCACACCGAGATGCCGCCGATGGCCTGGGGGCGGTCGGCGAGGATGGCGCCGAATTCGGAACCGACGGCGGCCTTGACCTTCTTCAGCTTTTCCGGCTCGAACCGGGCCACCGCCTCGATATGGGCCGCGGTGGGCAGGGCCACGATGTCTTCGCCGATCTCGATGATCTGGGGATAGGAGAGCCGGGTGCGGTAGGTTTCCAGCAGGGGCAACTGCCAGCCGAAGGCGATGTAGCGCGACAGCTCGCGGATCTTGCGCTCCTCGACCGGATCGACGGCCTGACGCTCGATCTGCTCGGTCTTCTTGATCAGGCCGAACATGGAGGTCTTGGTGATGGTCTCGGTGACCGTCTCCATGGGTTTGTCGGCCTCGAAGATCTTCTTGGCGCAGGTCCGCACCAGCAATTGCTGGATCTGGTCCAGGCTGACGCCGCACACCAGGGTGGTGATCTCGTCGCGGACCGGGGCGTCGCCGTCCTTGGCCTGGACGATGCCGTCGACCATCTCGCGGCTGGTCTGGAAGGTCTTGATGAAGGCCTGCAGCACGTCCGGGTCGGAAATCACCTGCTGGTAGGTGACGGAGGACTCGACCAGCCCGGCCTGCTGGAAGGTGGCGAGCACCTTCTTCAGACCCTCGATGATCCGCTTCTTGGTTTCGGTATCGATTTCCACCGGTGGCGGAAGCTTGGCGACAGGCATGAGGCACTCGGTCCCGGCAGGATGTTCCCCGAAGCTACTGGTTTACTCCGAAGGACATAGGGTGGCAAGCCGCATCCCCGAGCCGCATCCAGGTCAACTCGTGTTTGTTGTGGGCCAGATGCAGCAGGCGCGAGCCGGGAATGGCGGCGAAGGCCCGCGCGGTGGCGTGGTCGGTGGCGCCCTGGAACTTCAGGGTGCAGATGAAATTGCGGGCCAGTCCGCTGTCCAGCCAGCGCTCCACCAGCCGCAGCAGGCGTTCGGGATAGCAGATGACGTCCGAGCACAGCCAGTCCACCGGGCCGATCTCGGCCGGCTCGATGCCGAAGGCGCTGCCCTGCCGGTATTCCACATTGGGCATGGCGGCGACGTTGGGGGCCAGCGGCGCCTTGTCCACGCTGATCACCCGGGCCCCGGTGGCGGCCAGCACCCAGGTCCAGCCGCCGGGACAGGCTCCCAGATCGACGCAGGTCTGCCCCGGTCCCGGCATTCGGCCTGCCAGGGTCAGGGCTTCCCACAGCTTGAGATAGGCGCGGCTGGGCGGCGTCTCGCGGTCCTCGATGAAGGCGGCCTCGCCGTTGGGAAAGCGGCTGGAACAGGCGGCGGCGGCCAGTACATGGCCCTCGTCGACCCAGGTGAACGAGCCCAGCGGCGCGGCCGGCGCGGGCTGGCCGAAGACCAGCGGCCTGGCCGAGACCTTGGGCAGCTTTTCCACCAGGAGCGCGGTGCGGCGGTGAAGATGGAACTCGTAGGGCCACCAGTTGCGCTGGATGGCCTTCAAGGCCTTGGCCGCCTCGCCGATGGAGGCCACCTCCAGCATCTTCGGCTCGTGCCAGATGTTCTGCGCCCAGGCGGCCGGGCGGGCCGGGCCGGGCGCCAGCATCAGCCGGCCGTATTCGGCCGAGATATCGCCCAGTTCGACCCGCAGATCGTCCTCGAAGCCGGGCGCGGCCAGATAGGCGGTGAACTCGCCGCTCATGGACGCTCCCCCGGGCTGTCATCCTGAGCGCAGCGAAGGATCTCCGCTTGGGCCGGTGGTACCGGTTCTGTCCCGCCATGCCAGGATGAGATCCCTCGCTGCGCTCGGGATGACATGATGGGGCGCTTCATTCCGGCCAGCGCCGGTGGACCCACAGCCATTGCTCGGGCCGCTCGCGGATCCAGTCTTCGAACATGGCGTTGATGCGGGTGAGCAGGATGCGGTTGTCCTCGTGCCCAATGCCGGTGCCCGGCATCTCCATGGGCGGAAAGACGGTGACGCGGAAATTCGCGCCCCTGATCCGCTCGACCCGGGCGGGGACCAGGGGGCATTTGAACTTGGTGGCGAAGGCGGCCTGGGCCGGGGCGGTCATGGCGTCGCGGCCGAAGAAGGGGATGGGCACCCCGTCATTCATCTTCTGGTCCACCAGCATGCCGAGATGCCCGCCATTCTTCAGCACCATCAGCGCCTGGCGGGCGCCTTCCGGTCCCTTCTGGATCAGGGCGTAGGAGGCGTCGGCCCGGCCCTTGCGGTAAAGGTCCTCGACCCAGGGATTGTTGGCGGCCCGGTAGATCAGGTGCAGGGGCAGGCCGCGAACGGCGGCCACCGCGCCGTTCAATTCCCAATTGCCCATGTGGCCCGAGATGAAGATGCCGGCCTTTCCGTCGTCACGCAGCAGGTCGATGTACTCTCCGCCGACCAGTTCCACCCGCTCGGTGGCGATGCGCTTCAGGTGGGAGAACTCGGCGGCCACCCGGCCGAGATGCTCCCACATGTCGGCGATGATGGCCGCGATCTCGGCATCGGACTTGTCCGGGAAGGCGGCCTTGAGGTTTCGCCGCGCCACCCGGTTGACGCCCAGCAGCGGCCCGATGGCGCGGCCCAGCCAACCGCCCAGCCCCGAGGCGGCGTCCAGCGGCAGCAGAGCGAACAGTCCCCACACCATCCGGGCCCCCAGGGCCTCCAGGCGTTGGCGCAGTTCCTTCTTCGTCATGCCGTCACTCCGATGCGGTCCAGCAGGGGAGTTAGCAGGGAAGGGTCCTCCCAGTCCAGAGCCACGCCGAGCACGGTGACGCGGGCGCGCAGATCGGCGGGCAGGCGCACCGCATCCTTGGCAGTGGTGACCAGGGTGGCCTCGTTGCTCTCGGCCTCGGCCAGCAGCGCCTCGATGTCGGCGCGGGCGAAGGGGTGGTGGTCGGGAAAGGAATGATCGGCGGTCAGCCGCGCCCCGCACTGTTTCAAGGTGGCGAAGAACTTCTCGGGCCGGCCGATGCCGGCGAAAGCCACCACCTTGCGGCCCTTCAGCGCGGCGCCATCGGGGCCGGGAACCAGCCGGGCGGCCAGCAGCGGCAGATGGTGGGCGCGGGCCATCCCGGCCAGTCCGCATCTGTCCTCGCCGATCACCACCATGGCGTCGGCGCGGGCCAGACCCTGGTCGGGGGGCTCGCGGCACGGCCCGGCCGGCATGGTGCGGCCATTGCCGAAGCCGTATTCGCCGTCCACCACCACCAGCGACAGATCCTTGGCGATGGAGCCGTTCTGGAAACCGTCGTCCATGATGATCACGTCGGCGCCCATCTGGGCGGCGGCCACCGCTCCGTCGGGCCGCCAGCGCGCCACCCAGGTGGGCGCCTCGCGGGCCAGCAGCAGCGCCTCGTCGCCGACCCGGACGCTGTCATGGCGGTCCAGGTCCACGGCGCGGGGACCCACCTCGGTGCCGCCATAGCCGCGGGTGAGGAAATGGGGCTTCACCCCGGCGGCGATCAGGCGCCGCGCCAGCGCGATGCCCACCGGCGTCTTGCCGGCCCCGCCGGCCACGATGTTGCCGATGCAGATCACCGGCACGGCGGGGCGGTATTCCTCGGCCCGTTCCAGGTTGCGGCGCACCGCCCAGCCGTAGACGGCCCCCAGCGGGGCCAGCATTCGGGCGATGGCGTTGTCCTTGTGCCAGAAATCAGGGGCGCGCATGGGCGGCCTCCAGGGCTTCAAGGAAGGGGGCGAGCGCCTCCATCACCTGGTCCAGGATGCCGGCCTCGCCCTCGGCCCAGGTCCTGGCCGCCGTTCCCGCCGCCAGCAGCGCCTGCGGGTCGGCCAGCAGGGCGCGGATTGTCACGGCCAGTTCGCCCTCGTCCCTGACCCGCAGCGCGGCGCCGGCCGCCAGCATGGAGGGCGCCATGTCGGGGAAGTTGTCCATCAGCGGGCCGAACAGCACGGCGGCGCCCAGCAGGGCGGGCTCGAAGGGGTTCTGGCCGCCGCCGACGCAGAGGCTCTTGCCCACGAAGACCGGTCCCCCTAAGCGATAGAACAGCCCCAACTCGCCCATGGTGTCGGCGATGTAGACCGCCGTTTCCGGCGTGATGGCCTCGCCGGCGGAGCGCAAGGCCACGCCAAGGCCCTGGGCGCGCATTTCAGCCGCCACCTCGGACCCACGGGTGTGGTGACGGGGAATGATGATGGTCAGCAGACCGGGCAGTCCCAGGGCTTCATGCACCCGCCCGGCCAGAGCCTCCTCGCCCGGATGGGTACTGGCCGCCAGCCACACCGGCCGTCTGGCGATCTCGGCCCGCAGGCGTTCCAGCGCAGCCGTGTCGCAGGGCAGGGGCGCCACCGCGTATTTGAGGTTGCCCAGGCAGCGCACGTCGCGCCCGCCCAGAGTCCGGATGCGCCCGGCGTCGGATTCGGTCTGGGCCAGGCAGAGCGCGAAGCCCGACAGCATCTTGTGGATGAAGCCGGGAACCTTCTTCCAGGCGGCGAAGGATTTGGCCGACATGCGGCCCTGGATCAGCACCTGGGGAATGCCCCGGTGGCGGGTCTCGGCCAGCAGATTGGGCCAGTACTCGGATTCCGCCCACAGCGCCAGGTCGGGCCGCCAGTGGTTGAGGAACGAGCGCACAAAGGCGATCCGGTCCACCGGAACGTATTGATGCAGCGCGCCCTTGGGCAGCCGCTCGGCCAGCAGCCGGGCCGAGGTCACGGTGCCGGTGGTCATCAGCACGCCCAGGCCCCGGGCCAGCAGGCGGTCCACCAGCGGCAGCATGGACAGCGCCTCGCCCACCGAGGCGCCGTGCATCCACACCAATGGCCCATTGGGGCGGGGCTGGCCGGGATGGCCCAGGCGCTCCGGAAACCGGGCGGCATCCTCCTTGCCGCGGGCCTTGCGCCGCTCCAGATAGGCGGTGATCAGCGGCCCGCCCATGGTGGTCAGTCCCCGGTACAGGCGGTAGATCATGCCACCCTCCCCCTGGCCGAGAACAAATGGACAACATTGTCGTTGGCGGCTAGGCTGGGGGCATCAACGCCACCCTTGCGTTCAGCAACAGGCCGCCCCCATCGGGCGGCCTTTTTCATTGGAGAGTCGCCATGCCGAACAATTACGACTCCAACCAGCCCCGCGACGACCATGGCCGCTGGTCCAAGACCGCGTCCGAGCACGGATACGTGGTCAAGGACTTTGAAGCCAAGATGGCCAAGGTCATCGCCGGCAACACGCAAGTGGGCGAGAGCAGCGAATGCGTCGCCCTGGTCAAGCACCTCGCTCCCGAGGTCGGCCGCGCCGCCGACTGGCAGGAAGGCCCGCCCATCCGCGATTTCGGCGTCCCGCCGCTGGAGCGCGGCACGCCCATCGCCACCTTCAAGAACGGCCGCTACCCGAACAAGAGCAGCGGCAACCATGCCGCCATCTTTCTGGAATATGGGGTTCACGATGGTCAGAGAGGGATATGGGTATTCGATCAGTCGAAGAATGATCCGCCCCAGAAAACGTTCAAACAATTCCCGGGACGAGCCGAGCACTATTCCGTTATCAAGCGCAAATGAGTATGGCAGCATGGCGATGGAGATATCGCCATGCTTCGCCTCGTCCTCGTTCTGCTCTTGGTTGCGGCTCCGGCCATGGCTTTTCAGACCGACTGCCCGTTGACGGACCCGGAGAACCGCGACCATAAATTGGTTGGCGGGCACCCCATCTATGGAGCCGAGGATGGTGGGGATATGGCCAATGAAGTTCGCCGGGGCGATGTTTGGCGCGCCACGGAAGTCCCGCAGCCTTGGAATGACAGAAATGCAAAGCTTATCTGTCGGTACCGCGGGGTCCAAGGAAGCGGCAGCGTCGTGCTGAAGGTTCCGGGTAAGGTCGAACGATGCGACTGGCTGGCCCGCGACGTGTTGAAGCCGCAGCCGGTCGAACCCGGCGCCGGCGGGCCGATTGAACACGTCTTTCTGCGCATCTGGTGCACGTCGCGGCCCTAGGGTCATGAGGCCCCCTCGACCGAAGCAGGCTCCGGCGTGTCCTGGCCCATGCGGGCATCGGCGTCCCGCGTGATGGCGTTGAGGCTGTCCTCCACCGCCCGACGGGCGGATTCCATGGCCGTTTCATCGGCATCCTTGGGCACCAGGATGGGGGCGCCCCAGACGAAGACCCCGCGCGAGAAGGGAAGCGCCAATGCGAAGCGGTCCCAGCTGCGCAGCAGCTTGCGGCGGCTGGTGGCGAAGGTGGCGGGCAGGATGGGCACTCCCGACAGCTTGGCCACCGCCACGATGCCGTCGCTGGCCCGCATGCGCGGCCCCTTGGGGCCGTCGGGGGTGATGCCGACGCATTCCCCGGACTTCAGGAATTTCAGCATGGCCCGCAGCGCGGCGCTGCCGCCCCGGGTGGTGGAGCCCTGGACGGTGTCGATGCCGAAATGGGACACGGTCCGCGCGATCAGTTGGCCGTCCCTGTGCTGGCTGATCAGCATGTGGATGGGCACGCTTCGTCGCCACGACTTGGGCATCATCAGGATGCGGCCGTGCCAGAAGGCCAGGATGAAGGGCTGGCCGGAGTCCCACAGCACCTGGGCATGGCCGCCGTTGATCACGCTCCAGCGGCCGCTGAGGTAGACGAAGCGGATGTAGAGCGAGCCCAGCCAGCACAGCAGCCCGCGCAATCCCTCGCTCTTGCCGATGCGCTTGGCCCAGCTCATGGGCTTTCAGCCTCCGACGGGTCTGGCGGCTTCCTCGGCGAACTGCATGGCGTAGAGGCGGGCATAAGTCCCGTCCCTGGCCATCAGGGCGTTGTGGTCGCCGGATTCGATCACCCGTCCCTTGTCCAGCACGTGAATCAGGTCGGCGTTGACCACGGTGGACAGGCGGTGGGCGATGACGATGGTGGTGCGGCCCTTCATCAGCAATTCCAGCGCGGTCTGCACCTGGCGCTCGGATTCGGTGTCCAGCGCGCTGGTGGCTTCGTCCAGCAGCAGGATGGGGGCGTTCTTCAGCATGGCGCGCGCGATGGCCAGGCGCTGGCGCTGGCCGCCCGACAGGTTCAGGCCGCGCTCGCCCACCACGGTGTCGTAGCCCTCGGGCAGGCCGATGATGAAGTCGTGGGCGGCGGCCGAACGGGCGGCGGCCTCGATCTCCTCGTCGGTGGCGCCGAAGCGGCCATAGGCGATGTTGGCGCGGATGGTGTCGTCGAACAGGGTGATCTCCTGGCTGACCAGGGCGATCTTGGCGCGAAGCGAGGCGAGGCTGACGCCGCGCACGTCCTGGCCGTCCACCAGCACGCGTCCGTCGGTGACGTCGTAGAAGCGGGGCAGCAGGTTCAGCACCGTGGACTTGCCGGCGCCCGACGGCCCCACCAGGGCCACGGTCTTGCCGCCGGGCACGGGGAGGTCGATACCGTCCAGCACCGCCTTGGCGCCGTCATAGGTGAAGAACACGCCTTCGAAGCTGACCTTGCCCTCCAGCACCACCAGATCGGGGGAGCCGTCCTTCTCGACGATGGAGGGGTGGGTGTCGAGCACCGAGAAGGTGCGCGCCGCCGCCGCCAGGCCTTCCTGCAGGTTGGTGTTCATGGCCGCCAGCGACTTGATGGGGCGATAGGCCAGCATCAGGGCGGTGATGAACGAGAAGAAGGCGCCGGGCGTGGTCTCGCCCGCCACCACCCGCGTGCCGCCGTACAGGATCACCACGGTGATGGCGATGCCGCCCAGAAGCTCCATGATGGGCGAGGAGGCCGAGCGCACCCGGGCCGCCTTGTAGATCAGGTCCTGGAGCATCTCCACCAGGGCGCCCACCTTGCGCTTCTCGTACTCCTCCATGCCATAGGCCTTGACCACCCGGATGCCCTGGATGGCCTGCTCCAGATAGGTGGTGAGCTGGCCCATGTGGTCCTGGGTGTTGGCGGTGACCTTGCGCATGCGCCGGCCCAGCTTGCGGATGGGCAGGATGGCGATGGGGAAGATGAAGAAGGTCCAGGCCGACAGCCGCCAGTCCTGGTAGAACATGGCGCCGATCAGGAAGATCACCGACGAGGCGTCCTTGCCCGCCCCCGTCAGCGCGTCGGACACCGCGAAGCGCATCTGCGAGATGTCGTTGGTCAGGCGCGACAGGATGCGGCCCGTGGAATTGGCGTGAAAGAAGGCGACGTCGAGGCGCATCAGGTGGGCGAACAGGCGCGCCTGCATGTCGGCGATGACGCGCAGGCCCACTTTGGACAGGAACACCGCCTCACCGTAATTGCACACCGACTTGACCGCGAAAGTGGCCAGCACGGCGGCCGCCAGCGGCAGCAGGAATTCGGGGCGCTTCTCGGTGAAGATCTTGTTGACCACCGGGTCCATCAGCAGGGCATAGCCCGCGTTGGCGGCGGCGCCCACCACCATGCAGAACACGGCGGCCATGACCTTGCCCATATAGGGGCGCATGCCCTCGTTGAACAGGCGGCGCACCAGGACCCAGGTGGAATGGTCGAAGGAAATCTTCTGCTTGCTCAACGGACTATGGCCTCGCGACGGCACGTGCGCGCGGACCATATCACGGCGCCGCGCGGCGTCAAAACGAAACGGCCGCCGTTGTCGCCAACGACGGCCGTCCGATAGCGGTGAATCAAGAGGCGCGGGCCTGCCTCTTAATGCACGTCCTTCCAGATCTGACGCTTCAGCGCGTACATCAGCGCGGTGAGAACGCCCAGGAACACCATCACCTTGAGGCCCAGCGACTTGCGGGCGTCCAACTCGGGCTCGGCGGCCCAGTTGAGGAAGGTGGTGATGTCGTAGGCGATCTGCTCCTTGGTCGCCTTGGTGCCGTCGGCATAGGTGACGATGTCATCCATGACCGGGGCGGGCATGCTGATGGCGTTGCCGGGGAAGTAGTGGTTGAAGAACTTGCCCTCGGGGATCGGATGACCCTCGGGAGCGGCGTCCTCGTAGCCCAGCATCAGCGAGTAGACGTAATAGGGACCGTTGGGACGGGCCTTGTTCATCAGCGACAGGTCGGGCGGCAGGGCGCCGCCGTTGGCCGCCGCAGCGGCCTTGTCGTTGGCAAACGGCGGCACGATGCGGTCCGAGGCGCGGGCGGGACGGTTGTTGACCACGCCTTCGTCGTTGGGGGCATCGGGGACTTCCTTCTCGGCGGCGAACGCCTTGATCTCGTCCTCGGTGAACCCGATATCGGCCAGATTGCGGTACGACACCAGCTTCATGGAGTGGCAGTTGGCGCACACGTCGTGGAACACCTGCCAGCCGCGCTTCAGGGCCGCCTTGTCATGCTTGCCGAAGAAACCTTCCCAGGAGAAGGCGGTCGCCGGCTTCTTGAACTCGGGCATGCCGGCGCTGCTGGCCTTGGCCTCGCCGCCGAAGCCGGCCAGGCCGACCATGATCATGGCGACCAGGGCGGCGGCCTTGACCACCGGCTGGGCGATGGAGGCGGGCAGGGCCTTGGGCTTCTCGATCTTGCCGATGAGGGGCAGGATCACCAGGAAGTGGGCGAAGTAGTAGGCGGTGCAGAACTGACCGATCTTGATCAGGATGCCTTCGGCCGGCTTGCCACCCACATAGCCCAGCACCATGCAGTCCACGAAGAACAGCCAGAAGAACTGGCGGTACAGCGGACGGAACTTGGCCGAGCGCACCTTGGAGGTGTCCAGCCAGGGCAGGGCGAACAGGATCAGGATGGCCGAGAACATGGCCAGCACGCCCTGCAGCTTGGCCGGCAGGAAGGGCAGGTCGAAGGTGAAGGCGCGCAGGATCGCGTAGAACGGCAGATAGTACCATTCGGGCACGATGTGCGGCGGCGTCACCATCGGGTTCGCCGGGATGTAGTTGTCCGGCTCGCCGAAGAAGTTGGGCGCCCAGAACACGAAGGCCATGTAGAACATCAGGAACAGGCCGATGCCGTACAGGTCCTTGATCGTGTAGTAGGGGTGGAAGGGGATGGAATCCTGCGGACCCTTCATGTCGATGCCCAGCGGGTTGTTCGACTTGACGGTATGCAGGGCCCACACGTGCACCACCACCAGACCCAGGATCACGAAGGGCAGCAGGAAGTGCAGCGCGAAGAAGCGGTTCAGCGTGGGGTTATCCACCGAGAAGCCGCCCCACAGCAGGGTCACGATGTACTCGCCCACCACCGGGAAGGCCGAGAACAGGTTGGTGATCACCGTGGCGCCCCAGAAGGACATCTGGCCCCAGGGCAGCACGTAGCCCATGAAGCCGGTGGCCATCATCGCCAGGAAGATGGCGATGCCGATGAACCACAGGATCTCGCGCGGGGACTTGTACGAACCGTAGTACAGGCCGCGGAAGATGTGGATGTACACCAGGATGAAGAACATGGACGCGCCGTTGGCGTGCAGGTAGCGCAGCAGCCAGCCGTAGTTCACGTCGCGCATGATGCGTTCGACCGAGTCGAAGGCCAGCGAGGTGTGGGAGGAATAGTTCATGGCCAGGAACAGGCCGGTGAGGATCATGATGATCAGCATCACCGCGGCCAGCGAACCGAAGTTCCACCAGTAGTTCAGATTGCGAGGCGTCGGGTACTCGATCGCCGAGTGCTGCATCATCGAGAAGATGGGCAGGCGCTCTTCGATCCAGTTGACCACCTTGTTGTTGCTCTTGAAGTCGCTCATGACGGGCCCCCTCAGCCGATCCGGACGGTGGTGTCGGTGGTGAACTGATACGGCGGCACCGGCAGGTTGGCCGGAGCCGGGCCCTTGCGGATACGGCCCGACGTGTCGTAGTGCGACCCATGGCACGGGCAGAACCAGCCGCCGAACTCACCCTTGGGGTCGGCGGGCTTCTGGCCCAGCGGCACGCAGCCCAGATGGGTGCAGACGCCGATCAGGATCAGCCATTCGGGCTTCTTGGCGCGCTGGGCGTCGGTCTCGGGCTCACGCAGCTCGGCGGTGTTGACCTTGCCGGCGTCGGCGATTTCCTCGGGCAGGCGGTGCCGGACGAAGACCGGCTTGCCGCGCCACACCACGGTGACGGACTGGCCCGGCTTGATGGCCGAGATGTCCACGTCGGTGGTGGAAAGCGCCAAAGTATCAGCGGCCGGGTTCATGCTATGCACGAACGGCCAAAGTGCCAAGCCAGTCCCAATCGCACCGACGCCGGCAGTGGCGTACAGCAGGAAATCCCGCCGTGTCTGCCCGTCCACCGACGAGGGCTGGGCATTGTGTGCCTGATCAGCCATGATTAATCCTCTTGTTGGCCCGCGGAAGCGCGACTATTAACCACATCGTCCGGGTCGATTCAACAGCCGTCTCGACATGCATGCGGAGCGGCTAATATGACGTTGCTGCAAAGCAACATCCCGTGCCGTCCGAATCAGCCGTCGAGACCCCCCTTGGATCTTCTCCGCCTCGCCCTTTACCAGCCGGATATTCCGCAGAATGCGGGGACGCTTCTGCGCCTGTCCGCCTGTCTGGGCGTAGGCGTGGATATAATCGAACCCTGCGGCTTTGTCCTTGATGAACGTAAAGTCCGGCGCGCCGGAATGGATTATATCTCTCAGGCCAGTTACACCCGCCATACGTCGTGGGAGTCCTTCGCCGCCGCCCTGGCTGCAGGGGGCCGCCGCCTGGTGCTGCTGACCACCGGGGGCGATGCGCGTCATGACCGCTTTCCTTTCGCCCCGGGTGACACCATCATGGTCGGACGGGAAAGTTCCGGTGTGCCGCCTTCTGTCTTCGACGCGGCCCAGGCCCGCATCCGCATTCCCATGCGGCCGGGGGCGCGGTCGCTCAACGTGGCGCTGGCGGCGTCCATCGCCACCGCCGAGGCGTTGCGGCAGCTGGAGGCCTTCCCATAAGGAGGGGAGCGAGCAGATATGAGTGTTGATACCGTCCGCCACTGGGACGCCGACCGCGCCGCCGCCTATGACAAGCGGGTCAGGGAAGCCATTCCCGGCTATGACGCCCTGCACGTCCTGTCGTGCCAGATCGTCGCCGAGACCACGTCGGGCCGGGGGCGCGCCCTGGTGATCGGGGCGGGAACCGGGGCCGAATGCGTCGCCCTGGCGGAAAGCTGCCCCAATCTTTCGGTGGTGGGCGTCGACCCTTCCAAGGAAATGCTCGAGCACGCCGAGATCAAGGTGAAGGAGCACAACCTCACCGCCCGGGTGCGGCTTTACCCCTCCAAGGTGGGCGACCTGCCCAAGTTCGAGCCCTTCGACGCCGCCACCTTGCTGCTGGTCATGCATTTCCTGCCCGATGACGGGGCGAAGAAGACCCTGCTGGAAGAAGTGGCCGCCCATCTGAAGCCCGGCGCGCCCCTGGTGCTGGCCGACCTGTTCGGCGTGTGGAGCGATCCCTGGCAGCAGCAGCTGCGGGCCTGGTGGCGGCATCTGCAGCTGGCGGCGGGCATTCCCGAGGTGGAGGTGGAAAAGGGCTTCCGCCACGTGGACCGCGACATCTTCCCGGTGACCGAGGAGCGGCTGACCCAATTGCTGGCCGAAACCGGCTTCGCCAGGCCCGAGCCCTATTTCCGGGCGCTGTGCTTCGGCGGCTGGGTGGCCAGACGGCTTTCGTGACATAAGAAATGCCTGTCATCCCGACGCCCTTGGGCGGAGGGATCTCCGCTTGGCATGCCGCTTCCAAACCGGAAATGCCGTTCCAGGATGAGATCCCTCGCATGCGCTCGGGATGACGTGAGGAGAACGCCCCCCTCAGGTTCCGCCCAGCAACCCGTCGATTTCCACCTGGGCCATGGCGCGGTTCGAGCCGTGGATGATGGCGTTGGCGCAATCCATCAGGGCCTGGGCGGCGCGTGAGATGGCCTTGACGTGCTCGGCGGTGAGGCCCGGGTCGGCCCCGGCGACGATTTCGTCTTCCAGCTTGGCGACGCCCCCCAGGATCAGGGTGTTCAGGTGGTTGATGGTCTCTTCGAAGGGGCGGCGGAACTTGGTGGGCACGGCTTCATAGGCCTCCACCGCCAGCTGCTTGTCCTTGAAGGTGGAATCGGCGAAATGCTCCTGGTAGCTCTTCGGAGCCCACATCTTGCATTCCTCGATCATGTCCGGCATGTCCGGAACCATGTCGAGCAGCATGACGATCTCGTTGAAATGGTTGAGATAATCGGTGGCCAGCAGGGTCTGGGCACTGATGTTGGTGCCGCCGACCCTGGCAACGTATTCCTCGAAGGCAGCCCGCTCTTCCGGCGGAATATCAGAGTCCGACACTACCCCTCCTTGGAACCCCGCCAATATCCCCTGCGCCATCCTTGCGCCATGAAGGACAGAATTTCAAGAGTCCATGGTTATATGGCCATCGGTCAGGGCCGATGGTAGGGGTGGCCGGTCAGAATCGAATGAGCCCGCCACAATTGCTCGGCCAGCAGGGCGCGAACCAGCATATGCGGCCAGGTCATGCGCCCGAACGACAACAGCAGGTCGGCCCGGTCGCGCACCGCGTCGCCATGGCCGTCGGCTCCGCCGATCAGGAAGGCCACGTCCTGGGCGCCGCCATCGCGCCAGTCCCGCAGCTTTCCGGCGAAGTCCACCGAACCGATGTCGCGGCCCCGCTCGTCGAGCGCCACCACCCTGGCGCCATCGGGGATGACGGCCAGCAGCAATTCCGCCTCGCGGGCCTTCAACTGCGGACCGGAGAGCGGGCGCTTCTCCTCCACCTCCCTGAGGAGGGGCGGCGGGCTCAGGCGGCGGCAATACTGGCGGAACAGGTCCTGCTCGGGGCCGGCCTTGGCCTTGCCTACCGCTCTGATTAGAAGGCGCATCAGCCCTGTTCGATCGCCTTGGCGCGCACGGCCGCCGCGGTGGGGGCGTCGGCCTTGGCTTCCAGCGCGCCCCACATCTTTTCCAGATTGTAGAAGGTGCGGACCTCGGGGCGGAACAGGTGGACGATGATGTCGCCCCCGTCCACCAGCACCCAATCGCACTGGGGCATGCCTTCGATGGTGACCCTTTGTCCGGCCTGCTTCAGGGCCTTCTCCACGTGGTCGGCCATGGCGCCCACCTGGCGCTGGGACTTGCCGGTGGCGATGACCATGGTGTCGGTGATGGAGGTGCGGCCCTTGAGGTCGAGGATGACCACGTCCTCGGCCTTGTGGTCGTCCAGGGTGGCCGCCACGATCTCCGCCAGCGAGGGAGCGGGGGCGGGTGCGGCGGATTCGGCCTTGGCGGCGGGTTTGCGGGCTATGGTTGTCTCCTGTTGCGGATGGCGGTGGATGAGGCGGCGTGGCGCCGGATGTGCAGGAACGCCCAGGCGGGCGGCTGAGCTTGCCACAAGAATCGGGCCCTCGACGACGGCAGGCGGTGATGCGCGAAGCGATGGGCCGCTCTCGTGCCGAGGTTTCGCGCAGAATAGGGACCACGCGCCAGAATCGCAACGGGCACCGATTGGAAGATGCTTTCCCAGCGGGCCCAGCGGTGGAACCCGGCCAGATTGTCGGCCCCCATCAGCCAGACGAAACGGATGCGGGGGAAGCGTTGGCGCAGCATCTCCAGGGTGTCGGCGGTGTAGCGTGTGCCCAGGCCGGTTTCGATGGCGGTGGGCCGCAGGCGCGGATGCCCGGCGCAAACGGTCTCCGCCGAGGCGAGGCGCTCTGGCAACGGCGCCATGCCGGAAACCGGCTTCAAGGGGTTCTGCGGGCTGACCAGCAGCCAGACCTCGTCCAGGCCCAGCAGCCGGAGCGCCAGCAGGGCGATATGGCGGTGCCCGTCGTGCGCCGGATTGAACGAGCCGCCCAGAAGGCCGACCCGCGCCCGCCGGGGCTCGCCCCAGGGATTGAGGCGGGGCCGCGTCACCCCGGCCGGACCTGGCCGCTGCCCTTCACCACGTATTTGAAGGTGCAGAGCTGTTCGACCCCCACGGGGCCGCGGGCGTGCATCTTGCCCGTCGAGATACCGATCTCGGCGCCCATGCCGAACTCGCCGCCATCGGCGAACTGGGTCGAGGCGTTCCACAGCACGATGGCCGAGTCGCACCCCTGCAGGAAGGTCTCGGCGGCGGCCGGGTCCTCGGCGACGATGGCCTCGGTGTGGTGCGAGCCGTAGGTGTTGATGTGCTCGATGGCGGCCTTGACCCCGTCCACCACCTTCACCGAGATGATGGCGTCCAGATATTCGGTGCTCCAGTCGGTTTCGGCGGCCGGCAGGGCGCGGCAATCGGCCTCTTGGGCCAGGTGGTCGCCCCGCACCTCGCAGCCCGCGTCGATCAGCATGGAGACCAGCGGCGCAAGGTGGGTCTTGGCGCAGGCCTTGTCCACCAGCAGCGTCTCGGTGGCGCCGCAGATGCCGGTACGGCGCATCTTGGCGTTGAGCACGATGGTCTTGGCCATGTCCAGGTCGGCGGAGCCGTCCACATAGGTGTGGCAGATGCCTTCCAGGTGCTGGAACAGCGGGATGCGGCTCTCGGCCACCACGCGCTCCACCAGCGACTTGCCGCCACGGGGCACGATGACGTCGATGTAGTCGGACAGGCGCAGCATCACCCCCACCGCCTCGCGGTCGGTGGTGGGCACCATCTGCACCGCGTCTTCGGGCAGGCCGCAGGCGGTGAAGCCGCCTTTGAGCGCCGCCAGGATGGCCTGGGACGAATGGAAGCTTTCCGAGCCGCCGCGCAGGATGGTGGCGTTGCCCGATTTCAGGCAAAGCGCGGCGGCGTCGGCGGTGACGTTGGGCCGGCTCTCGTAGATGATGCCGATGACGCCCAGCGGCACGGCGACGCGCGAGATGTGCATGCCGTTGGGCCGGGTCCATTCCGCCAGCGAGCGTCCCACCGGATCGGGCAGCCGGGCGATGTCCTCCAGCCCCTTGGCCATGGCCTCGATGCGGGCCTGGTTCAGCATCAGGCGGTCGAGCATGGCCTTGGAAAGGCCCTTGGCCTCGCCCGCCGCCATGTCCTTGGCGTTGGCGTCCATGATCAGCCCGGCGTCGATGCGGATGGCCCCTGCTGCGGCGCGCAGCGCCTTGTCCTTGGTGGCGGACGGGGCAAGGGCGAGCACACGGGCGGCGGCGCGGGCGCGCTTGCCCAGGTCGGTCATCATCGCCTGAAGGTCGCTCATCATCATCCCTCCATCACCAGATCGTCGCGGTGAATCAACTCGTCGCGGCCCTTGAAGCCCAGGATGGCCTCGATCTCGCCCGACTTGCGGCCCATGACGGCGCGGGCGTCGGCGCTGGAATAGGCCACCAGGCCGCGCCCCAGCACCTTGGCCGAGGAATCCCGGACCAGCACGCAATCGCCGCGCTCGAACTCGCCGTCCACCGCCGTGACGCCGGCGGGCAGCAGCGAGCGGCCCTGGGCCAGGGCACGCGCGGCCCCGGCGTCCAGCACCACGGCGCCGGCGGGTTTCATGGAGCCGAAGATCCATTGCTTGCGGGCCGTCCTGGGCTCGGAATTGGGCAGGAACCAAGTGCAGCGCCCGCCATTCTCGATGGCCTTCAGGGGGTGCATGGGCTCGCCCCTGGTGATGGCCATGCGGCAGCCGGCCGACAGGCAGATGCGCGCCGCCACCAGCTTGGTGACCATGCCGCCCGAGCCGTAGGCCGAGCCGGGATCGCCGGCCATGGCCTCGATCTCGGGCGTCAGCTCGTGCACCTCGGGAATGAAGGTGGCCGACGCGTCCTTGCGCGGATCGGCGGTGTAAAGGCCGTCGATGTCGGAGAACAGCACCAATGCGTCGGCCGACACCATCTGGGCGACGCGGGCGGCGAGGCGGTCGTTGTCGCCGACGCGGATCTCGGCGGTGGCCACCGTGTCGTTCTCGTTGATCACCGGCACGGCGCCCAGCTTCAGCAGGGTCTCGAGTGTTGTCCGCGCGTTGAGGTAGCGCCGCCGGTTCTCGGAATCGTCCAGGGTCAGCAGCACCTGGGCCACGGTGATGTGGTGATGGGCCAGCGCCTCCTGCCAGGCATGGGCCAGACGGATCTGCCCCGTGGCGGCGGCGGCCTGCTTCTCCTCCAGCTTCAGGGGCGGAACCAGGCCCAGCTTGCGCCGTCCCACCGCCACCGCGCCCGACGACACCACGATGACCTCCTGGCCGCGCGCCTTGCAGGCGGCGATGTCGGCGGCCAGCGTCTCCAGCCAGGCGCGCTTCACCTGGCCGGTGGAATCATCGACCAGCAGCGAGGAGCCGATCTTGATGATCAGGCGCTTGGCGGAGGCGAGCTGGTTCACGGGGCGCTCCACCCAAGACGGTTTGTCATCCCGAGCGTAAGCGAGGGATCTCCGCTCTGAAAGGCGGTGCCGATACGGTACCGTTCGGTCAGGACGAGATCCCTCCTCCCGATGGTCGTCGGGATGACAGGAACGAAGGTCATTCTTCCTCGTCTCCTTCTTCCAGTTCTCCGTCGAGGACCTCGTCGTCGTAATCCCCGTCGTCCTCGTCCTCGCCATCATGCCAGATCCATTCGCCGTCGGCGCCCCAATGGCCGCCGGCGAACTGGTCGTCCTCGGCCTTGCGCTTCCTTTGCTGGAAGGTGGGGGCGCCGCGCTTGCCCGAGCCGAACACCGCCGAGGCGGCGGGTACCTCGGGCTCTTCCTCGCGGGCTTGCCTGATGTGGGTGAACAGCCGGGCCAGGATGGGCTTCAATCCCACGCCGGAGACGCCCGACAGGGGCAGGACCTCCTGGCCGCAGGCTTCCGACAGTTCCATCAGCTTCAGCTCGATGTCGTCGGGGTTAAGCGAGTCGCACTTGTTCAGCGCCACCACCTCGGGCTTCTCGTCCAGGCCGCCGCCATAGGCGGCCAGCTCATGGCGCACCACCCGGTAGGCCTCGGCCACGTCATCGGCGGTCCCGTCGATCAGATGCAGCAGCACGCGGCAGCGCTCGATATGGCCCAGGAAGCGGTCGCCGATGCCCGCACCCTCGTGGGCGCCTTCGATCAGGCCGGGAATGTCGGCGATGACGAACTCTTCCTCGCCCAGCGTCACCACGCCCAGATTGGGGTGCAGCGTGGTGAAGGGATAGTCGGCGATCTTGGGCCGCGCCCGGGTCACGGCGGCCAGGAAGGTGGACTTGCCGGCATTGGGCAGCCCCACCAGACCGGCGTCGGCGATCATCTTGAGGCGCAGCCAGATCCAGCATTCCTCGCCCGGCCAGCCCTCGTCGGCGCGCCGGGGCGCCTGGTTGGTGGACGACTTGTAGTGCAGGTTGCCGAAGCCGCCGTCGCCGCCCCTGAGCAGGACCACCCTCTGTCCCGCCTGGGTGAGGTCGGCCAGCACCGTCTCCTTGTCCTCGTCCAGCACCTGGGTGCCCACCGGCACCTTCAGGATCACGTCGTCGCCCTTGCCGCCGGTCTTGTTGCGGCCCTGGCCGTGATTGCCGATCTTGGCCTTGAAGTGCTGCTGGTAGCGGTAGTCGATCAGGGTGTTGAGGTTGGCCACGCATTCTAAGATGACGTCGCCACCCCGCCCGCCGTCGCCGCCGTCAGGCCCGCCGAATTCGATGTGCTTTTCGCGCCTGAACGAGCAGCAGCCCGCGCCGCCGTCGCCGGACTTGACGAAAATCTTGGCCTGATCGAGGAACTTCATAACTGGCGTATCCGCAACGGAGCAAAGGGGACGTGTTTGAGCTCCCGTCATGCCCGGACTTGGTCCGGGCATCCATGGATCGCCGGGTCAAGCCCGGCGATGACGAGAGTAGACAGGTGACCAAAAAAGCAAAAGGGGAACGGCGAACCGTTCCCCTTTCTTAAAAACGCAAGCGTCCGGGAACGGCCTTATTCGGCGGCCTCCGGCAGGGGCTCCACGACCACGAAGGTGCGGCCCTCGGCCTTGTGCTGGAAGGTCACCTTGCCCATCGCGGTGGCGAACAGGGTGTGATCCTTGCCCATGCCCACATTGGTGCCGGGATAGAACTTGGTGCCGCGCTGACGCACGATGATGTTGCCGGGAATCACCAGCTCGCCACCGAACTTCTTGACGCCGAGCCGCTGACCCGCGGAGTCGCGGCCGTTGCGGGACGAACCGCCAGCCTTTTTATGAGCCATAGTCTACTCTCCTACTATCGGCGCGCGGGCGATCAGCCGGCGGAAATGTCGGTGATGCGCAGGATCGTCAGGTCCTGGCGGTGGCCGTTCTTACGGCGCGAATTCTGGCGGCGGCGCTTCTTGAAGACGATGATTTTCTCGCCGCGGGCCTGGGCCACCACGGTGGCCTTCACGCTGGCGCCGGCCACGACGGGCGCGCCGATCTTTTCGCCGACCATCAGCACCTGATCGAGCACAACCTCGGCACCGGCCTCACCGGCCAGCTTCTCGACGCGGATCACGTCGCCCGAAGCGACCTTGTACTGCTTACCGCCGGTCTGGATGACTGCGAACATGACGATTCTACCTGAGCAAAAGAAACAGTGACGCGCGAAGGGAGCCCACCGCGCGAGAGGGCCGAAATATACTCACCCCCAAGGCAGAGTCAACGGCTATCTGAATCGGATTCGTAAGAACCGCGCCTAACCGATTCCGATCACTGGGAACCGCCCCGGGCCAGCAATCCGGACTCGGCGGCCGAGCGCCCCGGAAGGCGGGCGAGAATGTCGCGCTTCTCGGACTCGCTGGCGGTGGACCAGGCCTTGATCTCGGCACGGGTTCGCTTGCAGCCGATGCACCAGCCGAAACGGTTGTCGATGCGGCAGACGGATTTGCAGGGCGAGTCGAAGACGCGCAAGGGCGGTGCGGGCAAGTTCTGTCCCCATCAAAGCGCTGGCTCACCCTCATATTGGTCGCTGGCGGCTTCGGGAAAAGGGGCTATCTTTGAGACAGCACCAAAAGGGAGGCGTTCCATGCTGCACGGCAAGGTTCTGGTGGCCCAGGGCGGCGGTCCCACGGCGGTGATCAACCAGTCCATGGTCGGCGCCGTCCTGGAATCCCGGAAGTTCCGCAACGTCGATCTGGTCTATGGCGCCCATCACGGGGTGCGGGGCATCGTCAACGAGGATTTCCTCGACCTCACCCAGGAGACCAGCCACAACCTGGAAATGGTGGCCCAGACCCCGTCCTCGGCCCTGGGCTCGACACGCGACAAGCCGGACCTCAAGTACTGCCACGAGATCTTCGAGGTCTTAAAGGCCCACGGCATCGCCTATTTCTTCTATATCGGCGGCAACGATTCGTCGGACACCGTGCGCATCGTCTCGGAGGAGGCGAGGAACGCCGGCTATCCGCTGCGCTGCATCCACATCCCCAAGACCATCGACAACGATCTGGTGTTGAACGACCACACGCCCGGTTTTCCCTCGGCGGCCCGCTTCGTCGCCCAGGCCTTCATGGGCGTCAACCTGGACAATGCGGCCCTGCGCGGTGTCTATCTGGCGGTGGTGATGGGCCGCCATGCCGGCTTCCTCACCGCGGCTTCCGCGCTGGGCAAGAAGTTTCCCGACGACGGCCCCCACCTGATCTACCTGCCCGAGCGCGTGTTCAAGGTGGACAGCTTCCTGGCCGACGTGAAGGCCGCCTACGACAAGTACGGCCGCTGCGTGGTCGCCCTGTCGGAGGGCATCCACGACGAGGCGGGCGCTCCCATCATCACCAAACTGGCCAAGGCCACCGAGCAGGACGCTCACGGCAACATCCAGCTGTCGGGCACTGGGGCGCTGTCCGACCTCCTGTGCGAGGAGGTCAGGACCAAGCTGGGCATCAAGCGGGTCAGGGGCGACACCTTCGGCTATCTCCAGCGCTCGTTCATCGGCTGCGTCTCCGACGTGGACCAGCGCGAGGCCCGCGAGGTGGGCGAAAAGGCGGTACAGTTCGCCATGTGGGGCGATCGGGACGGCTCGGTGGTCATCCAGCGCACCGGATTCTACTCGGTGGACTACAAGCTGCTGCCGCTGGAAGACGTGGCGGGCAAGACCCGGGTGATGGAGGACCACTTCATCGCGGACTCGGGCACCGACGTCACCGATGCCTTCCGCATGTATCTGCGCCCCCTGCTGGGCTCGGGCATGCCCGACGCCTTCCGCCTGCGCCTCAATTCGGTGCCAAGGATCCTGAAGCGCTGAGGCCATTACAAGAATTCTTGCGATTGCCGCCGATTTGGCTATAGTGCGCCACAGACACATTCTTATAGTCCCGTCTGACGGGAAGATGAGGGTGGGCCAGTGGCCCACTTTTTTTGTTTTTAGGGACCAACGTTAGGTCGCAAGGCGACAGGGTTATGGATCTTCAAAGCCGTTTGGAGGCCCTGATCGCGCCGTCACTGGACGCCATGGGGTACGAGCTGGTGCGGGTGCAGCTGCAGGGTAAGCAGCGGCTCACGCTTCAGATCATGGCGGATCGCAAGGACGGCGTGATGATGGCCGTGGACGATTGTGCCGACATCAGCCGCTCGGTTTCGGCCCTCTTGGATGTGGAGGACCCCATCTCGGCGGCCTACACCCTCGAGGTGAGCTCGCCGGGCATCGACCGTCCGCTGACCCGGGCCAAGGACTTCGTCGCGTGGGCGGGGTTCGAGGCCAAGATGGAATCGTGCCAGCCCATCGACGGGCGCAAGCGGTTCCGGGGCAAGCTGCTGGGTCTGGACGAGACGGGCGCTTTCGTGCGCCTTGCCGTCGAGACGGGCGAAGTAACCATTCCGCTGGCCGATGTTCGCGGCGCCAAGCTGGTGCTGACCGACGAACTGATCGCCGCGACCATGCAAGACCAGGAAGAGTGAGGACGCATTAGGACCATGGAACGGATCGCCGCACTTCCCCGCCCCGAACTCCTTCAGGTGGCCGACGCCGTCGCCCGCGACAAGGGCATCGACCGCGACGAGGTTCTCGAAGCCATGGAGCAGGCCATTCAGAAGGCCGGTCGCTCCAAGTACGGCCACGAGCACGACATTCGCGCCCATATCGACCGCAAGACCGGCGAAATCCAGCTGGCCCGCTACATCGAAGTGGTCGAGGAGGTGGAGAACGAAGCCACCCAGCAGACCCTGAAGCAGGTGCTGAGGAAGAAGCCGGACGCCCAGATCGGCGATTTCCTGGTCGATCCGCTGCCGCCCATCGATTTCGGCCGCATCGCGGCCCAGACCGCCAAGCAGGTCATCGTCCAGAAGGTGCGCGACGCCGAGCGCCAGCGCCAGTTCAACGAATACAAGGACCGCGTCGGCGAGATCAGCAACGGCCTGGTCAAGCGCGTCGAGTTCGGCAACGTCATCGTCGATCTCGGCCGGGCCGAGGCTTTGCTCCGCCGTGACGAGCTGATCCCGCGCGAGACCTTCCGTACCGGCGACCGCGTGCGCGCCTATATCTACGACGTCCGCCAGGAGCCGCGCGGCCCGCAGATCTTCCTGTCGCGCACCCATCCCATCTTCATGGCCAAGCTGTTCGCCCAGGAAGTGCCGGAAATCTACGACGGCATCATCGAGATCAAGGCGGTGGCCCGTGATCCGGGCTCGCGCGCCAAGATCGCCGTGCTGTCCCACGATTCCTCCATCGACCCGGTGGGCGCCTGCGTCGGCATGCGCGGTAGCCGCGTCCAGGCGGTGGTGGCCGAGCTGCAGGGCGAGAAGATCGACATCATCCAGTGGTCGCCCGACGTCGCCACCTTCGTGGTGAACGGTCTGGCGCCCGCCGAGGTGACCAAGGTGGTGCTGGACGAGGAAGCCGGCCGCATCGAGGTGGTGGTGCCCGACGACCAGCTGTCGCTCGCCATCGGCCGTCGCGGCCAGAACGTGCGTCTGGCCAGCCAGCTGACCCAGTGGAACATCGACATCCTCACCGAGGCCGAGGAATCCGAGCGCCGCACCGAGGAATTCCGTTCGCGCTCCAACATGTTCATCCAGGCCCTGGACGTGGACGACGTCATCGCCCACCTGCTGGTGACCGAAGGCTTCTCGTCGGTGGAAGAGGTGGCCTACGTGCCGGCCGAGGACATCGCCGACATCGAGGGCTTCGACGAGAACGTCGCCGAGGAACTGCAGAACCGCGCCCGCAACTTCCTGGCCGAGCAGGACGAGCGCTACGACCAGATGCGCAAGGACATGGGCGTTTCCGACGAGATGGCCGCCATCGAGGGCCTGGCGCCCTCCATGCTGGTCAAGCTGGGCGACAAGGGCATCAAGACCCTGGACGACCTGGGCGATCTGGCCGGCGACGAGCTGCTGGACATCCTGGGCAAGGATGCCATGAGCGAGGACGAGGCCAATGCCGTGATCATGGCGGCCCGCGCTCATTGGTTCGAGGACGGCAAGTAAGGGGGAGGAGGGCCGCATGGCCGATCTCCCCGACGAGGAAGAGTACGACGAGGGGACCGGACCCCAGCGCCGCTGCGTGGTCACCGGACAGGTCCGCCCCAAGTCGGAATTGCTGCGGTTCGCCGTGGCGCCCGATGGTACGCTGTTTCCAGACCCCGGCCATGAATTGCCGGGACGGGGAATCTGGTTGAGCGCCAGCCGGGATGTGGTAAATACGGCCGTGGCCAAACGGTCCTTCGCCCGGGCGGCCCGCCGCCCGGTCGTGGTTGCGGACGGTCTGGCCGACCGGATCGAAGCGCTGCTGGCGCGCCGTTGCCTGGATATCCTGGGCCTGGCGCGCCGCGCCGGTCAGGCGGTCTGTGGTTTCGAGAAGGTGAGCGCCGAGATCAAGTCTCGCCGCGCCGCCTTGGTTCTAGGGGCCCGCGACGCCGCCCGCGACGGGCGCGCCAAGGTCCAGGCCATGGCCCCCGGCGTGCCGGTGATCGAGCTTTTCGACGGGGCCGAGTTGGGCACCGTTTTTGGCCGCGACGCGGCCGTTCATGTCTGCGTGTCTCCGGGCAGGCTGGCGCAGCGTCTCAAGGATGACGCGGCGTTGCTTGCCGGTTTCCGTGGATGATTTTTTGCAGAAGAGACGAAGTCGTACATGAGCGATTCCCAGGATCAAGACCGTAAGGCCCCGCTGAAGCTGACCCAGCCGGGTAAGCTGGAGCTGAAGAAGACCGTCGAGACCGGCCAGGTCCGGCAGAGCTTCTCCCATGGACGATCCAAGGTGGTGACCGTCGAGGTCCGCAAGAAGCGCACCTTCTCCAGCGCCGGCGGCGCCATGCACGAGGTCAAGGACGGCGCCCATTCGGTCGCCGAGGCCGATCTCGCTGCCGCCGTGGCCAAGGTGGAGGCCGCCTCGCGCGCCGCCAGCGCCCACGACCTGACCACCGGCGAGAAGGCCGCCCGCGCCAAGGCGCTGCAGGACGCTCTGCGCCACGAGGAAGAGCTCCGCGCCCGCGCCGAGGAAGAGGCCATCCGCCACGCCGCCGAGGAAGAGGCCGCCCGCGCCGCCGAGGAAGAGGCCGCCCGCCTCGCCGAGGAAGAGGCTGCCAAGCGCGCCGCCGAGCCCCAGCCCGAGCCCGAGCCGGAACAGGCCGTCCCGGCCGAGGCCGCCGCGCCTGCCGCCGCCCCGGCTCCCGCCGCCCCCGCCGCTCCGGCCCAGCCCAAGCCCGCCGTTACCGCCGCCGCTCCGGCCAGCGACGCGCCCGCCGCCCCGCGTGGCCGCACCGAGGAGGAGGAAGAGGAAGAGGAGCGCGCCAAGAAGCGTGCCGCCGCCCACAAGCCCGCCCCGGTCAAGCGCACCGAGCCGCGCCGGCGTACCGGCAAGCTGACCATCACCGACGCGCTCACCGACGACGACCGCTCCGAGCGCGGCCGGTCGCTGGCCGCCGTCAAGCGCGCCCGCGAGCGCGAGCGCCTCAAGCACATGCAGAAGGGCTCGGAAAAGGTCATCCGCGAGGTGATCGTGCCCGAAAGCATCACGGTCCAGGAGCTGGCAAACCGCATGGCGGTGCGCGGCGCCGACGTGATCAAGTGCCTGATGCGTCTCGGCGTGATGGCCACCATCAACCAGAACATCGATGCCGACACCGCCGAGCTGGTGGTGACCGAATTCGGCCACAACATGAAGCGCGTGTCCGAGGCCGACGTCCTGGTCGGCCTGGAGGGCGAGGCCGACACCGACGAGGTGCTGATCTCGCGGCCGCCGGTGGTCACCGTCATGGGCCACGTCGATCACGGCAAGACCTCGCTGCTCGACGCGCTGCGCGCCACCGACGTGGTGTCGGGCGAAGCCGGCGGCATCACCCAGCACATCGGCGCCTATCAGGTGACCATGAGCTCGGGCGACAAGATCACCTTCATCGACACTCCCGGCCACGAAGCCTTCACCGCCATGCGCGCCCGCGGCGCCAAGGTGACCGATATCGTGGTGCTGGTGGTGGCCGCCGACGACGGCATCATGCCGCAGACGGTGGAAGCCATCCGCCACGCCAAGGCCGCCGGCGTGCCGATCATCGTCGCCATCAACAAGATCGACAAGCCCGACGCCAATCCGGAAAAGGTCCGCCAGGAGCTGCTGCAGCACGAACTGGTGACCGAGGAACTGGGCGGCGACGTGCTGGCCATCGAGGTGTCCGCCAAGAAGCGCATGAACCTCGAGAAGCTGGAAGAAGCCATCCTGCTCCAGGCCGAAATCCTCGACCTCAAGGCCAATCCCAGCCGCGCCGCCCAGGGCGTCGTGGTCGAGGCCAAGATGGAAAAGGGCCGCGGCTCGGTGGCAACCGTGCTGGTCCAGAAGGGCACGCTCAAGGTGGGCGAGGTCTTCGTGGCCGGCGCCGAATGGGGCCGTGTGCGCGCCCTGGTGGACGATCACGGCAATTCCATCAAGGAAGCCGGTCCCTCCACTCCGGTCGAGGTGCTGGGTCTGCAGGGCACGCCTGCCGCCGGTGACGACTTCATCACCGTCGAGGACGAAGCCCGCGCCCGCGAGATCGCCGGCTACCGGAGCCGCATGGACCGCGAGGCCAAGGCCAAGCTGGCCCAGCGCGGCACGCTCGAGCAGATGTTCTCGGCCATCAAGTCGGGCGAGGCCCAGGAACTGCCCGTGGTCATCAAGGGCGACGTGCAGGGCTCCATCGAAGCCATCTCCGCCACGCTGGAGAAGATGGGCAACGAGAACGTCAAGGTGCGCATCCTGCATGCCGCCGTGGGCGCCATCAACGAGTCGGACATCACGCTGGCCAAGGCCTCCAACGGCCTCTTGATCGGCTTCAACGTCCGCGCCAATCCCCAGGCCCGCGACATGGCCCGGCGCGATGGCGTCGACATCCGCTACTACTCCATCATCTACGACGTCACCGACGACCTGAAGAAGATGCTGTCGGGCATGCTGGCGCCGGAACTGCGCGAGAAGTTCCTGGGCTACGCCAGCATCCGCGAGGTGTTCAACATCACCAAGGTCGGCAAGGTGGCGGGCTGCATGATCACCGAAGGCATCGTCAAGCGCGGCGCCAAGGTGCGCCTGCTGCGCGACAACGTGGTCATCCACACCGGCGATCTCGGCCAGCTCAAGCGCTTCAAGGACGACGTCAAGGAAGTGCGCGAGGGCTACGAGTGCGGCATGTCCTTCACCAATTACGAAGACATCCGCGTCGGCGACGTCATCGAATGCTTCGAGATCGAGGAGATCGCGGTCACCCTGTAACGGGGTGGCCGTGTTCCCTTTAGCGAGGTCATCGCCATGAGCCGGGGTGCCAAGCCACCGTCCCAGCGCCAGCTTCGCGTCGGCGAGGAACTGCGCCACGCCATCGCCATGGTGATCGAGCGCGGCGAGTTCCGCGACCCCGATCTCCAGAACCGCGCCATCACCGTCACCGAGGTGAAGGTCAGCCCCGATCTGCGCAACGCCACCGTTTTCCTGGTTCCCCTGGGCGGCGGCGAGGTGAAGCCCATCCTGGAGGGCATGAAGCGCGCCAAGGCCTTCCTGCGCCACGAAATCGCCCGCATGGTCGAACTGCGCGCCGTGCCCGATCTGTGGTTCCAGGAAGACACCACCTTCGACACCGCGTCCCGAATCGATTCCATCCTCAACTCGCCGGAAGTCCGCCGCGACATCGGCCACACGGCCCCGGCCGAGGACGACTTCCCCTCCGACGAAGACGACGGGCAGTAAGCTCAGACGGGTGACTTTCCGTCCGCGCCCCGTCAGTGGGAAGGGATGATTGACCACCAAGACACCAAGATCACCAAGAGAACGGAGCGGAGAGCGACGCCCTTGCCACTCGATAGGCGACTTGGTGATCTTGGTGTCTTGGTGGTTCAACGGACATGGCGGTCTGCTCAACGCCCACGGGTGCGCTCAGGTCCCTTCGCCTTTTCCCTGATCCTCAAAACAAAACGGCGGCCCCTTTCGGGACCGCCGCTGTTGTTTCGCCACCCAAGGATCAGGCGTTCAGCTTGTCCAGCTCGCGGACCACGGCTTCACCCATGACGGTGGTGGAGACCTTGGCCTTGCCGGGCTGCATGATGTCGGCGGTGCGCAGGCCGCCCTTCAGCACGTTCTTGACGGCGGTCTCGATCAGGTCGGCCTCGGCGGCCATGTCGAACGAGTAGCGCAGGCACATGGCGAACGACATGATGGTGGCCAGCGGGTTAGCCATGTCCTTGCCGGCGATGTCGGGGGCCGAGCCGTGGACGGGCTCGTAGAGGGCCTTGCGGCGCCCCTGGGCGTCGGCTTCGCCGAGGCTGGCCGAGGGCAGCATGCCCAGCGAGCCGGTCAGCATGGCGGCGCAGTCGGACAGGATGTCGCCGAACATGTTCTCGGTGACCATGACGTCGAACTGCTTGGGATTGCGGACCAGCTGCATGGCGGCGTTGTCCACGTACATGTGGGAGAGCTCCACGTCGGGGAACTCTTCCTTCTGCAGCTTGATCATCTCTTCGCGCCACAGCACGGTGCATTCCAGCACGTTGGCCTTGTCCACCGAGCAGACCTTCTTGTTGCGCTTACGCGCCAGGTCGAAGGCGACGCGGCCGATGCGCTGGATCTCGGGCGTGGTGTAGACCAGGGTGTTGTAGCCCTTGCGGGTGCCGTCGGGCAGCGTCTCGATACCGCGCGGCTGGCCGAAATACAGGCCGCCGGTGAGCTCGCGCAGGATCATGATGTCCAGGCCCGAGACCACTTCGTTCTTCAAGGTCGAGGCGTCGGCCAGGGCTTCCAGCACGGTGGCGGGACGCAGGTTGGCGAACAGGCCCATTTCCTTGCGGATCTTCAGGAGGCCGCGCTCGGGCTTGACGTCGAAGGGCAGGTCGTCCCACTTCGGCCCGCCCACGGCGCCCAGCAGCACGGCGTCGGCGGCCATGGCGTCGGCCAGGGTCTCGTCCGAGAGCGGCGTGCCGTGCACGTCGTAGGAGGAGCCGCCGATCAGGCCCTCGGTGATCTCGAACTCGACCTTCCGCTTGCGGGCCATCCAGTCGATGATCCGGCGGACCTGCGCCATGACTTCGACGCCGATGCCGTCACCGGGAAGGATCAAAAGCTTCTTGGCGGCCATGCTGTACTCCCGAGCCTAAGATAATATATCGAACGGGTGTCTGCCTAACGCTTAGGGGCGGCCCCGTCAAGCAATGGAAAGTGTCGGAATCCCGTGGCTACAGCCAGGGCGAGGACGCCTTGCGGGCTTGTTCAAACGCCGCGATCTTATCTTCGCGCTGCAGCGTCAAACCGATGTCGTCCAGGCCGTTCAGCAGGCAATGCTTGCGGAAGGGGTCGACCTCGAAGCTGATGGAGCCGCCGTCGGGACCGGTAATCACCTGCTTGGCAAGATCGACGGTGACGATGGCGTTGGAGCCGCGGCTGGCGTCGTCCAGCAGCTTGTCCACCTGTTCCTGCGGCAGCTTGATGGGCAGGATGCCGTTCTTGAAGCAGTTGTTGAAGAAGATGTCGGCGAAGCTGGGGGCGATGACGCAGCGGATGCCGAAATCGGCGATGGCCCAGGGCGCATGCTCACGCGATGAGCCGCAGCCGAAATTGGCGCCGGCCACCAGGATCTTGGCCGAGCGGTAGGCGGCCTTGTTCAGCACGAAGTCGGCGATTTCCTTGCCATCGGGGGTATAGCGCATCTCGTCGAACAGGTTCTTGCCCAGACCCGTGCGCTTGATGGTCTTCAGGAACTGCTTGGGGATGATCATGTCGGTGTCGACGTTGATCATGGGCAGCGGCGCCGCGACGCCGGTGAGAACGGTGAACTTTTCCATACTACGTCCGTCTCCTTGCTCCCCCACCCCCAACCCCTCCCCACCAGGGGGAGGGGGGATGATGGGACCAGAATTCTGTTTTCCCCTCCCCTCCATGGGGAGGGGGTAGGGGTGGGGTGCCGCCCTGAAAACCGCCGAACCTTACAGCTTCAGCGCATCTCGCACTACCCGCATGACACCGTCAATATTACCCAAGACATCCGAATTCCAAACTCGCAGAACCCGGTAGCCCTGGACCTCAAGCCAAGCCGTCCGCCGCTCGTCGTAGTCCGCCTGAACTCCTTCCGCGTGCTGGCCGCCATCCACCTCGATGACCAGCCGCGCCGAATGGCAGGCGAAATCCGCGATGAAGGATCCGATCGGCGCCTGACGCCGGAAATGGAATCCCTCGGCCTTCAACTCTCTCAAACGTCTCCAAAGAGCACGCTCGGCATCGGTCTGGTTGGCTCGCAGCCACCGTGCCCGCGCATTCGCCATGCGTGCCCCCGGCTTTCCCCCCACCCCCAACCCCTCCCCGCAAGGGGGAGGGGGGGGGAGATGAGGCCTTACATTTTACAGGCTCCGCACATCCGTCAGCTTGCCGGTGATGGCGGCGGCGGCGGCCATGGCGGGGCTGACCAGATGGGTGCGCCCGCCGCGGCCCTGACGGCCCTCGAAATTGCGGTTCGAGGTCGAGGCCGAGCGCTGGCCCGGCTTCAACTGGTCGGCGTTCATGGCCAGGCACATGGAACAGCCGGGCTCGCGCCACTCGGCGCCCGCCTCGATGAAGACCTTGTCCAGGCCTTCGGCCTCGGCCTGCTCCTTGACCAGGCCGGAGCCGGGAACCACCAGGACCTGCACGCCCTTGGCGACCTTGCGGCCCTTGAAAACTTCAGCGGCGGCGCGGAAATCCTCGATGCGGCCGTTGGTGCAAGACCCGATGAACACCACGTCGATGGCGATGTCGGTGGCCTTCATGCCGGGCTGGAGGCCCATGTAGTCCAGCGAGCGCTCGACGGCCTTCTTCTTGGCCTCGTCCTTGATGTCGGCCGGGTTCGGCACGGTGCCGGTGATCGGAATGACGTCCTCAGGGGACGTGCCCCAGGTGATCTGCGGCACCAGGGTCGAGGCGTCCAGCACCACCTCGGCGTCGAACGTGGCGCCCTCGTCGGTGAACAGGGTCTTCCAGTAGCTGACGGCGGCCTCGAAGGCGGCGCCCTTCGGCGCCCGCGGCTTGCCGGCGATGTAGGCGAAGGTCTTCTCGTCGGGCGCCACCAGGCCGGCGCGCGCACCCGCCTCGATGGTCATGTTGCAGACGGTCATGCGGCCTTCCATGGACAGGTCGCGGATGGCTTCGCCCGCGAACTCCACCACGTAGCCGGTGCCGCCGGCGGTGCCGATCTTGCCGATGATGGCCAGCACGATGTCCTTGGCGGTCACACCCGGGCCGGGCTTGCCGTTGACCGTGATGCGCATGTTCTTGGCCGGCTTCTGCACCAGGGTCTGGGTGGCCAGCACGTGCTCCACCTCGGAGGTGCCGATGCCGAAGGCCAGCGAACCGAAGGCGCCGTGGGTGGCGGTGTGGGAATCGCCGCAGACGATGGTGGTGCCGGGCAGGGTGAAGCCCTGCTCGGGCCCGACGATGTGGACGACGCCCTGGCGGATGTCGTCCATGGCGAAGTACTCGACGCCGAACTTCTTCGCGTTGGCTTCCAGGGTCTCGACCTGAATCCGGCTCTCTTCGTTCTCGATGCCCTTGGAGCGGTCGGTGGTCGGCACGTTGTGGTCGGCGACGGCCAGCGTCAGCTCGGGGTGGCGCACCTTGCGGCCCGACATCTCCAGACCCTCGAAAGCCTGCGGGCTGGTGACCTCGTGGACCATGTGGCGGTCGATGTAGATCAGGCAGGTGCCGTCATCTTGGACGTCCACCAGATGGGCGTCCCAGATCTTGTCGAACAACGTGCGGGGCTTGGCCATGTCGAATCCCTAGAATGAAGCAGCACTTGAGGCGGCCTGATATCTCGGGACGCGAACGCCCCTTGAGCTAAGAGGCCGCGGCAACCAGTCAAGTCTCCGGTCCCCGAACGGCCCCCTCCCCCATGGGGAAGAGGCCGATGCGAGAGCTGGAACCAAGGAGCCGGAAGGAAGGGACTATTCTTCCTTGGCGGCAGAGGCCTTGGCGGCCTTGACGGCGGCGGCGTCGGCGCGCTCGGCGGCGGCCACCTTGCCGGAATGGCCGGTGGTCTGCTCGGCGATACGGGCCGACTTGCCGCGACGGTCGCGCAGGTAGTACAGCTTGGCCCGACGCACGTCGCCACGGCGCACCACCTCGATGGAGGCGATGTTGGGCGAGTACAGCGGGAAGATACGCTCGACGCCTTCGCCGTACGAGATCTTGCGGACCACGAAGGACGAATTCAGGCCATCGTTCTTGCGGGCGATGCAGACGCCCTCATAGGCCTGGACGCGCTCGCGATTGCCTTCGATCACCTTGACGTTGACCTTCAGCGTATCGCCCGGAGCGAAGCTGGGGACGCCGCGGGCGGCGGTCAGCTTGTCGATCTGCTCCTTTTCGAGCTGCTCAATGATGTTAACCATGGCTCAACCCTCACTCACGTTCTTGGCCGCGACGTACCGATCCCACAGATCGGGCCGGCGCTGCCGGGTTATGTCCTCTGCCTGACGTTTCCGCCAGGCGCGTATCTTTTCGTGGTGACCGGAAAGCAGAACCTCCGGCACCGTTCGCCCGTCCCACACCTGGGGGCGGGTATAATGGGGATATTCCAGCAATCCCCATTCGAAGCTTTCTTCCACCAGCGATTCCTCCTTCCCGATCACGCCGGGAAGCAGGCGGACGATGGCGTCCAACATCAGCAGCGCCGCCGGCTCGCCGCCCGAAAGGACGAAATCGCCGGCACTGACCTCGAGCGCCCCGTGGGCTTCCAGCAGCCGCTGGTCAACCCCTTCGAAACGCCCGCACAGAACCCTCACACCCGGCCCCGCCGCCAGCTCGCGAACCAGCTCTTGGTCCAACAGCCGGCCGCGCGGCGTCATGTACACCAGCGGCCCCGGTGCCGGGCTGCCTGAAATAGCGGCGTCCAGCACGTCGGGACGCATCACCATTCCGGCTCCGCCGCCGAAGGGCGAGTCGTCCACCGACCGGTGCCTGTCCGTGGCGAAAGCCCGGATGTCCACCGTGTCGAGAGCCCACTTGCCCTCCTCCAGCGCCCTTCCTGCCAAAGACAGGCCGAGAGGCCCCGGAAACATCTCGGGGAAGATGGTGAGCATTGTGGCCCGCCAGGGCGCCTTACTCTCCACCGTCCCGGTCCTCTTTCTCGTCGGGCGCATAGACCGGCGGGATCACCACCAGCCGGCCACCCGGCACATCCACCTCCGGCACCGAGGCTCTGGTGAAGGGCACCATCATGTCGCCTTTCGGCTCCAATCGGATGTCCAGCACGTCGCCGGCGCCGTAATCGGCCACCGTACGAACGGTGCCCAATCTCTTGCCGTCCACCGTTTCCGCCACCAGCCCGATCAGATCGGAATAGAGGAACTCGTCCTCGCCGGTCTTGGGCAGACGCTCGCGGGCCACCCACAACTCGGTGCCCTTGAGCGCCTCGGCGGCGTTACGGTCCGTAACCCCTTCCAGCGTGGCGATGACGAGGCCCTTGACCTCGCCGGTCACCTTCAGCCGGTACTTGACGCTGCCCGCCTCGTTCTCTACCGGGGAGTAATAGCCGATATCGGCCGGTTCCTCGGTAAAGCTCTTGATGCGGACGGCGCCCCGGACCCCATGGACGCCGGCGATCACGCCGACGCGGACACGAGGTCCCATGGGGGATTACTCGCCCGCTTCGGCGGCAGCGGCGGCAGCGGCGGCGGCGCGATCGGCCTCGTCCTTGGCGCGCTGCTGGGCCTTGGCCTTGGGCTTGGGCTGCTTGGTCTGCTCGGGCCGGGTCGGCTTGGCCACCAGGCCCTTGTCGGCGAAGAAGCGGACCAGACGGTCGGTCGGCTGGGCGCCGACGGACAGCCAATGCTTCACGCGGTCCTCGTCGAGGATCCAGCGCTGGCCGTTGTCGTTGGGCAGCATGGGGTTGTAGGTGCCCACCTTCTCGATGAAGCGGCCGTCGCGCGGCGCGCGGGCGTCGGCGACGACGATCTTGTAGAACGGACGCTTCTTGGCGCCGCCGCGGGAGAGACGAATCTTCAGAGCCATTCTTAGGTCTTCCTCTGTTCGAAACCGAATTACCTTTGGACGCCTTGTCTAGCGCCCGAACTTCATACCCGGGGGCAAAAGGCCGCCGATGCCGTGCCGCATCAGCCCCTTCTGACCCAGCTTGCCGACCTTCTTCATCATGTCGGCCATCTGCTGATACTGCTTGAGCAGCTTGTTGACGTCCTGGACCTCGACCCCGGCGCCCGCGGCGATGCGCTTCTTGCGCGACGCCTTGATCAGGTCGGGGTTACGGCGCTCGGCCTTGGTCATGGACGTGATGATCGCTTCCTGGCGGGCGACCATCTTGTTGTCGATATTGGCGTCTTTGAGCGCGCCGGCCATCTTGCCGATGCCGGGCAGCATGCCGAGGATGCCCTTGAGATCGCCCATCTTGCGCACCTGGGCGAATTGCTTGCGCATGTCGTCCAGGTCGAACTTGCCCTTCTCCATGCGCTTGGCAAGGCGTTCGGCTTCTTCCTGGTCCAGGGTCTCCATGGCCTTCTCGACCAGGCCGACCACGTCGCCCATGCCGAGAATGCGCCCGGCGATACGGTCCGGGTGGAAGACTTCCAGCGCGTCGAGCTTTTCGCCGCCGCCCAGGAACTTGATGGGGCGCCCGGTGATGGCGCGCATGGACAGCGCCGCGCCGCCGCGGGCGTCGCCGTCGATACGGGTGAGAACGATGCCGGTGACGCCGACCTTCTCGTTGAATTCGCGCGCCAGGGTGACGGCGTCCTGGCCGATCATGGCGTCGGTGACCAGCAGGGTCTCGGTGGGCTTGGCGGCGTCGCGCACGGCGGCGACTTCGGCCATCAGCTCCTGGTCGATATGCAGGCGGCCGGCGGTATCGAGGATGACGACATCGTAGCCTTCCTTGCGGCCCACATCCAGGGCGCGCTTGGAGATGGCGACGGGCATCTCGCCCATGACGATGGGCAGGCTTCCCACTTCGGCCTGTCCGGCCAGAATCTGCAGCTGCTGCTGCGCCGCCGGGCGATAGACGTCGAGCGAGGCGAGAAGAACCTTCTTCTTCTCTTTCTTCAGCTTCAGCGCGATCTTGGCCGAGGTGGTGGTCTTGCCCGAACCCTGGAGGCCGACCATCAGGATGACCACCGGGGGCACCGCCGACAGGTTCAGCTCGTTGCCCTTGGTGCCCAGCGTGGCGATCAGCTCGTCATGGACGATCTTGACCACCATCTGGCCGGGGGTGACCGACTTGATCACTTCGGAGCCGACGGCGCGGGCCTTGACCCGGCCGATGAATTCCTTGACCACGGAGAGCGCCACGTCGGCCTCGAGCAGGGCGACGCGGACCTCGCGCAGGGCTTCGGTGACGTCGGCCTCGGACAGCGCGCCGCGCCCCGTCAGCTTCTCGAATACCGCACCCAGTCTTGAGCTCAGGCTCTCGAACATGATCCGTCCATAAGCAATTGCACGCCGGTGCGCGACACTCGCGGACCGACGGGCCTCCGTGGAGGCAAAGGTCTCCAGACATCTGAAGAGGGTGGGGTTTTAGTCCGACCCGTCTCCAGAGTCAACACAATGTGTATTCAGGAGGGCTTGGGCCCCTTGCGGTGCGGCGTCTTGTCCTTCCACGGCGTCTTGGGCTTTTGGCCCTTGTGCTTGAACTTGGCCCTGTCGGGGGCGGGGGCATCGACGGGGGCGGACGCCGGAGCGGCGGCGTGCTCGGCCAGGCGCTCGATGCGCACCTCGGCCTTTTCGATCTGGCGCAGGGCGGTGGCGAAGCGGTCGGCATGGGCGGCGTCGATCTCGAAGCGGGTCTCGCGCTCGAAGATGCGGATGGCGCCGATCTCGGCCTTGGTGACCTTGCCCTGGCGGCAGATCATGGGGATCAGCCAGCGGGGATCGGCGTTCTTCTGGCGGCCGATATTCATGCGGAACCATACCGAGCCGCCGGGCAGGCCGGGGCCCTTGCCTTCGCGCGGCGGGCGGGGCTCGCGCTCGCGGTGCTCTCTCGGCTCGCGAGTGGGGGAGCCGGGGCCGGGGTCGAACACCTCTTCCGCCGCCGGCAGATGCGAGCGGTACAGGCGGACCAGGGCGCAGGCGATGTCCTCGGCCGAACGCCCGGCCAGCAGGGCGCGGGCCATCTCCTGATCGTCCTCGGAATTCTCCTCGGCCAGCAAGGGGCTGGCCAGCAGGCGTTCCTGGTCGAGACGGTGAATGTCCTCGGGCGACGGCGCGCCGCTCCAGATGGCCTGGACCCCGGCGGTCTGCAACAGCATGTCGGCCTTGCGCCGCCGTGACAGGAGGACGAGGAGGACGCTGACGCCCTTCTTGCCCGCTCGCCCCGTGCGGCCCGAGCGGTGCTGCAGCGTCTGGGCGTTCTGCGGCAGTTCGGCATGGATCACCAGCCCCAGATTGGGCAGGTCGATGCCGCGCGCCGCCACGTCGGTGGCGACGCAGACCCGGGCTCTTCCATCTCGGAGAGCTTGCAGCGCGTTGTTGCGCTCGTTCTGGCCCAGTTCGCCCGACAGCGCCACGGCGGCGAAGCCGCGCTCCAGCAGGATGGCCTGGAGATGGCGCACCGAATCGCGGGTGTTGCAGAACACCATGGCGGTGGGCGACTCGAAATAGCGCAGCAGGTTGACCACCGCGTGCTCGATCTCGTTGGGGGCGACGCGCACGGCGCGGTATTCGATGTCGGCGTGGCCCTGGGTTCCGGCCGAGACGGCGATGCGCCAGGCGTTGCGCTGGTAGCGCTTGGCCAGGGCGACGATGCCGTGGGGCAGGGTGGCCGAGAACAGCAGGGTGCGCCGCTCCTGGGGCGTGGCCTCCAGGATGAATTCCAGATCCTCGCGGAAGCCGAGGTCCAGCATCTCGTCGGCCTCGTCCAGCACCACCGCCTTCAGGCTGCCGACGCTCAGCGCGCCCCGCTCCAGATGATCGCGCAGGCGGCCGGGCGTACCCACCACGATATGGGCGCCCTGGCCCAGCATGCGCTGCTCGGCCCTGGGGTCCATGCCGCCGACGCAGGAGACGACGCGGGCACCGGCATGCTCGTACAGCCAGGACAGCTCGCGGTGGACCTGCAGCGCCAGTTCGCGGGTGGGGGCGACGATCAGGGCCAGCGGCTCGGCCGCCCGGTCCAGCACGAAGGCCTCGCCCAGCAAGGTGTCGGCGATGGCCAGGCCATAGGCCACGGTCTTGCCCGATCCGGTCTGGGCCGAGACCAGCAGATCGCGGCCCAGGGCGCCGGGCTCGAGAACCGCTTCCTGAACGGCGGTGGGGTCGGTGTAGTCGCGCTGGGAGAGAGCCTTGAGCAGAGGATGGCCCGCGGGAAAGAAGTCCATGGAGTGAGGGGTGCTTTCTTCAGAAATAGAAAGGGGCAAGGCCCCGGGCTTTCCGCCAGAGGGCGGCAAGCGACGCGGTGAGATATCACGATTCGCTTCGATTTCGCCAAGAATATGGTTCCGCCCGGCAAGCACCCCTGTCCTGCGTCACCTATAGATGGAGATATTACATAGGGATGGCGTCCCTTCCTTCACAAAAACTTTAGACTCGGTCAGCAATAGTAATATGTTGAATTCGTGTGCCTTGATGCAGAAGGGGGACGCTTTGTCCGGCCGTACGGTGTTTCGTAATACGGTTCTGGGGGTAAGCGCGGCGGCCTTGCTGTCCGCCTGTTCCGCCATGCCCGAGGACCTGGCCGAGATTCGCGCCGACATCAACCGCCACGCCGGATCCCTGCCCCAGGAGGTGCTGAAGCGCCCTCTCACTCTGGAAGACGCGGTCGCCCTGGCGGTGGCCCACAATCTGGACGCCCGGGTCAAGGTGATGGAAGAGGTGCTGGCCGCCGGCAAGGCCGACCTGTCGCTGTTCGCCATGCTGCCCGAACTGGCGGCCAAGGGGAACTGGTCCAAGCGCAACCCCAGGAAGGCCACCACGTCCAAGGACCTGTCCACCGGCACGGTGGCCAATTACAGCACCGGCGAGGACAGCATCAGCCGCACCGGCGACCTGACCGCCTCGTGGAACCTGGTGGATTTCGGCATCGCCATGGTGCGCGCCGACCAGGAGGAGGACAAGATGGTCCTGGCGGCGGAAAAGCGCCGCCGCGCCCAGCATCTGCTGATCCAGGACGTCCAGGCCGCCTATTGGAAGGCGGTGATCAACGATTTCGCCAACCGCAAGTTCAAGTCGCTGGAAGCCCGTCTGGTCAAGTCGGTGGAGGACGCAGAGACCGCCGAGCGCACCAAGGTGGGCGACCCCATGCAGATGCTGGGGCATCAGCGGGCCATCGTCGACACCATGCGCCAGATCGCGGAACTGCAGCGCCAGACCTCCACCGCCAAGGCCGATCTGGCCGGCCTGATGGGGGTGCCGTCGTCCAACGCCTTCGATCTGGCCGAGCTGAAGGATGATTCCTTCCTGTCGGTGGAAGACCCCGACTCGACCGTCGAGGCCATGGAGGCCACCGCGCTGGCCAACCGGCCGGAACTGAAGACCGAGGAGGTTCAGTTCCGCATCGACCGCAACGACATCCGCACCGAATTGCTGAAGACCCTGCCGGGCATCGGCCCGTTCATGGGCGGCCACTACGATTCCAATTCCTTCATCAAGTACAATGCCTGGGTGGATGCCGGCACCCATGTGGCGTGGAATCTGGTGGATATCCTGACGGCGCCCAAGCGCATCGGCAACGCCCAGAACACCGCCGAGACCACCCGGGCCCGGCGGCTGGCCATGGGCATGGCGGTGCTGACCCAGGTGCATGTGGCCGACATCCAAGTCCGGCACGCGCTCAAGGAATACCGCCTGACCGAGCAGATGGCCGCCATCGACCGCCGCATCACCGGCCTGGCCGCCAAGTCCAAGCAGGCGGGCAGCGGCAGCGCCATGGAGGAGATCAAGGCGGAGGCCTCGGCCATGCTGTCGACGCTGCGCCGCTTCATCCTCTATTCCGACCTGCAGGGCGCCAAGGCCCGCCTCAAGGCGGCCCAGGGCATCGACCACACGCCGCCGTCCGAGACCTTCACCGATTCCCCGCCGCCGGAAACCACCGCCGATGCTGCCCCCCAGAGCGGTTGAACTGGAGGGGCTCGACGACAAGGCCAAGGCGGTTTCCGCCTGCCTGCGCGCGCTGGGCCATGCGGTCGCCGCCTCGGCCCTGAAGGATTCCTACCGCATGGCCAGCGCCGACGCGGCGCAGAATCCCTGGGTCACCGCGCTGGGGCGCTATGGCTTCGCCGCCCATGTGGAGGACGGGGTCAATCCCGCTAGGCTGGGCGCCGACCTGTTCCCCTGCGTCGTCCTGGGGCCGGGTGAACCCCGCGCCCTGGTGATGGCGCCGGCCGAGGGCGAGGCCTCGCGCATCCTGTTCATCCGGCCCCGTCTCGACCGCGAGGCCGCCGCCCTGCCCACCTCGTGGCCGGCATTGCTGTCCTCGTGGCGCCCCATGGTGGTGCGCGCCGGGCTGGCCGGCATGCTGGCCAATGTTCTGGCGCTGGCCGCGCCCATCTTCTCGGCCCAGGTCTACGACCGGGTGCTGCCCCATGGCCTGCTGGATTCGCTGGCCGCCATGGTGCTGATGTTCCTGGGCGCCGCCCTGTTCGAGCAGGTGTTCCGGCGTCTGCGCGCCCTGTTCGTCGAGGACGCCCTGCACGAGGGCAATATCCGGCTGGCCATGGACATGCACCGCCGCATCCTGGAAACCCGCTTCGAGGGGGCGGCGGCGCCCAGCGGCCACCTGATGCGGCTGTTGCAGGATTTCGATTCCATCCGCGACGGTCTGGGGGCGGCGGCGGTGTCGCTGCTGGCCGATCTGCCGTTCATGCTGCTGTTCCTGGTGGGCCTGTTCCTGTGCGATCCGGTGATCGCGCTGGCCGTGCTGGCGCTCAACGTCGTGGTGGCGGGCGGCACTTTGTTCGCCATCCACCGCCAGAAGCTGCTCTACAAGGAATTGTCGGGTGCCGCCACCCAGCGGGCCCAGGCCGCCCAGGAATCCTTTTCCGATCCCGAGACGGTGCGGCGCGTCGGCGCCGCCACCTATCTCCAGGCCAGGTTCCGCCACGGCACGGCGCTTTATGCCGCCACGGCGCGCGCCATCCGCACGCTGTCGGCGGCACGCGGCAACCTGTCCATGCTGTCGCAGAACCTGGCGCTGCTGCTGGCCGTGGGGCTGGGGGCGTGGCGGGCGCTGGACGGCGGCATGAGCGCCGGCGTGATCCTCGCGGCCACCATGCTGGCCACCCGCTTCACCGGCGCGGCCATGCAGATGGTCTCGGTGGTGCCCCAGGTCCAGTCGGCGGTGGCCTCGCTGGAGGCGCTGCGCACCGTCACCGGGCGGCCCACCGAACGGCCCACCGGTTCGGCCCTCATCCATCGTCCGGTGGCGCGCGGCGCGCTGAGCGTGGAGGCGGTGACCGCCCGCTATCCCAATGCCTTCAACCCGGCGCTGGAGTCCGTCTCCCTGGATCTGGAGGCGGGCGAGCGCATGGCGGTGATCGGGCCGTCGGGATCGGGCAAGACCACCCTGGAAAAGGTGCTGTCGGGCATCATCCGCCCCACGTCGGGCCGGGTGATGCTGGACGGGGTCGATATCGCCCTGGTGGACCCCGCCGATCTGCGCCGCCATATGGCGGTGTGCCCGCAGACGCCGCCGCTCTATTCCGGCACGCTGCGCAACAACCTGTGTTTCGACGGGTTGGTTTCCGACGAGCAGATGGTGGCCATGATGAACCTGCTGGGCGCCGGCGGTGTCATGCCCATGGGCATGGGGCTCGACTTCCAGGTGGTGGAAGGCGGCCGCAACCTGTCGGGCGGCCAGCGCCAGATCGTCGCCCTGGCCCGCACCTTGCTGCAGGGTGCGGCGGTGACCATTCTGGACGAGCCCACGGCGTTTCTCGACGAAGCCTCGGAAAAGCGGGCCATCGCCGGCATCCATCAGGCGGTGGGCAGGAATTCCCTGGTGGTCATCTCCCACCGCCCGGCGGTGGTGGCCCTGGCCGCCAAGGTGGCGCGCCTCGACAAGGGCAAGCTGGTCGACGTGACGCGCCGCGCCGCAAGCGTTCCGGCGGGAGGGGCTTAAAGATGGCCGGCGGCCCGCTCGACAGCTTCCGTTCCCCCATCCACGGCATCGCGCCCAAGCTGACGCCGCCATCGGCCTCGTGGTTGCTGGTGTGGTCGGTGCTGGCCTTCGCCGTTCTGGTCGGGCTGTCGGCCGTTCTGGAACTGGACGAGGTGGTGACCGCCCAGGCCCGCGTCGAGCCGTCCAGTCAGGTGCGCCACGTCCAGCATTTCGAGGGCGGCACCATTTCCGAAGTGCTGGTGCACGAAGGCACCCTGGTGGCCGAGGGCGACGTGCTGGTCCGCCTGGTCAACAGCCAGGGCGCCGGCGATCTGGCCGACAAGCGGGCCCGCTGGTCCGCCTATCAGGCCCGCTCCGCCCGGCTCAAGGCCGATCTGGATGGCACCGCCGAAATCCGCTGGCCCAAGGACGTGGAGATCGACGCCGACACCAGAAAGCGCGAGATGTCCATTCATGCCGAGCGCCTCTCCCATCGCGCCCAGCAGGCCACGGTGATCTCGCGCGAGATCGAGCGCCGTCGCCGCGAGGTGGTGGAGATCGAGACCAAGGTCGCCGGCCTCACCCGTGCCCAGGCCAAGGGCGTCGAGGAGATGCGCATCAAGAAGAAGGCCTATGATTCCGGCGTGGTGGGCAACCAGGAGATCGTCAAGCTGGAACGCGAGCAGCTGATGCTCGATACCGAGGTCTCCACGGCGCGCGATTCCATCTCGCGCCTCAAGGCCCAGATGAGCGAATCCGAGGCCAGATTGTCGGAATTCGAGAAGGGCTGGCGGGCCGGCGTGCTGGACGAGATCGGCAAGGTCGAGGCCGAACTGGCGGCGCTCAAAGCCACCATGGTGGTGGCGTCGGACCGGGAATCCCGGTCCGAGGTGCGCTCGCCGGTCAAGGGCATCGTCAAGATGAGCGCCATCAGCAGTGTGGGGCAGGTGGCGAAGCCCGGCGACACCCTGATGGACATCGTGCCCCTCGACGATGCCCTGGTGGTCGAGGCCAAGGTGCCGCCCCAGGACATCGGCCATCTGCGCCCCGGCCTTTCCGCCTCGGTGCGCCTGTCGGCCTACGATCCGTTCCGCTTCGGCTCGCTGCCGGGGCGTGTGGTGATGGTGGGCGCCGATTCCTTCGAGGAAACCCGGGGGGCGGTCGTCTCGACCTATTACAAGGTTCAGATCCGCTCGGACAAGGTGGAGCTGATGGACGGCAAGGGCAAGGCCTGGCCGGTGCGATCCGGCATGGCGGGAACCGCCTCCATCGTCATCGGGGCCAAGCCCATCTTACGTATGGTTCTCGACCCGCTGCTGCGCAACGACATGATTTTTTCATTGAATTCGTTCAAACTGAACTGGCCGGCTCGGTCCGAATCCCCAAGAACGGGGAGTGGAGCACCATGATCCCCGGCGCTGAGGATTGGTGCCATGCACATTGATCCGTCCCAGATTCCGGCGGCGAAGAACCTCGCCACGCCGGTTGCCGACACCAAGGACGCCGCCGCCAATCCGGTGATCGGCAAGGTGGACAAGCTTTCGGGCGACGCCTGGATCGTCCGCAACGGCCAGGAGGCGCCCGCCCAGATCGGCGCGCCGCTGATGCAGGGCGATTCGGTCAAGACGTCGCAGGGCTCGCAGATTTCCATGGTGTTCGCCGACCGCACCACCTTCGTCCTGAAGGACAAGGGCCTGGTCGGCCTGGACGAATTCTCCTACAACCCCGCCACCAAGACCGGCAAGGAATCCTTCCTGGTGGCCCAGGGCGGCTTCTCCTTCGTGTCGGGCGACATCGCCAAGACCCAGCCCGACGCGGCACGTATCGCCACTCCCGTCATGACGCTGGGCATCCGCGGCACCACCGTGGCCGGCGCGGTGGTCGAGGGCGGCGCCACCACCGTGGCCCTGCTGCCCGACCCCGGCTCCAACTTCGTCGGCGAGGTGGCGGTGGCCGCGCTGGGCGGCGGAGGAAGCTTCACGCTGAATTCCGCCGGGTCCGGCATCGTCGGCGCCACCGCCGGTGGCAACTGGTCGGTCTCGGCCAATGCCGCGGCCGCCGTGGCCAACATTGCTCCCCCCGCCGCGCCCCCGCCCGCCGTGTCGCCGCCCCTGCCGGCCGCTCCGGCGGGATCGGGGGGAAGCGGTAAGGGCGGAAGCGGCAATACGGGCGGCCCCACCGGTGACGTTGGCGCAGTGGTTGATGTCCACCTGCCGCCGCCTCCTCCACCGCCACCGCCTCCGCCTCCGCCGCCACCGCCTCCTCCACCGCCGCCACCGCCGCCACCGCCACCGCCGCCACCACCCCCGCCACCGCCGCCACCCCCGCCGCCGCCATCCAACCCGCCGAAGGTGGACAGTGTCACCAACGCCACGTCCAGCGACCATTCAGGCCTGAGCACGGGGACCATTACGGCCAGTGATCCCGATCCGGCCGATGCGGGCAAGCTGGTTTTCCGGCTGGCCGGTGGAAGTGTTCTGGACGCGACCCATGATACCGTGACCACCAGTCACGGCACCGTGACGCTGGACACCAAGGCCGGTACTTATACCTTCACGCCCAATGCGGGCGCCGTTGCGCTGGCCGCCGGCCAGACCGCAGCCGACACGGCCCAGGTGGTGGTCAGCGATACCCAGGGGCATTCCGTCACCGCCAGCATCGGCGTCGATATCACCGGTATCAACGACGCGCCGACCGTGTCGGGGACCATCGCCATGGCGGGGGCGCCCACCGTCGGCGTGGCCACCACCATCTCCATCGCCTCGCTGGTTGGCAATGCCACGGATACTGACGGCGACCCGCTCACCATTTCCGCCGTCACCGCCAGCAACGGCACCGCCGTCATCAGCGGAACCGACATCATCTATACCCCGGCCAGCACCGGGGCGCTGACCCTGACCTATACGGTCGATGACGGACAGGGCGGCGCCGTGACCGATCACGGCACCATTTCGGTCGGTTCGGCCGTGCTGCTGACCCAATCAGGCACGGTGCTGCATTCCACCGTCGCCACGGTGCTGAGCGACAGCGATTTCAGCGGCTTTAGCGGCGCCACCACCCTGGTCTTCGACGCCACCACGGGAACCCAGGGGGCCACGCTCAGCAGCAATGCCACCGCCGCCGGCATCACCAAGGTGGATGCCTCGGGCACCATGGGCGGTGTCACCGTCGATGCCTCGGCCCTGTCCACCGCCGTCAGTTTCACCGGCGGATCCGGTGCCGATACCTTCTATGGCGGCTCGGGCGCCGATTCCTTCGTGGGCGGGCTGGGCAACGACGTCATCCATGCCAATGGCGGCGACGCACTGATCGATGGCGGTGGCGGAACCGGTGACGTTCTGTCCATCGATGGGGTCAATTTCGAAGACCCCATCTACAACGATACCTTTCTCCAGAACGTCGAGATCATCAACATTACCAACGCGTCGTCCGCCGGCCAGTGGTTCAAGATCGATGACCAGACCGACGGCTTCACCATCAACGTCACCAGCAGCGCCAATGTCACGGTAGAGGGCAGTCAGGGCAACGACGTCATCAACGGCGGCAATGCCTCTGAGTATCTGTGGGGCCTTTACGGCAACGATACCATCACCGGCGGCCAGGGCAACGACACCATCGTCGGCGATTCGGGAACGGACGTGGCGGTGTATTCCGGCAACATGGCCGACTACGCCATCTCGATCTCTGGCGGTTCTCTGACCGTGGCCGCGCAGACCGGCACCGACGGCACCGACACCTTGAACGGGATCGAGACCCTGCGGTTCGCCGATGGTGATTTGAGCTATGCCAGCGGCACGCTCACCGCCACCGCGTCGGCCGATACCTTGCTGGTGGGTAGCGGCCTGACCACTGTGGATTTGGGTAACGGAAATGATGTCCTGTATGCAGGCAGTGCCGCGCTCAACTCCAGTGTCACGGTCCTTGGAGGCGGAGGCACCGACACGCTCGCGATTACCGGTGCCGGCAGTATCAACCTATCAGCCGCGACCGTTACCGGGGTCGAGGTGCTGGAGCTGAATTCTGGGGGAAATACTCTTGTTCTGGGCGGGGGCGTGACCCCCCAGAGCTTCGGTACGATCGTTGGCGGTGCCGGTATTGATGTAATCCAGCAGTCTGGTAGTAGTGGTTTCCATTTCGATCTTGTCGATCTCATCTCAATCGAGACCATCGCCACGGGGGCAGGTGTTTCGACCCTTAGCTTTGATCATGTTTCCACCCCAGGATTTCAAAGTGTCGTCGATGGCAGCAGCGGTGATTCTGACGCAATCTGGTTTTACATGCAGCTGACAGGCGGAACGCTAGACATCAGTTCGAAGACCTTCACGAGTATCGAGACTATTGTGATCACCGCAGGTGGCAACAACGCCGATGTTGTTCTGAAGGGCAGTAGTCAAGCTGACACAATCTATAGCGGAAACGGCAACGATACTATTTACGGCGGTGGCGGCAACGATACGCTTTTCAGCGGCACTGGCTCCAAGATCCTGGATGGCGGCAGCGGAGTCGATGCCGTCAGCTATGCGAACCTGGGGGCGGGAATTACCGCCACCGTCACTGGCTCCTCGGCGAGTGTCGTGCATACCGGTGGCACCGATACGGTCAGCAATGTGGAGACCCTGACCGGTACCGCCTACAACGATTCCGTCACCACCAACGGCACCGCAGCTGGCTCCTTCGTCGGCGGCGGCGGTACCGATTCCGTTACCCTGACGGCGGCGCCCACCGCCAACCTCACCGTCGATAATTCCGGCGCCAACGGCTCATTGGTCTTGAACGTATCCGGCCGCACGGCGGAATCGCTGGTACGCGATATCACGTGGAGCGGCTCGGACACCGTGATGACTCTGGATGGCGGTGGCCAGGTCACCAACGTGGCCAACGCCATGAACAAGCTGGTCGATCTGACCGGGGGCGGGACGCATTATGTGGTTGGCGAGGGTGGGGCCACCACGGCGGGCACCGACTACATCGTGGTGGGCAAGGCAACCGATGCCACCCTGACCGGCAATACCGGCGACGATATCCTTGTCTGGCATTCGGGCAATACCAGCCTGATCGGCGGCGGCGGCACCGACATCGCCGATTTCGGCCATGCGTCAGGTGCCGTGGTCGCCGATTTCTCCGGCGGCACCGTCGCGGTGATCGGCGGAGCCACCACGGTGGGGCTCAGTTCCTCGGTAACCGAGGTCGTTGGTGGCGACTATGCCGATACCTTGACCGGTGGCACCGGAAGCTGGGTGCTGACCGGCGGTGACGGCAACAACACCCTGGGCGGCAGCGCGGGTACCACCACGATCAATTACGGCGACCAAACCAGCGGCGTCATCGTCGATCTGGGTGCCGGCACGGCCTATCACGGCGCCTATACCGATACTCTGAGCGGCATATCCGGGGTCCAGGGATCGGATTTCGCCGATCTCCTCACGTCGGGGAGTGGCTCTCACTACCTGGACGGCGGCCAGGGAACGGATACGGCCAGCTTCATCAACAGCGGTATCGGCATCGAGGCCACCGTCAGCGGTGGCACTGCGACCGTGGTGCATACCGGCGGCACAGACACCGTTGTCAATGTGGAGGTTCTGGTCGGTTCGTCCTATGCCGATACCTTCATCGGCGGGACCGGCAACGACAGTTTCATCGGGGGGGCGGGGGCTGACACCTATACCGGCGGTGCGGGCAGTGACACCTTCGTCATCACAGACCCCAGCGATTCCGTCGATGCAAGCCGTGATGTCATCACCGACTTCACCTCGGGCACCGACCACATCGACCTGTCGCTGACCGGGTCCCACGTGGACGTCTCGGGCTTCGAGGTGGCCGCCACCTATAACGACGGGCAGGCCTCGCTGACCGGCGGATCGGCGCGGACCGGCGGCGTCATCGGCGACGGTTTCTATTCCACCCTTGACGACGCCCTCTACATTTACAAGGGCAGTTCGACGTCCGCCATCGTCTCCGATGGCGGCTATGTGGTCGGCAGCGCCAGCACCATCAATGCGGCGGATCTGAACTTCAGTATCACCGGCACGCTGGGCAACGACACCCTGGTGGGCGGCGCGGGCAACGACACCCTGGCCGGTCGGGATGGCACCAACACCCTGACCGGCGGGGCCGGAGCAGATGTCTTCGTCCTCGATTCATCGGCCACCGCCACCGCCGTCATTACCGATTTCGATACCGCCACGGACAGCATCTCGCTCTCCAACACCAGTTTCAGCCTGGGCAGCAGCGGGACCCTGGCGGTTGCCGATTATGCCGAGGGAACCACCACCATCACCGGGACGGCCCAGAATTTCGGGACCGGCGACGGCGTGGTCGCCATCCAGAACGGCACCGACGTGGAGGTCTGGCATACCACCAACATGGCCGCCGCCGACAACGCCAATTCCCACCTGGTCGCCACGCTGAACAACGTCAATACCAGCGCGCTGGACAACACCAACTTCCACCTGGCGATCTGATCCTGGAGTCTGTCTGGGTTAGGCTGAAGCACTCCATCCACTCGTCATGGCCGGGCTTGACCCGGCCATCCATGGCCCCCCGGATCAAGTCCGGGGGTGACGGTGAGGGGAATGGGTTTCAGCCTAAGTCGGACAAACTCTAATCCTCGGAATCCTCGCCGCCGCTGGCCCATTCGCGCACGCGGGCCAGATGCAGGTAGTCGGAATATTTGGGGGCGTGCTCGGGATGGGGCCGGGCGGCGTAGGGCGTGGCCGGATCATCGAACACCGCGACCAGGGCGTGCAGGCCCTCCAGAGCCTCGGCGGCCAGGGCGGCGGGGTCTGCGCCCGCCTGCCGTTCCTCGCCCCCCGCCGTTCCCCCCTTGAGATGCCAGTACAGCAGGTCCGAGACCTCTGCTGCGGCAATGCCGCCGAAGCCGCCATGGCGGGCGATCACCGCCTCCAGCGGCAATTGCGGCGCGAAACCGGCCGCCACCTCGCGGGCGCGGGGCGGCGTGCCGGTCTTGTAGTCGATCAGGCTGAGGGTCCCGTCCGCCATCTCGTCGATGCGGTCGGCCTTGGCGGTGAGCAGAAAGGGGCCGGCGGGCGCGGCGATCTCCAGCGCGCCCCCCGTCTCGGCATGCACCCGGCGCACGCCGTGGCGGCGGCCCCGTTCCTTGGCCGCCACCCAGCGGGCCACGGACTGGAAGCGCGGCCACCAGAAGGCCCACAAGGCGGGTGAGACCGCTTCGGCCTCGAACACCTGGCGGCCGATACGCAGCAATTCGGCTTCCGGGTCGGCGGGAAGGTCGCGGGGCCAGGCCTTGAGGAAGGCCTCCAGCGCGGCGTGAACCATGCTGCCGTATTCCGCCGCGCCCGGATCGGCGTCGATGGGGTCCAGCGCCCTCAGACGCAGGACATGCTTGGCGTAGATGGCGTAGGGGTCGCGCATCCAGGTCTCGATCTCGGTGACCGAAAGCCGCCGGGGGCGCGCCGAAACCGGCGGAGCGGGGGCGGGAATCTCCGGGCGCTTCCAGGACTCGGGGCGGTCGAGCAAAGCGTGCCAGTCCAGCCACTGGCCGGCATCCTGGTCGAAGGCGAGACCCGAGCCGGTCATCACCGCGTCGAGCCGCATCAGCCAGCGCGACGGTACCGTGGGGGTGCCATCGACCCGGGCGGAGCGGCTTAGCACCACCCGGGGCGCCGCCGCTCCTTGAGCGAAGTCGTGGGCGGCCAGGCCGATGCGGCGCTCCGGCGGCGCAAGCCCGAAGGCGGCGCGCATGGGGCGGCTCATCCACGGGTCGGCCTCGGCCGCGGCGGGCCAGGTGCCCTCGTTGAGCCCGCCCAGGATCAGCAGGTCGGCATGCTGCAGGCGGGCCTCCAGCGGTCCCCAGATGAACAGGCGGGGGTGGTGGTCCCAACTGGAACGCACCGCCACCGCGGCCATGAGCTCGTCGAACAGGGCAGGATAGCTGCGCCCCGCCAGTTCCCCCAAAGCGGGGGCGGCGGCGGCCAGATCGGCGGCGAAGCGGGCGGCGGCCTCGCCGGCCTCGCCCCGCCACAGCCGGGCCGGGCCGGGCAACTGGTCGTCGCCGGCCAGCCATTCGGCGAATTCCATATGGGCGCGCAGCACCTGGGCCAGCGAGGCGTCCCCGGCATTCAGCCGGTCGGCCAAAGGTGCGGCCATGGTCTCCAGATCGGCCAGCCACGAGGACAGGCGCGGCTCCTTCACCACCTGACGCAGTCCCGCCACGCCGGGGGCCGGGCGGGGGCCGCGCAGCGCCAGACGCTCCAGCCGGCGGACCAGGGCGCGGAAGGCTCCGGCCTCCATGCCGCCCGCCGCCAGGGGATGCTTGAGGCAGGCCAGCAGCGGCTGGGGGGCGAACTCTTCGGCCACCATGGCGGCGACGAGGCGCAGGAAGCCGCCCGGCTCGGTGAGACCCAGCGGCCGTCCGGCGGAATCGTCGATATGGATGCCCCAGCGTTCCAACTCGCCGGCCACCCGCCGGGCCAGCCCGCGATCGGGGGTGACCAGGGCGCAGGTATGGCCCTCGCGGTCCATCTCGGACCGCATCATCAGGGCGATGGCGCCCGCTTCCTCGCGCGGCGTGGGGGCGTCCAGGCGCCAGATGCCGTCCAGTACCCTGGGATCGAGGGCGGGCAGGTCGCGCCAGGCCTCGCAGGTGGCGGCGGGGCGCATGGCCTCGGCCAGCAGGCGCACCCGGTCCTGGCGCAGATCCACGTCGGGCGTCAGGGGGCGCACCGTGCCGCGCTCCACCCCCAGCCGGGCCAGCAGGGCCTTCAGGCCGTACTGGGGATGGGCGGGGTCGAGCGCCGCCCAGGACTCGTCATCCATCTCGCGGTCGAGCCCGGCCAGCACCACCCGGCCGGCGGGCAGCAATGCCACCGCCGCCAGCAGATCGGCGGTGGCGGGGCGCGAACCGGTGGAGCCGGCAGCGACCACCTTGTGGGCGGGGGGCCTGGCCCGCCAGGATTCGATCTGGGCCGCCATCACCCGGTTGAGGCGATCCTCGGGGTCGAGCACGCCGCGCTCGGCCAGGATCCTGGGCCAGGCTTCGGTGAGAATCTTGAGGAAGTCCAGCGTCAGCTGCCAATGCCCGGCGTAATCCTCGGGCACCAGCCTGGCCAGGGCGGCGAAGTCCAGGCGCTCCACCTGCACGGAATCCAGCAGCTTGGCCAGTTCCGAGGCGAGGCGCACCGCCTGGTCGGGGCTGGGCACATGCCCCTTCTGGGCCTTGGCGGCGGTCAGGATCAGGCGGGCCAGGATCAGCACCCGCTCGATGGGGCTGATGGCGGGCGGCAGATCCAGGGGATCGGCGCCCGAAAGCTCCATCTCCTCCTCGTCCATGTCGCCCAGGGGCCGCAAGCGGGGCAGCAGCAGCGGCCGCCCGCCCGACAGGCGCAGGAAGGCGTCGCTCATGGCCCGGCAGGCGCGCCGGGTGGGCAGCAGAATCTCCATGTCGGCCAGGGCCAGCGGATCGTCGCCCGCCTCGGCCAGCAGATGGCCGGCCAGGGTATCGACGAACGCCGCGCCGGGCGGAATGGTGAAGACCGGAGGGGTCATGGGGAGGCCTCTCGACAAGGACGGCCATTGTCCTTCAATCGGCGGCCACATGCAAAGCCGGGGAGATTCAATTCGTTGGTGCCCCAGGCCGGACTCGAACCAGCACGCCGTTGCCGGCAACAGATTTTGAGTCTGCCGCGTCTACCATTCCGCCACTGGGGCACCGCAAGAATGGTGGCGGGATCATAGCGGGTGCGGAGGGCGGGTCAACGGGATTCAAGCGACCCGCCGCTCCCATCGCGTTTTCTCAGCGGTCGGCGCGCAGCGGCGAGTATTCCAGCGGCACCCAGGCGAAGGCCTTGCCTTCGGCGCGCACATGGCCGATGCCGGGGAAGGGCAGGTGGGCGCCCGCCACCCACAGCCTTTGCCTCGCCGCGTCGGCGAACACCTTCTTGCGGGTCTTCACCGCCTGGGCCTTGTCGCTGTCGTATTCGAAGGCGACCTCGGGGTGGGCGAACTGCACCGCGTGGTTATGCACCAGATCGCCCAGCACCAAGAGGCTCTGGCCCTGGGAGGTCAGCAGGTAGGAGGTGTGGCCCGGCGTGTGGCCATTGGTGTCCACCGCCGCGATGCCGGCGGGCAGGCCCACCTGGCCGCTGAGGGCGTGGAACTTGCCGGCCGCCTTGTAGGGGGCCACCGCGTCGCGGGCCATCTTGAAGAACACCCGGTTGCCTTCCGGCATCTTGGCGGCCACCGCCTCGTCCAGCCAGAAATCGGCCTCGGCCTTGGCGACCCAGATGTCGGCGTTGGGGAAGACCGCCTTGCCGTCGGCGGTGAGCAACCCGGCGGCGTGGTCGGGATGCAGGTGGGTCAGCAGCACCGCATCCACCTGGGCGGGGTCGTAGCCGGCGGCGCGGATGTTGTCGGGAATGAAGCCCAGCGTCGGGCCGAAGGCCTTGGCGGTGCCGGCATCCACCAGCACCAGCCGGTTGCCGGTATGGACCAGGTAGGCGTTGACCGCCGTCTGGATGCCCTTGCCGTAATCCACGAACATGCGGCGCAGCAGCTCTTCCGTGCTCTTGGCGCTGATGTTCAGCAGCACCTTTTGCGGCAGGTCGATATAGCCGTCATAGAGCGCGGTGACCTCGAAACCGCCCAGCTTGAAGCGGTGCCAGCCGCCCACCTGATCGCCCTTCTGGGCGGGTGTCTCGGCTTGGGCCGGCAGGGCGGCGGCGAGAAGCAGGGCGGCGCCGGCAAAAGCGGCGCGGGCCAGGGACGCGAAGGACATGGACCTCTCCCCAAAAGTGGTTCGGCCGCCATTCCAGCTCTTGGGGCGGGGGAGGTCAAAGGAATTTCCTTCACCTCCCCCGAAAGGGATCACACGCTGAAATACTTGGCCTGCGGATGCACGGTGACGATGGCCGAGGTGGATTGCTCGGGCTCGAGCTGGAATTCCTCGGAGAGCGTCACGCCGATGCGGTCAGAGCCCAGCAGGGCCAGAAGCTGGGTCTGGTCCTCGACGCGCGGGCAGGCGGGATAGCCGAACGAGAAGCGCGAGCCGCGATAGTTCTGCTTCAACAGCTTGTCCATGTCGGCGGCGTCCTCGGCGGCGAAGCCCAGTTCCGAGCGGATGCGCTTGTGGACGTATTCCGCCATGGCCTCGGCCATCTCCACCGACAGGCCATGCAGGTAGAGGTAGTCCTGGTACTTGTCGGCCTTGAACCAGTCCTGGGCCACCTCGGTGGCGCGCTTGCCCATGGTCACCACCTGCAGGCCGATGACGTCGCGCACCGGGTCGGACACCGGCCGGAAGAAGTCGGCGATGCACAGCCCGCCTTCCTTGGCCTGGCGCGGGAAGGGGAAGCGGGCGACCTCGGTCTTGCCGTCCTCGGCGAAGAGGACCACGCAATCGCCGTCCGACGCCGCCTTCCAATAGCCGTAGGCCGCCTGGGGCCGCAGAATCTCCTCCTTGGCGCAGCGCTTGAGCATGTCCATGGCGATGGGGCGGATTTCCTTGTGCGCCCAGGTCTTGAACTCCTCGATGGACTTGCCCTGCTTCCGGTAGCCCCAATGGAACTGGTAGAGCATGGTCTCGTTGAGGAAGGGGATCAGGTTCTGCAAGGGGGCCGATTCGATGACGCGGGAGCCCCAGAACGGCGGCACCGGGGCGGGAACGTCCCGATGCAACTCGGCACGGCGCAGATTGATTTCGTCCCAGTCAACGGGCCGCGTGGCGGGCTGGGCCGCCTCGCCCAGGGTGCGCGACGGGCTGCCGGGGCGGTGCGGATTGGCCGCCTTGGCCGCCACGTGATCGTCGAAGGACTTGTCGGCCACCTTGGCCATCAGGTCCAGGCCGTCGAAGGCGTCCCTGGCATAGGCCACCCGGCCCGAGCCGTAGGCCTTGACGCAATCCTCCTCCACATACTTGCGCGTCAGGGCGGCGCCGCCCAGCAGCACCGGCACGTCGATGCCGGCGGCGGTCATCTCCTCGAGATTCTCGCGCATGATCACCGTGGACTTGACGAGCAGGCCGGACATGCCGATGGCGTCGGCCTTGTGCTCCTTGGCGGCCTTGATGATCTCGGCCACCGGCTGCTTGATGCCGATGTTGATCACCTTGTAGCCGTTGTTGGTGAGGATGATGTCCACCAGGTTCTTGCCGATGTCGTGGACGTCGCCCTTCACCGTGGCCAGCACCATGGTGGCCTTCTGCTGGCCCTCGGCCTTTTCCATGTGGGGTTCGAGGAAGGCCACCGAGGCCTTCATGGTCTCGGCCGATTGCAGCACGAAGGGTAGCTGCATCTTGCCCGAACCGAACAGTTCGCCCACCACCTTCATGCCGTCCAGCAGCAGGGTGTTGATGATGTCCAAGGGCTTCCAGCCCTCGGCCATCACCTGGGACAGGTCGTCTTCCAGCCCGGTGCGGTCGCCGTCGATGATGCGCTGTTTCAACCGATCCTCGGCCTTGGCGGGGCGCTCCTTCTTGACCTCGGAGGCCTTGCGGTCGCCGAACAGGGCGATGTAGCGGGAAAGTGCCTGCGGGTCGCGGTCGTAGATCAGGTCCTCCGCGGCCTTGACCTCTTCCTCGGGCAGGGTGTGCAGCGGTACGATCTTGGAGACGTGGACGATGGCCCCGGTCATGCCGCGCTTGATGGCGTGGTCGATGAACACCGAGTTCAGCACCTGGCGCGCCGCGGGCTTCAAGCCGAACGAGACGTTGGACAGGCCCAGCACGATGCCGCATTCGGGCATGTCGCGGGCGATCTGCTCGATGGCGTCGAGGGTTTCGACCGCCAGCTTGCGGTCGTCCTCGTTGCCGGTGCAGATGGTGAAGGTCAGCGGGTCGAACAGCAGGTCGGAGGCCGGCAGGCCGTGCTGGTTCACCGCGAAGTCGTAAAGCCGCCTGGCGATGCGCAGCTTGGACGCCGCGTCCTTGGCCATGCCGTCCTCGTCGATGGTGAGAGCCACCACGGCGGCGCCGAACTTGCGGGCGAGCACCAGCCGGTCGGCGGCGTCCTTCTCACCGTTCTCGAAATTGATGGAGTTGAGGATGGCCTTGCCGCCATAGAGCTTGAGGCCGGCTTCCAGAACCGGCAACTCGGTGGAATCGATCACCAGCGGGGTGGTGACGGCGCCGCGCAGGCGCGACACCACCTCGGTCATGTCGGCGACCTCGTTGCGGCCGACGAAGGCGGTGCAGACGTCCAGGGTATGGCTGCCTTCCTTGACCTGCTCGCGGGCGATGGCGGTGATGCCGTCCCAGTCCTCGGCATCCTGCAGGTCGCGGAACTTCTTCGAGCCGTTGGCGTTGCAGCGCTCGCCGATGGACAGGAAGGCGTTCTCCTGCTTGAGCGGCACCTGGGTGTAGAGGGACGCCACCGAGGGCACCCAGTGGACGGTCCGCTTGACCGGGCTGGGGCGCGATCCGTTGCCGATGCGCTTCAGCATCTCGTTGGTGGCGCTGATGTGCGGCGGCGTGGTGCCGCAGCAGCCGCCCAGCAGATTGGCGCCCTGGGCGACGAAGCGCTCGTGCCAGATGGCCAGTTCCTCGGGAAGCAGGGGATAGCGGGTCTGGCCGTCCACCAGCTCCGGCAGGCCGGCATTGGGCTGGATGGAGACGAAGCCGGTCCAGTTGTCGATCAGCCACTTGAAGTGCTCGCCCATCTCCTGCGGCCCGGCGGCGCAGTTCAGACCCATCAGCGGCACGCCGAGCGACTGCACCACCGTGGCGGCCGCCGCGATGTCGGCCCCCACCAGCAGGGTGCCGGTGGTCTCCACCGTCACCTGGACGAAGACGGGAACGTCGGTGCCGGCCTTGGCATTGGCGATCTTGCAGCCGTTGACGGCGGCCTTGATCTGCAGGGGGTCCTGGCAGGTTTCCACCAGGAAGGCGGAAACGCCGCCGGCGATCTGGCCCGCCGCCTGGACGACGTAGGCGGCTTCCAACTCGTCATAGCCGATATGGCCGAGGCTGGGCAGCTTGGTGCCCGGCCCGATGGCGCCGAGGACAAAGCGGGTCCTGCCGTCGCCCTTGAAGCGCTCGGCGGCTTCCCAGGCCAGTTCGATGGCGGCCTGGTTCAGCTCAAACGCCCGCTCGGCGATACCGAATTCGGCCAGCGTGATGGGCGAGGCGCCGAAGGTATCGGCCTCGACCATGTCGGCGCCCGCCTCGTAATAGCGCTCGTGGATGGAGCGGATCACGTCGGGACGCGACTTGACCAGAATCTCGGTGCAGTTCTCCAGCCCCAGGAAATCCTTCTCCACGTTGAGGTTCATGGCCTGCACCAGGGCGCCGGTGCCGCCGTCGCACAGGAGAACGCGGTCGCGGAGATGGTCGAGAATGTTGGTCATGATGATGTCCTACTTGGCGGCGTTCTTGGGGCGAACGCCCAGGATGTGGCTGATGGCGTAGGCGAGGTCGGCGCGGTTGAGCGTGTAGAAGTGGAACTGTTCCACCCCCTCGGCGGCCAGGATGCGGCACTGCTCGGCGGCGACGGTGGCGGCCACCAGACGCCGCGTCTCGGGGTCGTCGTCCAGGCCGGCGAACAGATCGGCCATCCAGTCGGGCACGCTGGCGCCGCAGGCGGCCGAGAACTTCTGCACCTGGGCGAAATTGGTCACCGGCAGGATGCCGGGCAGGATGGGCACGGTGATTCCGGCCTTTGCCGCCTTGTCGCGGAAGGCCAGGAACACGGCGGGATCGAAGAAATACTGGCTGATGGCCCGGTTGGCGCCCGCGTCGATCTTGCGCTTCAGGTTGTCGAGATCGAACCCGGCCGACGGCGCGTCGGGATGCTTTTCCGGGTAGGCGGCCACCGAGATTTCAAAATCGGCGATGCGCTTCAGGCCCAAGACCAGATCGGCGGCATAGGCGTAGCCCTGGGGATGGGCCACATAGGCCTGTCCGTCGGGCATGTCGCCGCGCAGGGCGACGATATGGCGGATGCCCTCGTCCCAATAGCGCCGGGCGATGTCGTCCACCTCGCCCTTGGAATGGCCGACGCAGGTCAGGTGCGCGGCGGGCTTCAAGGGCGTCTCGCGGGCGATGCGCACCACGGTCTCGTGGGTGCGCTCGCGCGTGGTGCCGCCGGCGCCATAGGTCACCGAGACGAACTGGGGGGCCAGCGGAGCCAGGCGCTCGATGCACTCCCACAGCGATTGCTGCATCTTGTCGGTCTTGGGCGGAAAGAACTCGAACGAGACGCTGACCGGCCTGCGGCTGGCGGCGGCGATAGGCAGCTCGGAACGGGGGAGGCTCAACGGGTCGCTCCTGTGGACTTGGTGTGCGGATGGGGTTTGTGGGCGGTCCAGACCACCACGGTCAAGGGCTGGCCGGGCAGGCGGGTGACGGGGCCGGGCTCCAGCCCGGCGGCTTTCAGCCAGCCTTCCACCTCGGCATCCTCGAAGCCGAGGCGGCGGTGGGCGTGCTGGTCGCGCAAGATCTCCTCGCCATGGGGGGCGAAATCGACCACGGCCAGGCGGCCGCCGGGCTCCAGCACCCGGGCGGCCTCGGCCACCAGGGCGGCGGGGTCGGTGGCGTAGTGCAGCACCTGATGGATGGTCACCGCATCGGCGGCTCCGGCGGGCAGGGGCAACTGGGCGATGTCGCCCTGGCGCACCATGCAATTGCTCAAGGAGAGGCGTTCCAGGTTGGTGCGGGCCACGGAAAGCATTTCGCGCGACAGGTCGATGCCGATGGCGCGCTCCACATGGGGGCCCAGCACCTCGAGCACGCGGCCGGTGCCGGTGCCCATGTCCACCAGATCATGGATTCTCCGTCCGGCGAACACGGCCAGCAGCGCCTTTTCCACCTCGGCCTCGTCCACCTGCAGCGAGCGGATGTCGTTCCAGCGCGATGCGTTGTCGCGGAAATAGGCCTGGGCCCGGTCGGCGCGCACGGCACGCACGGCCGACAGCCGCTGCTGGTCGAGCGCCAGGGTCTGGTCGCCCTCGGGCAGCAGTTCCAGCAGGCGCCGCGCCACCGCCCCGCCGCGGCCCTTGGCCGCCAGGCGGTAGAATACCCAGGCGCCCTCGGGGAAGCGGTCCAGCAGCCCGGCCTCGCACATCAGCTTCAGGTGGCGCGATACGCGCGGCTGGCTCTGGCCCAGGATATGGGTGATCTCGGTGACGGTCAGCTCGCCCTGGGCGAGCAGATGCAGCAGCCGAAGCCTGGTCGGCTCGGCGGCGGCGCGCAATCCCGTCAGCAAGGTTTCCACCACAGGGGCTCCTGTCGTCAGTTCAAAAAACATATAAACATATCTTTATGCGGATATGAAGCGCTGAATGTCCCGTTCCAGGGTAAGGTCGTAAGGTGTTCGCTCCATGATGCGCAATTGCCACAGGATTCCGAGTCCCGGGGGCAAATTTCCCTTTCCCCTCTAGCCATTAGGTCGGGACTGTGATACCTCGGAATATTGGGGGTCAGCGGCTCCCTGTAGTGGGCGGCGCCCCGGCTCGCCCGTATGCTCAGACCAAAGGTACAGAAGGTACGCAGCCATGAACGCCTCGCGCCGGACCATTGCCCGCCTCGTCGCCCCCGTGCTCGCTCTGGCACTGGTGGCCGGCTGCGCCACGCCGCCCCCCGCCGACGACAAGGAAGCCGTCGCCGAGTGGGAGCAGGTCAACGACCCGCTGGAGCCCATGAACCGGGCGATCTTCGATTTCAACCGCGCCGCCGACAAATACGCCATCAAGCCGGCCGCCGAGGGCTATCGCGCCGTGATGCCGAAATTCGGGCGCGAGCGCGTGCACAACATCCTGACCAACCTGAACAGCCCGCTGACCTTCGCCAACGACGTGCTGCAGGGCGAGACGGACCGCGCGGTGCAGACCTTCTTCCGTGCCATGCTGAACAGCACGTTCGGGCTGGCCGGCTTCATCGACATCGCCACTCCGGCGGGCATCCCCCCGCACGAGGAGGATCTGGGCCAGACCCTGGCGGTGTGGGGCGTGGGCGAAGGCCCCTTCCTGATGCTGCCCATCTTCGGGCCGTCCAATCCCCGCGACACCATCGGCCTGGTGGCCGAGATGTTCGCCGATCCCTTCGATCTGGCCATGGCCAATATGGGTAGGGAATACATCACCTATACCCGCATGGGCATGACCGGCCTGGACAAGCGCGAGGCGCTGATCGACACCCTGGACGAGATCGAGCGGACCTCGCTCGACTACTATGCCTCGCTGCGGTCGCTTTATCGCCAGCATCGCGCCTCCGAGATCAAGAACGGCCGCGGCGGCGGGGAGAAGATCCCGGCTCCGGGGCTGTCGGGCACCACCAAGACCGAAGAGCTTTCCCAGTCGGCGCAGTGACAATCCATAGGCCGGACAAGACAATGATTTCCCGTCGTTTCCTTTTTGCCGTGCTGGCTGGGCTGTTCCTCGGCCTCACCTTCAATCCCATCGCCGCCGCCGAGGCCGACCCCAAGGTTTTCGTCTCCCAACTGGCCGGCAAGGCCATGGAGACCATGACCGCCAAGGGAGTGTCGGATGTGGAGCGCAATCAGCGCTTCCGCAGCCAGTTCACCACCGACGTCGATCTGCCCGAGATCGGCAAGTTCGTTCTGGGCCGCCATTGGCGCGCCGCCAGCCCGGAGCAGCAGCAGGAATTCCTGAAGGCCTTCGAGGATATCGTGGTGCTGACCTGGGCGACCCGTTTCAAGGATTACGGCGGCGATCTGCGCCACGTGGTGACCAATGCCGCCGCCGACGGCGAGCGCGGAATCATCGTCGAGTCCAAGGTGGAGCGCGATCACCAGGCGCCCATCAATCTCCAGTGGAAGCTGAAGAAGGGCGAGGCCGATCTTCGCGTCGTCGATCTGGTGGTCGAGGGCGCCTCCATGGCCATCACCTATCGCAACGAGTACGCGTCGGTGATTCAGGCCAATGGCGGCAAGATCGACGGGCTTCTGGGCGCCATGCGCACCAAGGTCGCCGAACTGCAGGCGGCCAAGGGCGCGGCCAAGGCCAACTGAGCCCTGCGCCAGGAACTTTGAGCGCCAAGGCCGGGACATGTCCCGGCCTTTCGCATTCCAGCCCTAGGCTTTGCCCGCCGCCGCGTCGATGGCGCGGGCCAGATCGATGTCCTTGCGGGTCACGCCGCCGGCATCGTGGGTGGCGAGCGTGATGTCGACCCGGTTCCAGACATTGAACCATTCGGGATGGTGGTCCATCTTCTCGGCGGCCAGGGCCACCCGGGTCATGAAGGCGAAGGCCTCGCCGAAATCGGTGAAGCGCAGGGACCGGTGGATGGCGTCGCGTCCCTCCATCTGGGTCCATCCGCTCAGCTCCGCCAGGGCGCGGGCCTTGTCGTCCGCCGTCAGTTTCGCGCTCATCAGTGCACCTCGTCGGGAGTCTGTCTCAAAGAGTGGGGACCCCTGGTGCGGGCCGCAAGGACAGGGTAGATTCTTAAGGACCATGAGCAGAGTGATGCCCCACCACAGCACGCCACCCGGCCTGGCCGACCTGGAGACCATCGCCCAGGCCGCCTTCGCCGACATCCCCGAGGAATTGCGCCGCTACGCCGCCGACGTGGTGATCCGCGTCGATGACTTCCCCGACGAGGAGGTGGAGCGCGAGATGGATCTGGAAAGCCCCTTCGACCTGCTGGGGCTGTACCGCGGCTCGGCCATGGACATCCATGCCTTCGGCGGTGCGCCGGGCGACGTGGACATGATCTTTCTCTATCGCCGGCCCATCCTGGATTACTGGTGCGAGACGGGCGAGGACCTGTCCACCCTGGTCAAGCACGTGCTGATTCACGAGATCGGTCATCATTTCGGCCTGTCCGACGACGACATGCAGCGCATCGAGGATGAAGCGTGAGCAAACCCAAGCCGCCCGCCCACCCCGTTCCGTTGCCGCCCGATGCCCTCTACCGGGTGTGCGATCCGGCGTGTTTCGACTTCGCCACCACCGCCGACCTGCCCGACGAGGCCGACGAGCCGGGGCCGGCGCTGGGCCAGGATCGCGCCGTCGAGGCGATCCGCTTCGCCATCGGCATGCGCCATCGCGGCTTCAACCTGTTCGCCCTGGGCGAGGAGGGAACCGGCCGGCGCAACCTGATCCTCGGATACCTGCGCGAGGCCGCCGCCGCCCGGCCGCCCTCCGACGACTGGGTCTATGTGGAGAATTTCGCGGAAAGCGCCCGGCCGAGGGCGCTGCGCCTGCCCGCCGGGCGGGGCCGTGCCCTGGAGCAGGGCATGGCCCATCTGGTGGAAGAGCTGGGCCACGCCCTGCCCGCCGCCTTCGAGGCCGAGGAGTACCGCGCGCGCCGCCAGATGGTGGAGAGCGAAGCCAAGCAGCAGCGCGAGGCGGCCTTTTCCGCCATTCAGGAGGATGCCGAGGCTCACGGCATCGCCCTGATCCGCACGCCCATGGGGCTGGGGCTGGCGCCGTCCAAGGGTGACGAGGTGCTGCCGCCTGACGAGTTCAAGCAATTGCCCGACGAGGTCCAGACCCGCCTGCGGGCCGAGATGGAGCGTCTGCAGGAGCGTCTGGAGACCACCATCAAGCAGGTGCCGCGCTGGGAGCGCGACACCCGGGCCCGTCTGCGCGAACTGGAACGCGAAGCGGTCGGCCACGCCATCGCCCATCTGATGGACGATTTGAAGGAGGACTGGGCCGATCTGCCCGAGGTGCTGGCCTATCTCGACGAGGTGGCCGGCGACGTGGCGCTCAACGCCCAGGATTTCCTGCCCGAGGCCGAGGATGCGGAGCGCCGTGAAGGCCGCCCGCGCGGCCCCGATGGCCGTTTCCGCAAGTATCGGGTCAACGTCCTGGTCTGCCGCGAGGGCGAGGCCGGCGCCCCGGTGGTGATGGAAACCTATCCCACCCAGCCCAACATCATCGGCCGGGTCGAGCACATCGCCCAGTACGGCACCCTGATCACCGATTTCAACCTGATCAAGGCGGGCAGCCTGCATCGGGCCAATGGCGGCTATCTGGTGCTGGACGCGCTGAAGCTGCTGATGCATCCCTTCGCCTGGGAGGATTTGAAGCGGGCTCTTCGTGACCGCGAGATCCGCATCGAATCCCCGGGCCAGGCCATGGGCCTGATCAGCACCCTGTCGCTGGAGCCCCAGCCCATTCCCCTGGACGTGAAGGTGGTGCTGGTCGGCGACCCCATGCTGTACTACCTGCTGAGCCACAACGACCCGGAATTCGGCGAGCTGTTCAAGGTCTCGGCGGATTTCGACTGGCGCATGGACAGGAGCGAGGCCAACACCGCCCTGCTGGCCCGCTCGGTGGCGATCCTCGTCCGCAAGGAGGGCTTGCGGCCGCTCGATCGCGGCGCCGTGGCCCGTATGGTCGAGCAGGCCTCGCGCGAGGTGGGCGATTCCACCCGCCTGTCCACCCACATGGCCAGCCTGGCCGACCTGGTGCGCGAGGCCGATTACTGGGCCGGCGAGGACGGCGCCGCCTGTGTGTCCGCCTCCCACGTGTCCCAGGCGGTGGCGGCCTCGGTGCGCCGTCTCGACCGGGTGCGCGACAACGTCCAGGAGGAGATGCTGGCCGGCACCGTCCATATCGCCACCGACGGCGAGGCGGTGGGCCAGATCAACGGTCTGGCGGTCCTCGAACTGGGGCGCTTCTCCTTCGGCCGCCCCACCCGGGTGACGGCCAGGGTGCGCTTCGGCAAGGGCGACGTGGTGGACATCGAGCGCGAGGTCCTGCTGGGCGGCCCCATCCATGGCAAGGGGGTGATGATCCTGTCGTCCTATCTGGCGTCGCGCTACGCCACCGAGCTGCCCATGGCGCTGTCGGCCACCCTGGTGTTCGAGCAATCCTACGGCGGGATCGAGGGGGATTCCGCCTCGTCCACCGAGCTTTACGCCCTGCTGTCGGCCCTGGCCGAGCTGCCCATCCGCCAAAGTCTGGCGGTGACCGGCTCCATCGACCAGTTCGGCCGCATCCAGGCCATCGGCGGGGTCAACGAGAAGATCGAGGGCTTCTTCGACCTGTGCCGCGCCAGGGGCCTCGACGGCAGCCACGGCGTGCTGATCCCCGCCGCCAATGCCCGGCACCTGATGCTGCGCCAGGACGTGGTCGAGGCCGCCAGAGCCGGCCTGTTCTCCGTCTATCCGGTGGAAACCGTCGATCAGGGCATGGCGCTGCTGACCGGGTGGCCGGCCGGTGAACGCGATGCCAAGGGCAAGTTCCCGGCGGGGTCCATCAACCGCAAGGTCGCGGCCCGCCTGGGCGCCTTCATGCGCCGCGCCGAGGATCTGGCGTCGCCCAGGCCGCCCGTCGGCATGGGGCGCAACGGGAGCGGCGGATGATGCGAGCCTGGACGCTCCTGCTTGCCGTCCTGCTGGTGACGGCCACCGGGGCCTGGGCCAGCGAATTGCAGGTTCTGACCCGATCGTCCTACCTGTCGCCCGAATTGCTGCGCAAGTTCGAGCGTGAAACCGGCATCACCGTCGTGCTCACCGTGGTGGCCGACCACGATCAGGTCCGCAGCAATCTGCAGGGCGCCCGCTCAGGGTTCGACATCGCCTTTATTCCCGATTACCACGTGGGCGGTTTGATCCGGGGCGGTTTGATCGAGCGGGTGCTGGCCGATCGCCTCAACGGCTTTTGGAACGTCGAGGATCCCTGGCGCTCGCGCTCGTTCGATCCGCGCAACGAGTACACCATCCCCCATCAGTGGGGCACGACCGCCTTCGCGGTGGACACCTCCATCCATCGCGGCGACATCGATTCGCTGCGCCTGCTGTTCGAGCCGCCGCCCGAGGTGGAGGGGCGCATCGCCCTGCTGGACGAGGGCGACATGGTCCAGTTGGCGCTGGTCCATGCGGGCGAGGCGCGCTGCACCGACGACGAGGGCAAGCTGGAAAAGGCCGCCCGCCTGCTGGAGCCGCTGCTGGCCCGCAACCGTCTGGTGGCCGCCGAGAGGATGATGGCGGCCCTGGCCGACCCGTCCATCGTGCTGGCGGTGTCGTGGAACGGCGACGCCATGCGGGCGCGGGAAAAGCGCCCCAGTCTGGCCTATGCCTATCCCCGCGAAGGCAATCTGGTGTGGACCGACGTGGTGGTGGTGCCGAAGAATCCCCCCAACCGGGCCAACGCCATGAAGTTCCTGACCTTCATGCTGAAGCCCGAGAACGCCGCCCTGGATTCCAATTTCAACGGCTATGCCAACATGATCCGCGGCAGCGAGAGGTTCCTGGCGCCCAGCGTCCTGGGGGCGCCTGAAATGGTGGCGCCCTGGCCGGCCAAGGTGGGTTTCCTGCCGTCCTGTCCCGAGATGATCCAGCGCCGGCACGACGCGGTCTGGGCCGGAATCAAGGCGCGGGCGGGCCAGTCCCCGGCCCAGCGCTGATCACTTCACCGTCAGCGGACGCGACAGGGTGTAGCGGCTGCCGTCGTCGTCGAACCAGGTGAAGTCCAGGCTGCCGCCCTCGGCCGCGGTGATGAAGAAGCTCAGTCCCGGATTGGCCGACATGCCCGGATGAAGGTCGGCCGAGAACACGGTGCGGCCGTTGAGCGCGCAGGTGAAGCGGTTGATGATCCGGCGCGGCAGCAGCGCGCCGTTCATGTCCTTGCGCTGTCCCGATTCCATGTCGTGGTCGATCAGGGTCTTGATCTCGATGATCTCGCCCTTGGCGGCGCTTTCGGGGAATTTGACCTTGGGGGTGGGCATCGTGCTCAGCCTCCGCAGCCGCCGACGGTGACCTTGACCTCGCGCCGCGCCTCCCAGGCGCTGCCGTCGGACAACAGGGCGATGGCCCGTACCTCCTGGCTGCGGGCCAGACGCAGCCGACCCGACACCTCGGCCTTGCCGGTGGGGGTGAAGTGGAAGCTGGCCACCTGGGGGGCGGGGTTGTCGGTGGCCAGGATGTGGACTTCCCGGACGTAATTGCCCGGCGCCATGGGATGATCCACCGAGACGGTGAAGGGCACCGTGGCGCCGTTGTCGGCGATCTCGGGCAGCTTGAGGCTGACCTTGCCCGCCTGGGGCCTGACGCCGCCCGTCAGGCGTGCCGCCGCCCCGTCGGCCTCGGCCCGGCTGGCCAGGGCGGCGCCAGGCCGCCCCAGGGCGAGAGCGCAGCCCGCCACGGGAAGTCCGATGACCAGGGCGCGGCGCGGCTGAGAAACCGGAGGCATGTGGCGTCTTCTTCCTATTCCTGATGGTGGATCGGGGTGCCCTGGGGCACCTTGATCCGAAGGCCCGGTGTCGGGATTTCGGCGATGAAGCGTCCCTGCTGCAGGGCCGAGCGCCGTTGCAGCAGGCGGGCGTGACTGAGCAGCAGCGCGGCGCAATTCAGCGCGAACAGGACGATGCTGGCCCGCATGGCCACATTGCCGAGGGGGGCCAGCAGGGGAATGGCGAACAGCAGCGGCAGCAGGGCGTAAAGGAAGGTGTCGCGCCAGCGCTTGGCGTAGACCACCGCCGAGGCCAGGGCCGCCACCGGCGACACCAGCACCAGGTCCACCTTGGCTTTGGCCACCACCTGGGCGGCCAACGCGGCGTAGTTGGGGGGCAGGCCTTCGAAACTGGCGATCAGCGACAGGCCGTCGCTGCTGGGCGTGAAGGTGGTGCGCAAGGCCTCCACCGGCCAGTGGGCGCGGGGAATGGCCGGGCGGATTTCCTTGTAGACGGCTCGGGCGAATTCCGAATCGGGGCGTAGCAGCTCGCTGACCATGAGGCGGGGAGCGGTCCTGAATGTTGCCGACGCCGTACTGTGCCATGATGATGGCCTCGGGGCCAAGCGGCATGGGAGGATGAGCGATGCGTCTATGGCTGATGGCGGTGGCGTTGGTGCTGGCGGGACAGGCAACCTGGGCGGCCGAGGCCGTGCGGGGCGAGCAGGCGCTGGAGATTGAAACCCGTCCGGGATCGACCACCGCCTTCTACCTGACCGAGCCGGCGCGACCGCCCGCCGCCATTGCCATCCTGCTGGCCGGCGGCGAGGGCAGCGTCGGCGTGAAGCCCGGCGAGAGCGTCGCCGAACCGGTGGCCTTCGGGCGCGGCAACTTCCTGGTGCGGACCCGCTGGCTTCTTGCCGGCCACGGCATTGTGGTGGCGACCATGGATGCGCCGTCGGACCAGGGGCATACCCTGACGGCGCAATTCCGCCTTTCGAGGGAGCATGCCGAGGACATCGCCGCCCTGGCCGTCTGGTTGAGGCAGCGCAACGGCGGCCTGCCGGTCTGGCTGGTGGGGACCAGCATGGGGACGCTGTCGGCGGCCAATGCGGCGGTGCGGCTGGGCACCAAGGTGGACGGCGTGATCCTGACCTCGTCCATCACCCGGGGACACCGCAAATACGCCTACCCGCCCAACGGCGTATTCGGCCTGGGATTGGAAGAGATCGCCGTGCCGGTCCTGGTCGTCGCCCATTCGGGCGATTCCTGCGAAGTCACGCCGCCCGGCGACGCCGCCGGGCTGGTGGAGAGTCTGGCGAAGTCGCCGCGGCGCCGGCTGCTGATGGTCGAAGGCGGCGCGCCCCCGCGCTCCGCCGCCTGTCAGGCCATGTCGCCCCACGGCTTCTTCGGCCGCGAGGACGAGGTGGTGGCCGCCATGGCCGGCTTCATGACGGGGTCGGAACCGCGCTGAACACCCGGGCGGGAGGAAAGGCCACCGTCACCGTGGTGCCCTGGCTGGGCTGGCTGCGGATGGTCACCGAGCCGCCATGCATCTCCATGATGGCCACCACCATGGGCAGTCCCAGGCCGGTGCCCTCGTGACGCCGGGCGATGCGGGCGTCCACCTGGACGAAGGGCTCCATGGCCTGGGCGATCTCGTCCTCGGTCATGCCGATGCCGCTGTCGGCCACGTGCAGTTCCAGTCCCCCGTCCGGGGGCACGCTCGCCGAGACCTGCACCCTTCCGCCATGGGGGGTGAATTTGACGGCATTGGCCAGGAGGTTGATCAGCACCTGCCGGATGCGCCGTTCGTCGGCCATGATTTGGGGCAGGTCGGGGGGGAGCTCGGCGCTCAGCTCCAATCCGGCGGCGCGGTCGCGCATCAGGCGGATGGCGGCGTCCACCAGCGGGGTGACGCTCATGGGGCGGTCGTCCAGTTCCATTTTGCCGGCCTCGATCTTGGACAGGTCCAGGATGTCGGTGATGATGCTGAGCAGATGGCGGCCCGAGGCGGAGATGTCTCCGGCATATTCCCGGTAGCGCGCGGGCATGGGGCCGAGGACCTGTGAATACATGGTCTCGGCGAAGCCGATAATGGCGTTCAAGGGGGTGCGCAGTTCATGGCTCATTCCGGCCAGGAACTCGCTCTTGGCGCGGCTGGCGCTTTCGGCCTGTTCCTTGGCGGCCAGCATCTGGGCCTCGGCCTGCTTGCGCCGCTCGATATCCTCGGCGACGCCGATCAGGTATTCCATGCGGCCTTCGCGCCACAGGGCCGACAGGGTCAGGTTGATCCAGGCGATGGAGCCGTCCTTGCGGATGTAGCGCTTCTCCATGGCGAAGCTCTGGCGCTCGCCCCGGATCATGCCGGCGATTTCGGCCCCGCCCAGCGCCCGGTCGTCGGGGTGGGTGATGTCCAGGGTCGCCCGCCCGATCAGCTCCTCGGGCTCGTAGCCCAGCATGGCGGCGAAGCGGCGGTTGACCCGGATGAAGCGGCGGTCGGGGCTGGCGTGGCTCATGCCGACGGCGGCCTGTTCGAAGGTGGCGCGGAAGCGGTCCTCGCTGTCCTTCAGCCAGATCTCGCGCTCGTTCAGGGCGCCGACCATGGTGTCGAAGGTGGCGCACATCTCGCCCACCTCGCCCAGGCCGCCGCCCGTGCGGGCATTCATGTCGCCGCTCCGCACCCGCCGCATGGCCTCGGCCAGCCGGCCGAGCGGGGCGAACAGCAGCCGGCGGCTGGAAAACCACAAAAGCAGCACCGCCCCCGTGCCCGCCACGGCGAAGGCGATGACCGCCATGCGCAGGAACTGGCGCTCGGCCCCGCCCAGCAATTCCACCGGAACGGTCACCGCCACCATGGTGTCCGGGGCCATGCTGCCCAGGGGGGCGATGCCGAACATGGACGTCTCGCCGGTGATGGCGGTGGCGACGAACGAGCCGCTTGTTCCCTTCGCCGCCGCGTCCTTCAATTCCGGAACGGGGGTGACCTGGGGCGCGGGCTGGGGCAGGGGCGGAACCCGGGCCAGGATCGTTCCGTCCGTCCGCAGCACCAGCAGGCGCGCGCCCTCGGGCAGGATGGGCGGGGCGACCGCCTTGGCCAGATGGTCCAGGGAACGGGCGGTGGCCACCGCGCCGCGCGGCGTGCCCAGCCAGTCCAGGATGGGATAGGCGATGGGCAGGGCGGTGCGGCCGTCGGGAAACAGCTGATAGGGGGCGGTGGCGATCGCCCCCGTCTCCAGGGCGCGTTCGATGTGAGGCCCCTTGGCGAGCCAGGAAATATCGGTGCCCTGCCCGATGCTGCACCCCACCCGCCCCGAGGCGTCGGTGCGCATGAAGCCCTCGTGCCCCTCGATGGCCAGCAGGAAGTGGCGGTAGTGATTGCCGCACTCGTCATCCTCGGGATCGGTGGCCAGGGCGGCCAGCGCCTCGCGCGAGCTTTCCAGTCCACGGTCATGGATGGCGGCGGCCATGCGCGCCAGGGTCTCGATCTGGGCGCCCGCCGCCTGCAGCGACAGGGATTCGGCCAGATGAACGATCACCGCCAGGGTGCCGAGAAAAATGCAGGGGACGAGGCCGAGCGTCACCACCTGGAACAGGTGGCCCTGTGCTCCGCCCAGCCAAGTCAGGGTCCGCTTGCCCCCGTCCGCCATCCGGTCCCGTTTCCCCCCAACTAGAGACGTTCATGCAAAGGCGAAGGCTAACATATGGCGCGGCCAAACCAATACCGGCAATCCGACATTAGGAGGGGCCGACATTACGGATGGGGGGCGCCCCGGTTGAGGTCGCGCATGGCCTGGTCCAGGCCTTCCAGCGTCAGGGGGTGCATGCGCCCGCCCATCAGCTGCTGGATCATCTGGGTGGAATGGGTCCACTGCCAGCGGGCCTGCGGCGCCGGATTGAGCCAGACGGCGCTGGGCCACTGGTCGAGCAGGCGGCGCATCCACACATGGCCGGGTTCCTCGTTCCATTCCTCCACCGCGCCGCCCGGCATGGTGATCTCGTAGGGGCTCATGGCGGCGTCGCCGACAAAGATCAGCTTGTAGTCGGAGGGGTAGGTGTGGATGACGTCCAGCGTGTGGGTGACGTCCTGGTGGCGGCGGCGGTTGTCCTTCCACAGCCCGCCATAGGGGCAGTTGTGGAAGTAATAGTATTCCAGGTGCTTGAACTCGGAGCGCACCGCCGAGAACAGCTCCTCGCAGGTGCGCACGTGCTCGTCCATGGAGCCGCCGATATCGAGCAGCAGCAGCAGCTTGACCTTGTTGTGGCGCTCGGGCCGCATCTTGAGGTCGAGCCAGCCGCCGGCCCGCGCCGTGGAGGTGATGGTGCCGGGCAGGTCCAGCTCGGTGGCCGCACCTTCGCGGGCGAAGCGGCGCAGCCGGCGCAGCGCCATGCGGAAGTTGCGGGTGCCCAGCTCGATGCCGTCATCGAGATTCTTGTAGACCCGCTCGTCCCACACCTTCACCGCCCGGCGGTGGCGGGATTCATGCTGGCCGATGCGCACGCCCTCGGGATTGTAGCCATAGGCGCCGAAGGGCGAGGTGCCGGCGGTGCCGATCCATTTGGAGCCGCCCTGGTGGCGCTCCTTCTGCTCCTCCAGACGCTTGCGCAGCGTCTCCATCAGCTTCTCGAAGCCGCCCGCCGACTGGATCTGCTCCATCTCTTCGGGCGTCAGGTGCTTTTCCGCCAACTTGCGCAGCCATTCCTCGGGGATGGCGGCCTTCAGCGCGGCGGCCAGTTCGTCGCCCGATCCGACGATGCCGTTGAAGACGCGCCCGAAAACCCGGTCGAACTTGTCCAGGTTGCGCTCGTCCTTCACCAGGGCGGTCCGGGTCAAATAGTAGAAGGTGTCGATGCTCATCTCGGCGACGCCCTTCTCCAGGGCTTCGAGCAGGGTGAGATATTCCTTCAAGGTGACCGGCACCTTGGCGTCGCGCAGTTCGAGGAACAGGGTGAGGAACATGGTGGGCTCAGCCGCCCTTGGCCCGGGTCCAGGCGGCGTAGCGCTGGTCCTCGATCAGGATGTGGCCCTTCAGCCACGACCACAGGAAATCCTTCAGTCTGGTGTCGGCAGGGTCGAAGGGCTGGGCGCGGAACTGCTTGAGCATGTCCGCCACCTGGTCGGCGAAATCGTCATGCTGGACCCGGTGGGCATCCAATCCGGGAAAGCCGATGGCCTCCAGATGGGTTTCCTCGCGGTCGAAATGGCCGTTGGTGTAGTCCAATACGGCGTTGAACAGTTCCAGGAAGTCGGGGGCCGACTGGTCCAGGTCGTTGATCATGCCGATCAGTTTCTGGTGGTCCTTGTCCAGGGCGGCGTTGCCCACGCTCATGGCCTCGGTCCACGCGATAATGGGCATCAGCGTCCCTCCCGACGGTTGAGGAAGGCCAGGCGCTCGAACAGGTGAACGTCCTGCTCGTTCTTCAAGAGCGCGCCGTGCAGCTTGGGGATCAGCGAGGCCTTGTCCTTGGCGCGCAGGTCTTCCGGCGACAGGTCCTCGGACAAGAGCAGCTTGATCCAGTCCAGCAGTTCCGAGGTGGACGGCTTCTTCTTCAGCCCCGCCACCTCGCGGATGTCGAAGAAGGCGGTCAGCGCCTCGTGCAGCAGGGCCGGCTTGATGCCGGGATAGTGCACGGCGACGATGCGCTCCATGGTCTCGCGGTCGGGGAAGCGGATGTAGTGGAAGAAACAGCGGCGCAAAAAGGCGTCGGGCAGTTCCTTCTCGTTGTTCGAGGTGATGATCACCATGGGACGCTGTTGCGCCTTGACCACCTGCTTGGTCTCGTAGACATGGAACTCCATGCGGTCGAGTTCCAGCAGCAGGTCGTTGGGGAACTCGATGTCGGCCTTGTCGATCTCGTCGATCAGCAGCACCGGCGGCGTGGGCGCCTCGAACGCCTCCCACAGCTTGCCCTTGACGATGTAGTTGGAGATGTCGTGGACGCGGGAATCTCCCAGCTGGGAATCGCGCAGGCGCGCCACCGCGTCGTATTCGTACAGGCCCTGCTGCGCCTTGGTGGTGGACTTGATGTGCCATTGCAGCAGCGGACGGCCCAGCGACCTGGCCACCTCGGCGGCCAGCACGGTCTTGCCGGTACCCGGCTCGCCCTTGATCAGCAGGGGGCGCTCGAGCTTGAGCGCGGCGTTGACGGCGACCAGCAGATCCTCGGTCGCCACATAGCTATCGGTACCCTTGAACGACATGGGCTCACTCTCCTTGCTCGATGAGAAAGGTAGGAGCCCCGGGCAAATCGGTCAAGGAATGCCGATTTGATTCGGGCAAAGAAAAAGCCCCGGCCTTGGGAGGAAGGCCGGGGCTCGTGGCCGTCGTCGCAAATGTCCGGAAGCAGCGGGATGGGGGGGAGAGCCCCGGACATCAAAAAGCGGCGGCGGTCTTATTCGATCCAGGCCGGGTGAGGTGGGAGGAACCTCACCCGGCCTTTACGGATCGAAGTTAGGCGGCAACCTTGGTCAGCGCGGCGAAGCGGGCCTGGATCGGCTCGACGGCGGCGGTCAGCGCGGTGGTCGATAGCTCGGCCAGCTTGCGGCCGTCGGCGATGGCGCTCTCCAGGGTCTCGCGGGCCAGCTTGCCCTGCAGGTCGGCCAGCTCGGCCGGGCTCTTCACGGAGAAGAGAGCCTTGACGGCGGCATCGGCCTTCTTGACGTTCTCGGCGATCAGGGCCTGCTGGGCCTTGGCGATCTCCTCGAAAGCCTTCACGGTGGCGGCGCCCGACTTGGCGAAAGCGTCGGCGTTTTCCTTGCCCAGGGCGACGAACTTCTCGAAACCGTCGATCTTGATGGTCATGTGCGTGATCCTTTTAAAGAGTGGGGCGCGTTGTGCGCTGCAACATGACGCCAATCTAACAGAACCATACCGCAGTGCAACATGATTTTTGCGTTGCAACATAACGGTCTTGCATGGAGGGGGTGCAAAAATGCAAATGCCCCCGGAATCCAGGGATTCCGGGGGCGTCGGATGGGGCCTGTCATCCTGAGGCGGAGCCGAAGGATCTTTCAGGCAAGGGCTTCAGGCTGAAAGATGCTTCGCAAGGCTCAGCATGACATGGCTCGGCGGGCTTACCGCGTGGCGGCCACGTCGCGCAGCACGTTCATCTCCATCTGGGCCTCGGTCAGGCGGAAATTGACCGCGTCGCCGATGGAGACGATGCCGATCAACTCGTCCTTTTCCACCACCGGCAGGTGGCGGATGCGGCGCTCGGTCATCACGCCCATGATGGTCTTGACGCTGTCGCCCGGTGCGCAGGTGACCACCGGGCTGGACATGACGTTGCGCACTGGCATTTCCAGGGCGGCCTTGCCGTACTGGGACAGGCCCTTGACGATGTCGCGCTCGGACAGCACGCCCTGCAGCTTGCCCTTGGCGTCGCAGACCACGGCGACGCCGACCTTCTTGGTGGTCAGCAGCGCGGCGGCGTCGGCCACCGAATGCTCGGGACGGATGGTGAAGACGACGCTGCCCTTGGTCTTCAGGATGGATTCAACGGACATACTGGTCCCCCTTCTTTCGTAAATATTGTTCTTGCGGAGGGGCGACCGGTCCCAGACCCCCTACCTTCGAATGATATCAGTCTGGAACCGAAGCCGAAGAAATTCAAGCCGCCATCAGTGGGTAGCCCCAAGGCTGACGCCGCAGGCCGCCAATTGGTCCGACAGGGTCTGGCGCAACCGCTTCAGCCCCTCGGCGCTGGCCGCCTCGCAGCGGGCCACCAGCACCGCCTGGGTGTTGGAGGCACGCAGCAGCCACCAGCCGTCCTGGGTATCCACCCGCACCCCGTCGATGGCGGAGAAGGCGGCGCCTTCGGCCTCCAGCCGCGCCTTGACCTCGGCCACCACGGCGAATTTGCGCTCTTCCGGGCAGTCGAAGCGCAGTTCCGGGGTATTGACCATGTGGGGCAGGCGATCGCGGCGCTGGCCGATGGTCTGGCGATCCCAGCGGGCCACGATGCCCAACAGGCGGATGGCGGCGTAAAGGGCGTCGTCGAAGCCGTAATAGCGGTCGGCGAAGAAGATGTGGCCGCTCATCTCGCCGGCCAGGGGGGCTCCGGTCTCGGCCATCTGGGTCTTGATCAGCGAGTGGCCGGTGCGGCCCATGACGGCGTTGCCGCCCATGCGCCGCACCTCGTCGAAGAACACCTTGGACGCCTTGACGTCGGCGATGATGGTGGCGCCCGGCAGGGATTTCAGCAGGTCCTCGGCCAGGATCACCAGGATCTGGTCGCCATAGAGGATGCGCCCCTCGGCGTCCACCACGCCGATGCGGTCGCCGTCGCCGTCGAAGGCGATGCCCAGATGGGCGGATTCGGTCAGCACCTTGTCTTGCAGCGCCACCAGATTGTGGGGCTCGGTGGGGTCGGGGTGGTGGTTGGGGAAGTGGCCGTCGATCTCGCCGAACAGCACGGTGTGGGTGCCGGGCAGCCGCTTGACCAAGGCGTGCAGCACCTCACCGGTGGCGCCGTTGCCGCAATCCCACACCACCCGCAGATCGTGCTTGCCGTCGTAATCGCCGGCCAGACGGGTGACGTATTCCTCGAACACCGAATCCTCGACCGCCCTGCCCTCGCCGGAAGCGAAGTCCCCCCGGGCGGCGATCTCGCCCAGGGACTGGATGTCGGGGCCGAAGAACGGCTTGCCGGCCAGCACCATCTTGAAGCCGTTATGGGTGGGCGGGTTGTGGCTGCCCGTCACCATGATGCCGCCGTCGGCCTCCCTCACCTTGGCGGCGAAATACAGCATGGGGGTGGGCCCGCGCCCGATGCGCCGCACGGTGCAGCCCGAAGCCATCAGGCCACGGGTCAGCGCCTCGGCCATCTCGGGACTGGACAGCCGTCCGTCCCAGCCCAGCGCCACCACATGGCCGCCGTTCCTGCGCACCCGCGTGCCAAAGGCCCGGCCGATGGCCTCGGCATCCGCCGCGAACAATGTCTCGCCCACGATGCCGCGGATGTCGTATTCGCGCAGGATGGTGGGGTGGAAGGTGTGGGAGGTCATGGCTTACGTAATCACCGTCGGTTCGGTCCGCCCGGTCCGGGCCTCGATCTGGGCCAGGTCGCGGGCGATCGTGATGAGGTCGGAAAGCGCTACCTGGGGGTCGAGATGGTGCTTGGACGCATCGGGTTCATAGCGCTCGATGTAGACGCGGAGCGTGGCGCCCTCGGTGCCGGTGCCCGACAGGCGGAAGACCACGCGGCTTCCGTCCTCGAACACCACCCGGATGCCCTGCTTCTTGGACACCGAGCCGTCGACCGGATCGGTGTAGGCGAAGTCGTCGTTGAAGGCGACGGTATAGGCGCCCAGCGTCCGGCCCTTCAGGGAAAGCCCGCGCAGATGCTCCATCAGTCCCTCGGCGGCGGCTGAATCGATGCCTTCGTAATCGTGGCGGGAATAGACGTTACGCCCCAGTTCCTTCCAATGGGCGGTGACGATGTCGGCGACGCTTTGCTTGCGCACGGCCAGCACGTTCAGCCAGGCCAGCACCGCCCACAGCCCGTCCTTTTCCCGCACGTGGTCGGAGCCGGTGCCGAAGCTTTCCTCGCCGCAGAAGGTGGCCTTGCCGGCGTCCAGCAGGGTGCCGAAGAATTTCCAGCCGGTGGGGGTTTCCCAGGCGGGAATGCCAAGCTTGGCGGCCACCCGGTCGGGGGCGGCGCTGGTGGGCATGGAGCGGGCGATACCCTTGAGGCCGGCCTTGTAGCCGGGGCACAGCGTGGCATTGGCGGCCAGCACGGCCAGGGAATCCGAGGGCGTCACGTAGAAGTCGCGGCCCAGGATCATGTTGCGGTCGCCGTCGCCGTCCGACGCCGCGCCGAAATCGGGGGCGCCGGGCCCCGTGAGCGCCTCGACCAGATCATGGGCGTGGACCAGATTGGGATCGGGGTGGCCATGGCCGAAATCCTCGAGCGGAATGCCGTTCATCACGGTGCCCTTGGGTGCACCCAGGCGGTTCTCCAGGATTTCGGTGGCGTAGGGGCCGGTCACCGCGTGCATGGCGTCGAACTTCATGCGGAATCCGGAGGCGAAGGCGGCCCGGATGGCGGCGAAGTCGAACAGGCTTTCCATCAGCTCGGCATAGTCGGCCACGGGGTCGAAGACCTGGACCTTCATGTCTCCCAGCCGCTGCTCGCCGATGGTGTCGAGATCCAGATCCGCCGCCTCGAGGATCTTGTAACTGTCGATCCCTTGAGAGCGGGCGTAGATGGCCTCGGTGATGGCCTCGGGCGCCGGGCCGCCGGCCGGGATGTTGTACTTGATGCCGAAATCCTCGTCCGGGCCGCCGGGATTGTGGCTGGCCGACAGGATGATGCCGCCGAAGGTTTTGTACTTCCTGATGACGCAGGACGCCGCCGGGGTGGACAGGATGCCGCCCCGGCCCACCATCACGCGGGCGAAGCCGTTGGCGGCGGCCATCTTCAGGATGGTCTGGATGGCGGTGCGGTTGTGGTAGCGGCCATCACCGCCCAGAACCAGGGTCTGGCCCTTCACGTCGCCGATGGAATCGAACACCGCCTGGACGAAATTCTCCAGGTAGTGTGCTTGCGCGAAGACCTTGACCTTCTTGCGCAGGCCCGAGGTCCCAGGCTTCTGGCCGGAAAAGGGGGTGGTGGCGATCGTCTTCACTGCGGCCATGGCGCCGGTCTCCCTGCCTGCGGAACTGCTCCGGCGTTGATGGCCGATGCCGGGGCGGGTGTCAATCCTGCCAAGGACGAAATGCTGAAACCCAAGGGGTCACGAGGGTATTAAGCGGAGGCGGGGTAGGTATACGGTTACCCGGGTGCCCTCGCCGGGGGCCGAATTCAGATCGATCCGCCCGCCATGCAGAAGAACCAGCGAGCGGCTGAGAGGCAGGCCGATACCCGTTCCCCCGGCACGACGAGACATGGGGTTGGCGATCTGGGTGAACATTTCGAAGGCTTTATTCATTTCCTCGGAGTTCATGCCGATCCCGGTGTCTCTGACCTGTAGGACCAGTTCACCGGTTTCGTTCAGGGCACACTGGAGCGTGATATGTCCTCCACGCGGGGTGAATTTGACGGCGTTGGAGAGCAGATTGACCAGAACCTGCTTGAGACGAAGGGCGTCGGCGCGGAGGTTGGGCAGGCCGGGCTGCAACCGGCTCTCCAGCGTGATGCCGGCTTCCTCCGCCAGCCCCGAAACCAATGCGTTGCATTCGTCCACGAGGTCATGGATCGTCACAATATCATCGTGGAGTTCCAGTTTGCCGGCATCGATCTTGGAGATGTCGAGGACATCGTTGATCAGGTGCAGCAGATGCTTGCCGCTTGAGTGGATGGAGATCACGTAATCGCGCTGCTTTTCGTTGAGGCTGCCGAAAAATTCGTGAAGCAGGGCATCGGCAAAGCCGATCACCGCGTTCAGAGGGGTGCGCAATTCATGGCTCATATTGGACAGGAATTCCGAGCGTGCGCGACTGGCTGATTCAGCGGCTTCCATTGCTTGACGCAAGCTGTTCTCGGTTTCGCGATGGTTCGCGATCTCGCGGGCCAGTTCATTGTTGATGTGCTGCAGGTGGCTTGGGCTAGGCAAGGTCAGGGCTTGTGGAACCAAGGTCCACATCTTCCATGCAGCGGGTATGGCCAGCAGTGCCACCGCCGCGTTAAAGATAGCCTGCGCTCCATAGAGCGGGATCCATAGGGTCAGCACTTCGATGAGGTGTGAAACTCCGCAGAGGGCAAAAACTATGGCGAACAGTGTCATGACGCCGGGATAGGGAAAGTCCGGGCGTTTGCGGGCGAAATAGGCCAGGGAACACGCCACCGAGACGTAGCAGGCGCCGATTACAATTTCGGAGATGACGGTCAGCGCGATCAGTTCCGTCCGCCATGACAGGCATAGGCCGTGCGGCAGGAAATCGGAGGACCACAGGAAGCTGAAGAGCGCCATGGCGAATATCCCACAGACCAAGCGAGCGAGAGATAAGCATACCCCATCCTATGGGCATAAGCAAAAAGGCCGCCCCAGGGGGCGGCCTTCTCGACGCTATGATGATCAAACGTCCTACGGCCGTCCGATGCTGGTATAGGCGAAGCCCATTTCGGCCATCTCGTCGGGCGCGTAGACGTTGCGCAGGTCGACGATGGCGGGCTGGGCCAGCAGGGACTTGATCTTTTTCAGGTCAAGCGCCCGGAACTCGTTCCACTCGGTGATGATCACCGCGCAGGCCGCGCCCGGCATGGTGGCGTAGGCGTCCTTGCAGTATTCGACACCGGCGGGGAGAAGCTTCTTGGCCTCCTCCATGCCTTCGGGATCGAAGGCCTTGACGGTGGCGCCCGCCTCGATCAGGGCCTTGACGATGTCCAGCGACGGCGAATCGCGCATGTCGTCGGTGTTGGGCTTGAAGGTCAGGCCCAGCACCGCGATGGTCTTGCCCTTTACCGAGCCGCCGCAGGCTTTGGTGACGCGTTCGGCCATCTGCTTCTTGCGCTCGTCGTTGACGGCGACCACCGTCTCGACGATGCGCAGGGGGGCGTTGAAGTCCCGCGCCGTCTTGACCAGGGCCAGGGTGTCCTTGGGGAAGCACGAGCCGCCGTAGCCGGGGCCGGGATGCAGGAACTTCTTGCCGATGCGGCCGTCCAGGCCGATGCCCTTGGCCACGTCGTGGACGTCGGCGCCCACCTTCTCGCACAGATCGGCGATCTCGTTGATGAAGGTGATCTTGGTGGCCAGGAAGGTGTTGCCGGCGTACTTGATCAGCTCGGAGGTGCGGCGAGACGTGAAGACGATGGGCGTCTCGATCAGGTAGAGCACGCGGTAGAGCTGCTTCATCACCTTGCGGGCGGCGTCGGATTCGGTGCCGATCACCACGCGGTCAGGGCGCATGAAGTCGTTGATGGCCGAGCCTTCGCGCAGGAATTCCGGGTTGGACACCACGTCGAACTGCGCGTCGGGCCGGCGCTTCCGGATGATGGCCTCGACCTCGTCGCCGGTGCCCACCGGCACGGTGGACTTGGTGACCACCACGGTGTAGCCGGTCATGGCGTCGGCGATTTCCTCGGCCGCCGCATAGACGTAGCTGAGGTCGGCATGGCCGTCGCCGCGCCGCGACGGCGTGCCCACGGCGATGAACACCGCGTCGGCGTCCTTGACCGCGTCCTTGAGGTCGGTGGTGAAGGACAGGCGGCCGGCCTCCACGTTGGCGGCCACCATGTCGTCCAGGCCCGGCTCGTAGATGGGCATGATGTTCTGGTGCAGCTTCTCGATCTTGGCGGCGTCCTTGTCGACGCAGACCACGTCGATGCCGAATTCCGAGAAGCAGGTTCCCGACACCAGGCCGACATAGCCGGTGCCGATCATGGCAATGCGCATGATGCTCTAGCCCTTATGGAAACGGGTGATGAGGTCGCGGGCAGCCTCGGCGGTATCGTCGCGGGCGAGCGCGAAGGCCAGGTTGGCCTCCAACCAGCCCACCTTGTCGCCGCAATCGTAGCGGGTTCCCTCGAAGCGCAGGCCGTGGAAGGGAACCATGCCGATGGTCTGGCTGATGGCGTCGGTCAGCTGGATCTCGCCGCCGGCACCCTTCTCCTTCTTGTCCAGCACGTCGAACACCGCCGGGTGCAGGATGTAGCGGCCGATGATCGACAGGGTGGACGGCGCCACTTCCGGGTCGGGCTTCTCCACCAGGCCCTTGGCGCGGGCCAGGCGGCCGTTGTCGTGCTCCACGTCCAGGATGCCGTAGCGCTTGGTGTGCTCGCGCGGCACGTCGGAGACGGCGACCACGTGGCCGCCCACCTCGGTGTGAACGGCGGCCATCTGCTTCAGGCAGGCGGTCTTGGACAGGATCAGGTCGTCGGGCAGCAGCACGGCGAAGGGCTCGTCGGCCACCAGATCGCGGGCGCACCACACGGCGTGGCCGAGGCCCAGGGGCTCGCTTTGGCGGGTATAGGAGATCTGGCCCGACTTGGGCATCCACGAGGTCACCGCCTCGACCAGATCGAACTTGCCGCGATCCTTGAGGATGCGCTCCAGCTCGGGGTTGTGGTCGAAATGGTCCTCCAGCGCGTTCTTGCCGCGTCCGGTGACGAAGATGAAGTGCTCGCAGCCGGCCGCCGCCGCCTCTTCCACCGCGTACTGGATCAGCGGCTTGTCCACCACCGGCAGCATTTCCTTGGGCATCGCCTTGGTGGCGGGCAAAAAGCGGGTGCCCATGCCACCCACCGGGAACACGGCCTTGCGGACTCGACGAGTCATCGATCACTCCTGAAGCTTTGTCTCGACCGCCCGGCGCTTCGCCACGCCTCGTTACGGTCGCGGCATGTTTTGCCATGCCCGCGCGGCGGAAGCAACGGTTTGCCCTTGGAATTTATCCCAGCAGGACGTCGCGGGCCTGGTTGAGGCGCGCCGCGATCCAGGTGGAGCCGCCGGCGTCGGGATGGTTGGCGCGCATCAGGCGGCGATGGGCTTCGCGGATTTCGTCGGGCGTGGCGCCGGGGGCGAGGCCCAGAACGTCGTAGGCCTGGGCTTGGGTCATGGCGGTATCGGCGGGGGGCGGGGAAGCCCCGGAAGCCCCGGCGGCGGGGCCGTGGCCGGTCATCCGGCGCAATCCCTGCCACAGCTGGTGCAGCCGCATGGCTCGCCCGATCCACGGCGACAGGCCGGCGAGAATGGCGAACAGCCCGGCCAGCTTGCCGGTGACCACCAGGGCGACGCCGCCGATCACCAGGGCGGCGAGGACGGCGCCGATCAGCGCCTTTTTCGCCCTGTCGGGCGGCGCCTTGGACCACCAGCGCAGCGCCCACCACAGGGCGAGCAGCCCGCCGGCCGCCAGGAGCAGGCGCAGCGCCATGGTTTGATGCTATTCGAAGTCGAAGCTGGCGTCGCCGTCGGTCAGCTCGAACAGGCGCCGTACGCTTCCCGCCGCGCCCCGCAGGGTCAGGTGGCGGCCCTTGCCGACGATCTCGTCCTTGGCCAGATGCAGCATGCCCAGGCCGACGGAATCGACGCGCGCCACCTTGGCCAGGTCGAAGATGACGCGCGACGCCGAGATGGAATTGATATCGGAGATCAATCCGTTCATCAGGCTGGTGGCGGTATAGTCCATGGTCCCGTCGAGACGGACGGTCAGGATGTCGTCCTGGTGGGAGATGGAGACGTTCATGTGAAAACCTGGCTTCCTCAATGTGAGAGCGAATGAGTATGCTACGAGTCCGTCCGTCGCTCCAGGGGTTGTTTTAGGCAAATTGTGTCGCGTCTCTAGGTAGTTACCCCGAGATCGGCCCTTGGCGCGCCCGCCACTTCGCGGTAAAACGAACAAGTGATCGTAAAGTGTGGAGGAAACATGTCCGTTCTGTTGTGGAAGCCGTCCAGGGAGCGTTCCGGATCTTCGACGCTTGACCGGTTCATGCGGGACGCCGACGCCCGTTTCCACACCGGCGCGAACGATTACCAGGCCCTGTGGCGCTGGTCGGTGGATCGGCCCGACCAGTTCTGGTCCCTGATGTGGGAGAGCGCGGGCATCATCGGCGACGGGCCGGGCGCCGTTGTGGTGGACGACGAGCGCCGCATGCCCGGCGCCAAATGGTTCCCCCAGGCGCGGCTGAACTTCGCCGAGAACCTGATGCGCCGCTCCGACCATGGTGATGCCCTGGTGTTCTGGGGCGAGGACAAGGTCAAGCGCCGGCTGTCCTTTGCCGAGCTGCACGCCCAGGTGTCCTTGATCCAGCAGGCGCTGAAATCTGCCGGCGTGGGGGTGGGCGACCGGGTGGCGGGCTACATGCCCAACATGCCCGAGGCGGTGGCCTTCATGCTGGCGGCGTCGTCCCTGGGCGCCATCTGGTCGTCGGCCTCGCCCGATTTCGGCGTCCAGGGGGTGCTGGACCGCTTCGGCCAGATCGCGCCCAAGGTGCTGGTGGCGGCGGAAGGCTATTTCTACTCGGGCAAGAGCCACGACTGCCTGGAGAAGCTGGCCGCCATCGTGCCGGGCATTCCCTCGCTGGAGCGCGTGGTGGTGGTGCCCTACACCCGCGAGGCGGCGGACATCTCGGGCGTGGCCAAGGCGGTGCATCTGGGCGATTTCCTGGCCCCCTTCGCCGCCCGGCCGGTGGAATTCCTCCGGCTGCCCTTCGACCACCCCCTCTACATCATGTATTCCTCGGGCACCACGGGCGCGCCCAAATGCATCGTCCACGCGGCGGGCGGCGCGCTGATCCAGCAGCTGAAGGAGCACCGGCTGCACTGCGACGTGAAGCGCGGCGACCGGGTGTTCTATTTCACCACCTGCGGCTGGATGATGTGGAACTGGCTGGTGGCCGGGCTGGGGGCCGAGGCCACCCTGCTGCTCTATGACGGCAATCCCAGCCATCTGGGCGGCAACATCCTGTTCGATTTCGCCGATGCCGAGGGCATGACCCTGTTCGGCACCTCGGCCAAGTGGATCGACGCCATCGCCAAGATGGGACTGGAGCCGGCCAGGACCCATTCCCTGAAGACCGTGCGCACCATCTGCTCCACCGGATCGGTGCTGGCCCCCGAGGGCTTCGACTACATCTACGCCAAGGTGAAGTCCGACGTTCAGCTGGCCTCCATCTCGGGCGGCACCGACATCATTTCGTGCTTCATGCTGGGCAATCCGCTGGCCCCGGTCTATCGGGGCGAAATTCAGGGGCCGGGCCTGGGCATGAAGGTGGAGGTGTTCGACGAGAATGGCCGCCCGCTGGCCGGCGAGAAGGGCGAGCTGGTGTGCACCAAGGCCTTCCCCTCCATGCCGGTGGGCTTCTGGAACGACGATGACGGCGCCAAATACCGCGCCGCCTATTTCGAGAAATTCCCCGGCGTGTGGACCCATGGCGACTGGGTGGAGGTCAACCCCGGGACGGGGGGCATCATCGTCTTCGGCCGTTCGGACGCCACCCTCAATCCCGGCGGGGTGCGCATCGGCACCGCCGAGATCTACCGCCAGGTGGAGCAGATCGACGACGTGCTGGAAAGCCTGGTGATCGGCCAGGACTGGCAGGGCGACGTCCGCGTGGTGCTGTTCGTGCGGCTGCGCGACGGGCTGACGCTGTCCCCGGAGCTGGAGGCGCGCATCAGGAGCCGCATCAAGGACAACACCACGCCGCGCCATGTTCCGGCCAAGATCGTCCAGGTGGCCGATATTCCGCGCACCAAGTCGGGCAAGATCGTCGAGCTGGCGGTGCGCGACGTGGTGCATGGGCGCGCCGTCAAGAACAAGGAAGCCCTGGCCAATCCGGAAGCCCTGGACCTGTTTACCGGGCGTCCTGAATTGGATGCGTGACGGCGGCTGACTTTGGCGATAGCCTTTTCCTCCTAGTCTTTTTGTGGGGAGGGGTTGCCATGGATCGTCGTTCATTCCTCAAGGGGGCCACCGGTGCCGCCTGCCTGTGCGGAGCCTGTGGCGGGTCCATCGCCCAGGCTGTGGCCGCCGAGGGCGCCCATTGGGCCTATGAGGGACATGGCGGGCCCAAGGAGTGGGGCATGCTGTCGCCGGAATACGCCGCCTGCTCCATGGGGCGCGAGCAATCGCCGGTGGATCTCACCAAGCCCATCGCCGCCATCATCGGCGACCCCATGACCGCCTGGCGGCCGGTTCCCTTGCGCGTCCAGAACAACGGCCACACCATTCAGGTGGATTGCACCGGCGGCGGCACCCTGATGCTGGACGGCAAGTCCTACGACCTGCTGCAGTTCCATTTCCACCATCCCAGCGAGCACACGGTGGACGGGGCCTTCTTCGACATGGAATGCCACTTCGTCCACAAGGCGGCCGATGGCGGCCTGGCGGTGCTGGGGGTGATGATCGCCAAGGGCGGCGCCAACCCGGCGCTGGAGGCCATCTGGCAGGTCATGCCGTCCAAGGGCGGCGAAAGCGCCACGGCGTCGTCCATGCTCGACCCCTCCATGCTGATCCCTAAGGACCCGGTGACCTTCCGCTATGCCGGCTCGCTGACCACGCCGCCCTGTTCGGAGGTGGTGCAGTGGGTGGTCTACCGCCAGGCGGTCACCGCCTCGGCCGAGCAACTGGCCGCCTTCGCCAAGCTGTTTCCCAACAACGCCCGTCCGGTCCAGCCGCTCAACCGCCGCAAGCTGCTGCTCGATGTGATGTGAGGTGGTGATGACCCGTCGTCTCTCGCGCGCCGTCCCATTCCTGGGCGGCCTGGTCCTGCTGGCAGGCTGTGCCGCCTCGCCCCAGCCCATGGATGGAAATGCCTGGCACCACGGCACCTGGATCGTTACCGACGCCTTCGCCTCCGGTTCGGTTGCCGATTCCGGCTCGGCCCCGCGCGGGCAATCGGTGCCCATGGAGGCCAACCGGGCCGGCGACGCCGCCGGCCGCGTCTGTCCGTCGCCCCGCTATGGCCAGGACCGGGCGCCGCTGGCGTCGGTGATCGGCGCCGCCGCGCCCGCCCCCACGCCCGATTGGCCGGGCCTGGGGGAAAAGGTCGCCATTCTGCAGGTGGAGTGCGCCGGCAAGGCCTTCGCCACCTATGCGGTGATGGGGGACGGCGCCCTGCTGACCCGCTATGGACCCTGGGTGCTGCGCCTCGAGCATGGGGAGAAGCTGGCTGCCAATCCCGCCCCCATGATGGCCGAGCCGCCGGCTCCGCCCATGGCCGTGGCGGCCTTGCCGCCCGCCGCCCCGCCGCCCGCCGCCGCGCCGGCCGAAGCCCCCGCCGCCGGGCCGCGCAAGCTGGTCTATCTCGCCTCCTACAAGACCGAGGACTGGGCACGCAAGGGCTGGAGCATCCTGACCGGGCATTCGGCCGGGCTGAAAGCATCCGAGCCGGTGATGAAGACGGTGGATATCAAGGACAAGGGACGTTTCGTCCGCCTGTTCGCCGCCGCCAAGGATGACGCCGCCGCCAAGGCCATCTGCAGGGAACTGGGCAAGGCCGTCGCCGAATGCGGCGTGGCCGGGCGGGAGTAGGGGGTTAGAAGCGGTAGCCCAGGCCGGCGCCGACCGACAGGCCGGTTCCGGCGGATTCCGTGCCGCTGACCCGGTTGGCGCCGGCCATGCCACCGACGCTGAATGACGGGCTGACCTGATGGGTCAGGCTGAGCGACATGTTCACGTCGCTGACGCCGCCATTGGGCGTGCCGCGATAGGGATCGGCCAGGGACAGGGTGGGGTGCTGGGAATTGGGGCTGATGCGGCCCCAATCGGAACGGTTGACGCCCAGGCTGAGCTCGGCCTTGCTGTCGTTGCCCCACGAGGCCGAGACGTTGGCGCCGCTGGTGACACCATCGCTGCGCAGCGAGGAACTCAGCTGGGAAGACCCGTTGCCATAGGCCACATAGCCACCCACCGCCAGGGGGGCGCCGGGAATGCCGAAGGGCAGGGGCGATCCGTTCAGGCCCGTCGACGGAGCCGATACGGCGCCGGCCGACAGATTTCCGGCCGAGACCAGGGGCAAACGGGTTTCGCCCGGGCTGAAGGCGGGGGTACCCGCGCGGGCCGCGCCGCCGCCGGGAACCAGCCGGGGGCCGGGCGACAGCTCCGCCGAATCCGCCGCGCCCGCCGCCCACAGGGGCAGCACCAGAACGGCGGCGAGGATGGCGCGGGCGGAGGTCATGGTCGAAATCTGAAAAGCTGGATCGCTTTGGAAAGATATAGGCGCGCATCGGGGGCTGGGGAAGGCCCTAAGGCGATCTTCGGCACTGATTTTCCACGAGTGTTGCAGTTTTGCACTGCAGCATCGGAATTTGCTCAGGCTCGAAGGGCCGCGCCGCTTATGCGGCGGGAGGCAAGGGCGCACAGCGCCCGCCCGCCGATTGAGGGCGATCCCGGTGATCGGTTGCGATCACTGGGATCTGGTCTTACGGCCCGATGGCCGTCTCGGCGATCAGCTGGCGGATGTCCCAAGAGCCGGTGCCCGGCGCCATCAGGCCGGTCAGCCAGGGAAGGATGCGCTCCAGATTGTCCTGCAACTGCCAGGGCGGATTGATGACCAGGAGGCCGCTGCCGTTGAGCTTGAACGGGTCGGTGGCCGGGCGCAGCAGCATCTCGACCGCCATGGCCTCCGGCCCGCCCTGGTCGATGATGGCCTGCAGGAAGGCGTCCACCGGCTCGCGGCCCTTGATGGGGTACCAGACCATGTAGATGCCGGTGGGCCACAGCTTGCGGGCGCGGCGCAGTGCCGCCAGCAGGCGCTCGAACTCGTTCTTCACCTCGAAGGGCGGGTCCATCAGCACCAGCCCCCGCCGCTCGGCCGGCGGCAGCAGGCCCTTGGCGGCGGTGTAGCCGTCCAGATGGTGGACGCCCACCCGGCGGTCGCCGTGGAAGCGGGCTCGCAGCGTCTCGAAATCCTCGGGATGCAGTTCCACCAGGGCCATGCGGTCCTGGGGGCGCATCAGGCCGCGCGCCAGCTCGGGCGAGCCGGGATAGCGGCGCAGGGCGCCGCCGGCGTTCCACGACCGCACCACCGCCAGATAGGGCTCCAGCTCGGCGGGCGGGTCCGGGGCGTCCAGCACCCGCGCGATGCCGTTCAGGTACTCTCCGGTCTTGTCGGCCTGGGGGGCCTCGAGATCGTAGGCGCCGATACCGGCATGGGTGTCGAGCGCGAAAAACGGCGTGTCCTTGCGTTTCAACGCCGCGATGGCCAGGGCCAGGGTGGCGTGCTTCATCACGTCGGCGAAGTTTCCGGCATGATAGGCGTGGCGATAATTCATTCCCCGATCCCGCGGCTCAGTCGTTCAAGGCGGCGGGAGCATAGGCCGCCGCCGCCCGCCAGCATAAGGAAATGTAATGGCGGCAGACACTAATAATTTTAATAATTAAAAATTATAGAATGAATCATTTTCAGGTAAGGCGTGCTTATCCCAAAGGAATAAGTGGTATGACCTTCGAATAGCAGGGAAAGGCGCCAGGATAAGTCAAGGCCTCGTACAATGGGTCCATCTAGCGACTGACTTCGTAGGGTAATGACTCCGTCCATCTCCAATACAGACACAATTTGATACATCCTTCTTCATCATTTCCAAATGGATATGGTGTAGTCTCCACTCTGGAAGAGCCTCTTGGAAAGGGGCTGAATTGGATTGGGCGGGTAGCTACCCGGTTTCTGCTTGTGCGGGGAAACGTCATGTCGCGTCCTGGTGTGTACTTGTCCGGGGTGGAGCGCACGTTCGGTGCTGACGAGATCATCGTCAGCAAGACCGACACCAAGGGGCGGATCATCTACGCCAACGAGGTCTTTTTGCGGATGGCCGGCTTTTCCGAGGGCGAGATCCTCAACCAGCCGCACAGCATCATCCGCCATCCCGACATGCCGCGCTGCGTCTTCAAACTGCTGTGGGACACCATCGAGGCGGGCAAGGAAATCTTCGCCTACGTCAAGAACCGCTCGAAGAACGGCGACCATTACTGGGTGCTGGCCCATGTGACGCCCACCTTCGACAAGTCGGGCAAGATCGTCAGCTACCATTCCAACCGCCGGTCGCCCCGGCGCGAGGCCGTGGCCAAGGCCGAGGCGCTGTACCAGGAACTGCTCGCCATCGAGAACGGCCACGCCGACCGCAAGGTGGGCATGGAGGCGGCCTTCCAGGCCGTGGTTGCCAAACTGCAAGGCGCGGGAGTGCCCTACGATGAATTCGTCTTCTCTCTCTAGGGCTCTGGCCGCCGCCATCCTGGCGGCGCTGCTGTGCGGCATCGGCGCGGTGATCGCCTCCAGCCGCGGCGCGCTGCAAGATGCCGGTGCCATGGCACTGGCGGCGATGGGCGCTCTGGCCGTGCTGTATTACGTCAACACGGCGCGCAACAGCGTCAACCGGGCTTGCGAGATCCTGGCCGAGGCCGGAGCCGGCCGCCTGGACGTGCGCGTGGTCGGCATCACCGAGGGCGGCGTGCTGGGGCAGCTGGACAAGTCCATCAACCGCCTGCTCGACCTTACCGAAGTGTTCACCAAGGAGGCCGACGCCGCCATGGCGCTCACCTCCGAGGGCCGCTATTTCCGCCATATCCTCACCGACGGCCTGGTGGGCGAGTTCGCCGACCACGCCCGCCTGATCAACAAGGCGCTGTCCGAGATGGAAAAGCGCGCCCAGGCCTTCAGCGCCGAGGCCACCGGCGTGGGCAACACCATCAAGCATGTCACCGGAGTGGTGGCCGCCACCGCCACCGAGCTGGAAGCCACCGCCCAGCAGATGTCCGACATCGCGTCCCAGACCAGCGAGCAATCCACCCGGGTGGCCGGCGCCGCCGAGGACGCCTACACCCATGTGGAGGCGGTGGCCGCCGCCGCCGAGCAGGTGTCGTCGGGCATCCGCGACGTGGCCGAGCGCATCCAGAATTCGGCGCGCATGGCGCAGGAGACGGTGAGGGTCGCCACCGAGACCGACGAGGCCATCAACGGCCTGAATTCGGCGGCGCAGAAGATCGGCGAGGTGGTCAACCTGATCACCGAGATCGCCAGCCAGACCAACCTGCTGGCCTTGAACGCCACCATCGAGGCTGCCCGCGCCGGCGAGGCGGGCAAGGGCTTCGCCGTCGTCGCCAACGAGGTCAAGCATCTGGCCAACCAGACGGCGCGCGCCACCGACGAAATCTCCAGCCAGATCGACGGCATGCGCCATGCCACCGGTCAGGCGGTGGACGCGGTGCGCAACATCGCCGGCAAGATCCGCGAGATCAACGACAACGCCACCGGCATCGCCGCCACCACCGAGCAGCAGAGCGCGGCGGTGGCCGAGATGAGCCGCTCCATCCGCACCGTGGCCGCCGACGTGCAGACGGTGGCCGACACCATCGGCGAGGTGGCGTCCACCGCCGGAACCGCCACCGACGCCGCCGGCCAGGTGCTGGTCGCCGCCGGCGATCTGGCCAGCCGCACGGTCAGCATGAACGACGACATCGATGCCTTCGTCTCGCGGGTGTGCTCGGGGATCAAGGGGGCGTAGGGGGCGGGCATTTCCTTTCCCCTTGCGTGCCGGACGGGCTTCCGTTAAAGCTACGCCTCCGATGGAGGAAACCATGTTCGTCTGCTTGTCCAAGGCAAACGCATTCCGCGTCCGGGGCTTCGCCTCGGCGGCGGCCTTCGTCACTACCAAAACCGGCACCACCAAGACCGCTTGAGCGGGCCGGTTCGTCACGATTGCACGAAAAAGGCCCGCGGAAAGCTTCCCGCGGGCCTTTTCGCATCACGATCAGGCGCCTGGGAACCAAGGGCTTAGGAAAACGGAGAGGACAAGATGGGTTACAAGGTTGCTGTGATCGGCGCTACCGGCAATGTGGGCCGGGCGATGCTTCAAATCCTGGCGGACCGCAAGTTCCCGGCCGACGAGGTGGTGGCCCTGGCCTCCGAGCGCTCGGTCGGGCGCGAGGTTTCGTTCGGCGACGACAAGATCCTGAAGTGCAAGGACCTGGCCACCTTCGACTTCAAGGGCATCGATATCGCCCTGTCGTCGCCGGGCGCCAAGGTCTCGGCCATCCATTCCCCGCGCGCCGCCGCGGCCGGAGCCGTGGTGATCGACAACACGTCGCATTTCCGCATGGACCCCGACGTGCCGCTGGTGGTGCCCGAGGTCAATCCGGAAGCCATCGCCCAGTACAAGAAGCGCGGCATCATCGCCAACCCCAATTGCTCGACCATCCAGATGGTGGTGGCGCTGAAGCCGCTGCACAAGCTGGGCAAGATCAAGCGCGTGGTGGTCTCCACCTACCAGTCGGTGTCGGGCGCCGGCAAGGAAGGCATGGACGAGCTTTACGACCAGACCAAGGGCGTGCTGGTCCATGACGCGGTCAAGCCGCAGAAGTTCGCCAAGCAGATCGCCTTCAACCTCATTCCCCAGATCGACGTCTTCATGGAAGACGGCTCGACCAAGGAAGAGTGGAAGATGGTGGTGGAGACCCACAAGATCCTCGACCCCGATATCGCCGTGAACGCCACCTGCGTGCGCGTGCCGGTGTTCGTCAGCCACTCGGAATCCATCAACGTGGAATTCGAGCGTCCGGTCAGCGTCGAGGAGGCCACCAAGGCCCTGTCGGCGGCCGAAGGCGTCGTGGTGCTCGATACCCGCGAGCCCGGCGGCTACATCACCCCGCTCGAGACCTCGGGCGAGGACCCGGTCTATGTCAGCCGCATCCGCAAGGACCCCACCGTCAAGAACGGCCTGTCCTTCTGGTGCGTCGCCGACAACCTCAGGAAGGGCGCGGCCCTGAACGCCGTGCAGATCGCCGAGGTGCTGATCCGCGACCACCTGAAGAAGTAATTCTCCCAGGAATATGCGACGAGCGGCCACCCCGTGGGGTGGCCGTTTGCTTTTGGGGGCAGGCGGTCTATCCTGTCGTCATGAGCGATCCGACGACCGAACCGGTGGAAATCCGCATCGAGGGCCTGACCAAGGCCTTCGACGGCCATCAGGTGCTGCGCGGTGTCGATCTCGACATCCAATCGGGCGCCTTCGTGGCGGTGGTGGGGGGGTCGGGCTGCGGCAAGAGCGTGCTGCTCAACCATATTCTCGGCCTGATGCAGCCCGATGGCGGCCGCGTGCTGGTGGCCGATCCCGAACGGAACGACGGCACCCTGCTCGACCTCGCCCTTCTCGACGCCGACCGCATGGCCGACATCCACGTCCATTGGGGCGTGGTGTTCCAGCGCAACGCCCTGTTCTCGGGCTCGGTGCTGGACAATATCGGCCTGTGGCTGGAAGAGGTCGGCCATATGGGTCAGGGCGACATCGAGCAGGTGGCGCAGCGGGTCCTGGCGGCGGTGGGGCTGCCCGGCAGCCCCGAGTTTCTGGCCGGAAGGGTGGAATCCCTGTCGGGCGGCATGGCCAAGCGCATCGCCATCGCCCGCGCGCTGGCCATGGAGCCCCGCTGCATGTTCTTCGACGAGCCCACCACCGGCCTGGACCCGGTCACCGCCTCGCAGATACAGGACCTGCTGCTGTCCACCCATGTGGACGAGCGGGACGGCGTGGCGCGGACCACCATCGTGGTCACCCACGACAAGGATCTGCTTTACCGGCTGCGGCCCCGGGTGGTGATGCTGCACGAGGGCCGGGTGTCGTTCGACGGGCCGTTCGAGGATTTCGAGGCCTCGGACTCCCCCATCATCCGCCCCTATTTCGAACTGATGCCGGTGCTGCACCAGCGGGATCACGGCTGATGTCGTCCTATCTGCCGACGCTTCGGCAATTGCGCTATCTGGTGGCGCTGGACGAGCACCGCCATTTCGGCCGGGCGGCCGAGGCTTGTCTTGCCACCCAGAGCACCCTGTCGGCGGGATTGCAGGAACTGGAAAACCTGCTGGGCGTCACCTTGGTGGAACGCACCAAGCGCAAGGTGCTGATGACGCCTTTGGGCGAGGAGGTGGCGGCACGGGGGCGCGAATTGCTGCGGGGCGCCGAGGACATCGCCGATCTGGCCCGCGCCCACGGCAAGCCGCTGTGCGGCCGGCTGCGCCTGGGGGTGATTCCCACCATCGCGCCGTTCCTGCTGCCCCGCGCCCTGCCGGGGCTGCGCCGTCTCTATCCCGACCTGAAGCTCATCCTGCGCGAGGATCTGACGGCAAGGCTGCTGGAGCGCCTGACGTCCGGCGAACTGGATGCGGCGGTTCTCGCCCTGCCCTACGACGCCCCCGAGATGGAGATGGAGGCGCTGTTCACCGATCCCTTCGTCCTGGCCTGTCCCCCCGGCCATCCGCTGGCGGCCCGGGACAGCGTCGGCAGCGCCGATCTGGCCGCTGCCGATCTGCTGTTGCTGGAGGAGGGGCATTGCCTGCGCGACCACGCCCTGGCCGCCTGCTCCCTGCCGGCACCCAGGCGGGGCGAGGGCATGCTGGGAACCTCGCTCGGCACCCTGGTGCAGATGGTGGCCACCGGCATGGGGGTGACCCTGCTGCCCCGGCTGGCGGTGGAGGCGGGCATCCTGACGGGCACCGATCTGGTCACCCGGCCCCTGGTCGGCGGCGGGGCGCGGCTGCTGGGCCTGGCCTGGCGCAAGTCCAGCGCCAGGAAGGACGAGTTCCGCCTGCTGGGGAAGGTCCTGTTCGGGGGGTAGATATCTCCGCCGTCATGCGCGGGCTTGACCCGCGTATCCAGGTGGAGGCCGCAAACCGGCTTTCTGATTGGCGGAGGGGCGTGGATGCCCGGATCAAGTCCGGGCATGACGCGGATCAATCAGTCGAACAGGCTGGAGACCGAGCGCTCCTCGCTGATGCGCGAGATAGACTCGGCCATCAGGGGGGCGATGGTGACCTGGCGGATGTTGCGGGCCGTCTTCACCGCCTCGGTGGCGGGAATGGAATCGGTGATCACCAGTTCTTCCAGCGGCGAGTTGGTGACGCGTTCCACCGCCTTGCCCGACAGCACGCCGTGGGTGACGAAGGCGGCCACCGACACGGCGCCGGCCTTCATCAGCGCCTCGGCGGCGTTGCACAGCGTGCCGGCGGAATCGACGATGTCGTCGACCATGATGCAGCGGCGGCCCTTGACGTCGCCGATGATGTTCATCACCTCGGACACGCCGGCGCGCTCGCGCCGCTTGTCGATGATGGCCAGATCGGCGTCGATGCGGCTGGCGATGGCCCGCGCCCGCACCACGCCGCCCACGTCGGGCGACACCACCATGACGTCGTCGCCCTGGTAGCGGGCGCGGATGTCGTTGGTGAACACCGGGGCGGCATAGAGGTTATCCAGGGGAATGTCGAAGAAGCCCTGGATCTGGCCCGAATGGAGGTCCAGCGTCACCACGCGGTCGGCACCGGCGGTGGTGATCAGGTTGGCCACCAGCTTGGCCGAGATGGGCGAGCGGGGCGACGACTTGCGGTCCTGGCGGGCATAGCCGAAATAGGGGATCACCGCCGTGACGCGCCGGGCCGACCCGCGGCGCAGGGCGTCGAGCGTGACCAGCAGCTCCATCAGGTTGTCGTTGGCGGGATAGCAGGTGGACTGGATGACGAAGACATCCTCGCCACGCACGTTCTCGTGAATTTCGACGAACACCTCGTTGTCCGAGAACCGGCGGATCACCGCCTTGGTGATGGACATGGTGAGATATTCGGCGATCGCTTCCGCGAGGGGCCGGTTGCTGTTGCAGGCGAGGATTTTCATGATGGATACCGCCGGGTTAGCGCGGCTGACGCGCTGACGTGAAACCGGCACCCGTATAACAGCCGGACCCCCGCCCTGTAAACTGGTGGCTATGACCCGCCGATTATTTCTGAGGTATGGCGGCTATGATATCGGCGATGCCCTCGGCTCCACCGGCGGCGATATCGCCGGCCAACGCCCCCCAGGGGCCGGAAAGCCGCCCTTTCGGCAGCGCGCCCTGCTGGGCGGCCTTGCCCAGTTCCTCGCCGGTGCGCGCATCCAGCACGATCCAGGTGACATCCAGGACTTCCTCGCCGGCGCGGCCCGGCACCAGGGCGACGCGCCCCCTGACGATCAGTTCGGCCTCGGCCCCGGCCAGCACCAGGCCCAGGCGCCGGAGCGCGTTGCCCAGCGCCTTGGGCAGGGCGGCATCGCCATCGCCGGGCAGCCCGCCCAGCTTCTCGATCCTGACGGTGGGCACGCGGGGCGGGGCGGCGGCCTCGGCCGCTTCGCCGTGCAGGGCGCCGGCATAGCGGGCCACCAGTTCGTCGGCCAGGCGGTCGATGGTGGCCGGGCCGGCCTTGTCCCAGAGCGCGGCGGGGATGGTCTGGGTGAATTCCGCCGGCGTGTCGCCATCGGGCGCGATCAGGCGCCAGCGCAGGGTCTTGGCGGCGATGGTGGTCTCGGTCGCGGCATCCAGCACCCAGCTGCCGCTGGCGGCGCTGCGGGTCGAGGCGGGGATATCCTGATCCGTCAGGCGCTTGACGATGGCGCGGACCAGGGCTTGGTCGCTGGGCCCGTCGCCCGGCGGGCGCACCACCACGCCACGGGGCCCCGGCGGGGCCACCGCCGCGTTGATGCCGTCGTGGCGGAAGGGCTGGGGTATCTCGCCGCAGGCGGCAAGACTCCAAAGTGTCATCCCGAGGAGCAACGCGACGAGGGATCTCATCCTGGTCCCTCGGGGCCGAACGTCCCGATGCCTTTCAGGCGGAGATCCCTGGCTACGCTCGGGATGACAAGACTGTGGCCTCATCGGTCCAGCATGATCACCGAAATCTGGCGGCCGTAATCGGCCTCGCCCCGCAAGGTGGCGCGGCGATAGCTGAAAAAGCGGGCCTCGTCGCGCAACGTGTCGGCGGGCACGCGGGTCACCTCGTGGACGCCGAGGCGGGACAGCTTGCGCGAGATGTAGCCCGGCAGGTCGAACAGGTGATGGCCGGGCCTGGCCGGCGAGGGGGCGAAGAAGTCGGCGTTCTCGGCGGCCTCGGCCAGGAAGGGGGCGGGGAATTCCGGCCCGACCTCGTAATTGCGATGCCCGATGCAAGGCCCGATGGCGGCGACGATCTTGGGCTTTTTGGCGCCCAGCGCCACCATGGCGGCGACGGTGTTCTCCAGCACGTTTTCCAGCGCCCCCTTCCATCCGGCATGGGCCGCGCCGATGATTCCGCTCTTGCCGTCGGCGAACAGCACGGGGGCGCAATCGGCGGTGAGGATACCCAGCGCCACGCCCGGCTGGTCGGTGACCATGGCGTCGGCCTTCGGCGCGTTGCCCGGCTCCCACGGCGTCTTGACCGTCACCACGTCGCTGGAATGGGTCTGGTAGAGGGTGACCAGCGCCTCTTCCGGCAGGTCCAGCAGCGCCATGGCGCGGCGGCGGTTTTCCTTGACCGCGTCCGGCTTGTCGTTCGATCCCGGTCCGCAATTGAGCGAGGCGTACAGGCCTTCGGACACGCCGCCTTCGCGGGTGAAGAAGCCGTGGCGGATGCGGACGAACTCGTTAAGGGCCGACAGGGTGATCATTCAGGCGGATTCCAGGCCGGGAGGGACGGGCAGGAGGGGGGCGGCGAGCGCCAGGACCTTGAACAGGGTGCCCATTTCCCCGGGATCGATCAAGCGCCGTGCGCCGCGCGCCAGTTCGGCGGCCTGTTCCGGGGTGGCGTTGGTCATCAGCATGCGGGCCCGCTCCTCGATCCCCAAGCCGGCCAGGAAGCGGCCCTGGGGCACCGGGCCGTGGGTTCTGGCAAGGCCGGCGGCGGCCTCGGCCAGGGCCTGGAAATCCACATGGGCGGTGATGTCGGCATGGCCCGGCTGGGACAGTACCGGGTGATGCTTGTGGGCCTTCAAGGCCTGGAGCGAGTCGCCGGCGGCGCTTTTTTCATAGCCGTAATCGATGATCAGGGCGGCGCCGCCCTGATGGGCCAGCCGCCGGGCGATGGCGCGGGCCAGATCGCGGCCCAGGGGGCAGAGCTCGGCCAGGGCGCCGTCGGGGGCGCCCCGCACGGCAGGGGCCAGGGGCGGCTCGGCCACGACGGGGCCAAGGGCGAAGGTGAAGGTTCCGGCCTCGTCCAGGTCCACCATCCGCTCGTGCCAAAGGCCATCGGCCTTTTCCAGCTGGCGGATGGGCAGGGCGTCGAACAGCTCGTTGGCCACCAGGAGCAGCGGGCCGTCGGGCAGATCCTCGAAACGCCGGTGCCAGGTGACGTTGCGCCCCGTCAGGGTCTGGCGCTGGCGGTTGGCCAGCGCCGGGCTGGTCTCCACCAGATGCACCTCCAGCGCCTTGGCAAAGGGGGGAAGGGCGGCCGCCGCGCGCAGCAGGTCGGCCATCAGGGTGCCGCGTCCCGGCCCCATCTCGGCCAGCACCACCCGTTCCGGCGCCCCCATGCTCTGCCAGACCAGGGCGCACCACAGGCCGATCAGCTCGCCGAACATCTGGCTGACTTCCGGCGCGGTGATGAAATCGCCGGCCATGCCGAACGGGTCGCGGCCCATGTAATAGCCGTGCTCGGGGTGGCCCAGCGCCTCGGCCATGAAGGTCTCGACGGAGATCGGTCCCGTCGCCCGAATGCGTTCGGCGAGAATTCCAGTGAGGGTCATTGTTTCAGCCCCTCAAGCGCCGGGCGCGCGCCTCCGCGCGCTTGGCTCCTCCGCTTCCCTCCTCCGCTGCGCTCCGTCGTCGCTTCGGGGCGCTCAACGCGCCCGCGCTCCCTCCGGTCGCTCATGCGGACTTCGGCCCGCGCCGCCACGCCCAGACCAGCAGGCCCAAGCCGACCAGCACCTGGGGAATGGACAGCAGTTGGCCCATGGTGGCGCCGCCCCACAAAAAGCCCAGATGGGCGTCGGGCTGGCGGAAGAATTCGGCCGCAATGCGGCCCAGTCCGTAGCCGGCCAGGAACACCCCGGACAGGGCGCCGGCCCGATGGCGGATGTCGGTCAGCTTCCACAGGCCGAACATCACCAGGAACAGCAGCGCGCCTTCCAGCCCGGCTTCGTAAAGCTGGCTGGGATGGCGCGGCAGAGGGCCGCCGCCGGGAAAGACCATGGCCCAGTCCACGTCCATGGCCGGCCGTCCGAACAGCTCGCCGTTGACGAAATTGGCGATGCGGCCGAAGAACAGGCCGATGGGCACGGCGCAGCAGATGACGTCGCCCACCTGGAACAGGTTGCGACCACGGAATTTGGAAAAGGCGATGATGCCGATGATCACGCCCAGCGCGCCGCCGTGGAACGACATGCCGCCCTGCCAGACCATGGGAATCTCCAGCGGATTGGCGAGGTAGTAGAGCGGCTTGTAGAACAGCACGTAGCCCAGCCGTCCGCCCAGCACCACGCCCATGGTGGCCCAGACCAGGAAGTCGTCCACCTCCTCCTCGGTCATGGCGTTAGGTGGGCGCGCCACCAGGAACTTGACGTAGCGCCAGCCCAGCATCAGCCCGGCGATATAGGCCAGGGCGTACCAGCGGATGGCGAAGGGGCCCAGGGACAGCGCGATGGGGTCGATGTTGGGATAGGCCAGCGCGAAGGTCATCAGCGGTAAGGGTCCTGGGCGGCGAGGAAGCGCTTCACATACATCTCGACGCCGTCCTCCAGCGAGGTGAATGGCTTGGAATAGCCGGCGCGGTGCAGGCGCTCCATCTTGGCCTGGGTGAAGTACTGGTACTTGTCCCTGATCTCGATGGGGGTGTCGCGGAACTTGATCTGCGGCTCGCGGCCCACGGCGCGGTAGACGGCGTTCGCCAGATCGAGGAACGAGCGCGCCTTTCCGGTGCCCACGTTGAACAGGCCGCTGACCTTGGGGTTCTCGATCAGCCACATGATCACGTCCACCACGTCGCCCACCCAGATGAAGTCGCGCAGCTGGCCGCCGTCCGGGTATTTGGGATTGTGGGACTTGAACAGCTGATAGGCGGCGTTCTTCTCGGCATGGGGATAGACCTGGGCCACCACGCTCTGCTGGCCGCCCTTGTGGTACTCGTTGGGGCCGTAGACGTTGAAGAACTTGAGGCCCGCCCATTGCGGCGGCTTGCGCGAGCCGGCCCACACCTTGCGCGCCACCCGGCGGTCGAACAGGTGCTTGGACCAGCCATAGGCGTTGAGGGGGCGCAAGCGGGCCAGGTGCTCCATGGTGCCGTCGTCGTCGAAGCCCACCGTGCCGTCGCCATAGGTGGCGGCCGACGAGGCGTAAATGAAGCGCACGTTGTGCAGCGCGCACCACTTCCACAGCGCCAGCGACAGCGAGAAGTTGTTGGCCAGGATCTTGTCGGCGTCGGTCTCGGTGGTGGCCGAGATGGCGCCCATGTGGATCACCATCTCCATGTGCTTGGCGTTGGCTTCCAGGAAGTCGAAGATCTGCTCGGGATGGACGATGTCGGCCAGCTCGCGCTTGGCGATGTTCTGCCATTTGGTGCCCGAGCGCAGGCGGTCGCACACCACCAGCTTGCCCGCCCCCCGCTCCTCGAGGGCCGCCAGGATGTTGGAACCGATGAAGCCGGCTCCGCCGGTGACGAGGATCATGGGGCGCTCCGCGACTGGGAATTGTCCGCGACTCTTATAGGCCGGGACGCATGGCCCCGCAAGTTACCGTCTGATCTTGACCTTCATGCGCTCGACCGCGTCGACCAGACCGGCGCGGATGCCCGGTTCCATGGCCGAGTGGCCGGCGTCGGGGATGATGCGCAGCTCGCAGTTCCGCCAGGCCCGGGCCAGGTCGTCGGCCGAGATGGGCGGGCAGACCATGTCGTAGCGGCCCTGGATGATGGTGGCGGGCAGATGGCGGACCCGATAGAGGTCGTCCAGCAGCTGATTGGGACGCATGAAGCCGTCATGGGCCATGTAATGGGCCTCGATGCGGGCCAGGGCCAGGGTGGAGGGGCCGTCGCCGGTTCCGTTCTCGTCGCGGGGCAGCAGGCGGGCGCAAGCCTCCTCGTAGGTGCACCATTGCCGTGCCGCCGGCATGTGGACCAAGGGGTCGGGATGGTTGAGCCGCTCGAGATAGGAGCGCAGCGGCCGGTCCCGCTCGTCCTCGGGCAGGAAGGTGATGAACTGCCGCCGCGCCTCGGGGAAGAAATGGCCCATGCCGGTCATGAACCACTCGACCTCTTCGGGCCGGAAGAGGAAAACGCCGCGCATGACGAAGCCGGTGCAGCGCTCCGGATAGGTTTCGCCATAGGCCAGCGCCAGGGTGCTGCCCCACGAGCCGCCGAACAGCAGCCAGCGATCCACGCCCAGGTGGTGGCGCAGCGCTTCCATGTCGGCCACCAGATGGGGCGTGGTGTTGGCCTCCACCGAGGCGACGGGCCGCGAGCGGCCGCTGCCCCGCTGGTCGAACAGCACGATGCGCCAGAACGAGGGGTCGAAGAAGCGGCGATAGGTGGGAGCCGTTCCCGCCCCCGGTCCGCCATGGACGAAGACCGCCACCGGGCCGTCGGGATTGCCCGACACCTCCCAGTAAAGGCTGTGGCCGTCACCCACGGCCAGCATGCCCGAGGCGTGGGATTCGAACGGGGCGAACAGCTCCATGAAGGCTCCTCTTTCTCCTGTTTCCAATATGGCATGCGCCACGCCCGCCTGCGAGTGCTTGACGGTGGGTATGGGCAACGCCTAAACCCGCCCTCATGAAAGTGGACGATTTCGACTTCGACCTGCCGCGCGAGATGATCGCCGAGCGCCCCGCCGTTCCCCGGGATTCGGCGCGGCTGCTGCACGTTCCCGCCGGCGGCGGGCTGGTGGACCTGGGCATCCGCGACCTGCCCGGCCTGCTGATGCCCGGCGATGTCCTGGTATTCAACGACACCAGGGTCATTCCCGCCCGTCTGTTCGGGCGTCGTGGGCTGGCGGCGGTCGAGGTGACCCTGCACCAGCGCACCGGCCTGGCTCGATGGAAGGCCTTCGCCCGCCCGGCCAAGAAGCTGCGGTCCGGCGACCGGGTGGATTTCGCCGAGGGGTTCTTCGCGACCGTCGCCGAAAAGGGCGAGATGGGCGAGGTGACGCTGGATTTCGACCGCTCGGGCGAGGATCTGATGGCCGCGCTGGAAGCCCACGGCCGCCTGCCGCTGCCCCCCTATATCCGCCAGGGCGAGGCCGACGAGCGCGACCGCGGCGATTACCAGACCGTCTTCGCCCGCGAGAAGGGGGCGGTGGCGGCGCCCACCGCCGGGCTGCACTTCACCCCGGATTTGCTGGCGGCGCTGGACGCGCGCGGCATCCGTCGCGTCACCGTCACCCTGCATGTGGGGGCGGGAACCTTCCTCCCCGTGAAGGTGGACGACACCGACGATCACCGCATGCATCAGGAGATCGGCGTGGTGACCCCCGAGGCCGCCGCCGCCATCAACGCCGCCAGGGCGGCGGGCGGACGCGTGGTGGCGGTGGGCACCACCTCGGCGCGGCTGCTGGAAAGCGCCGCCGATCCCTTGGGCACGCTTCTTCCCTTTGATGGCGCCACCGACATCTTCATCACGCCCGGGCACGCCTTCCGGCTGGTGGATGTGCTGCTCACCAATTTCCACCTGCCGCGCTCGACCCTGTTCATGCTGGTTTCCGCCCTGTGTGGCCTCCCACGCATGAAGGCAGCCTACGAGCATGCCAAGGCGGCGGGCTACCGCTTCTACTCCTACGGCGATTGCTGCCTGCTGGAACGGACATCCCCATGACCGAATTCTCCTTCGAACTCCTGGCCACCGACGGCGCCGCGCGGCGGGGCCGCGTGCACACCGCCCACGGTCCCATCGACACACCGGCCTTCATGCCGGTGGGCACGGCGGGCACGGTGAAGGCCATGCTGCCCGCTTCGGTGGCCGCCACCGGCGCCCAGATCGTGCTGGGCAACACCTACCACCTGATGCTGCGCCCGGGCGCCGAGCGGGTGGCGCGCCTCGGCGGCCTGCACAAGTTCATGAACTGGCCGGGGCCGATCCTCACCGATTCCGGCGGCTTCCAGGTGATGAGCCTGGCCAAGCTCCGGAAGATGGACGCGGACGGCGTTACCTTCCAGTCCCACCACGACGGGTCGAAGCATCGCCTGACGCCGGAAAGCTCCATGGAAATCCAGCGGCTGCTGGATGCCGACATCACCATGGCCTTCGACGAATGCACGCCCTTTCCCGCCACCCACGAACAGGCGGACGAGAGCATGCGCCTGTCCATGCGCTGGGCGCGCCGCTCCAAGGAGGCCTTCGTGGCGCGTCCGGGTTATGGCCTGTTCGGCATCGTCCAGGGTGGCGTTTACCCGGATCTGCGGGCCGAATCCGCCAAGGCCCTGCTGGAGATCGGCTTCGAGGGCTATGCCGTGGGCGGCCTGGCGGTGGGCGAGGGACAGGAGGCCATGTTCGCCACCCTCGACGTCACCACGCCGCTGCTGCCCAGGGACAAGCCCCGCTACCTGATGGGCGTGGGCCGCCCGTCCGACATCATCGGCGCGGTGGGGCGCGGCATCGACATGTTCGACTGCGTCATGCCGACGCGTTCCGGCCGCACCGCCCAGGCCTTCACCCGGCGCGGCACGGTGAACTTGAGGAACGCCCGGCACCAGGACGATTCCCGGCCGCTGGAAGAGGGCTGCCCCTGCCCGGCCTGCCGCGACCACAGCCGAGCCTATCTCCACCACCTGATCCGGTCCGAGGAGATTTTAGGGCCCATGCTGCTGACCTGGCACAACATCCAGGCCTATCAGACCCTGATGGCCGGATTGCGCGCGGCCATCGCCGAGGGGCGTTTCGCCCAATTCGCGGCCGACGCGGCGGCACTGGAAGAGATGGGGGACATTCCGCCCCTATGAGCGGCCACCTCGCCTATCTGCTGGCCTGGGCCGCCTTCGGCCTGTCCCACAGCGGGCTGGCCGGGCGGCGTCTCGCCGGGCGCTGGTCGCGGATTGTATACAATGTCATCGCCGTCGCCGCCTTTCTGGCCGTGGGGGGAGTGGGAGCCCGGGCGTTGGGGGGAGAGCCCGCCTTCGACCTGCCGCTTTGGGCGAGGCTGGGGCTGGGCACCGTGCACGTGGCCGGCTGGGTGGTGATGCTGCTGTCGGCCCGCTATTACGACCTGGGTCGCCTGGGGGGATTGAGCCAGTTGCGCCATCCCGGCCAGCCGGAGGACGAAGGCCTGCGCCTGGACGGCCCCCATGCCTGGGTGCGCCATCCCCTCTATGCCGGGGCCTTCCTGATCCTGTGGGGCGCGGCGCTCTCGCCCCTGGGGCTTGCCACGGCCATCTGGGGCAGCGTCTATCTGCTGATCGGGACGTATTGCGAGGAGCGGCGCCTGCTGGCCCGTTACGGCGAGGATTACGCCGCCTATCGGACCCAGGTGCCGGCCTTCGTGCCGTGGCGGGGGCGGGTCTGATGAATTGGGCTGCCGCCCAAGCCCGCCTGGAGGCGATGCCTCCAGACCACCCTTTTGATTATCAATAAAAGAGAGGGTTCGGGAGGCATGCCTCCCGATCGGGGGACGGGGCGGAAGCCCCGTAGATCCCTACCGCTTGATGCCGCAGGCCTTGTCGGCGGCGGACAGCGCGTCGGAGAAGCCCGACAGCGGGAAGGCGGCGGCCACGTCGCCTCCCTTGGCCGGGCTGGCGTGCAGGATGGCTTCCTTGCCCTTCTGAAGGGAGGTGACGATGGCCTTGTCGGCCTTGGCATCGTCGGCCCAGGCGCGGTCACCCTTGGTGAACAGCGAGTGCTTCATGGCGCCCACCTGCAACTCGACCTTGGAGTCCTTCTTGAAGCCGTAGACGCCGTTGATGCTGACCTCGTCGCTGCTCTTGGCGCTGGGGCGGTGGGTGACGATCAGGTAGGTGGTGGTGGGCTTGCCCTTCTCGCCGCCGGTGACCTTGCCGGCGGTGGCGGCCAGGTAGCAGGTGGCGGCCTTGCCTTCGGTGTAGGAGAAGGCCTCCCACTCGCCGAACTTGCCCAGGCGCTTGGTGGTGTCGGCGGCGAGGGCCGCGCCGGTGGACGCGAACACGGCGGCGGCGATGACGAGCGAACGGATGATCATGGGCAGGAATCCTCGGCAAACATCTGGAATCTTAATAGCCGTCCAAGACGGGATTGTGAATCGAAAAGGGCCCGGCCTTGCGGCCGAGCCCTTCTGGAACTGTCTCGACGCCGCCGATTAGGGCAGGACGATCTCCACGCGGCGGTTCTGCGGCTCGCGCACGCCGTCGGGGGTCGGGACCATGGGCGACGACTTGCCCTTGGCGACCACGACGATCTGGTCGGCGGGGATGCCGAGCTGGGCCAGCTGCGCCTTGACGGCGGCGCCGCGCTTCTCGGACAGGGCCTGGTTGTACTTGGCGCTGCCCGACAGGTCGGTGTGGGCCGACAGGTCGATACGGGCCGAGCCGGCCGACTTGGCGGCGGCGGCGGCCTGCTGCAGGACGCGGGCGGCTTCCGGGGTGATGGCGGCCTTGTCGAAGTCGAAGAACACGATGTAGTTCTTCTGCACCTGGGCCATGGGCTTGGGCGCCGGGGCCGGAGCCGGGGCGGCGACGGGAGCCGGGGCCGGGGCCGGAGCGGCCTTGGGGGCGTTGAACTTGTAGACGAAGCCCAGCAGCACGCCGTGGTCGCGATACTCGGACTCGGTCTTCACGCCGGCGGCGGTCTTGGTCTCGTAGTCCAGGGTGGCGAAGTAGCGGTACTGGGCCTTCAGCTCGACGTTGTCGGTGAGGTCGTAGCCCACGCCGGCGAAGCCCTGATAGGCGAACTGCCAGTCGCTGCCGTTATAGGCGTCGGCGCCGTTCTTCTTGACCTTGCCGGCGTCCACATAGGCGGTACCGACACCCAGGCCGACGAAGGGATGCCACTTGGACTGGGGCAGGAACTCGTAGACGCCGTTGATCATCGGGGCCAGCGCGGTGGTGCTGCCGCTGCCGGTGGCGCCGCCGACCTTGCTGATGCCGCTGTCGCGGTAGGACAGCTCGCCTTCCACGCGCCACTGGCCGAAGCCGTAGCCCACCACGCCCTGGGTCAGCCAGCCCACATCGGACTCGGACTTGAGGCCGGAGACGCCGGTTCCGCTGTTCTTGGAATCCTGCAGGAACTGGGCGCCGGCGTCGAGGCCCACATACCACTGGGCCTGGGCGGCCACCGGGGCCAGAGTGCCGGCGACGACGGCCGCGGCGAGGAGGGACTTGATGCTGCGCATGGTTTTTACCTTCCCAAAGGGGTGCGAGGCGTTGAGAATCTGCCCCCATATGTACAGCCGGGGGCTGGGGGCGACAAGGCCGGCTCGCCGCACTGCAGCGCTATCCCGGCTGAGTGTTGCAGAAAAGCAACGCTGTTACGCGGAAGTCGTAGCCGGTTCGTCGGGGGGGGCGGATTCGGCCTGGGCCTTGAGACGGGCGAAGGAGCGCAGGCTGAGCGGGATCATGCCGAGATAGGCCGTGCCCAGCACGGACAGGGTCAGCCACGGCTCGGTGACCAGGAAGGCGGCGGCCAGGCCGATGACCAGCAGGATGGGCAGCACCCATTTGTGGGGCACGCGGACCTTCTTGAACGAGAAGGTGGGGATCTTGCTGACCATCAGGAACGACACGCCCAGCAGGAACACCGAGACCACCGCCGGCTGGTCGAAGAAGCCGGCGCCGAACTGGATGGTGAACACCAGCGGCATCAGGACGATGCCGGCCGCCGCCGGGGCGGGGACGCCGGTGAAGAAATTGTAGGCGTAGGGCGGCAGGTCGGGCTCGCCGATCATGGTGTTGAAGCGGGCCAGACGCAGCGCGCAGCACACCGAGAACAGCAGCACCAGCGCCCAGCCGAAGCCGCCGGCGCCCTGCATGGTCCAGAAATACAGCACCATGGCCGGCGCCACGCCGAAGCTGACGAAATCCGAAAGGGAATCCAGTTCGGCGCCGAACTTGGACGTGCCCTGCAGCAGGCGCGCCACCCGGCCGTCGAGGCCGTCCAGGATGGCGGCCAGCACGGTGGAGATCACCGCTTCCTTCCACATGCCGTGAACGGCGAAGCGGATGGACGTCAGCCCGGCGCACAGCGCCAGCATGGTGAGGATGTTGGGAATCAGCTTGTTGATGGACAGCCCCTTGATGCGGGGCGGGCGCTTGGGGCGGAACATCAGCGGATGGCTCCCTCCCGCTGGGCTTCGGCGGAGTCGAGATCGGCCAGCACGGTCTCGCCGGCGATGATGCTTTGCCCCAGGCTGACCAGCGGCTGGACGCCGTCGGGCAGGTAGACGTCGACGCGCGAGCCGAAGCGGATCAGGCCGAAGCGCTGGCCGGCCCGGACCTGCTGGCCTTCCTTCAGGTCGCACTTGATGCGGCGCGCCACCAGTCCGGCGATCTGCACGAAGGCGACCTCGCGGCCGTCGGCGCGGCTCATGCGCACGCTCATGCGCTCGTTGTCGGCGCTGGCCTTGTCCAGGGAGGCGTCGAGGAACTTGCCGGGGCGGTACGAGCACTTGACGACGGTGCCGTCCACCGGGCAGCGGTTGATGTGGACCGAGAACAGGCTCATGAACACCGAAATGCGCATGCGCGGCGCATCGCCCATCTCCAGTTCCGGCGGCGGGGCCGCCATGCCCACCATCTGCACCACGCCGTCGGCGGGGCTGATCACCAGGCCGTCGCGGGTGGGCGTGACGCGGTCGGGGTCGCGGAAGAACCAGGCGCACCAGCAGGTGAGCAGCGCGCCGACCCAGCCCAGCGGCCCCCAGACCTGGCCCAGCAGCAGGGCTCCCAGCGCGAACAGGCCGACGAAGGGCCATCCCTCGCGGTTGATGGGGAACCAGAGATACTTGGTCAGGGAAATCTGCTGAGCCTGCACGCGTCACCTCCCAATGGCCGCCCCCTCCTTTGGTCGGGGCGATGTCCTTGTCTAAGGCCGGCCTTTTGGATTTTCATCCCGGTCGGCGGCATGATACTAGTGTGGAGGAACTCAAGTTCCTACCATGAATTTCGTCGAGGATCGGGCGGCATCGGCATGTCCAAGTCGAATGCGTTTTCTTTGGGCGGCATGTCGTTGCCGTTGGATATCGACGCGGTGCTCGAGGGGGCGGAGGCTCCGCCCCTGGCCCTGGGCGATGGTCCGGTGGCCTTCGATTTCGGCTTCCGCTTCGTCCGCTTCGCCGGCCGTCTGGAACAGGCCGGGTCGGCCGCCGTCCAGCTCAAGCTGGTGGGCGATCTGGGGCCCATGCCCTTCTCGGCGGAATCGCCGGCGGCCCGCGCCGGGCTGGCGCGCATCGTCGATGCCGGCAATTCCGTGCTGGGCGGGGGAAGCTTCCGCATCAACCAGGGGCGCATCCTGCTGGGCGGCGAGTTCGCCATCGCCACGCCGGTCTCGGCGGTCCGGCTGGTTTCGGCGGTGACCCGTTTCCTCGCTCCGGCCATTCCCTACATGGAACTGATCGCCATGTATGTGCGTCCGCCGCTGGCCCCCGCCCGTCCGGGCGAAAGTGCCGTGCGGCCGGAATGGCGCAAGGCGAAGCCCCGGGGACGCTGAATTCCTCGTCATCGTCATCACCGGGCTTGTCCCGGTGATCCACGCGGTGTCGTGGGAACGTCATCCGAAGCATGGGGACAGGCGGCGCGCCATGGATGTCCGGATCAAGTCCGGGCATGACGGAATGCTTTGGGAGCAGGCCTACTTCGCCGGAACGCTGAACACCTGGCCGGGATAGATGAGGTCGGGGTTCCTGATGCTGTCGCGGTTGGCCTCGAAGATCACCGTATAGGCGACGCCCTGGCCGTAAAGCCGCCGGGCGATGCGCCACAGCGAATTGCCTTGCAGCACCGTCACGGTCGAGCCGCCGGTGGGGGCGGCGGTGTCGCCCCGGGTCCACGGGAATTCGACCCGGGCCAGCACCTTGCCCTTGTCGTCCACCTGATCGGCGCGCAGCGTATGGCTGCCCTTGCCCGGCGCCAGGGTCGAGCCCACCCGCCAGTTGCCGTCCGCGTCGGCGGTGGCGCGGCCCAGCAGGCGGTTGTCCATGTAGACGTTGACCTTGGCCCCGGCCGGGGCACGGCCGCTGACCGACATGCGGCCCTTGTCGTCGTGATCGGCCATGTCCAGCGACAGCGCGCCCGGGGCGCCGTTGGCGGGGCCCTGCAGAATGCGGCTGCTGCCGTCGCGGTTGGACTTGATGGCCAAGGCGGGGCCCTGGCCGCGGGGCGGCACCACCAGGACCACGGTTTCGCCGGAATCGGCCTGGCTGCCGTCGGGATTGGCGGCCTTCAGCCTCAATTCCCGCGAGCCGGGGGGCAGCGGGCCGGAGGGGAGGAACACCCACTCGCCGCGCTGGTCGGCGGTGACCTGTCCCAGTTCCTTGCCGCCGTCGATGATGGTGACCCGGGCTCCGGGCTTGGCGCGGCCGGCGATGACCGCGTCGCCGCCGGCATCGATGCGCACCACGTCGAAGGACGGCTCGTTCGCGTCGGCCACGGCGGCAGGGGACGCACCGCCGGGAGGCGGCAGGGTCTGGGTGACCATCTCCCTGGTTTCGTCACGCTGGCTGAGCATGGCCAGCACGATGGCGACGACGGCGACGGCGAGCCCGATCAGGGCGATGAGCGTAGGCCGGTTCAAGGCGCCTCGCGAGGTGGTGGCGGGAGAATTTGCGGTCGCTACCCTAGCTCTAATTTCCCCCAGTGTCACGGGCGGGAATCCATCATTCCGGTGTGTTTCATGGGTTTCGGGTGGGGCCTACCCGCCCGTTTCCCCTCCCAACGAGTAGGATTGAGTCTTGCGTTTGGCGTCTCGAATGCTATCGTCCCGCGTTTGCCGCGTGGCGGGATTTCACGGGCGAACCAAGGCATGGGCTTCCAGCGAAGGGATGAGAAACGATGAGCACCGCGAAAATCATCTGGACCAAGGTTGACGAGGCGCCGGCTCTGGCGACCTATTCCCTGCTTCCCATCGTCCAGGCCTTTACCGGCGCGGCCGGAGTGGCCGTGGAAACCCGCGACATCTCGCTGGCCGGCCGCATCATCGCCAATTTCCCCGAGAACCTGACCCCCGCCCAGAAGATCAAGGACGAACTGGCCGAACTGGGCGAGCTGACGCTCAAGCCCGAAGCCAACATCATCAAGCTGCCCAACATCAGCGCGTCCGTGCCCCAGCTCAAGGCGGCCATCAAGGAGCTGCAGTCCCAGGGCTACAAGATTCCCGATTTTCCCGAGGACCCCAAGACCGATGCCGAGAAGGAGATCAAGGCCCGGTACGGCAAGGTTCTCGGTTCGGCGGTGAACCCGGTCCTGCGCGAGGGCAATTCCGACCGCCGCGCGGCGCTCTCGGTCAAGAATTACGCCAAGAAGAACCCCCACAAGATGGGCGCCTGGGCCGCTTCGTCCCAGTCCCACGTGGCCCACATGAATGCCGGTGACTTCTACGGCAGCGAGAAGTCGGTGACCGTGGCGGACGCCACCACCGTGCGCATCGAGCTGGTGGCCAAGGACGGCTCCACCACCGTGCTGAAGGAAAAGACCGCTCTCAAGGCCGGCGAGGTCATCGACGCCGCCGTGATGAGCGCCAAGGCGCTCCGCGCCTTCTACGCCGAGCAGATCGCCGACGCCAAGTCCCAGCCGGGCCTGCTGCTCTCCCTGCACCTCAAGGCCACCATGATGAAGGTCTCGGACCCCATCATGTTCGGCCATGCGGTCACCGTGTTCTTCAAGGACGTGTTCGAAAAGCACGCCAGCGCCATCAAGGACATCGGCGTCAACGTCAACAACGGCTTCGGCGACCTGCTGGCCAAACTGGACAAGCTGCCCGCCGCCAAGAAGGCCGAGATCGAGGCAGACATCAAGGCCGCCTACGAGAACGGCCCGCCGCTGGCCATGGTCAATTCCGACAAGGGCATCACCAACCTGCACGTGCCGTCCGACGTGATCGTCGACGCCTCCATGCCCGCCATGATCCGCGATTCGGGCCGCATGTGGGGCACCGACGGCAAGCTGCACGACGCCAAGGCCATGATCCCCGACCGCTGCTACGCCCGCATGTATCAGGTGGTCATCGACGACTGCAAGAAGCACGGCGCCTTCGATCCCAAGACCATGGGCAGCGTGCCGAATGTCGGCCTGATGGCCCAGAAGGCCGAGGAATACGGCTCCCACGACAAGACCTTCGAAGTGGCCGCCGACGGCGTGGTCCGCGTGGTCGACGCTGCGGGCAAGGTGCTGCTGGAGCAGAAGGTCGAGGCCGGCGACATCTTCCGCGCCTGCCAGACCAAGGACGCCCCCATTCAGGATTGGGTCAAGCTGGCCGTCACCCGCGCCCGGCTGTCCAACACCCCGGCCATCTTCTGGCTGGACAAGAACCGCGCCCACGACGCCCAGATCATCGCCAAGGTGGAAAAGTACCTGAAGGATCACGACACCACGGGGCTGGACATCTCCATCAAGGCGCCGGAAGAGGCCATCGCCGTCTCGCTGGAGCGTATCCGCAAGGGCCAGGACACCATCTCGGTGACCGGCAACGTGCTGCGCGACTACCTCACCGACCTGTTCCCCATCCTGGAGCTGGGCACAAGCGCCAAGATGCTGTCCATCGTCCCGCTGATGGCGGGCGGCGGCCTGTTCGAGACCGGTGCCGGCGGCTCGGCGCCCAAGCACGTGCAGCAGTTCCAGGAGGAAGGCTATCTGCGCTGGGATTCGCTGGGCGAGTTCCTGGCGCTGGCCGTGTCGCTGGAGCATCTGGCCCAGACCTTCAAGAACCCCAAGGCCCAGGTGCTGGCCGACACCCTGGATCAGGCCAACGGCAAGATCCTGGACAACAATAAGTCCCCCGCCCGCAAGGTGGGCGAGCTGGACAATCGCGGCAGCCACTTCTACCTGGCCATGTACTGGGCCCAGGCCCTGGCCGAGCAGACCAAGGACAAGGAGCTGGCCGCCAAGTTCGCTCCGCTGGCCAAGGCGCTGACCGAGAACGAGGCCAAGATCAACGCCGAGCTGATCGCGGCTCAAGGCAAGCCCGTCGACATGGGCGGCTATTACAGCCCCAACGACGCCAAGACCTCGGCCGCCATGCGGCCCAGCGCCACCCTGAACGCGGCCCTGGCCGCCATCTAATACGGTTCGGCGGCGGCGGGAGAAGCGAACTCCCGCCGCCTTCGTTCCGGTCCGCCATCTAAAGACAAGCAGTTATTGGGCCTTTCGCACCCCGAGGAACACCGTCAATGAAGAAGATCAAAGTCGCAAACCCGATCGTCGAGCTGGACGGCGACGAGATGACCCGGATCATCTGGAAGTTCATCAAGGACAAGCTGATCCTGCCCTATCTGGACATCGACCTGAAATATTACGATCTGGGCATCGAATACCGCGACAAGACCGACGACAAGGTGACGGTCGAGGCCTCGGAGGCCATCAAGAAGTACGGCGTCGGCGTCAAGTGCGCCACCATCACCCCCGACGAGGCGCGGGTGAAGGAATTCAACCTGAAGAAGATGTGGAAGTCGCCCAACGGCACCATCCGCAACATCCTCGACGGCACCGTGTTCCGCGAGCCGATCATCTGCAAGAACGTGCCGCGCCTGGTGCCCGGCTGGACCAAGCCCATCGTCATCGGCCGCCATGCCTTCGGCGACCAGTACAAGGCCACCGACTTCACCGTCCCCGGCCCCGGCAAGCTCTCCATCAAGTTCGTCGGCACCAACGGCGAGACCATCGAGCACGAAGTGTTCGACTTCCCCGGCGCCGGCGTGGCCATGGGCATGTACAACCTGGACGAGTCCATCTACGGCTTCGCCCGGGCCTGCATGAATTACGGCCTGCAGAAGAAGTGGCCGGTGTACCTGTCGACCAAGAACACCATTCTCAAGGCCTATGACGGCCGCTTCAAGGACATCTTCCAGGAAGTCTACGATGGTGAATTCAAGGCCGAGTTCGACAAGCTGGGCATCACCTACGAGCACCGCCTGATCGACGACATGGTCGCCTCGGCGCTGAAGTGGTCGGGCGAGTTCGTCTGGGCCTGCAAGAACTATGACGGCGACGTGCAGTCGGACACCGTGGCCCAGGGCTTCGGCTCGTTGGGCCTGATGACCTCGGTGCTGATGAGCCCCGACGGCAAGGTGGTCGAGGCCGAGGCCGCCCACGGCACGGTGACCCGTCACTACCGCGAGCACCAGAAGGGCAAGGAGACCTCGACCAACCCCATCGCGTCCATCTTCGCCTGGACCCGGGGCCTGTTCTACCGCGCCCAGTTCGACAACACCCCCGAGGTGGCCAAGTTCGCCCAGTCCCTCGAGGAAGTGTGCGTCGAAACCGTGGAATCCGGCTTCATGACCAAGGACCTGGCCATCCTGATCGGCCCCGGCCAGTCGTGGCTGACCACCCAGCAGTTCCTGGACAAGCTGGACGAGAACCTGAAGAAGCGGATGGGTCTGGCCTGATTCGCCAGACTGACCGTTCGGTCAAAAAAGAACCCCGCCGAGGCGAATGCGTCGGCGGGGTTTCTGTTTGGCGGGATCAGCGGATGCCGAACGCTTCGATGCGACGGCGCATCTCCTCTTGGGCATTGCTCAATTCACGCAGATTATCCCTGATCTTGGCCATGGCGGCGCCGAAACCGGCGCGAAAGGTGTCGAGATTGAACTGCATTCTTCGGCGCTTCCTTCGGCTGGATTTGGTCCAGGCATTGGCTATGCGCGAAGTATGTCAAAGATCGGTCAACACAATTCGCGCCGTTGGTTAACTGAATTTAAACCAATGCGAAATGTGCCGTCACGTCTCGATTCGGTAGTAGGTCCTTACCCGTAACTCTGTACCAGGGAGCCTACGACCAGATACCACCCGTCCACCATGACGAAGAAGATCAGCTTGAACGGAAGTGAGATCATGGCCGGTGGAATCATCATCATGCCCATGCTCATCAGCACCGAGGCGATGACCATGTCGATGATCAGGAAGGGCAGGAAGACCAGGAAGCCGATCTCGAAGGCCCGGCGCAGCTCGCTGATCATGAAGGCGGGAATCAGGGCCTTCAGGGGCACGTCCTCGGCCCTGGCCACTTCCCTAGAGCGCGACAGGTCCATGAACAGCTTCAGGTCCTGGGCGCGCACATGCTTGCTCATGAAGGCGTGAAACGGCCTGACGGCCTTCTCGAACCCCTCCAGTTCGTCCAGGTGGCCGTCCATCACCGGCTGGATGCCGTCGGTCCAGGCCTTCTCGAAGGTAGGCGCCATGACGAAGGCGGTGAGAAACATGGCCAGGCTGACCATCACCGTGTTGGGCGGGCTCTGCTGGGTGCCCAGCGCCTGGCGCAGAAAGCCCAGCACCACCACGAAGCGGGTGAACGACGTCACCATCACCAGGATGGAGGGCGCCACCGACAGCACGGTGGTCAGCGCGATCAGCTGGATGATGCGCGAGGTGGCGCTGGCCTGGGGGCCGCCCAGATCGATGTTCAGCGACTGGGCCAGCGCCGGTCCCGCCAGCAGGGCGGTCATGATGCCGGCGGCGATGGCCAGGATCAGCCGGGGGCGGGACGTCGGCAGGCGGGTCATACTCCGGTCTCCGGCTTGGTTGCGTTGGGCCATTCGGCCTCGGCCTTGGACAGGGCGAAGGCGGCCCGGGGACAATCGGCTTCCACCACCACGGGCTGCGCGCCGCCCAGGACCAGCAGATGCTCGCGGTCGTCGCGGCGCACCAGGACAAGACGATGTTTCACGTCCAGCGTCAAGGATTCGACGATGCCGAGGCGCCGTCCGGCGGCATTGCGCCCGGGCATGACGCCGGGCAGGCGTTGGCGCACCACCCAGACCACGGCGAAGATCAATCCCAGCACCGCCACCAGCGACAGGATGAAGCGCAGGTAATTGGCTGAATCCATGCTCAGGCGTCCAGGGAGGTCGGGTTGTGGCGCTGGGTCAGCGCGGCGGCCAGCCGGTCGAGGTCGGCGACCAGGGCCTCGAGGCCGGGGCGGAAGGCGGCGCCCTCGGTTCGCTCCAGGCCGAGGACGGCGCCGCAGACGAACTTCACCCGGCCTTCCAGGGCGGCCAGGTCCACCTCGGTGCCGGTGGCGAGCAGCCGGCGGGCGGTGCCCACCAGGGTGGCGGCCTTTTCCAGTTCCCGGGCGACGGTCTCGGACTGTTCGCTCATGCGCTCCCTCCCGGAGGCGGGGCCGCGCCCATGGCGGCGTTGGCGCGGTAGACATAGGCCAGGATCTCGGCCACGGCGACGAAGGCCTCCACCGGGATCACGGTGTCCACCTCGACGGCGGCCAGCACCTCGGCCAGATCGGGATCGGTGCGGACCTTCACCCCGTGGGCGAAGGCCAGTTGCAGAATCTGTTCGGCCACCGCGCCGCGCCCCGATGCGGTGACGGTGGGCATGCCCGGATTGTCGGGATCGTCGGCCAGCGCCACGGCGACCTGACGGCGCTGGGGCCGGGCGGCGGCCTTGGCCCGCTCGCTTTCCGCCTCCTCGTCCCAAATGTCCCTGTTGCCCATGGGCGGCTTCCCAACGCAATCGTCAGCCTTCACAATGGCCCCGGCGCGCTTAAAATTCGTTTAAGCCAAGGGTGGCCCGATCCGCCTCAAACCCGCGCCGCGACTCGGACTTTACGGAATCTTAAAAGGGTCGGGCGGATAGTGAACATGGCGAGAAAAGGCTCTGCTCGCCCATCATTGCTGCAGGCGTAAGGTTTGGCGCGAATGTACGACGATCTCGGCATTTTCAAGATGGCCAAGGCCCAGATGGACTGGATCGCCCAGCGCCAGGAGGTGCTGGCCGGCAACATCGCCAACGCCAACACGCCGCGCTACCTGCCCAAGGACATCAAGCCGCTGAACTTCAAGGAGGTCCTGGCCGGAACCTCCCAGCCCGAGGTCGGTGCCGCCGCCACCAACGCCAAGCATATCGTGCCCGAGATGGCGCCCAGCCCGTTCAAGGCCGTGACCCAGCGCCGCACCTACGAATCCACGCCCGACGGCAACGCCGTCATCCTGGAAGAGCAGATGGCCAAGATGGGCGAGGCCAATTCCCGCTACAACGCGGCCGCCTCGCTGTTCCAGAAGTACCAGAAGATGATCAAGACCGCCTCGGGCGGCCGTTAGAACCGCTGACCGGGTAAGTCGAAGAGACCGCCATGGACGAACTGAGCAAAAGTACGCAGACCGCCATTTCGGGCATGAAGGTGCAGTCCCAGCGCCTGCGCCTGATCTCGGAGAATCTCGCCAACGCCGATTCGCTGGCCCAGACGCCCGAGGGGCTGCCCTATCGCCGCAAGGTGATGACCTTCAAGAACGAGCTGGATCGCGCCACCGGCGTGGCCACCGTCAAGGTGGACAAGGTCCGGGGCGATTCGTCCGAGTTCCAGCGCCGCTACGACCCCAAGCATCCGGCCGCCGACCGCGACGGCTATGTTCTGGCGCCCAACGTCAATCCGCTGATCGAGATGATGGACATGCGCGAGGCCCAGCGCAGCTACGAGGCCAACATGAACGTCATCAACACGTCCCGCTCGCTGCTGTCGCGCACCATCGAGATGTTGCGCTAGGCCTGATGCCGGTTTAAGGATTCGCCATCATGACTTCCCGCCTGACCGACGCCATCTCCGCCTACAAGACCGCCGCCAACCCGTTCGAATCGGTGGGCAAGGCTGCCGAGCCCGAGGGTAACGGCACCGATTTCGCCAGCGTGCTGAAGGATGCCGCCAAGGTGGTGGTGGGCGACGCCAAGTCGGCGGAAAAGGCCTCCATGGCCGCCATCGCCGGCAAGGCCGACATCCGGGAAGTGGTGGCCGCCGTGGCCAATGCGGAAATGACCCTGGAAACCGTGGTCAATGTCCGCGACAAGGTGATCAACGCCTATAACGAAATCCTGCGCATGCCCATCTGAGCCTGGGGCCGCCGCAAGGATGACCGAACCAGAACTCATCGACATCGCTCGCGAATCCATCCTCGTCATGCTGAAGGTGGCGGCGCCCACCCTGCTGACCGGCCTGGTGGTGGGCCTGGTGATTTCCATCTTCCAGACGCTGACCCAAATTCAGGAACAGACCCTGACCTTCGTGCCGAAAATGCTGTTGGTCTTCGCCTCCATGATTCTGTTCCTGCCCTTCATGCTGCACTCGCTGACCGAGTTCTGGAAGTTGATCATGGACCGCGTCATCGCCGGCGGCGGCTGACGTGCTGACCGAACTGCTGCAACTGGACATCTTCCGCTTCTTTCTGGTGTTCACCCGCCTGGGCGCGGCGCTGATGCTGTTTCCCGGCCTGGGCGGCTCGCTGGTCTCGACCCGCATCCGCCTGCTGCTGGCGCTGTCGGTGGCCTTCGTCATGCTGCCGGCGGTGGGGGGCTCGTTCCCGCGGGTGCCGGGTTCGGTGGGCGGCATGCTGCTCGCCATCTTCGGCGAGGCGGTGATCGGCATCTATCTCGGCACGGTGGTGATGATCATCATGTCGACGCTGAACATGGCCGGTTCCATGATCGGCTATCAGACGGGCCTGACCAACGCCTTCTCGTTCGACCCCATCGCCCAGCAGCAGAGCCAGCTGCTGACCGGCTTCCTGTCCAATATCGGCCTGGTGGCGGTGTTCGCCACCGACCTGCATCATCTGATGTTCCAGGCGGTGTTCGAATCCTACGCCCTGTTTCCCCCCGGCCAGCCGCTGCAATTCGGCGACTACGCCGAGACGCTGGGTCATCTGGTCACCGAGACCTTCAAGGTCGGCACCCAGTTCGCGGCGCCGCTGGTGGTGTTCGGGCTGGTGTTCTACACTGGCCTCGGCCTGCTGTCGCGCCTCGTGCCCTCGCTGCAGGTGTTCTTCGTCGCCATGCCGGTGCAGGTGATGGTGGGGATGTGGCTGTTCATGGTATCGATGCCCCTGATCGTCACCTTGTTCCTGCGTTTCTTCGAAGCCGGCCTGATGCCCTACGTCCAGCCCAGGTGAGACCATGGCCGACGATTCCGCCGAAGACAAAACAGAAGAGCCGACAGACCGAAAACTGAGCCAGGCCCGCGAGCAGGGCAACATTCCCACCTCCCAGGAGGTGAAGGTCTGGGCCGGTCTGGTGGGCGCCTTGGCCATCGTCGCCATGTTCGCGCCCCACATGGCCCAGGACGTCCAGCGCCTGATGCTGCCCTTCATCGAGCATCCCCACGCCTTTCCCATGGAGCAGGCCGATGTGGGGCAGGTGCTGGCCGAAGTGACGCTCAGCATGATCAAGCTGATGATCCTGCCCATGCTGCTGCTGATGGTCCTGGCCGTCGCCTCGTCCATGGCCCAGAGCGGGCTGATGTTCCTGCCCGACAAGCTGACCATGGATTTTTCCAAGCTGAGTCCCATGAAGGGCCTTACGCGCATTTTTTCCGGCCGCAATCTGGTCGAGTTCGTGAAGTCCCTGTTCAAGGTCGGCGCCATCGGCTTCGTCATCTTCCTGGTGCTGAAATCGCATATGAGCGAATACGCCGGACTGGCGGCGCTGGAGCTGATGGCGGTGATGGAGTACCTGCGCCACCAGGTGTTGGCCATGATCCTGATCGTGGTGCTGATGGTCTTCGCCCTGGCCGCCGCCGACTGGTTCTACCAGCGCTGGTCGTTCAATCAGCAGATGAAGATGACCAAGCAGGAGATCAAGGACGAGCACAAGCAGACCGAAGGCGACCCCATGATCAAGGGCCGCCTGCGCGCGTTGCGCATGCAGCGCGCCCGCCAGCGCATGATGGCCGCGGTGCCCAAGGCCAGCGTGGTGGTCACCAACCCCACCCATTACGCGGTGGCGCTGCAATACGACCAGGATTCCATGGGGGCTCCCATCCTGGTGGCCAAGGGCGTCGATCTGATCGCCAAGCGCATCCGCGACCTCGCCACCGAGAACGAGGTGCCCATCGTCGAGAATCCGCCGCTTGCCCGCGCCCTCTACGCCAGCGTGGACCTGGACGAGGAAATTCCGCCTGAGCACTACAAGACGGTGGCGGAGATCATCGGTTACGTCATGAAGCTGAAGGGCGAAATTGCGCACTGAATCCATCGCCTCCCCGCTGGTCCTCAGCCTGGCCGCCGCGGTGGCCGGGACCGCGCTGCTGGGGGTGGCCGAGGCCGGCTGGCCTTCCATCGCCGCCAGCGCCCTGGTGGCGGCGGTGTCGGGGGGGATGCTGCTGCGCCGGCGCGGCCGTCCGGCGGGCGAGGAGGCCGCCCTGGCCGGGGCGCTGGATTCGGAAACCCGCGCCGTGCTGGTGGCGGCCTCCGACGGGCGCGAGCTCTACCGCAATCAGGCGGCCCGCCGCCTGCTGGGGAGTGCCGCCGACCCCCTGGCGCCGCTCAAGGCGCGGGCCGCCGATGACGACCGCGCCCTGGCCGAGCTGGAGCGCCTGGACGCGGCGGCCGCGGTGGGCGCGCCGCGGCGCACCGAGGTGAGCGTCATCTCGGCGGGCGGCGGGCGCGAGTGGTTCGCGCTCGAGGTCCGCCCGGCCGGCGGCGCCCAGGCGGTGGCCTGGAGCATCGAGGACATCAGCCCGCGCCGCGCCATCGAGGAGACCCTGCGGCGCGAGAACGAACTGCTTTCCGATTTCGTCGATCTGCTGCCGGTGGGCTGCTATTCGGCGGATGCCGACGGCACGGTGCGCTACGTCAACCAGCGCCTGGCCGAATGGCTGGGCAAGAGCGGCGACGAGATCGTCGGCCACAATCTGGCCGAGGTGTTCGGCACCGTCCCCAATCCGGAAGAAGAGCGGGCCGAGCTGCGCCTCAGGGGCCGCTCGGGCGAGGTCTTCCAGGCCCTGGTCGCCCATTCGGTGTTCGACGAGGGCGGCGAGATGTTCACCCGTTCCGTCGTGGTGCGCGACCTGGTGCCGGAACAGCAATGGGAAAAGGCGCTGCGCGCCGCCGAACGCCGCTTCCGCTGGCTGTTCGACGACGCGCCGGTGGGCATCGCCCTGGTGGATCTGGACGGAGCCATCGGCGCCTGCAATCTGGCGCTCCAGGCCATGCTGGGCATCGACCGCGACGACATGGTGGGCCGTCCGGTGATCGACGTCATCGCCGAGGATAATCGCGCCGCCGCCTCGGAGCAGCTGGGCAAGGTCATCGCCGGCTCGACGCCGGGCACCCATCTGGAAGTGCGCCTGAAAGGGCGGCGCAACCTCATCGCCCAGCTGTTCGTCAGCCCCAGCCACGAGGACGGCGACATCTCGGGCCTGGTCATCCACTTCATCGACGCCACCGAGCAGCGCAACCTGGAAATGCAGTTCGCCCAGAGCCAGAAGATGCAGGCCATGGGCCAGCTGGCCGGCGGCGTGGCCCACGATTTCAACAACCTGCTCACCGCCATGATCGGCTTTTGCGATCTGCTGCTTCAGCGCCACGGGGCGGGCGATCCCAGCTTCGCCGACATCATGCAGGTCAAGCAGAACGCCAACCGCGCCGCCTCGCTGGTGCGCCAGCTGCTGGCCTTCTCGCGCCGTCAGGCGCTTCAACCCCGCCTGCTGAACGTCACCGACGCGCTGGCCGAACTCTCCAACCTGCTGCGCCGCCTCCTGGGCGAGACCATCGAGCTGCGCATGACCCACGGCCGCGCGCTTGGCCTGGTGCGCGTCGATCCCGGCCAGTTCGACCAGGTCATCATCAACCTTGCCGTCAACGCCCGCGACGCCATGCCCGGCGGCGGGGCGCTCACCATCCGCACCAACACCGTCCATGTGGACCAGCCCATTCAGCGGGGCCCTGAACTGATGCCGGCCGGCGACTACGTGCAGATCGAGGTGATTGACACCGGCACCGGCATCGGCAAGGAAAACCTGGCGCGCATCTTCGAGCCGTTCTTCTCCACCAAGGAGGTGGGGGCGGGCACCGGTCTCGGCCTGTCCACCGTCTACGGCATCGTGCGCCAGACCGACGGCTTCATCTTCGTGGAATCAGAACCCGGCCAGGGCGCCACCTTCTCCATCTACCTGCCGCGCATCGACGCCGACCCGGCGGCCGAAACCAGGCGCCCCGCCCAGCAGGCCGAAGCCGCCGGCGCCGACCTCACCGGCTCGGGCACCATCCTGCTGGTGGAGGACGAGGACGCCGTGCGGCTGTTCGGCGCCCGCGCGCTCAGGAACAAGGGCTACACGGTGATCGAGGCCCGTTCGGGCGAGCAGGCCATGGAGGTGCTGAACGGTGGCGAGCCCATCGCCGTCCTCATCTCCGACGTGGTCATGCCCGGCATGGACGGCGTCACGCTGGCCCGCTTCGTGCGCATGGAACGCCCCGACATCCGCGTCATCCTTATCTCCGGCTATTCCGAAGACGTCGCCCGCGACGGCATCGACCCCGATGCCGGCATCCACTTCCTTCCCAAGCCCTTTTCGCTCAAGCAGCTGGCCGGGGCGGTCAAGCAGGTGATGGAGGGGGGATAGGAACCGTCGCCGGAACCCAATAAGAACAAATGCGAACAATTCCCCTTGCGTTCTCATCTCGTTCGTGTACGGTAATCCTCATTGCGGAACCGCCCGGTTCGGGATAGATGAAGGGGAACGGCCATGTCTCAGGCTGCATTGCGTCTCGTGGACAAGGATACCATGGATAGACAGAAGGCTTTGGAAGCCGCCGTCAGCCAGATCGAGCGGGCGTTCGGCAAGGGCTCCATCATGAAGATGGGCCAGAAGGACCAGGTGGTCGAGACCGAGGTGATCTCCACCGGGTCGCTGGGTCTGGACGTGGCTTTGGGCATCGGTGGCCTGCCGCGCGGGCGCATCATCGAGGTCTATGGTCCGGAAAGCTCGGGCAAGACCACGCTGGCGCTGCACGTCATCGCCGAGGCCCAGAAGAAGGGCGGCACCTGCGCCTTCGTCGACGCCGAGCATGCGCTGGACCCCGTCTACGCCCGCAAGCTGGGTGTCAACCTCGACGAATTGCTGATCAGCCAGCCCGATGCCGGCGAACAGGCGCTGGAAATCGCCGACACCCTGGTGCGTTCGGGCGCCATCGACGTCCTCGTGGTGGACTCGGTGGCCGCCCTGGTGCCGCGCGCCGAGCTGGAAGGCGAGATGGGCGACAACCACATGGGCCTGCATGCCCGCCTGATGAGCCAGGCGCTGCGCAAGCTGACCGGCTCGGTGTCCAAGTCCAAGACCATCGTCATCTTCATCAACCAGATCCGCATGAAGATCGGCGTGATGTTCGGCAACCCGGAGACCACCACCGGCGGCAACGCGCTGAAGTTCTATGCCTCGGTGCGCATGGAGATCCGCCGGGTCGGCGCCATCAAGGACAGAGACGAGGTGGTGGGCAACCAGACCCGCGTCAAGGTGGTGAAGAACAAGCTGGCCCCGCCGTTCAAGGTGGTGGATTTCGACATCATGTACGGCGAGGGCGTCTCCAAGATGGGAGAGCTCATCGATCTCGGCGTCAAGGCCAACGTGGTGGAGAAGTCGGGGGCGTGGTTCTCCTACAATTCCACCCGCATCGGCCAGGGCCGCGAGAACGCCAAGCAGTTCCTGCGCGACAATCCGGCCATGGCCGCCGAGATCGAGGGCGCCATCCGCCAGAACGCCGGCCTCATTTCCGAGGCCCTGGCCGGCGGTCCCGGCGATCTGGACGGCACGCCGGTCGAGGAATAGGTCCGGTCGAAAATATCGGCCGGGGAACCATCCGTCCGCCGCAAGAAAAGAGGCCACCCGTCGGAAGGCGGGTGGCCTTTGTTGTGATGGACGGGCGCGGCGCTCATGCGAGCATTGAGCGAGGGGCCAAGCGCGCTGAAAGCGCGCGCCCGGCGAGGGGCAAGCATAAAGCCCGGCAGCGGCCGCTCTTAGAACAACGTAACCAGACTGTCGATCTGGGTAGTGCTCAAGGCGGCGATCTGGGTGGCGTTGAGCGCGGCGGCCTGGGTGGTGCTGAGCGACAGGATCTGGGTGGTGGACAGTGCCGCCACGCTGGCCGACGAGAGCGCCCCCGCCTGGGTGGCGGTCAGGCCGTCGATCTGGCTGGTGGTCAGATTGGCCACGCTGGTGGAGGACAGGGCCGCCAACTGGGCGGTGGTCAGGGCGCCGAGCTGGGCGGAAGTGACGGCTGCCAATTGGGTCGACGACAACCCTCCGATCCCGGTCGAGCTCAGTCCGCGAAGCTGGGTGGAAATCAGGGACGCCACCTGGGTGCTGGTCAGCCCGTCCAGCTGGCTGGTCTTGAGCACCGCCATGACGGTGGCGCTCAGGCCCCTGACCTGGGTGGTGGAGAGTGCCGCCAGCGAAAGCGAGTTCAGCCCGGGCACGGCGGTGGAGAGTATGGAACCCAGGGTGGTGGCGCCCAGGCTGCCGAGCTGGGTGGTGGACAGGGCGCTGAAATCGGTGGAATCCAGGCCGCGGGCCTGGGCCGCGCTGATGGCCGCCACCTGGGTGGTGGTGAGCGTCGAGAACTGGGTGGTGTTGAGGCCCGTCATGCTGGTGGCGGTCAGGGCGCCGATTTGGGTGGTGGTCAACGCCTGCGCCTCGGTGGAGGTCAGTCCGCCGATCTGGGTGGTGGTCAGGGTGGCGACCTGGGTGGCGCTGAGGCCGGCCAGCTGGGTGGTCGACAGACCGGTAAGAGCCGTGGTGGACAGGGCCGCGACCGAGGTGGTGGTGATCCGCGACAATTGGGTGGTGGTCAGCCCGGTAATCTGGGTCGATGTCAGCCCCGTTATGGTGGTGGCGCTCAATTGGGCGATGCCGGTGGTGCTCAGCGAGCCGATGGCGGTCGAGCTCAGTCCGGTCATCTGCGTGGTGGTGAGCGCCGTGACATTGCCCAGGGACAGGCCGTTGACCTGGGTCGTGGACAGGTTGCCCAGGGTGGTGGTGGACAGGCCGCGAACCTGGGTGGCCGTCAATCCCGCGATCTGGGTGGTGGTCAAAGCCGCCGACTGGGTCGTGCTCAGGGCTTGCAGATTGGTGGTCGAAAGGAACCTGACCTGGGTCGCGGTCAGGCCGACCAGACCCGTGGTGGACAGCCCGGTCGCCATGGTGGTGGACAGCCCGCCCAACTGGGCGGCGACCAGACCCGTCATCTGAGTGGTCGACAGCTGGGCCAGGCCGGTGGTGGACAGGCCATTGAACTGGGTGGCGGTCAGCGCGCCGAGCAGCGACGAGGACAGGCCGGCGGCCTGGGTGGTGGAAAGGGATCCCAATTCGGTGGTGGTCAGGCCACGGATGCTGGCGCCGCTGATGGACGCCAGCTGGGTGGTGGAAAGGCTTCCCACCTGGGTGGTGGTCAAGGCCCCCACGCCCGACGCGCTGAGCGCCGCCACCGCGGTGGTCGTCAGTCCGCCGACCTGGGTGGAGGACAGCGCCGCGAGCTTGGTGGTGGCCAAGGTGGCGATGGCGGTGGCGCGCAGGTTGCAGAGCTGGGTGGTGGAAAGAGCCACCAGCCCCGTGGTGGTGATGCCTCCCACCTGGGTGGTGGACAGGGTGCCGACCTGGGTGGTGGTCAGCGCGCTGAGCGACGTGGTGTCCAGGGCGGCCAGCTGGGTCGCGGTCAGCCTGGCCGTCTGGTTGGTGGTCAGCGCGGTGATCTGGGTGGTCGCGATGGTATTGAGCTGGGTGGAGGACAGCACCGCCAGACCGGTGACGGACAGGCCGGCGATCTGGGTGGTGGAAAAGGTCGAAAGCGCGGTGGTGGTCAGGCCGGCGGCCTGGGTCGCGGTCAGGGCGATCAGCTGGAAGGCGCCGACCCCGGTGATCTGGGTGGTGGAGAGCGACGCCAGATCCGTGGTGTTCAGCGCAGCGAAGGATGCCGCCGCCAAACTGCCCAGCTGAGTGCAGGTGAGGCCGTTGATCTGGGTGGTGGTGAGGGATGCGGCCGCGGTGGAGCTCAGCCGGCTGAGCTGGGTGGTGGACAGCTGGGCCAGGTCGGTGGTGTCCAGAACCCCGAGCTGGGTGGCGGTCAGCGCGCCGACCTGGGTGAAGGTCAGGCTGCCGACCTGGGTGGTCGTCAAGGCGTTGATCAGCGATGAGCTCAAGCCGGTCATCTGGGACGCGGTCATCGCCGACAACTGCGTGGTCTGCAACGACGCGACCTGGGTGGTGGACAGCGCGGCCACATCGGTGGCTTCCAGTCCGGCGACCTGGACAGTGGTCAGCGAGTTCAGGTCGGTGGTGGTCAGTCCGGCCAGACCCGACGACGACAGCGCCGCCACCTGCAACACGCTCAGCGAGCGCAGCTGGGTGGTGGTCATGGCGTCCAGGGTGGTGGTGGACAGGCCGTTGATCTGGGTGGTGGTCAGTCCGGCCACCTGGGTGGTGGACAGGGCGGCAAGCTGGGTGGTGGTGAACGCCCCCAGCTGGGTGGCGGTGAAGCCCCGGGTCTGGGCGGTGGTCAATCCCCCCATCTGGGTGGTGGTCAGGTTGGTGAGCTGGGTGGAGGTCATCCCCACCAGCACGCCCGAGGACAATCCGCCCAGTTGGGTGGTGGACAGCGTCGCCAGGCTGGTGGTGGAGACCGCGCCCAGCTGCGACGCGGTCAGGCTGCTGAACTGGGTGGCGGTCAGTCCGCTCAATTGCGTGGTCGACAGCGAATCGACCTCGGTGGTGGTCAGTCCGCGCAACTGGGTGAGGCTGAGCCGGCTCAACTGGGTGGTGGACACCGCCGCCAGCTGGGTGGTGGACAGGCCGCCGATCTGGGTGAGGGTCAGGCCGCCGATCTGGGTCACCGTCAGCGCCGCCACCTGGGTGGTCGAGGAACTTCCCAGTTGCGGCGTGGTCAGGCTGGCGATGCCGGTGGCGCTCAGGGCCGACAGCTGGGTGGTGGAGAGCTGCCCCACCTCGGTGGTGGTGAGACCCGCCACCTGCGTCTGGGTCAGCATGCCCATTTGGGTCGTGGTCAGCGCCGACAGCTGGGTGGTGGAGATGGAGGTCAGCTGGGTCGTGGTCAACTGCACCAGCTGGGTGAAGCCCAGGCCCGCCACCTGGGTGGTGGAGAGCCCCCCGACCTGGGTGGTGCTGAGCGCGCGTACAGCCGTGGCGGACAATTGCGACAGTTGGATGGTGGACACCGCCGCCAGCGAGGTGGTGGTCAATCCGCCCATCTGGGTGGCGGTCAAATTGCTGACCTGGGTGCAGGCCAGGCCGGTGATCTGGGTGGTGGACACCGCCGCCAGCTGGGTGGTGGTCAGGCCGGTGACGTTGGTTGCCGTCAGCGCGGCCAGCTGGGTCGCGGCCAGACTGGCGAACTGGGTGGTGGACATGACGCCCAGGTCGGTGCGTTCCAGCGCCGCCATCTGGGTGGTGGAGAGCGCCGCCACATCGGTGGTCTCGATCCCCGCCACCTGGGTGGTGGTCAGCGCCGCCACCTGGGCGGCGGACAGGGCCGCCACCTGGGTCGAGGTGAGATCGGCCACCACCGTCGTGCTGAGCGAGCGTACCTGGGTGACGGTCATTCCGCCGATCTGGGTGGCGGTCAAGGCGTTGAGATGGGTGGTATCCAGCGCGGAAACATGGGTGGAGCTCAACCCGGCGACCTGGGTCCGCGTCAGGCTGCCCAGCTGGGTGGAGCTGAGCGCGTTCAGCTGGGTGGTGGAGATGCCGGAAATGCCGGTGGTGGAAAAGCCCGTCACCTGGGTGGTGGTGAGATCCGCCAGCTGAGTGGTGGTCAGGCCGGAAATCTGCGTGGTGTTCAACGCCCCCAGATGAGTGCTGCCCAGCCCGGCCATCTGCGTGGTGGTGACGGCGTTCAGATGGGTCGATGTCAGCCCGCGCGCCTGACTTGCCGTCAGCGCCCCCAGCTGGGTCGAGGCCAGGACGGCGACCTGGGTGGTGTTCAGCGCTCCCACCTCGGTGACGGTCAGGCCCCTGATCTGCAGGCTGGAGAGCACGGCGACCTCGGCGGCGTCGAAGGCGTCCACCTGGGCGGCGCTCAGGATCGACAGCTGGGTGGGCGTGAAGCCCATCTGGCCGGGGGTCAGGGCATGAATCTGGGTGGTGGTCAGCGCCGCCGCCTGGGTGGTGCCCAACTGGCTGATCTGAGTCGACGACAGCGCCTGGATGTTGGTGACGGTGAACGCCTGGACCTGCGTCGCGTTCAGGGCTGTCAGCGATGCCGACGACAGCGACTGCACCGCCGTCACCGTAAGGGCGGAGATCTGTGTGGCTGTCAGGAATGAGACAGGCGAGACCACGGAGCAGCACTTCCAGTTTTGGGAAAGCCGTAACCTTTACCGAATAGCAGAAGTGGTCATAACGCCAGGTTAACGCGGATGTTCCGAGCCGGAGGGAACCGCGTTATCGTGGTTCGCTGGCGCGGAGCATCCGGAAGCGTAGGGTCTATGTCTTGCAAAGCCCGTATCCTGTTTGTTGACGACGATATCCGGGTTCTGGCGGCTTTGCGCCGGTCCCTGCATCCTCAGGCTGCGCGCTGGGAGATGGAGTTCCAGTCGTCCCCAGAGGCGGCTGTGGAGACGTACCGGACGTGGAAGCCCCAGGTGGTGGTGACCGACATGAAAATGCCGGGCATGAACGGCCTCCAGATGGTTATGGCCATGCGGCGCATCGGCGATACGGCTCGTTATATCGTTCTGACGGGCACGGCCGATTTGCGGACCGCCATCGACGCCATAAACCAGGCGGAGATATTCCGTTTTTTCACCAAGCCCTGTCCTTCGTTCCTGTTGGTTGAGGGGATAGAGGCGGCCCTGGCCACGCCAGACCCCATGCCCGTGCCCACGGCAGATACTTTTGCCGATACGGCCTTGGACAAACTCCCTGTTGCCATCCTGGTGGTGGATGCCGACGCCCGGGTCTTGTTCATGAACCGACTGGGAGGGGCCTTCAGTGCCGCCGGGGACGGCATCATCATCGGGGCACGAAAGGTCTGCCGCGCTGCCACGCCGGTTGAAACATCCCATCTGCATGCGCTGATCGTATCGGCGATCCAGACCGGAGATGACGGCGTGATGCGTCTATCCCGGTCCGATGCCTCTCCGCTGTCGGTGGCGGTGACCGCCCTGGAAGGAGGGGGCAGCACGCCAAAGGCCGCACTTTACATTTCCGATCCCGACAACCATCCCATTCCCAATGCCAACGAGGTGATGCGCCTGCTGGAACTGACCCATGCCGAAGCCAAACTCGCCCATGCCATGGCGCGCGGCTTGTCCCTTGACGAGGCCGCCGTGGAAGGGGGCATTACCGTTGGTACGGCGCGGGGATACCTGAAGCAGATTTTCGCCAAGACCGGCAAGGCCCGGCAGGCAGAATTGGTCCGGCTTATCCTGAGCCTGCCGGTCGCCCTCCCAAATGGGAGTGCCTCCAAAACTAAATAAGATGGACTATGTCCAAGGTAGGTTGTTAACCTTCCCTCGGAGCGTGGTCATGGCGACATTCAAGTCCGTGAAGATCGTTGGGCAATTGTTTCCCATGTCGGTCATGGGTGTCCTGTCGTCGTTGGCGCTTTTCGGCATCGTCTACCTGCTGGAGCGGGACAGTTCGGAAAGCCGCTTCGGCGAACTGGCCGAACAGCGGATCATCGCCATCCGCGCCAATATCGCCATCGCCCAGGACAGCGTGAACCTGCTGGCCGCTCACTTCGCGGTGGCCCCTGCTGGATCCACCAGCCGCGAGGATTTCCGGCGAATGGTGGGACAGACCATCCGGAACCACGGTTTCATCCAGGGCTATTCCTGGAATCCCCTGGTGCATGATCACCAACGGGCCCGCTATGAGGACATGGCGCGGCGTGACGGCCTCGACACTTTCACGTTCACCGAGCGCGATGCCCAAGGGGCTTTGCGCCCCGCCGCCCGGCGTGAAGAGTATATTCCCATCTACTATATGGAGCCCATGGCCTCCAACCGGCCCGCCCTGGGCTTCGATCTGGCATCGAATCCCATCCGGCGGCTGGCCCTGGAACGAGGCCGAGACAAGGGCGCCCCCGAAGCAACGGGCCGTATCACCCTGGTCCAGGAATATGGCGATCAGTACGGTGTGCTGATCCTTGCACCAGTCCTCGCCTCGGGTGCGTCCAGCAGCGCAGAGGCCAACCGGCGCGCCTTGACCGGTTACGTTTCAGGGGTCTTCAGGCTTGGCGACCTGATTTCGTCCGAGTCCGGCAGCAAGGCCGTTAGCATGGCGTTGCCGCTGGTCGATATCCATCTGTTCGACATGAGCGCCCCGGACGGAGAGAAACGCCTGTTTCCCAAGACCGATAACCGCTCTCCGGAAGAACTCACCTCGGGGCTGCATGTCTCGGACGCTTTTGCCATGGCGGGCCGTTCATGGCTGCTGGTCGCCACGCCGAGCGCAGCGTTCATGTCAAGCAGCCGTCCCACGGCATCCCTTGCCCTGTTGGCTCTCTCCCTGTTGTTCACGATCTTCTACCTGTCCGTCCTGAAGGGGCGGATGACCCAAGCTGAGAGGGCCACGGCGGTTGCCCGTGAAATGAGCCGGGCCAGGAGACGCCTCGGCGAAGCCCAGCGCATCGCCAAATTGGCCAGTGTGGAACTGGATCTTGACCAGGGAATGTGCGTGATCGGCGAGGGCGCGGCGGAAATGCTGGGTCTGATGCAGGAGCAGACGGGGGGCTCCATCCAGTCCATGCTGCAAGGCGTTCATTCCGATGATATCGAGAGGGTTCTGCATACCTTTCTCCATGCGGCCGACCAGCCCGTGGATCTGGAGTTCCGGGTTGATGCGGGGGAGAGCCGCAAGGTCCTGCATGCCCTGACCGGCGATTTGGCCGAGGATGGTCACGTCATCATTACCTTGCAGGACATCACGGCGCGCAAGGCGGCCGAAGAGGAGCGGGCGGCCATGATCGAGCGCATTGCCGAGTCCGATCGCTTCGAGGCCCTCGGCACCCTGGCCGGGGGCATCGCTCACGAAATCAACACTCCGACCCAATATGTGGGCGACAACATCACCTTCATGAAAGAGAGCCTGGCCGGCTTGCTCGACCTTGCCCAGTCGGTGCGGTCAGGCGGCGATTCGGGCGCCAGGGTCGATGCCCTGGATCTCGACTTCCTGTCCACCGAATTGCCTGCGGCGGTGGAGCAGGCCCTGGACGGCACCGCCCAGATCTCCAAGATCGTGCAGGCGATCAAGGAGTTTTCCTATCCAAGTTCAAAGAGCGCCCATCCGGTCGATCTCAATCACATGATCGACGTAGTGGCCACCGTCACGCGCAACCAGTGGAAATACGTGGCTGAGATGGAGTGCGACCTGGATCCGGACCTGCCGAAAGCCTCGGTTATCGAAGGTGAGATCAACCAGGTGCTGGTCAATCTCATCGTCAACGCGGCACAGGCCATCGCCGAAAAGGGCGGGGACGCTCCGGGCCGCATAAGGGTGATGACGCGCCGATTGGGCGACGAGGTGGAACTGAGCATCAGCGACACCGGCCCCGGCATTCCCGAGGCCAATCTGAAACTGATCTTCGACATGTTCTTCACCACCAAGGCCCCGGGTCAGGGCACCGGGCAGGGGCTGGCCATCAGCCGCGCCATCATCCATCGTCATGGGGGCCAAATCTCGGCGGAATCGCTCCCAGGGGCCGGAGCCTGCTTCCGCATTCGCCTTCCGCTGACCCAGACACAGGACGCCTGACATGGATATGGCCTTACCCACCATCTTGTTCGTGGATGACGAGAAGGGCGTTCTGGATGGCTTGCGCCGCAGCCTCTACGGCCAGCGCAACGAGTGGAACATGCGGTTTGCTCTGGGAGGTGACGAGGCGCTGAGCATTCTCGAGGCCCAGCCCATCGACGTGGTGATTACCGACATGCGGATGCCCGGCATGGACGGTGCCGCCCTGCTCGACCGGGTGAGAACCCTGCAGCCGGAAACGGCACGCATCGTGCTCTCCGGCTTTTCCGAACGCGAAGCCATCTTCCGCACGGTTGGCCCAGCCCATCAATACTACGTCAAGCCATGTCCGCCGCAGGTGCTGGTCGAGGCGATCCGCCGCGCGCTCGGCGTACGCCGTACCCTACGAAGTCCGGAACTGCTCGCCCTGGTGGCCGGCGCCACTTCCATCCCCGCCGTGCCCAACGCCTTGACCGCCCTGTTTGCCGAATTGCAATCGCCCAACGGCTCGGCCTCCGAGGTCGCCCGGATCATTTCTTCCGATGTGGGGCTGACGGTCAATCTGCTGAAGCTCACCAATTCAGGCTTCTTCTACATTCCTTCGGCCATCACCGACGTACTCCAGGCCGTCAAGATGTTGGGCTTCGAGATGATCCGAGCCCTGACGGTGATGGCCGGCATCTTCGAAGCCTTCCGGTGCGGCGGCATCGACTGCGACGTGCTGCTGCAATTGGAGCGGCGCAGCCTGCAGATCGGTGCGCTGGCCCGCAGGATTGCCGAAGCGCATGGCCTTGGCCAAGCGGCCTTGGAGCAAACCCAATGCGCCGGGATGCTGGCCCATGTGGGCTCGCTGCTGCTGTTTTCCAACTGGCCAGACGCCATGGCGGAATTACGCCGGGAACTGGATCGTTCGGGCGGCGGCATTATCGCGGCGGAGAGGCAGGCCTTTGGCGCTACCCACGCTGAACTGGGCGGCGTTCTGCTGGGATTGTGGGGCTTCACCGATCCGGTGGTGGAGGCCGTGCTCTATCACCACGAGCCTAGCCGCTGCGAATACCATTCCTCGGCGGAAGTATCGCCTCTGGTGGCGGTTCATGCCGCCCAACATCTGATCAAGCCGGTTCCAGACGGCGTTGAACCCATGACTGCCTGGACCGACGGTCTGGACCTCGCCTTTCTCCAACGGATCGGCGCCACGGAGAAAATCGGCGACTGGGCCAAAATGGCGGAGCCCCTTCGTCAGGAGGAATCATGATGCCCGAACTCAGCGACAAGATTCTGGTGGTTGACGACGATGCCAACCTGCTGGCCGGCATCAAGCGGCTGCTGGGGCAGAAACTGGCCATCACCACGGCGGAAGGCGGGATCGAGGCCCTCGGAAAGGCACAGAATGAAGGGCCGTTCGCCGTCGTGGTGTGTGACATGCGCATGCCCGGCATGGACGGCGTCGAGGTGCTGCGGCGGCTTCAGGAGATTTCTCCCGATACCAGCCGCATCATGCTGACCGGCAATGCCGACCAGAAGACCGCAGTGGACGCCATCAACACCGGGCAGATCTTCCGCTTCTTCAACAAACCCTGCTCGATGGCGACCTTGACCGAGGGGATCCTGGCCGGTATCCGGCAACACCGGCTGGTCACCGCGGAGAAAGTCCTGCTGGAAGGGACCCTGTCGGGCAGCATCGCCCTGATGAATGACGTGCTGTCCATGGTGGCACCCGAAAGTTTCCAGCGGTCACTGCGTCTGCGGGGCTGGTCCCTGCAACTGGCGGCCTCCATGGGCATGGACGCGCCGTGGGAGTTGGAACTGGCCGCGACCCTGGCCAGGATCGGTGAGATATCCGTGCCGTCGGAGGTGCTGGCCCGCCACAGGTCGGGAAGCCGTCTGGCGCCGGTGGAGGAAGAGATGCTGGCGCGCGTACCGGAGACCGGGGCCGCTCTGGTGCGCAAGATACCCCGCATGGCCCCGGTGGCCGACGCCATCGCTTATCAAGAAAAGTGGTTCAACGGGAAAGGCTTGCCGCAAGATGGAAAGGCCGGGCAAGACATCCCGCTCAATGCCCGAATCCTGCATGTCCTGCTGGCTCTGGACGCCATCGGATCGGGGGAACTGACGCGAAGCGGCTTTGCCGCCCTGGAAAAGATGCCGGGGCGTTTCGATCCGGCCGTGCTGACGGCCGCAGCCCGTGGCTTGTCCGCCATGGTGGTGGATGAAGCCTCCTTCACCAGGCTGGAAATTCCCAGCACCGGGCTTCGGCCGGGCGACTATCTCGAAGCCCAGCTTGAACTGGAAAACGGCAAGCTGGTGCTGGCGGCCGGCCAGACCATCACGGACGCCTTATTCGTACGCCTTCAGAACCTGCACAAAATGTACAAGTTCCGTGAACCCGTGCGGGTCCGCCGCGCTGGTCGGCTTTGACCCTAGGAACGAGGGGCATGGCATGAAACACAGAGTCCGGAAGACACTCTTGGTGTGTGGGGTTCTGGTCGCCGGGTTCCCCGTGGCGGGGGCGGCCGAGCCGGAGACCTATACCTTGGCGGTGGTGCCTCAATTCGATCTTCGGCGGATCGAGGCGGTCTGGCGCCCCATCATCGACCATCTGCAATCGGCCACGGGCGCTCGCTTCACATTGGTGACCGAGACCACCATCCCGGTCTTCGAAAAAGGGCTACATGCCGGCACCTATGACTTCGCCTACATGAACCCCTACCACTACGTTGTAGCCCATGGGCGTCAGGGGTATGGAGCGCTGGTTCGCGACGTGGAGGGGAAACTTTCGGGCATCATCGTGGTGCGCAAGGATTCCGGGCTGACCGACGCCCGGATGCTCGATGGCCGCAAGGTGGCCTTTCCCGCTCCCAACGCCATGGGGGCCGCCCTCATTCCCCGGGCGGAGTTCTCCCGCAAGCTGGGGATCAAGGTCACAGAACTCTACGTCAAGTCCCATGACTCGGCCTATCTCAACGTATTGCTGGGGCAAGCGGATGCCGCCGGCGGGATCCGCGCCACATTCGAGCAGCAAAAGCCGGAGGTGCGTGGCGGTCTGACCGTCATCTACGAGACCGAGCGTTACACCCCGCATCCTCTGGCGGTTCATCCCCGCGTATCCGCCGAATTGGCGGCAAAGGTTCAGCAGGCGATGATCGCCTTGGGGAAAACCTCCAAAGGGGATGCCCTGCTGGAGGGCATTCCCATCAAGGCCATCGGGACTGCTTCGGATAGCGATTACGACACCCTGCGCAACCTCGGGCTGGAGGCGTTTTACGTCGAACAATGAGCATTCGCGCGAAACTCCTCATTCCCCTGCTGTCGTTGGCGGCTTGTGTTCTTGCCGCAATGCACTTCATTGCCTTCGATACGCTGAAGCAGACGCTGGTGGTCGAGCGGGTCAGCGGCGAGCAGCGCGCCCTCAGCCTGCTGGCTTTGGCGATCGCGCCGGATGTCCAGGCCGGTGATCTGGCCAAGATCCACGAGACCATGGACGAGTCGAATGCTCAGCATCCCTGGTGGCGGGTCCTGACCCTGAGCAGCCCGGATGGCTTGCGCCTTTATCCTCTGCTCCCGCACGATGCCGTGCCCAACACTGGTCTGCGCCTGACCGCCCAGGTTAGGGCGGCTGGCCGCCAGATGGGGACGCTGAGTGTGGAGGTGGACCAGGAGAGCCTGGTGGCCCCGGCGCTCTCCGTCGTCTATGGCCTGGAACTGGCCATCGCCTTGATTCTGATCCTGGGAACCATGGCGGTGGTGGGGCTGCAGGCGCGAACCGTCATTGCGCCCCTGCGGCGGCTGGTGGAAGCCAGCCACCTGTTGTCCAAGGGGCGCTATGACGTGGTCCTGCCGCCACCCTCGGCGGATGAGGTCGGCAATCTGGTCTCCGCGTTCGAGGCGATGCGTTCTTCGGTGGCCCATCGCGAAGCCGCTCTGACCGAAAGCGAGGGGCGTTTCCGCGATCTGGCCGAATCGGCGTCGGATTGGTTCTGGGAGACCGATACGGATTACCGTCTGACCTTCGTTTCGGATCGCATCGGCGCCATCCTGGGGGTCAAGCCGGCGGCCATTCTGGGCTACACCTATTTCGACGTGGGCCTGTCCGATTTCGATGCGGACCTGGCTCGCACCCATGCCGACGATCTGGCGAATCATCTCCCCTTCCGCGACCTGATGTTCCATATCGGGCCTGTGGACGGCAAGGACGAGAAGATCGTCCGCATCAGTGGCATGCCCTTCTACGATCAGGATGGGGTCTTCATCGGCTATCGCGGTATCGGTGCTGACGTGACCCGCGAGGCGCGGGCGGAAGAGCGCGCCCGTCAGGCCCAACTGGAACTGGCCGATCAGCACGCCAAGCTCGAACGCCTGGTGGAGGAGCGGACGGAAGAACTGAAACAGGCTCAGATCGAGGCGTTGCAGGCATCACGCATGGCCAGCGTCGGCCAGCTGGCGGCGGGCATCGCCCACGAGATCAACACGCCCATCCAGTATGTGGGCGACAACCTCACCTTCATCCAGTCCGCCGCCGAAGCCGTCTTCCCGCTGTTGGAGGAGGCGCGGGTGCTGGCGCAGAGCGGACGGGAGGGAGAGGCCGATTGCCGCAAGGCCGAGGAATTCCTGCAGCATTATGATGCCGCCGGTATGGACTTCCTGAGGGAAGAGACCTTGCCCGCAGTCACCCAATCCCTTGAGGGCGTGGCGCAGGTGGCGCGCATCGTCTTGTCCATGAAAGAATTCTCCCATCCCGGCACGACACAGAAAACCGCTGCGGATATCAATCGCGCGCTGGAAAATACCTTGGTGGTCTGCCGTAACACGTGGAAACACGTGGCCCGGATGGAAACCCGCTTTGACCCGGCTTTGCCGCTGGTCAACTGCCATCCCGGCGAGATGAATCAGGTCTTCTTGAACCTGCTCGTCAATGCGGCCCATGCCATCGAGGAATCAGGGAAGCCGCTGCCGGGAACCATCACCGCTGAAACCGCGCTGTGCGGCGATTGGGTGGAGATCCGGATTTCCGACACTGGAACCGGCATTTCCGAAGACATCGCCCATCATATCTTCGACCCGTTCTTCACCACCAAGGAGGTCGGGAAGGGAACCGGCCAGGGCCTTGCCATCTGTTATGACGTGGTGGTGAACAAGCATGGTGGCCAGATCCTGGTCGGCGGAGAGCAGGGACACGGGGCAATCTTCACCATCCGGATTCCGGTGGGATGATTGCTCTTAGGACTTCGCTTTCCGCTGCCCGAGCGGCTGGAAGAGATCTTGTGCCCGCTTCGCAGATTGCGACACACTTAGGGCCGGTGGAGTGACCACCGGCCCTGCATGTACCTGATTTCCTTGGCTCGGAAACTTGGTGGAGCCGAGCGGGATCGAACCGCTGACCTCCTCATTGCGAACGAGGCGCTCTCCCAACTGAGCTACGGCCCCGAAAACGGGAAGCGGGATAATGTTCAAATCGGACGGGCCTGTCAAGCGCCCTACCAGCGCATCTGGCCGCCCAGGGGTTTGGATTTCTGCATGCCGCGCTTGGTCACCAGGACCCAGTCGTTGAACTGCATGTAGCGGGGCGCCAGGAACTGGTAGATATCCCTGATCTTGTTGGTGTTGTCGTCCGAGCGGACCACGAAGACCGTCTTCCAGATCTGGATGAAATCCTCCCACGGCAGCAGGCGGCAATGCAGCGCGTCGCGCACCTGGCGGATATAGCCGATCTGGTTGTCGATGTTCTTCAGCATGGCCAGGATTTCGCCGGTCTGGGCGTCCACCTGGTCGAAATAGTCCTGGAAGACCTTGAGCGCCCGCTGGGACAGGCGGCCGACCTGGTCGGTGGTCTCGATCATGGAACGGTCGGCGCCGTAGATGCGCCGCAGGCCCTGCAGCTTCTCGTCGATCTTCTGCACCTCGCCGTAGGTGTCGCGCAGCGCCTCGATATAGGCCAGTTCCTTGGCCAGGGTCTCGATGTAGCGCACCACCTCGTCGCGGTTCTCGCGCCCCAGGCCCAGTTCCTCGGCGGCCTCGGTGAAGGCCAGCTGGACATTCTTCTTCACCTGGGGGTCGTCGGCCACCTGGGCCAGTTCCGAGACGTTGCTGATGACGTGCTCGTTGCCCGTCAGCCAGGTCACCAGCTGCATGGTCAGGCGCTGATAGGCGATGCGGCGGTGGCGGTCCTGGGGTTCCCACGACGCCTCGCGGGTGGTGACCTCCTTGGGCAGGCGGTCGCCGGGGCGCAGGCCGCGGACGAATTGCAGCCCCTCGGCCACCTTGTCCAGCATCTTGAAATCGTGCTGGTCCTCCTTCATCCCGAACTCGCGCTTGATGCCGTCGAAGGACAGCACCGCCTCGTTGGTGGCGAGTTTCAAGACCGCCACGGGCTCGCCCGAATCGGTCAGTCGGAAATAGAGATCCTCGAAGGACGTGAAGAATTTGTGCTCGAAGGAGACTTCGCCTTCGGCCGCCTCAGCATCCTTGCCCTTGCCATCATCAGCCATGTATGTCGCTCACCCCAGGCGGGAGCCCCCCAAGGCCGCACCGCCGTCCCGAAAAGCCAAAATACGGCCCATACAGTATGCCGGGCCGCGCGCTCATGAACAAGAGATGGTCAATCTTGCGCTTCAATGAAGAGGTGGCCGGGGCGGCCGTGAATGTAGCCGTTGGCGAATTCCGCCCCCGGACACAGGCCGGCCAGCCGGTCCTCGGCCTCGTCCAGGCCGGTCTTGCCGGCCAGCACGGCGCGGAACAGGGCGGCCACCGCCACCATGTCGAAGGTCTGCGGCCACAGGCGGAAGCGCTCGACGCCGCGCGCCGCCAGCCCGGCCGCGTCGCCCAGCAGGTCCATGATGTGGTACGACATGGTCTGGGTGCCGTTGACCGCCAGGAAGGGCACCTCGTCCAGGGTCTCCACCGCCATGCCGTCGGGATCGTCGGCGCAGACGTACTGGCAGCCGTCCTTGGACAGGTTGCGGGCGCGGGCGGCGTAGCAGCGGGCCGAGATGGCCAGCGGCAGGCGGCCGAAGGCCTGGACTTCCGTTTCCATGGCGGTGGAGGCGGCCAGCGCAGCCACCGCGTCGGCGGACAGCTCGGCCGGCAGGCAGACGCGGGTGGCGCCCATGGCGGCCAGGGTGGCCAGCGTGCCTTCGTTGTAGATGTTGAGCAGCGGCCCGGCGACGAAGGGGCGCCCCTGCATCAGGGCGGCCACCGAGATGTCGTTGGCTTCCACCAGGATGCCGTCGTTTTGCGCCAGGTCGCGGGCCTGGGCGATTTCGCGGTCGCTCATGATCAGGGCCAGCGACGACAGCACCACTTCCTTGCCGGCGGCGGCCAGGCGTTCCACCACCTCGGGGATGAAGGGCTCGAAGAACGGCGTGCGCTTGGAGCACACCACCTCGCCCACATGCACGGTGTCCACGTCCGCCTCGTCGGCCATGCGGAAGTAGAAGTCACGGAGGTCTTCCGGCTTCCAGTTGAACAGGACCGGGCCGAGGGTCAGTTTGGGGGAAGAGGTCATTGATTCGGTCCCTTGGCCATTTCTGTCATCCCGAGCGAAGCCGAGGGATCTCCGCTTGGCAGGATGCGGGCCAATCGGACTCGCTCGGCCAGAAGGAGATTCCTCCTTCCGATGGTCGTCGGAATGACAGAAATGCTCATCGCCAAGCCTTCTCGTAGGCGCCGGTGGTCTGCTTGCCGCCCTCGGTGATGCGGTCGAGGTCGATGTCGGGCAGCGGCTTGCCGTCCATGACGGCATCGACGCCGGCGCGGAAGGCCTGGACCACGGCGGCCACATAGGCGCGGCCGCGCTGGCGGCCCTCGATCTTGAAGGCGGTGACGCCGGCCTTGATCAGGTCGGGCAGCATGGTGAGCGTGTTGAGCGAGGTGGGTTCCTCGAACAGATAGCTGGCCTTGTCCTTGGCGATGAAGCGGCCCTTGCACAGGGTGGGATAGCCGGCCGGCTCGTTGTGGGCGAACTTGTTGATGGTGAAGCCGCCCAGCTCCGAGGTGATGCCCTGGGAGGTTTCGGTATAGCGCACCTCGCCGGCGGGCGAGCAGACGCCGTTCATGTTGGGCGACTGGCCGGTGGCGTAGGAGGACAGGGCGCAGCGTCCCTCGGCCATGACGCACAGCCCGCCGAACACGAAGACCTCGGTCTCGACGGGGGCGATGCGGGCATTGACGGCGGCGATCTCCTGGACCGTCAGCACGCGGGGCAGCACCACGCGCTTCACGCCGAAGCGTTCGGCGTAGAAGCGGATGGCATCCGGATTGGAGGCGGCGGCCTGCACCGAAAGATGGAGCCGCAGCTCGGGATGGGCTTGGGCCGCGTGGGCGATCAGGCCGATATCGGCCAGGATGGCGGCATCGGCCCTGAGCCTGGCGGCGTCGGCCACCGCCTGATGCCAGATCTCGGGGGCGCCGGCGCGGGGGAAGGTGTTGATGGCCACCAGGACCTTGGCGCCCCGCTCGTGGGCATAGGCGATGCCTTCGGCCAGTTCCTTGCGATTGAAGTTGAGGCCGGGGAAGTTCCGGGCGTTGGTCTCGTCGCGGAACCCCACATAGACGCAATCGGCGCCGGCATCCACGGCGCTCCTCAGTGCCGCCGGGGTGCCGGCCGGGCAAACCAGCTCGGGACGGACGGGGAAATTCACGGATGCCATCAGGCCGCGCCTCCGCGCCGTGCCGCCTTGCGCAATTGCTTCAACTCACCCTCCAGCTGGGCGATGCGGGCGCCCTGGTTCGTGACGTCCTTGACCGCCGGGGCGATGATGGCATTGCGCAGCGTCTCGAAATCCTCGCGCATGCGGCCCATCAGGCCGATGGCCGCGCCGGCCAGGCCGCGGAAGGGACGGGCCAGCGGGCCCAGTTCCAGGCTGATGTCTTCGATCAGGTCGATGCCGGCGCCGTCGATGGCGTTTCTGAGCGCCACCACCACCTCGGTGTCGCCCTCGATCACCAGGCGGCGCGAGAAGAACAGGGCGTCGCCGTCCACCTTGCCCTCGGCCAGCGCGATCAGCATCTCCAGCGGCCCGTGGATGGTGGCGGCCACCTCGCCCGGCTCGATGGAGCGGCGGACGGAGAGGCGCGGGTCTTCCGGATTGGGCTCGAGCAGGATGACGAAGGGCAGGTCGACGGGGTCGATGCACACCGCCTTGTCGGCATAATCGGACATGCGCTCCAGAATGTCCGGATGGCGGCGGCGGATCACCTTCAGCATGGCGTCGAACAGCGGCTGCAGCGCCGCCGGGCGGAACGGCTTCAAGGCCATGCCCAGCAGCAGCACCGGCGAAAACGGCGGCGTTACCGGTGTCGTTCCGGTTCTGGCGTGTGCTTGCGTCATGACTTTCGCGGCCCTCTTCCCAGGAGACAGGCATTCTGCCCGCCGGTGATAGCGCCGCTCATTGACCGCCGTCAAGCAAAGGACTCCGTGCGGGCAAGTGACGGGGAAGGCAGTCCTGGCTCCAGTAGGGCTTGGCAGATGCCCGCGCCCTGGCTAACCTCAGGGGACCAGCGGGTGGAGGGAACGTCCGGATGAACATCGATGTCGATCTGAGCCCGATCACTGCGCTCATCATCGACGATTCGCGCTATGCCCGGTCGTTCATCAAGACCGCGCTGCAATCCTTCGGCATCAAGACCATCCTCGAGGCGGGCGACGGCCCCACGGGGCTGGAGATTCTGGGGCAGCAGCCGGTGCATCTGGTCATCGTCGATCACGACATGTCGCCCATGGACGGCATCGATTTCACCCGCTTCGTGCGGGCCGGCGACATGGTGGCCTGCGACGACGTGGCCATCATCATGATGAGCGCCGAATCGGCGACCGAGGTGGTGTTCCAGGCCCGGGGCGCCGGCGTGAACGAATTCCTGGTCAAGCCCATGTCCACGGATTCCCTGTTCCGCCGCATTCGCAACGCCCTGGTCAATCCCAAGGCCTTCGTGCGCACCGCGTCCTTCAAGGGGCCGGACCGCCGGCTGCTGTCGCGGCCGCCGCCCGGCGTGGCCGAGCGCCGCGTCGCCGCCCCCCTGGTCAAGCCGCTGCCCCTGGTGGTGCCCATGGGCGCCACCCCGCCGGCGCGCCCCGCCGCCGCGCCCCACGCCCCGGTGGTCCAGGCGCCCAAGCCCGCCCAGGAACGGACGGGGCGCAAGAAGTTTCACGCCGGCCAGGTCATCTTCAACGAAGGTGATCCCGGCGACATGGCCTATGTGGTGGAAAACGGCAAGGTCTCCATCTTCAAGACGGTGGGCGGCCAGAAGGTCACGCTCGGCCAGATCGGCGCCAACGGGGTGTTCGGCGAGATGGCCCTGATCGACAACGAGCCGCGCATGGCGTCCGCCATGGCCGCCGAGGACACCACCTGCCTGGTGATTCCCATGGCGGCGCTGAAATCCCAGATCGGCAAGACGCCCGATCTGGTGATCCTGGTGCTGGAAACCCTGCTTTACGACATCCGCAAGATGGGACGCGAGCTGGGGCAGGTGCGGGCCACCCTGGAAAAGAAACGGGCGGGGAAGTAGGCGCTTCGATTTGTCATCCCGAGCGCAAGCGAGGGATCTCATCCTGGGGCGATATTTCAGAATTGGTTCCGTCGCGCCAAGCGGAGATCCCTCGACTTCGCTCGGGATGACACTCGGTGATAAGCCCCGCCGTCAATCGTCCGCCGCGAAACGGTCGGCGGGCAGCGGCTGCGGCTGGACCGGATCGTCGGGGGCGGGGGCCAGCGAGATTTCGGCGATCTTGGTCAGCGAGCGGATGGTTCCCGCCGACTGGTACTTGAAGGTCAGCGTCACCGGCAGCACCGAGGCCTGCATGTCGTCGAGGAACACTCCGCAGCCGCGCGAATAGCGGGCGCCGGTGGCGAATTCGATGCGGTAGGTGCCCTCGGGGATGCCGCCGATGCCGATATGGTAGGTGGCGGGCACGTAGAAGGCGGTGACCGTGTTGCCGGCCAGGGTCTTCAACTTGATCACGCCGTCGCGCCGGCCCTCGTTGTGGACCAGCAGCCGGTGGTCGCCGCTGACCCGCCTCGTCAGGATTTCGCCGGCACTGGGCTGGGCGCCCCGGTTCTCGGCGCACCACTGCGCCTTGAAGCGCCCGCCCGATCCGGCATAGAGCGAGCGGGTCTCGACGAAGCCGTCGATGCCCGACGGCGTCCTGATCTTGACCCATTCGGGATCGACGGGGTCGGCTCCGACCTCGACGGTGGTGAAGCGGTCCAGCAGGGTCAGCACCGGGGCGCCGGGCAAGGGCGCCATGCGCACCTTCAGGCTGTCCACCGCCACATGGCGGATTTCGCCGCTTTTGGCCGGCTGCATGGCGATGGGCGCGGCGGAGGTGGCGACCGGCAGATCCCACGGTTTGGTGGCGATCAGGGCGAAGACCCCGACGGTGACGGGCAGGGCCATCAGGGGCAGGGCCTGGGCCAGGAACACGCCGCCCCTCAAGCGCCAGCGGGCCTTGAGCCGGCGGTTGTCGGGCACGTCGCGGGTGGCGTGCATCAGATCCTCGACCCGGGCGCGGTCGTCGGGCAGGCGGGCGAAACGTCCGGCCTGCTGCGCCAGCGAGCGGGCCAGTTCCAACTCGCCGCGGCCAAGGAAGGCGCGGGCCTGGCGGATCAGCACCCGGGCGTTCTCGTGGCGCGGCTTGGTGCCGCCCAGCAGATTGCGCAACAGCGCCAGGGGGGCGAGCAGCAATCCGGGCAGCGACCACCAGCCCCAGGCCCAGGTGATGATCGAGGCGCGGACAGAGGCGCGGTCGGCGCATGCCCGGCAAAAAATTCCCTCTACCGTGCCGTTTTTTGCCCACACCAGATACGAGCGGACCCAGTGGTAGATCACGTAGCGGGGCTGGGCGGTCAGCGCGCCGCAGCCCCCACAGGCGATGGGCGCGCCCGCCACCTGGGCGTCGTCGTCGTGGCTGGCCTCCTGGCCGAAAGTGTCGTATTCGGCCCGGCGCACCACGTCCTTCAGCACGCCGTAGGCTTCGATAACCCTTTGAAATTCCTCCTGCGCACGCTTCGAGGCGTTGCGGTCGGGATGGACCGTCTTCACGCGGGAACGGTAGGCGCTCTTGATGGCGCCGGCATCGGCTCCGGGGGCGAGGCCGAGGATCGCGTAATAGCCTTTGGGGTCGCGCGCGATGGTGTTCATCTCAGACGATGCTTGTGGTTTTCCTGAATCTTCAAGCAAAGCCTATGCCATCGGTCGGGGAGGGAAGACGCCGCGCAGGGATCATACCACGATTTGCGTTGCCGGTGCGGCCGACGGCAAAAGGTCCACGAAGGGCCGTCCCGCCTGGAACGACACCTGGCCCTTGATGCCGGTCAGCTGGCCGCATTCGGCGAAGATGCCGGAAATATCGCGGCACAGGACGGCGGGCAACGGCTCGGCGGTGCGCACGATCAGGTCGAAGCGCTTGAGGTCCTTCTGCACCAGCCCGTCCAGCTGGATGCGGCCCAGCACGCTCATGCGCACGTCCAGGATGAAGCGCTGCTCGGCCCCCTGCTTGCCCCGTCCCTCGTCGTCGTCGGGCGGACGGTGGACGTAGAGGTCGATGGGGTCGATGTTGGCGCCATGGGCGAAGGGCAGGGTGATGGAATGCCAGTCGCCGCGGCCCATGGGGCGGGCGGAATCCTCGGCCAGATCCATGAACTCCTGCTTCAGCCTGTCGGCCAGATCCTTGCGCCCGGCCTTTTCCAGCCCGCGGGTCACCGGTTCGGAGAGCAGAGCCTTGGCATCACCCGACCGCACCGCGCCCGCGAACATGGACAGGGCGGCGGCCAGCCGGGGCCCCGCCTGGGGGATCATCCGCATCAGCTGCTCGGCCGCCTGGCGGTCGGTCTGCATCAGGGCATCCACCGCCTGGTCCAGGCTGGGCCAGCCGCCGGGGGTGAGGCCCTGGGGCGGGCTGGGGGCGGGGGCCAGGGGCGGCGGAGGCAAAGGCTGGCCGATCACCTCCAGGCGCAGCAGGCTGCCCACCTGCAGCGGCGAGGCGACGTTGAGCGACAGCACCCCTGCCGGGCTCTGCACCAGGGCGGCGCCGCCGGCCGGCTGGGACAGCACCACGGCGGGCATGGTGGTGGTCGGCTGCGGTTGGGATGGGCCGGGCGCCGGCGGGGCGGCGGGCGTGCCGCCGGGAACAGGGACGGCGGCGGCCGCCGGAGCCGGCTGACCGGCAAGTTGGGGCGTATGCGGAGCCGCCGGCATTCCGGCGGCGGGAACGGACGGGGTGGCCTGCGGCGTGGCGGCCTGCTGGCCTTGTGGCGGGGGGGCGGCGCTGGCGGCGGGCTGGGCCGTCGCGGTGGGAACCGGCTGGCCGCCGCTCACCGCGCCCTGGGGCGGCGGAGCCATGGCGGCGATGCGCACGGTGAGCCGCGTGCCCGACGCCAGCCCGGAGAGCGTCTCGGGCAGGGGCTGGTTGATGTCCAGTCCCGGCGTGCCGGTATTCCCGGGCAGCATCACCGCTTCGTGCGGGCCGGAGCGGATTACCGTGGCGGTAAGGCCCACCGGTCCCGCCGCCAGTCCGGGGGAGGTCACCACCGGCGCTCCGGCCGGGCCGGGTTGGGCCAGGGCGTTCGGCGCCGCCTGGGGCTTGGCCCCGCCGCCGGGCCCGAGCAGGGCGGCAAGGTCGGGCAGATTGGGCAGGCCGGTCTGAAGCGGGGCCAGGGGCAGGCCGCTCGCAGGCCGCCCGTTGATGGACAGCAGCTTGAAGGCGGGCAGGCCGTTCTGCGAGATGTACTGCATGGCCAGTTGCGCGCCGTCTGGCGGCAAGGGCTGGCCGGGGGGCAGGCGGAGCGACAGGGAACTGCCGTCGGCGGTCATCACCTGGACGGTTCCCTTGCCTTCGACGGCGGTCATGGCGGCGGCGATCACCATTCCGGCCTGGAGCTTGGCCAGTGCCTCGGCGTTGCCCTTGTCGGCCACCACGCTCAGCACCACCGGGGCGCTGGCCTGGGGCGGCGGTGCGACCGGGGGTGGGGCCGGCGGGATGGCCGAGCACATGGCGCTAGCGCGAGCGGATCAGGCGCTCGACGATGGCCTCGACGTCGGCGGCGGCCTCGGCGTTGGGCGAGCGCATCATGATCGGCGTCTGGTTGCGGATGGCCTCCCTCACCTTGAGGTCGCGGCGGATGACGCCGGCCAGGGGCGGGGAAATCTTCAGGAAGCCCTCGCAGGCCTTCAGGAGCGTGTTGTAGATGCGCTCGCCCTCGCGGGTCGAATTGGCCATATTGACCACGATGCGCATGTCGGTGCCGGGCCGCTCCATATGGGTGACCTTGATGAAGGCGTAGGCATCGGTGAGCGAGGTGGGCTCGTCGGTGGTCACCACCATGATGGTGCCGGCCTGTTGCGAGAAATTGCGCGTGGTCTTTTCCACGCCGGCGCCCAGGTCGACCACCACCCGGTCGTAATTGCCGGCCAGCAGCACCAGATCGTCGCCCAGCATCTGCAGCCGCGACAGCGGAATGTTGGCCAGCGTGCCCGACCCCGAGCGTCCGGCGATGATGTCGAAACCACCCTCGGGAAAGCGGGTCAGCGCCTGGTTCAGCGTCATGCGCCCGGCCACCACGCTGCCCAGGTCGGTCTTGGGCATCAGGCCCAGCTGGATGTCCACGTTGGCCAGCCCCAGATCGCCGTCGAACAGCAGCACCCGCTGGTTGGCCCGCGCCAAGGCGTGGGACAGCGTGATGGAGAACCAGGTCTTGCCCACGCCGCCCTTGCCGGACGCCACCGCGACGATGTTGCGTCCCTTGGCCCGGAGGGTGGGGCGGGGCGCCAGGGTGGGAACTTCCATCGTGGTCATGATGCGGATGCCTCGGTCCAGAAGGTTTCGTCTTTGGGTTCGGCCTCGGCCGATTGCGGCATGATCAGCCGCGCCAGCGCCACGGCGGAGATGGGCGAGATGCCCGACGCCACGTGGGGGCTGGCGGAAACGTCGCAGAAGGCCATCTGCCCGGCCTCGGCCGCCGCCAGGATCGATCCCAGGCGGCGCGTGGTGTCGAGCCGGGACGCGAACAGCCGGGTCGCGCCGATGGCGGCAAAGGCCTCGCCGATCTCGGCGGCCTCTTCCGGGTCGCCGCCGGCGGCCATCACCAGGACGGGCTCGACGTCGGCGGCCTCGATCAGCGCCTGCAGGTAGTCCATGTCGCTCTGCTTGAAGGGATTGAGACCGGGGGAATCGATCACCACCAGATCGAACATGCCGTTCATGCTTTCCACCACCCGGGACAGGGATTCCGGGCCCCTGGCGCGGACCAGATCGATCTCCAGGATGGAGGTGAAGGCGGCCAGCTGCTCCACCGCGCCGGCGCGGATGTTGTCGCAGGTGACGACGCCCACCTGCCACTGCTTCAGCACCGAGCGCGCCGCCAGCTTGGCGGCCGCGATGGACTTGCCCGAACCGTTGGGCCCCACCAGCATGAAGGGTCTGGGCGCCCCGTGCTCGGGCAGATGGGCGAAGGTGAAGCCGGCTTCCAGCGCGGCGGCGCAGGCCAGCGGCGGCTGGGTCAGGCCCGAGGTCTGGGCGGCGTTGACCAGCCGGTCCATCAGGCGCTGGGGCACGCTGTGCTCGGAAAGCGCCTTTCGCACCGCCTCGGAGACTTCCGAGCCGCCGGTGGCTTCCTCCAGCATGGAGGCGACGGCCAGGTCGGCATCGACGGATTCCAGGGCGGCGGTGATGCGCACCCCCTTGGAGCCCGCCGCCCGCTGGGTCGAGACGATGATGGCGTCGTCGCCCAGTTCCTGGCGGACCAGTTCCATGGCCTCGGCCATGGTGGGCGCGGTGAAGGATTTGAGTCTCATTTGCCGCTCCCCATGTCATCCCGAGCGGAGCGAGGGATCTCCGTCTGGAACGATGGCGGGAGAACGGGCAGAGCGGAGCAGGACGAGATCCCTCCTCCCGGTGGTCGTCGGGATGACATCTGCGCGCTCATCAGATCTGCCCCAGTGTCTTGATGCGGGCCTTGGGATGGATTTCCGACTGGCTCATCACCACGGTCATGGGCCGGAAGCGCTCGACGATGGAACGCACATAGGGCCGGACCATGGGACTGGTCAGCAGGATGGGGGTCTCGCCCTGCATGGCGAAGCGTTCGAAGGTCTGGCGGGTGCGGCTGATGAAGTCCTGCAGCTGCGACGGCGCCATGGAGATCTGCTTTTCCTCGCCGGTGCCCACCAGGGATTCGGCGAAGGCCTGCTCCCATTCCGGCGACAGGGTCACCAGCGGGATGAAGCCCTGCGGCCCGGTGTTGTTGTCCGAGATCTGCCGTGCCAGGCGGGCGCGCACGTGCTCGGTGATCATGGTGACGTTGCGGGTATGGCCGCAGGCCTCGGCGATGCCTTCCAGGATGGTGGGCAGGTCGCGGATGGAGATGCGCTCGCCCAAAAGGTTCTGCAGCACCCGCTGCAGGCCGCCGATGGTCATCTGGCTGGGAATCAGCTCGGCGATCAGCTTCTGGTGCTCCTTGTCCAGCTCGTCCAGCAGCTTCTGGGTCTCGGCATGGGACAACAGCTCGCTCATGTTGTCCTTGATCACCTCGGTCAGGTGGGTGGTGATCACGGTGGGCGGGTCCACCACGGTATAGCCGCGGAACAGCGCTTCCTCGCGGTTGGTGGGGTCGATCCACATGGCGGGCAGGCCGAAGGTGGGCTCGCGTGTCTTCTCGCCCGGCAGCGTGATGTCCTCGCCCCGGGGGTCCATGATCAGCAATGCGGCGGGGCGCAGATCGCCTCGGCCCGCCTCCACCTCCTTCACATGGATGACGTAGGTGTTGGCCGGCAGCTGCATGTTGTCCTGAATGCGCACCGACGGCATGACGAAGCCCATCTCGGTGGCGATGGCGCGGCGAAGCGACTTGATCTGGTCGGTCAGGCGCTGGCCCTTGGGCGTGTTGATCAGCTGCAGCAGGCCATAGCCCAGCTCCAGGCGCACGTGGTCGATCTTGAGCGCGGTGGAGATGGGCTCTTCCGGGATCGGCGCCTGCTGCAGCGCCTCGGCTTCGGCCTCCTGTACCTGCTGCTCGGCCTTGGCCCGCTGGTCGCGGTCCAGCAGAAAGGCCGAAGCCCCCATGCCCAGGCCCAAGAGGGCGAAGGGAATGAACGGCATGTTGGGCACCAGCGCCATCAGGGTCATCAGCGCGCCGGCCATGCCCACGGCGCGGGGATAGCCGGCCAGCTGGGCGAACAGGGCGCGGTCCACCGCTTCCTGCACGCCGGCCTTGGTGACCAGCATGCCCGCCGACACCGAGACGATCAGGGCCGGGACCTGGGTGACCAGACCGTCGCCCACCGTCAGCTTGGTGTAGAACTCGGCCGCCTGGCTGAAGGTCAGGCCCTGCTGCGCCATGCCGATGATCATGCCGCCGATGACGTTGATGGCGGTGATCATCAGGCCGGCGACGGCGTCGCCGCGCACGAACTTGGACGCGCCGTCCATGGCGCCGAAGAAGGCGGATTCGCCCTCCAGCTCGGCGCGGCGCTTGCGGGCGGTGGGTTCGTCGCACAGGCCCGCCGACAGGTCGGCGTCGATGGCCATCTGCTTGCCGGGCATGGCGTCCAGGGTGAAGCGCGCCGCCACTTCGGCGATACGGGTCGAGCCCTTGGTGATGACCACGAAATTGACGATCACCAGGATGGCGAAGACGATGATGCCGATGACGAAGCTGCCGCTCATGATGAAGCTGGCGAAGGCGGCGATCACCTGTCCGGCGCCCTCGACGCCTTCATGGCCATGGGACAGGATCAGTCGGGTCGAGGCCAGATTCAGCGCCAGCCGGATCAGGGTGGTGAGCAGCAGAACCGTCGGGAACGAGCTGAACTGCAGCGGCTTCTCGATGAAGATGGCCACCATCAGGATCAGCACCGAGATGGTGAGAGACAGGGCCAGGCCGATGTCGAGCAGCCACGGCGGCAGCGGCAGGATCAGCACCATCAGGATGACGATGATGCCGAACGCCAGGCCCACGTCGCCGCGTCGGGCCGACGCGGCGAAGCGGTCCAGGATATCCCTGCCTGCGCTTTGGCTCTGGGCCTGTCCTTCTGCCATGGCTTTAGATCATGGCCCGTTCGATTTCGCCGCCGGCGGGGGGCGGCACATCGACGCCTTCGTCGGAATACTGCTTGAGCTTGTTCCGGAGGGTGCGAATGGAGATGCCCAGGATGTTGGCCGCGTGGGTGCGGTTGCCCAGGCAATGGGACAGGGTGTCGATGATCAGGTCGCGTTCGACCTCGGCCACCGTCTTGCCCACCAGATTGGCGCCCCTGGCGCCCATCACCGAGGCGGCGGCGTTGGCGGCCTGGGCGACCATGGGGTCGGAATTGGTGCCCACCGGGTTGCCCGACAGGATGATGGCCTCGGGCCCGATCTCGGCGCCGCTGGCCAGCAGCACGGCGCGGTGCATGGTGTTTTCCAGCTCGCGCACATTGCCGCGCCAGTGGTGGCGCGACAGCAGCTGGCGGACCTCGGCGGAAATGGGCCGCGCCGGCAGGCCGTTGGCCTCGGTGTAGCGCTTGGCGAAGTGGTCGGCCAGGATACCGATGTCCAGCGGGCGCTCGCGCAGCGCGGGCAGGGCCAGGGTCACCACGTTGAGGCGATAATAGAGGTCTTCGCGGAAGGTGCCCTTCTTGACCTCGTCCTCCATGTTGCGGTTGGAGGTGGCCAGGATGCGCACGTCCACCTTGACCGGCTGGTTGCCGCCCACCCGGTCGATTTCACGCTCCTGGATGGCGCGCAGCAGCTTGGATTGCAGGCGCACGTCCATCTCGGAGATTTCGTCGAGCAGCAGCGTGCCGCCCTGGGCTTCCTCGAACTTGCCGATGCGCCGCGCCACGGCGCCGGTAAAGGCACCCTTCTCGTGGCCGAACAGCTCGGATTCCAGCAGGTTCTCGGGGATGGCGGCGCAGTTGACGGCGACGAAGCGCTTGTCGGACCGCTTGGACTTGTTGTGGATGAACCGGGCGATCAGCTCCTTGCCGGTGCCGGATTCGCCGGTGATCATGATGGAGGCGTCGGAATTGGCCACCTGCTCGGCCAGCTTCAAGGTCTGGCCCATGCGGGGGTCCTTGAAGACGATGTTGTGGCTTTCCTGGGTGACGGCGGCGATGACGGCGGCGATCAGCTCGGCGTCGGGGGGCAGCGGGATGTATTCCTTGGCGCCGGCCTTGATGGCGCGCACCGCGGCCGAGGCGTCGGAGGCGATGCCGCAGGCCACCACCGGAACGATGATGCGTTCGGCTTCCAGCGAATCGATCAGGCCCTTGATGTCGCGCTTGACGTCGATCATCACCAGATCGGCGCCCTGGGTGCGCAGCACCTCGAGGCCGGCGGGAACGTCCTCGGCCTGGCGGACCTTGGCGCCGCGGGCCATGGCGATCTGGCTGGCGGCGCCGATCTGGCCGTCGAGCGTGCCGATGATCAGAAGTCGCATGTCGTCCCTCTCCCGCTAGAGCGCTTTTAGGCCCGGTCGGTCTTGATGATTTCGGTCATGGTCACGCCCAGGCGGTCTTCCACCACGACCACCTCGCCGCGCGCCACCAGGCGGTTGTTGACGTAGATGTCGATGGCCTCGCCCACCTTGCGGTCCAGTTCCACCACCGCGCCGCGTCCCAGCTTCAACAGCTGGTTGACCTGCATGGTGGCCTTGCCCAGCACCGCCGAGACCTGCACCGGGATGTCGTAGACGGCTTCCAGGTCGCGGGCCGATCGCGGCATGTCCGGAACATCGCCGCGTCCTACCTGATCTTCGCCTTCCGGCTTGAAGTCGTTGAGTTCGAAATCGGGCATGATGACCTCCAGTTACTCTTCCGGGCGATTTTCGGGCGGCGCCAGGGCCCGGTTCACCGCCGCTTCGATGTCGGCGATCAGGCGGGCCTGATCCCGCTCGGCACCGCCGTCCGTCCATTCCACCCGGCAATCGCCGATGGCCACCCGGGGGTCGGCCTGGACCACCACGCGGCCCTCGAAGCCGTGTTCGATGGCGGTCTGCTCCAGGCGTTCGCGCATGGGATCGACCAGTGCGGAATCCACCCGGACGATGATGCGCGGCTCGTCGAGCACATGGCCCAGGCATTCGTGGACGGTCCGCACGATCTCCTCGAAGGCGTTCTGCTCGCAGGCGGCGGGCAGCACCTTTTTCAGCACCGCCATGGCCACGCGGGCGGCCACCCGCTGGTTGGTGTCGTTGGCGTCGGCCTGGGCGTTGTCCAGCATGGCCAGCGCGTTGGACACCCGCTCCAGCGAGGCGGCCAGCAGGGCCTGCTGGGTCTCGTTGGCCTCGGCCATGCCGTTGCGGTGGCCCTCCTCGTAGGCGGCCTCGCGCACCACCTGGAGGTCCTCCTCGGTGAAGGTAGGCGGCGGCGGCGGCTCGGGCTCGGCCTCGGTCTGATAGGCATCCTCGGCCGGTTCGGCCGCCTTGGGCCGGTTGGCCGGCGGCGGACCGAAATCCAGGTCGAACATGTATTTCTGGTATGCCATGGATTAGTACACCAGCTCGTCTTCCTCGCGGCCTTCGGAGATGACGATCTGTCCCGATGCCGCCAGTTCCTTGGCCATGACCACGATGGCCGCCTGGGCCTGATCCACGTCGCGCAAGCGCACCGGACCCAGCGCCTCCATGTCTTCACGCAGCATCTTGCCGGCGCGTTCGGACATGTTCTTGAAGAACAGCTCCTTGACGGCGTCGGCGCCGCCCTTGAGCGCGATGGCCAGCTTGTCCTTTTCCACCGAGCGCAGCAGCACCTGGATACCGGCGGCGTCGATGCGGGTGAGGTCGTCGAAGGTGAACATCAGCGCCTTGATCTTCTCGGCGCTTTCGCGGTTGCGCTCTTCCAGGGCCGACATGAACCGGTTTTCGGTGTTGCGGTCCAGGTTGTTGAAGATGTCGGCCATCAGTTCGTGGGCGTCGCGGCGCTGGGTGCGGGCGAGGTTGGTCATGAACTCGGTCCTCAGGGTCTTTTCCACGCCGTCGAGCACTTCCTTCTGCACCGCCTCCATGCGCAGCATGCGCATGATGACTTCCATGGCGAAGTTCTCGGGCAGGATGGCCAGCACGCGCGACGCGTGGTCGGGCTTGATCTTGGCCAGCACCACGGCGACGGTCTGGGGGTATTCGTTCTTCAGGTAGTTGGCCAGCACCTGCTCGGACACGTTGCCCAGCTTGTCCCACATGGTACGGCCGGCGGGACCGCGGATTTCCTCCATGATGGAGTTGACGCGATCCTTGGGCAGGCTCTTCATCAGCAGGCGTTCGGTGGTGTCGAACGAGCCGGTCAGCGAGCCGGTGGACGACAGCGCGTCGGCGAATTCCACGAACACGCGCTCCACCAGATTGGACGACACGGTGCCCAAGGACGCCATGATCTGGGACAGTTCCTTGATCTCGTCGTCGCCCAGCATGCCGAACAGCTTGGACGAGTGCTCCTCGTTCAAGGACAGCATGAACATGGCGGCCTTCTGGGGGCCGGTGAGGCTGCGGTAGTCTTCCTTGACGCGCGCCATCTAAAGACCTCCTCAGCTTTCCTGGTAGAGCCAGTTGCGGATGATGGACAGGGCCTCTTCCGGGTGCTTGTCGACGATCTCGCCGATCTTGCGGATCGAGGACGCCTTGACGCGGCCTTCCACCTTGTCGATGTCGATGAGCTCGTCGGCGATGACCTCTTCCTCGCCGCCCAAGGGCGCCGGCATGGCGGCCGCGCCGGGGCCGGTGAGCTGCGGCATGGCGCCGCCCTCGGCGGTCAGCAGGCGGCGGCCGTCGGGGCCCACCTGGCCCTGCATGGACTCGATGGCGCGGCTGATGAGCGGGCGCAGCACCAGGAGCAGGAACAGGATGGCGACCACGGACAGGCCCAGGTTCGACGCCACCTTCTCGACGAAGTCGCGGCGCATGCCGAAGATGAACTCGCCGGGTTCCTCGGCCTGGAGCAGTTCCTCGCCCTTGTAGAAGGGCATGGAGGCGACCTTGACCTGATCGTCGCGGTCCTTGGTGTAGCCGATGGCGGATTTGACCAGCGCCTCGATCTGCGACAGCTCTTCCGCCGTGCGGTCGCGGTACGAGGTCTGCTTGCCGTCGGCCGATTGCTCGCGCACGCCGTCGACGATGACGGCGGCGGAAACCTTTCTGATCTCGCCGATCTCGCGCACCGTGCTCTTGGTCTTGCGCGAGATCTCGTAGTTCACGGTTTCCTGGTTCTTGTTGATCTTGGTGGACGTGCGGATGTTGCCCGAGGACGAGGCGTTGGGATCGGGCAGGTTCTGCTGCACGGTGACCGGGGTGGGCTCGGCGTCCTGGCTCTGCTCGCCCTCGTTGACGGTGACCTGGGAGCGGACCACCTTGGTCTCGGGATCGAAGGTTTCCTCGGTGGTGGTGGCATGGCTCATGTCCATGTCCACCGTGACCTCGGCGCGCACGCGGCCCGGACCCAGCGAGCGCTCCAGCAGGTCCTCGATGGTCTTGACCAGCTTGGCCTCGGTCTTGACCTTCATTTCCTCGGCGCTTTGGGCCTGATATTCCTTGGAATTCTCGAAGCCCTTGGCCAGCAGGGTGCCCTTGTCGTCGACGATGGAGATGCGCGACGGCTTCATCTTAGGCACGGCGGCCGCGATCAGGTGCTGGATGGCGCTGACCTGGCCCTTGTCCAGGCGCTGGGCGCCGTTCATCTTGATGATCACCGAGGCCGACGGTTCCTGGGTATCGCGCGAGAAGGCCTCGCGCTTGGGCAGCACCAGGTGGACGCGGGCGGCCTTGACCTTGTCGATGGAGCGGATGGTCTTGGACAGCTCGCCTTCCAGGGCGCGGACCATGGTGATGTTCTGCTGGAAGCTGGTGGAGCCCAGGGCGTCCTGCTTGTCGAACAGCTCGTAGCCGGCCATGCGGCCGCCGGCGGGCAGCGCCTGTTCGGCCATGCGCACGCGCAGGTCCAGCTTGCGGTCCTTGGGCACCCAGACCTCTGTGCCGTCCTTGCGGAGTTCGTAGGGGACCTTGTCGGCGGTCAGCTTCTCGATGATCGCCTTGGAATCGCCCAGGTCGAGATCGCCGTAAAGCAGCTCCATCTGCGGCGCGGCGACGCGGCTCATCAGATAGATGAAGAAGCCCAGGATGCTGACACCGACGCCAGCGATGGCGGCCAGCCGCATGGGCCCCAGGCCGCGCAGCATCTGCAGGAATGCGTTCACGTCGTCTCCATCGGATGCACGCGCACGCCGCCGGCCGGCAGGCGCGTCCAGAGGACAGACTAAGGTCTTGCCGCTGAAGAGATGGTTAACGCCCGGCAATTTTTGCCGGGTGGGGTTTTTGTGTAGTCGGGGAGGCGCGAAACACTAAACCGGCGGCCTTCTGGCCGCCGGTTGGGTGTTAGGAAGCAGGTTCAGGGATTGGACGGTTAACGTTTGATCTGCACCAGCTCGTCCAGCATCTGGTCGGCAGTGGTGATGATCTTGGCCGCCGCCGAGTAGGCGCGCTGGGTCACGATCATGGTGGTGAACTCGGCGCCGATATCCACGGTCGAGGCTTCCAGCGAGGCCGACTGCACCGAGCCGGCGCCCGCGTTGTTGGCCTGGCGCAGGGTGTAGGTGCCCGACGTGTTGGTCTCGATCCAGGAATTGCCGGTCAGCGATTCCAGGCCGTTGGGGTTGGTGAAGGTGGCCACCGGGATCTGGAACACCGGGCGGCGGACACCGTTGTCGAACAGGGCGGTGACCACGCCATCGGTGCCCACGGACACGCCGGAGAAGTTGCCGAACTTGGCGCCGTTCTGGCTGAGATAGGCCAGCTGGTAGGTGCCGCCCAGCTGGGTCATGCCGTCGGCCTGCGAGGTGTTGCCCACGAACCAGCTGATGCGCTGGTCGGCGCCGGTGCCGTTGGGCACCAGGGTCATGCTTTGCGCGCCGTTGGCCCAGTTCACCGCCATCTTGCCGACGTTGATCTGCTTCGGCGTGCCGTCGCCGTTGAAGGTGATGGCCGGGTTGGTGGCGGTGATGGTGTTCAGGTAGAAGAGGCCGTCCACGGTATCGACCGAAGGAATGGCCGAGCTCCAGTTGCGGGTCTGCGACTGGGCGACGGAGGTTCCCATGCCCGACAAGTTGAACTTGGCGGTGGGGCCGCCGGACTGCTGGACGATTTCCACGGTAGAGCCATTGGCCCGGAAAAGCGGCAGCGTGCTGCCCAGGGCCACGACGGTCTTGCCGGCAGCGATGCCCGCGTTCGTGTTTTCGTCCCAGTTCTTCGGATTGCGCAGGGCCTGGGCCACCAAGGTGGCGACGTCCGCGCCCGAGGTGTAGTTGACGTTGTTGAGGTTGATGACGACTTCCCGGCCCGCCGCCGGTGCTTTCGTGCCGGTGGTGTCGAAATAGACGTTCAGATCGTAGCCGTTGATGGTGATGGAGAAGCTCTTGGCATTCAGCGACTGAACGTCGGAGAACGACGAGGCGGAGAAGTCGATTCTGGCCTGGCTGGCATAGACGAGAGACGGATTGGATTGATCCAGGATGTCCATGGATGCGGCACCCGACGGCGGGGTGACGCCACGCTGGTCCAGATAGGGGGCGGTGGAGGTGACGATGTAGTCGGCAGGGGTCAGAAACAGCTTGGGGGCGTCGGTTGCGGGGGTGCCGGTGACCTTGTAATAGCCGGTATTCGCCGTGCCGCTGAGGGTGTTGCTGACCTTGATGTAGTCGCCCGCCGAGAAGAGGCTGGCCGAGTACGAGGCATCGCCCGTGAAGTCGAGGTTCGGACCCGCGGCCGTGAAGGACCCGGTGTAGTTCTTCGTGGCTCCCCCGACTTCGATCGTAATCGAGGTGGATGCGGTGTCCGTGATGGTCGGGCTGGTGGTCAAGGCGGTCTTGACGTACCAATCGCCATTGTTGGTGCTGGCGGTGCCCGATGCTCCCGAAACGTTGAGGATGGTGCCGACGGGCAGCACGTTACTGCTGGCGAGCGTGCCCGTGGGCATGGCGATGGCCCCGGTGCTGGCGAAATAGCCAAGCGCCGTACCCGAGGCAAGCAACGTGGAGACGCCGTTCGAGGTGTTGCCGGCGGCGTCGCCATAGAGCTTGAGAGTTGCGGTCGAGTTCTGCTTGACGTCGGTCAGCGTGGTGGACACCGAGTAGAAGTTGCTCTTGGTTTCCACGTCCCACTGGTTCGAATTGGTCTTCGTCCAGTTGACGTTGAAATTGTGGGTGTCGCCGAGCGAGTCGTAGATCAGCACGCTGGTCTGGTGATAGCCGGACGACGAGGTGCTGGCCGGGTTGTAGATGGTGTCGCCCGACGGCAGGTTGGCGCCCATCTTGATCTGAGTGGTCTGGTCGGCGGTGCCGCCGATGGTCTTCAGATTGAGGGACTTCACTTCCTGCGGGTTGATGATGTTCTGGTTGACGTAGTGGAAGGTGCCGTCGGCCTGCTTGTAGGCCTTCATATAGGTGTTGCCGTCCACGGTCAGTTCGGTCGGCTTGGCCAGAACGTTGTTGTTGGTGGGCTGCAGCGGCCAGCCCTGGACATAGAAGCCCGACACGTTCTGCAGATAGCCTTCCTTGTCCACCTTGAACGACCCGGCGCGGGTATAGGCGAACATGCCGTTGCCCGAGGTGGCGGGATCGGGGTCGGTGTTGACCACGAACATGCCTTGGCCCGACAGGGCCAGGTCGGTGGAGTTGGACGTGGCCTGCAGAAGGCCCTGGTTGTCGATGGCCGCGCGGGGCTTTGACTGCACGCCGCCCGGCGAATAGGTGGTCAGGGAGACCTGCTTGGTCACCAGGGTCTGGAAGTTGACCTTGGCACCCTTGTAGCCGGTGGTGTTCACGTTGGTGATGTTGTCCGAGATGGCTCCCATGGCGCTGGACTGAGAAGCCAGACCGGAGACACCCGAGAACAATGCGCCGTACAAGCTCATGATATCCTCCTGATCCTAAATTCTTACTGGCTGCTCGAGCCGGTGTTGTTCGTTGCGGCCTTCAGCGCATTAAGCTGCGCCAGTGCGGCCTGGTATTGGGCGTTCGCGGCATTCAACTGGGCGGTGTTGATGCTGCTGGTGTTGTCCTTGACGCTGACCACCTTATCCATGGAGAGCGAGATGTCGTTGCCCTTGGTCCCGGCGGCCATCACCAGGGTGGTGCCGCTGGTGGCGTCGTTGGTGACCTTGGTGACCCGCCCGAAGGTGGTGCTGGTGGTGGTGATGCTCGATCCGTCGGCGGCGGTGGCCGTCACCGTGATGGAATAGCGGCCGTCATCCAACTGGGTACCCGACGAGTTCTTGCCGTCCCAGTCGAGGCTGTGGGCCCCGGCCTTGGTCTCGCCGTTGATGGTCTTGACCACCGCGCCCGACGAATCCCGGATGGCGATCTTCACGTCGCGGGCTTCCTTGGGAAGCGTATAGGTCAGCGACGCGGCGCCGTCCTGCAGCGGCAGATCGGTGCCCGACATCTCGACCGTCTGGCCGAGATAGTTGATGCCCTGGCTGGTCTGCGAGGTCTGCTGCAGCTTGATCAGCTTTTCCAGGTTGGAATTGGCGTTGATCTGCTGCTCGACGCTGGAGAACTGGACCAGCTGGTTGGTGAACTGGGTCGAGTCCATGGGCGACAGCGGATCCTGATGCTTCAGCTGAGTGGTCAGCATGGTCAGGAAGGTGTTGAAGTTGCTGCCCAGGGTCGCCTTGCCCGCGGCCGAGCCGGTGGCGGCGGAAGCGGCATTGGCGGCGGTGGCTGATGTGTCGATGGTGGTCATCGGACTGGCTCCTACACCGAGATATCGACGCCGGAGCGTCCGCCCAGGGTGCGGCCGCGGGCGGCCTGGGCCGCGCCGGCGCCGGCCAGCTGGGCATCGTCGCCGCCGGCGGCCTGGCGGTTGCGGCCACGGCGGGAGCGGGTGTTGTTGTTGCCGCGATCGGCGTTCTGCTGCTGCTCGCCGCCCTTCAGGCTGAAGCTGGTGGCGGTGCTGTCGGGCTTGAGCCCGGCGTCTTCCAGGGCCTTTTCCAGCCCCTTGGCATCCTTTTGCAGCATGGCGAGGGTTTCGGGCTTGTCGGCGGTGACGGTGGCCGAGACACGGCCATCGCTGCTGACCTCCAGCTTGATCTCGATCTTGCCCAGCTCATGGGGCTTCAACTGGATTTTGATGGTGTCGGCGCCGTCCTTGACCTGCTTGTCGATCTGGACGGAGACCTGCTCCATCACCTGGGCCTGCAATTGGGTGCGCGGCGTCCGCGCCGCGGACTGGGCGGCCTGGCCGGCCGACGCCTTGTCGGCGGCCTGGGTCGAGCCCACCCCGGCGAGGCCGGCGACGGTGCGCTGTTCGGGGGCGGCATCCTCGGCGGTGGAGGCTTCGACCTGGGCGGCCAGGATGGCGGCGAAGGGGCGGGTCTCGGCCTCGGTCGCCGTGGCGGCGCCCGTGTCCTGGGTCGGCGTGGGATCGGCCTGGACGACGGCGGCGGCGGCGTCCTGGTTGGAGGCGAAGCCCTGGCCGGTCTGCTGGTCCTGGCCGTTGCCCTGGGCACCCGCCGTCTGGGCGGCGAGGTCGAGCAGCGAGAAGGTCTCGACCACCGTGGCGGCCGCCTGGGTGACGGGGGTGGAATCGGCGGTCTTGGTCTGAACCTTGATGTCCATGTGGACGTTGGAGCCGGCCAGCAAGGCGGCCAGATCACGGGCCTGCTGATCGGCCAGATCCTCCATCTGACCGGTGGTGGTGGCCTCGGCGGCGGCCTTGTGCTGGCCCACCTTGGAGATCATCTGGTTGACCAGTTCGGTGGCGGCGTCGAGCGCGTCTTCCATGTCGCCGTCCTCGACGTCGTTGACCAGACGGTTCTGCAGATCGGTGATGCGCTGGCGGTCGTCGGCGGACAGACCGGCCAGGGGGCTTTTCTCGGCCTTGCCGTCCTCGGTGCCGGCCAACTGGGCCTTCACGTTCTGGGCCAGGGCGTTGAGGTCCAGGGTGGGGGCGTCGTCGGAGGTGTCCACCTGTACGACCTGGACGGTCTCGGTGATGGTCACGTCGATGGCGACGACGACCTGTTCATCGTCCTTGGCCTTGGCCTCGGCGGGAGCCTGGATGGTGTCGTCGTCCTGGGCCGAGGCGTCCTCGCCGGAGGCGTCGGTGTCGGCGGTCTGGACGGAGGCGGTGTCGCCGTCATTCTTGACCGGAGCCGGGGCCGAAGCGGGTTGGGCGTCGTCGCTCTTGCGGGCATTGGCCGCAGTGTTGCCGGTGGCACGGGACGGCTTGTCGGCCTTGACGGCGGGACGGGCGTCCTTGGCGTCGGGCTGGGCGTCCTGGCGGGCGTCCTTGGCGTCCACCTTCACTTCCATGTGCAGGCGGGTGATGTGTTCGGACAGGACCTTGTCGCCCGAAGTCAGGCCGCCCAGCTTGCCGTTGACGCCGGCGAAGCGCTGGGTGGTCTGCTGCAACACCGAAAGGAAGGCGTCTTCCGCCGACATGCCGGCCTGCTGCTTGTCCTGGGAGACCGCAGTCATGTTGGCTTCGGGTACTGCACGCTTGTCGATGGTTTGCACGGTCATGGTCTTGTCCCCGCGAAATGGGCTTGCGAACGGTCTGTCGCGTCCATTCCTCAGCAAGCGGCGGGCCAAGTTGTGCCAACTCGGTTAATGCATTGAAAATATTGAAATTTATTTTTTCGGGGGAGCCCCCGGGGAAGGAGAAGGGCGGGGCCGGACGGAAAAAACTGCCGGGTGCGGGGAAAAGCCTGCCGGTTCAGTAGATGTCGCGGTCCCGTTCATCGTCCTTGGCCAGACTCATGATTCCCACCCCCATGGCCACCGAGCCGAAGGTGACGAACAGCCCGCCGAACAGCAGGAGAAGAACCGGGACGGGATTGGGGGATTCCATGGCCATGGTGCGGATATGGCCGAGATCGGTGGCCAGCACCAGGCCGCCGAAGGTCGCCCCGGCGGCGAGGCCGTAGCACAGATGCTGGGCCAGGAATTGCAGGGGTTCGCGTTCCTTCTGCGTCATGGCCTCACCCCTCGGCGATGGCGGCGCCCAGTTCGGTGGCCAGGGCGCGGGTCTGGACCATGACGCTGTCCAGCATGTGGGCGTCGACGCCGCGCGCCACGATGGTGACCAGGGAGCGGCCCTCGGTGAAGGAGGGATAGGAGCCCACCTCCACCTCGGGATGGCGGTCCTGGATGCGGGTCAGTCCTTCGGCCAGATCGCCTTCCCGCACGGACAAGGTGATCGAGCGCGACATCTGGGGCGGCCCTTCGGCCAGCGTGCCGCGTATTCCCTCGAACATGGCCCGCAGGATCGACGGCACCCCGGCCATCACGAAGACGTTGCCCATGCGGAAGCCGGGGGCCTGGCTGATGGGGTTGTCGATCAGCGCGGCGCCTTCGGGGATTTCCGCCATCTTCAGGCGGGCGGCGTTGAGTTCGCCTTCGCCGTAGCGGCTTTGCAGGCGGCGGACGGCTTCGGGGTTGCGCTCCAGGGCCACGCCAAAGGCCTTGGCCACCGCAGCCGAGGTGATGTCGTCGTGGGTGGGGCCGATGCCGCCCGAGGTGAAGACGTAGGTGTACGCGGACCGAAGCGCGTCCAGGGCGGCGACGATGGCCGCCTGGTCGTCCCTGACGATGCGCACTTCGGCAAGCCGGATGCCGCGCTCCGCCAGTTCCTTGCCCAGAAAGGCGACGTTGGAATCCTGGGTACGTCCCGACAGGATCTCGTTGCCGATCACCAGGATCGCCGCATTGGCCATGACCGCACTCCCGTATCAGGGAATGGTATTATACCCACTCCCGCAGGATGGCGACCAGAGGGATGTCGGCGGGCGGCATGGGCAGGTCGCCCAAGCGGGCGGCGCGCACCCAGCGCAGTTCCTGTCCCTCGCGGGCGGCGGGATTGCCCTTCCACACCCGCACCAGATAGAGCGGCATCAGCAGGTGGAAGGTGTCGTAGTCATGGGAGGCGAAGGCGACGGGCGCCAGGCAGCTTTCCCGTACGTCGATGCCCAGTTCCTCCTCCAGCTCGCGCACCAGGGCGCTTTCCGGGGTTTCGCCCTCATGGATCTTGCCGCCGGGGAACTCCCACAGGCCGGCCATGGCCTTGCCGGCGGGACGCGACGCCATCAGCACGCGGCCGTCGCCGTCCACCAGGGCGGCGGCCACCACCAGCAGGGTGGGGCGCAAGCTGCGGGCCATTTCCCATTCGGCCTTGCGCAGATGGAAGACGGGGGCGACCACGCTTTCGCCCCGGGCCGGCATGGGGCAGGTGTCCACGTGGTGGAAGGTGAGCCCCACCTTTTCCAGCACCCGCTTCGAGGCGGCGTTGTCGGGATGGAAATGGGCCCAGACCCGCTCGAAGCCCAGGGTGTCGAACAGGTGGCGGATCAGGCGGTGGGCGGCCTCGGTGGCATAGCCCTGGCCCCAGAAATCCTTGCCGATCCAATAGCCCAGTTCGGGCGTGCCGTCCCGCTCCAGCCCGAAGCCCATGATGCCGACCAGTACGCCATCGGTGGTGCGTTCGAGCGCCAGGGCCGCGCCCCTGCCCTCGATGCGGCGGACTTCCTGGTTGGCGACGAAGGCCTTGGCGTCATCCAGGCCGTAGGGATGGGGAATGGCGGCGGTCAGCCGCACCACGTCCCAGTCGCCCAGCAGCGCCACCAGGGCGTCCAGGTCCCTGTCGGCCACCGGGCGCATGCGCAGCCGGGCGGTGAGCAGCGGGTGTCCCGCCCAGACCGTGCCGGGTTCCCGGCAACCGCGTTCCGCCATGACTCCCTCTTTCGTTGCCTCAGGTGCGATAGGACCCGTTGATATCGATATACGCATGGGTCAGGTCGCAAGTATAGACCGTCGCCTTCCCCTTGCCCACGCCCACGTCCACCTCGATGACGATATCCTGGCCCTTGAAGTGGGCAGTGACGGGCGCTTCGTCATAGCCGTGGGCCATCTCGCCCTTGTCGGCCACCACCACGCCGCCCATGCGGATGGACAGACGGTCGCGGCTGGCTTTCTCGCCCGACTTGCCCACCGCCATCACCACCCGGCCCCAATTGGCGTCCTCGCCGGCGATGGCGGTCTTGACCAGGGGGGAATTGGCGATGGCCATGCCGATGGTCCTGGCCGCCCGCTTGCCCGCCGCGCCGGTCACGTGGATGGTGACGAACTTGGTGGCGCCCTCGCCGTCCTTGACCACCTGCAGCGCCAGGTCGAGCAGCAGGTCGAACAGCTTGGCCTTGAAATCGGCCAGACGCTTGTCCTTGGAATCCTTGATCGGCTTGTTGCCGGCCTTTCCGGTGGCGAACAGCATCAGGGTGTCGCTGGTCGAGGTGTCGGAATCCACCGTGATGGCATTGAACGACTTGTCCACGCCCCTGGAGAGCAGGTCCTGCAGCACCTCGGCCGGCAGGTTGGCGTCGGTGAAGACGTAGGACAGCATGGTGGCCATGTCGGGGGCGATCATGCCGGCGCCCTTGGCGATGCCGTTGATGACCACCTTGGTGCCGTCGATCATGGCGGTGCGGGTGGCGCCCTTGGGATAGGTGTCGGTGGTCATGATGGCCTGGGCGGCTTCCAGCCAGTTGCCGGGCTGCAGCTTGGCCCGCACGTCGGCCAGCGCCGCGGTGATCTTCTCGTCGGGCAGGCGCACGCCGATGGTGCCGGTGGACGCGATGTAGACCTCGGAGTCCTTGCAGCCCACCAGGGCGGCGGTGGAGTCCACCGTGCGCCTGACCGAGGCGACGCCCACCGAGCCGGTGAAGGCGTTGGCGTTGCCGGAATTGACCACCAGGGCGCGGGCCGAGCCCTTGGCCACGGCGGCGCGGCACCATTCCACCGGGGCCGAGGCGGTGAGCGAGCGGGTGAAGACGCCGGCGGCGGCGGTGCCCTTGTCCATCTCGACCATCAGGAGGTCGGTGCGCCCGGCATAGCGCACGCCGCAGGCGTGGCTGGCCAGCCGGACGCCTTTGATGACGGGCATGTCGGGAAAGCTCTTGGGCGCAAGCGGGGAGATGGCGGTGCTCATGGCGGGGCGTTTTCCGTATTCGCGAAGGTAAAAGGCCCGGCCGCTTTTAACTGGCCGGGCCCGTTGGAGGCTTTTACTTCTTGGCCGCTTCCAGCGGCGAGCCATCGGGCTTGAACCGCTTGATCTTGGCCTTTTCGCGCAGCTCGACGACCATCTTTTCCTGGATGTCCTCGGCGATCTGCCGGGCGATCACGGGCTTGGCCTGGTCGAAGGGCGGGATCGTGGCCATGCGCTTGTCCTCGACCTTGATGACGTGATAGCCGAACTGACTCTTCACCGGGGTCTTGGAGACCTCGCCGGGGCGCATGGCGAAGGCGGCGGCGGAGAATTCCGGCACCATGGCGTCCTTGACGAAATAGCCGAGGTCGCCGCCCATCTGGCCCGACCCCTTGTCGGAGGAGCGGCTCTTGGCCAGCTCGCCGAAGTCCGTGCCGCGGCTCAGGTCGGCGATGATCGAGCGCGCACCTTCCTCGGTTTCCACCAGGATGTGGCGGGCGCGCACTTCTTCCTGCGGCTGGAAGTTCTTCACGGCCATGTCGTAGCGGGCCTTGATGGCCTCGTCGGTGACGGCGCCACGCACCTTCTTCTGCATCAGGGCCTGGGCCATCAGCTGGGTCTCGACCCGCTTCAGCGCCGCCTTGACGTCGGGGTCGGAATCCATCTTTTCCTTCTTGGCCAGCTCATAGACCAGCTGGTTGTTGATGGCGACCTCGAGCACCGCCTCGTAGGGGGCCTGGGGGCCCATCTGACGGCCGTATTCGGCCAGCTGCGACATCTTGATGTCGGAGCCGTTGACGTTGGCGACAACGGTGTCGGCGGCGAACGCCGGGCTGGCGGCCAGCCCGGCCGCCAGGGACAGGGCGAGCATGGGGCGGCGCGCGAACAGCATCTTCATGAGCGATCTTTCCTTCTCGTCGGTGGTCTGGGCGCCGGAAGGGCGTCCACGGCCGAGACATCAGTGCCAGCGGTTGAACCATAACCGGGCGGGCGGCACAAGTGCCCGATTTGTATCACCCTGGAATGCGGCAAAGTCATGGCCGGAATTCGCCCCCACCCAGCACTGGATTCGGAACGCACTCTGTGCAATATGGTTCCCCGACTCCGCAGGCCTGGGCGCGCCGTTTTCCCGCGCGCGCCGGCGCCACCCCATCCAAGCCCCCGGCCAGGGCCGCCTGCGAGACGAAAGTGTCGGACCAAGTGGAGGATATTATGACTGTTCGCGTTGGCATCAACGGCTTCGGCCGCATCGGTCGCATGGTGTTCCGCGCCGTGGCGAAGGAATTCCCCGAGATCGAGATCGTCGGCATCAACGACCTCCTCGAGCCCGACTACCTCGCCTACATGCTGAAGTATGATTCGGTGCATGGCCGCTTTGCCGGCGACATCTCGGTCGAAGGCTCGAACCTGATCGTCAACGGCAAGAAGGTTCGCCTCACCGCCGTCAAGGACCCGGCCGAGCTGAAGTGGAACGAGGTCAACGCCGATATCGTCATCGAGTCCACCGGCCTGTTCCTGGACGCCGCCAACGCCGAGAAGCACATCAAGGCCGGCGCCAAGAAGGTGCTGATGAGCGCTCCCTCCAAGGACGACACCCCCATGTTCGTCTACGGCGTGAACCACGAGAAGTATGCCGGCGAGAAGATCGTCTCGGCCGCGTCGTGCACCACCAACTGCCTGGCCCCCGTCGCCAAGGTGCTGAACGACAACTGGGGCATCAAGCGCGGCCTGATGACCACCGTGCACGCCGCCACCGCCACCCAGAAGACCGTCGACGGCCCGTCGTCGAAGGATTGGCGCGGCGGCCGCGGCATCCTGGAAAACATCATCCCGTCGTCCACCGGCGCCGCCAAGGCGGTGGGCAAGGTGCTGCCCGAGCTGAACAAGAAGCTGACCGGCATGGCCTTCCGCGTTCCCACCTCGGATGTCTCGGTGGTCGACCTCACCGTCGAGCTGAACAAGGACGCGTCCTACGAGGACATCTGCAAGGCCATGAAGGCGGCGTCCGAAGGCGCGCTCAAGGGCGTGCTGGGCTACACCGAGGACAAGGTGGTCGCCACCGACTTCGTCGGCTGCAACATGCCGTCCATCTTCGACGCCGACGCCGGCATCGCGCTGGACAGCACCTTCGTCAAGGTCGTCACCTGGTACGACAACGAGTACGGCTACACCTGCAACATGCTGCGCTTCCTGAAGCACATCGCCAAGTAAGCCGCATCGCACGGAACCGGGCGGAAGGGTCTCCCTTCCGCCCGAATTTCTTCCAGACATAAGGAGCTTCCATGTTCCGGACCATCGACAAGCTGGACGTCCAGGGCAAGCGGGTGCTGGTGCGCGCCGACCTCAACGTCCCGGCCAAGGACGGCAAGGTTACCGACACCACCCGTATCGACCGCTCGGCCGCCACGCTGATCCAGCTGGCGGACAAGGGCGCCAAGGTCATCGTGCTCACCCATTTCGGCCGCCCCAAGGGGCGCGAGGACAAGTACTCGCAGAAGCTGCTGGTCGAGCCGCTGGCGCGTGCGGTGGGCAAGAAGGTGGCCTGGGCCGACGACTGCATCGGGCCGGAGGTGGAAAAGCTGATCGCCTCCATGAAGGACGGCGACATCGCGCTCCTGGAAAACGTCCGCTTCCATCCCGAGGAAGAGAAGAACGACCCCGCCTTCGCCAAGGCGCTGGCCGCCCTGGGCGACGCCTATGTCAACGACGCCTTCTCCACCGCGCACCGGGCGCATGCCTCCACCGAAGGTCTGGCGCACCTGCTGCCGGCCGCCGCCGGCCGCCTGATGCAGGCCGAGTTGGAGGCCCTGGGGCGTGCGCTTGAAGTCCCGGAAAAGCCGGTGGCCGCCATCGTCGGCGGCGCCAAGGTCTCCACCAAGCTGGACCTGCTGGGCAATCTGGTGGCCAAGGTGGACTACCTGATCATCGGCGGCGGCATGGCCAACACCTTCCTGTTCGCCCAAGGCAAGGCGGTGGGCAAGTCCCTGTGCGAGAAGGATCTGGCCGATACCGCGCGCGAGATCCTCAAGAAGGCCGAGGCGGCCAAGTGCCGCATCGTGCTGCCCACCGACGCGGTGGTGGCCGGCGAGTTCGCCGAGAACGCCGCCAATGCCGTGGTCTCCGTCGATGCCGTGCCCGAGGACAAGATGATCCTCGACGCCGGCCCGGCTTCCGCCCAGGCGGTGGTCAAGCTGCTGGAAGGCTGCAAGACCCTGGTGTGGAACGGCCCGCTGGGCGCCTTCGAGATCGCTCCCTTCGACAAGGCCACCAACGCCGTGGCCCAGGCGGCGGCGGCTCTCACCGCCAAGGGCAAGCTGCTCACCGTGGGCGGCGGCGGCGACACCGTCTCGGCCCTGGCCAAGGCGGGGGTGGAGGAGAAGTTCTCCTACATCTCGACTGCCGGCGGCGCCTTCCTGGAATGGCTGGAAGGCAAGGAGCTGCCCGGCGTGGCGGCGCTGCACGTCCAGCCCGACCAGGTGCGCGGCACCGGCTGCGGCTGCGGCGCCGGCGGCGTCGGCGGTTGCGGCTGAGATTGAAGTCCGCCAATCTTCATCGTCACCCCCGGGCTTGACCCGGGGGTCCATGGATGGCCGGGTCAAGCCCGGCCATGACGATTTTCGGAAGGTAATTCATGACCGTCCATTTCATCGGTGCCGGCCCCGGTGCTCCCGACCTGATCACGGTGCGGGGGCTGAACCTGATCCGCCGCTGTCCGGTGGTGCTCTACGCCGGCTCGCTGGTGCCGCCCGAGATCGTCGCCGAGGCCATGCCCTCGGCCCAGGTGGTCGACACCGCGCCGCTCAATCTGGACGAGATCATCGCCGAGATGGAGGCTGCCCACGCCAGGGGACACGACGTGGCCCGCGTCCATTCGGGCGATCCGTCCATCTACGGCGCCATCGCCGAGCAGATGCGCCGCCTGGACCAGCTTGGCATTCCCTATGACGTGACGCCGGGCGTGCCCGCCTTCGCGGCGGCCGCGGCCGCGCTGTCCACCGAGCTGACCCTGCCCGACATCAGCCAGACGGTGATCCTGACCCGCACCTCGGTGCGCTCGTCGGCCATGCCCAACAACGAGGACCTGGCGACGCTGGGCAAAAGCGGCGCGACGCTGGCCATTCACCTTTCGGTGAGCAACCTGGCCCATGTGGTCAAGGAGCTGTCGCCCCTTTACGGCGAGGATTGCCCGGTGGTGGTGGCCTTCCGGGTGGGCTGGCCGGACCAGAGCTTCATCCGGGGAACCCTGTCCGACATCCGCGAATCGGTGAAGGCGGCGGGGCTGACCCGCACCGCGCTGATCCTGGTGGGCCGGGTGCTGGGGGGCGCCGAGTTCACGGATTCGCGCCTTTACGCCGAGGACCATACCCACGTGCTTCGCCCGGCCAAGGGGTGAGACTCGGACCGAACAACGTCCTATAGTACGGGCCACCATGCTCGACCTGCCTTTCGACCTTCCCGTTTTCGAACCCGGTTCCGTCTGGCTGGCGGGCGCCGGTCCCGGCGACCCCGGCCTGCTGACCCTGCTGGCGCTGCATGCGCTGCGCAGCGCCGACGTAGTCGTCCACGACGCCCTGGTCGATGCCCGCATTCTGGCGCTCATTCCCGCCGGTGTGGCGGCCGAGTCCATGGGCAAGCGCGGCGGCGAGGCTTCGGCGCGGCAGGCCGACATCACCGCACGGCTGATCGATCTGGCCCGGGCGGGCAAGAAGGTGTTGCGTCTCAAGGGCGGCGATCCCTTCGTCTTCGGGCGCGGGCCGGAAGAGGCCCTGGCCCTGGTGGCGGCGGGCGTTCCTTTCCGCATGGTGCCGGGCATCACGGCGGGCATCGGCGGGCTGGCCTATGCCGGCATTCCGGTCACGTCCAAGGACACCAACTCGGCGGTGGCCTTCGTCACCGGCCATGGCCCCGACGGCGAGATCCCCGACGAATTCGATTGGAACGCCCTGGCGCGCGGTGCGCCGGTCCTGGTGTTCTACATGGGCCTGAAGCACCTGGACCTTTTGACGGAACGCCTGATGGCGGCGGGCCGCAAGGCGGACGAGGCGGTGGCGGTGGTCTGCAATGCCGCCACGCCGCGCCAGATTGTACTGGAAACCTCCCTGGCCGAAGCGGTCCAGGCGGTGGAGCGGGCAGGCCTCAAGCCTCCGGCGCTTCTGGTGGTCGGCCCGGTGGTGGAACTGCGCCGCCAACTGGACTGGTGGATTCCGTGATCGAACTCCTGACCGATCTGGCCCATGCCGGCATGGGCATCTGCAAGGTCGGCATCGACGGGCGCGAGACTCTGATCCTGGGCCTGTTCGTCACCGGCCTGGTGGGCAGCCTGACCCATTGCGCCGGCATGTGCGGGCCTTTCGTGCTGTCGCAATGCGCGGCAAGGCTGGAAGCCATTCCGCTCGAGCGCATGACCGAGATGCGGCGGCTGGCCGGCGCGGCCTTGGCTCCCTATCATCTGGGCCGCGCCACCACCTATGGCGGGCTGGGCGCCGGGGCGGCGACCTTCGGCGGCATTCTGGGCGGGGCGGGATCGTTCCGGCTGCTGGCGGCCCTGCTGCTGGGCGTGGCGGCCTTGCTGCTTCTGGCCATGGCCTTGCCCGGGATCAAGGCGCTGGCCGGAGGCGGGGGCGAAAGTGCCTGGGCGAGGGCGGTCGGCCGCATGGCCGGGCCGCTGTTCGCGCGCCCCTTCGGGCTGCGCGGCTGGGCGCTGGGGGTCATGCTGGGCTTCATTCCCTGCGGCCTGCTGTATGCCGCCCTGGCGGCGGCGGCGGCGGGCGGCAATCCGGTGGCCGGCGCGTTGGGCATGCTGGCCTTCTGGGCGGGAACGGTGCCCATGCTTGTTGTGGTGGCGGCGGTGGGGCAGGCGGCCCTGTCCCATTGGCGGGCCCCGCTGTTGCGGGCGGCGCCCGCCTTGTTGGTTCTGAACGCGGGGATGCTGGGCTTCATGGCCTGGCAGCTTCTTGCTTCCTGAAGACGGAGAGAATAGGGATGAAGTTCTCGCGCAGCCTGCTTGCCCTGATGGCGGTGATCGTCGTCGGCTTCGTGGTTCTCGGCGTCCGCCTGGTGATCTGGAGCGGCCAGAATTCCGAGGGCGCCAAGGCCATTCCGGCCATCGGCGGCCCCTTCCAGCTGACCGACCATAACGGCAAGGCGGTGAGCGACCGGGATTTCCGCAATCGCTACATGCTGATCTTCTTCGGCTACACCTTCTGCCCCGACGTCTGCCCGACCACGCTGTCCACGGTGACGGCGGTGATGGAGAAGCTGGGGCCGTCTTACGCCAAGAAGGTGGTGCCCATCTTCATTTCCGTCGACCCCGAGCGCGATACCGTGGCGGTGATGAAGGAATACGTGGGCGCCTTTTCCCCCGACATCGTCGGCCTGACCGGCAGCCCGGACGAGGTGGCCAAGGTGGCCAAGGAGTTCAAGGTCTATGCCGCCAAGGTCAAAGGCGACCGCCCCGAGCACTACACCGTGGACCATTCGGCCATCCTTTACCTGATGGGGCCTGACGGCAAGTTCGTGGCTCACTTCACCCACGGCATCTCGGTGGACGACCTGGCGGCGGGGCTGAAGAAGCACGTTGGTTAAAGGGCTGATCATCGCCGCGCCCGCCTCGGGCAGCGGCAAGACCACGCTGACGCTGGGCCTGTTGCGCCTGCTGGCCCGCCGCGGCGTGGCGACGGGCTCGGCCAAGGTGGGGCCGGACTACATCGATCCGGCCTTCCACGCGAGCGCCTCGGGCCGGCCCTGCTACAACCTGGATTCCTGGGCCATGCGCGCCCTTACCCTGGGCGCCCTGGCGGCCAAGGCGGGCGACGGGGCCGAACTGCTGGTCTGCGAGGGCGTGATGGGGCTGTTCGACGGCGCCTTCGTGCCCGCCGGCCAGCCCGACGGCAGCACCGCCGACCTGGCCGCCATGACCGGCTGGCCGGTGGTTCTGGTCATCGACGGGCGCGGCATGACCGGCTCGGCGGCCGCCGTGCTGGCCGGCTTCGCCCATCTGCGGCCCGACGTGCGCATCCGGGGCGTGATCTTCAACCGGGTGGCGGGCGACAAGCACAAGGCGGCCATCCGGGCGGCCTGCGCCATGTCCTGCCCCGACATTCACCTGCTGGGCTTCCTGCCGCCCTCGTCGGGCCTCGAGACGCCGTCGCGCCATCTGGGGCTGGTCCAGGCGGCCGAGCGCGCCGACCTCCAGGCCTTTCTCGACGGCGCCGCCGCCCTGGTGGAACAGCATCTGGACGTGGACGGACTGGTCGCCCTGGCCCGGCCGTCCCGATTGCCCGGCGGTACCGGTGCCGCCACGGTGCCGCCCTTGGGCGCCCGCATCGCCGTGGCCCGCGACACCGCCTTCGCCTTCGCCTATCCCGCTTTGCTGGAAGGCTGGCGGGATGCCGGGGCCGAGCTTTCCTTCTTCTCGCCCCTGGCCGACCAGGGACCGGAAAGCGCCGCCGACGCCGTCTATCTGCCGGGCGGTTACCCTGAGCTGCATGCCGGGCTGCTGGCGGGCAATGCCGGTTTCCTGGACGGCGTGCGCAATGCTGCCAAACGCGGCGCGGTGCTCTATGGCGAGTGCGGCGGCTACATGGTGCTGGGGCGGGGAATGGAAGACGCCCAGGGGACCCGCCATGCCATGGCCGGGCTGCTGGGCCTGGAAACCTCGTTTGCCAGGCGCAGGCTGCATCTGGGCTATCGCCGGGCTACCTTGGCCGCCGACGGGGCGCTGGGCCGGAGCGGCGGGGCCTTTCGCGGCCACGAATTCCACTACGCCTCCATCCTGGCCGAGGAGGGGGCGCCGCTGTTCAGCATCTCCGACGCGCCGGGCGCCCTGCTGGGCCGGGCCGGGCTGGCCGAGGGGCGGGTGAGCGGGTCCTTCGTCCATCTGATCGATACGGCCGCCTCCCCTTGAATGTGCTGCGGCGCAGCATGAAATGATTCCAGGGTCAAGGCGAATTCTGCACCATAGTGCCGAATAATTTTGTTGCGGGGAATGTCATCCGCCTGTAACAAAAAACCACGCCACCGTTCCAATCAGCCTGGGATCGACGGACATGCTCTATCACCTGCACGAAATGCAGCACCACGCTTTCGCCCCCATGCGCATGCTGGCCGAGGCCATGCAGTCGGTGTACAGCCACCCCTGGGTGCCCATGGCCTATACCAAGTTCGGCCGCACGGTGGCGGCGACGGCGGAGCTGGTGGAGCGGACCACCCGGCGCTATCCCAAGCCGCCCTTCAACCTGCACACCACCACGGTGGACGGCGAGACGGTGAACGTGGTCGAGCAGGTGGTCCACCACACCCCCTTCTGCAATCTGCTGCATTTCAAGCGGGTGGTCGAAGGGCGCAACGACCCCAAGGTGCTGTTGCTGGCCCCCATGTCGGGCCACTTCGCCACCCTGCTGCGCGGCACGGTGGAGACCATGCTGCACGAGCATGACGTCTACATCACCGATTGGATTGACGCCCGCAACGTGCCGCTGGCCAAGGGCGACTTCACCCTGGACGACTACATCGACCTGCTGGTGGAGTTCATGGAATTCCTGGGGCCCGACACCCACGTCATGGCGGTGTGCCAGCCGTCGGTGCCCATGCTGTGCGCCGTGTCGCTGATGGCGGCCGAGGGCAACCCCAACCAGCCGCGCTCCATGCTGATGATGGGCGGCCCCATCGACACCCGCGTCAACCCCACCAAGGTCAACGACGTGGCCACCCACAAGCCGCACTCGTGGTTCGAGCGCACGGTGATCCACTCGGTGCCCATGAACTATCCCGGCCATGGCCGCAAGGTCTATCCCGGCTTTTTGCAGCTGCACGGCTTCATGAGCATGAATCTCGAGCGCCACGTGGGCGAGCACGTCAAGCTGTTCCAGAACATGGTCAAGGGCGACGGCGATTCCGCCGCCCAGCACCGCGAGTTCTACGACGAGTACCTGTCGGTGATGGACCTGCCGGCCGATTACTACCTGGAGACCATCCGCAAGGTGTTCCAGGAGCACCACCTGCCCCGTGGCGTCATGGTGTCGCGGGGCCGCAAGGTCGACCCCGGCGCCATCCGCCACACCGCCCTGATGACCATCGAAGGCGAGAAGGACGACATCACCGGCGTCGGCCAGACCAAGGCGGCCCACGATCTGTGCGTCAATCTGGCGCCCGAGAAGCAGCGCTACCACCTGCAGCCCAAGGTGGGCCATTATGGCGTCTTCAACGGCCGCCGCTGGCGCGAAGAAGTCTATCCCAATGTCCGCGAGTTCATCCGCCAGCACGACAAGGGATGATGTTCGCTATTTGTTCTTGACCTCTGCCGGGCGAGCCGTTAGGTTCATCCCATCAACACCCGAACCATGTCCGGCCGCCCCGTCATTCGATGGGGCGGTCGTTTCATTTGGAGGCAGAGATGGGCTTTGATCCCAACCAACCGCGTGACCGCCGGGGCCAATGGTCCAAGCACCCCAATTCCGATTTCCGCAATCAGATCTCGGCGCTGGAGAATTCCTACGATAAGCCCAACGACGGCTACGGCGAGGCCAATCTGAAGATCTCCGGCCAGCCGCTGGGGCGTTACCAATTGACCCGGACGGCCTTGGAGGATGCCGGCTGGCGCAGGGCCGACGGCTCGTGGACCGCCAAGGCGGAAGCCGAGGGGGTGACCAGCATCGGAGATTTTCTCGACAATCCCGAGGCCCAGGAAAAGGCCATGACCGACGTCATGCGCCGCAACGAGGAGCAGGCCATGGGCAAGCGGCTCTATGACCGGGTCGGGACCACCTATGTCGGCGTTAACGGCGACAACATCACGGTGACCGAGGCGGGCATCGCGGCGGCGGCCCACCGCCAGGGAGCCGGTGAAACGGCCCGCTATTTTCGTGACTTGGACAGCTATGGCGGCCATTCCCACGGCCAAGCGCTTTCCGATATCCATCGGTCGATCGAGACGCGATTGCGGCTGGCGGAGCCGACCGCCTATAGTCGTTTGAAGCGATAGCTTCGAGTTGAGCCATGAGATTATCCAGACTGGAATGTGTGTCTGTTCTGGCCGTTCTGGCATTGGCCGCCTGCGCAGGCGAAACGATTCAGACGCTCCAGTTTACCTCGCCGCAATCTCAGGACGTCACCGATGCTGCCATCCAGGGGCTGGGTCAAATTCTGGGGGACTACGATTTCGATCACTTCCGGGACCGCTTACGCCGTGGATTGGAGGTTGTGGAGGTTGACCTGGACGAAGATGGTATGCCGGAGATCATCGTTTCCCTGTCAGTAGGGGAGCATTGCGGCAGTGCCGGTTGTGCCGCCTACGTCATGAAGCGCCACGGCGACCGCCTGCTTCCCATCGGCGAGATGGTGACCCAGGGGGAGGTCGAGGTATTGCCGGAGCGGGATAAGGGGTATCATCGCCTGCGCAGCCCCTATGTCACCCTGTTCTGGGCGGGGCGGGAGTATTTCGAGGAGGACTGGTACCGCGAGGCCAAGGCCAAGTGCCGGCTCCGCTCCCATTTCGGATACCCCCAGGACCCTTGCGGTCCGTGAAAACGAGGAACCTGATGTCGCCGTCCCGGCCCGCCGCCGAACCCGATAGCCCCGACGCCCCGCCCTTCTGGCGGACCACCCCGCTGTCCGCCATGACCCGGGAGCAGTGGGAATCGCTCTGCGACGGCTGCGGCCGCTGTTGCCTGCACAAGCTGGAGGACGCCGACACCGGCGAGGTCCACTACACCAACGTGGCCTGCCGGCTGTTGAACCTGCACACCTGCGGCTGCAAGAACTATGCGAAGCGCTGGGACCAGGTGCCCGATTGCGTCGAGCTTTCCCCGGTGGTGCTGCCCACCCTGAAATGGCTGCCCTCCACCTGCGCCTACCGGGTGCTGTCCGAGGGCAAGGTGCTGCAATGGTGGCATCCGCTGGTCTCGGGCGATCCCGAGACGGTGCACCGGGCCGGCATCTCGGTGCGCGGCAAGGTCATCGCCGAATCGCGCGCCGACCTCCTGGACTACCACGTGGTGACCTGGCCGGAATAGCAGGTCGCCTTCGGGCGGATCAGCGCCCGAAGATCCCCTTCAGCAGATCGTCGATGGCCCCGCCGATGCCCTTGGCCACGTCGCCGGCCGCCTGGGCGGCGCCGGCCACGAAGTCGCCGACGCTTTCGGCCGGATTGGGTTCGGCCGGAATCTCGGGCGTGCGCAGCGGCCGGGCGGGCAGGCCGCGATGGGCGGCGACCATGATCTGCTTCCACAACTGGGCGGGCAGGCCGCCGCCGGTGACCTTCTTCATCTCGATGCGGTAATCGTCGTTGCCCATCCACACGCCGGTGACGTAATCGGCGGTGAAGCCCATGAACCAGGCATCGCGGTAATCCTGGGTGGTGCCGGTCTTGCCGGCGGCCGGGCGGTCCAGGCGCGCCGCCTTGCCCGACCCTTGGGTGATGACCGCGCTCATCATGTCGTGCATGCGGGCCAGGGCGGCGGGCGACACCACCTGGCCGAAACCCGCGCCCTGGCGCTGATACAGCACCTGACCCTGGGGATCGGTGATGTGCGACACGCCATAGGCGGCGATGCCGTATCCGCCGTTGGCCAGGGCGGCATAGGCGGTGGTCATCTCCAGCAGCGATACCTCGCTGGTGCCCAGCGCCAGGGTGGCGTCGCCCCGCAGATCGGCGGTGATGCCGAGACGGCGCGCCGTGGCGATCACCCGGGCGGGGCCCACTTCCTCCACCAGCCTGACGGCGACGGTGTTGACCGATTCGGCCAGGGCCTGACGCAGCGGAATGGGGCCGAGATACTTGCCGGTGTAATTGCCGGGGCTCCAGTTGCCCAGCCGGATGGGGGCGTCGTCGTAGACGTCGTCGGGGGTGCGGCCCTTCTCCATGGCGGTAAGGTAGACGAAGGGCTTGAACGCCGAGCCCGGCTGGCGCAGCCCCTGGGTGGCGCGGTTGAACTGGCTGTCGTCGTAATCCTTGCCGCCGGTCAGCGCCCGGATGGCGCCGTCGGGGCTCATCACCACCACGGCGCCCTGGGAGGCGTGGGCCTTGGCGCCGGGGCCGGCCATCATGGCCTTGAGGTCGGCCTCGACCTTGCGCTGCAGGCTGATGTCCAGCGTGGTGTGGACGACGATGTCCTTGCCCGCCACCTCGCCGAACTGGTCGAGATTGCTCATCACCCAGTCGGCGAAGTAGCGCCCGGCCGGGATGGGGCGCTTGACCAGCTGGGCGGCGCCGGTGACCTGAACGGTGTCGGCGGTTTTCTGGTCGATGTAGCCGGCCTTGACCATGTTGTCCAAGACGTCACTGGTCCGCTTGCGCGACGCCTCGGGGTCGTTCAAGGGCGAATAGCGCGAAGGCGCCTTCAGCAATCCGGCCAGCACGGCGGCCTGGTAGACGTCGACCTTGCGGGCCGAGACGTCGAAATAGCGCTTGGCGGCGGCGTCGACGCCGAAGGTGCCCGAGCCCAGATAGACCCGGTTGAGGTAGAGCCCCAGGATCTGTTCCTTGGAAAAGCGCTTTTCCAGCCAGAAGGCCATCAGCACTTCCTGCACCTTGCGCTTCATGTTGCGGTCGGGGGTGAGGAACAGATTCTTGGCCAGCTGCTGGGTGATGGTCGAGCCGCCCTGCACCGTGTGCCCGGCCCGCAAATTGACGAACAGGGCGCGGGCCAGTCCGATGGGATCGACGCCCCAATGGCTGTAGAAGCGCCGGTCCTCGGTGGCCAGCACCGCCTGGGCGATGAAGGGCGACATCTCGGCCAGTTCCAGCGGCTCGCCGTAGAGATCGCCATAGGCGGCGAAGGTCTCGCCCTCGACCGAATGGAACACCACGCTGGGCCGCCGGGTCTGGGCGGTCATGCGGTCGATGTCGGGCAGGTCGATGGCGTAATAGGCGACGATGCCGGCCACGCCGATACCGGCCCAGATGACCAGCGTCAGGCCCCACATCAGCAGGCGCCGCAGCCAGATCCGCCGGCCGCCGCCATTGCCGCCGTTCTTCTTCGGCGCCTTGGGCTTCCTGGGCTCGCGGGGCTCGCGCGCCTTTTTCGAGGGCGGCGGCTCGCGCGGCGGCATCTCGCCCCCGGAGCCGCTGGGCAACAGCCGGTCGGCGGGGTCGATGGAAAGTTTGAACGGATTGCCGGCGCCCTTGGGACGCGAAGGAGGAACAGCCATGGCGCCTTCTACCACGGGGCGGGGGCCGCTCGGAACTGGCAACATCCGTTCATTGGATGTAGAGTCCGGTCGAATCTCTTGAAGAGGCCCTGATCATGGAAACCCTGTCGCTTGCCATCTCGCCCGAACTGAAGCAGCGCCTCGAGGCGCTGGCCGCCGAGACCGGGCAGACGGTGGGGGAATGCCTGGCCGTCGCGGTCAAGGAATACGTCGAGAACTGGGAAACCCACCTCTCGGACGTCCATCAGATCGACGAGCACGAGGCCCGTGCCGTGCTGAAGGCCGCGGTCAACGAATAGAGCCACAGGCATCGCCCCAACGTGAAACGCCGCCCGGTTTGGGCGGCGTTTTCGTTTATGGGCCGTGATTGCGGCGGAAGTATGGAATTGCGTGTCATTCCGAGCGTAGCGAGGAATCTCCGTCTGCTCCGTCGCCGCCAGTTCGGAAACGTCGCGCCAGGATGAGATCCCTCGGCTTCGCTCGGGATGACAAAACACCTACTCGCCGCTGGCGATGCGCTCCACCAGCTGCTTCACGGTCGGGATGAAGCCGTTCTTGTAGAACGGGTCCGAGCCGAAGCGGTAGGCGTTGTGGCCGGCGAACATCAGCTCGTGCTCCACGTCGCCGCCATGGCCGATGTTCTGCAGGGTCTTCTGGATGCAGAAGCTGCGCGGATCGGCCTTCTTGCCGGTGGTGCCCGCCTCGTTCTGGGCCCAGTTGGAGAACATGCACTGGGACAGGCAGCCCATGCAGTTGACCTGATCGATGCGGATCTCCTCGGCCTTGTCGGGGGTGACGAAGACCAGGGTGGAATCGGGGGTGCGCAGAGCCTCGGTGAAGCCCTCGTTCATCCAGCCCAGCGCGCGGTCGCGGTCGTGGGGGGTGACCCAGACGATGCGCTTTCTGGCGCCGATGGGCAGCTCGGCCTCGTGGTCGCCGACGCATTCGCTGGAATAGGGGATCTGGTGGTCCAGGCGCTGGCACAGCTCGTTGATGAAGCCGTTCTTCACTGCCGAGGAGTAGAAGCCGGTGGGGCTGAAATGGTGCAGCAGCACGTCGCCGGGCTTGAGCGTCAAGAGGCGCTGCTTCCACTCGTTGGAGATGGGGCTTTCCTGGGTCAGCAGCGGGCGGGTGCCGTACTGGAAGGCGATGGGGCCCAGTTCGGGATTGCCGATCCAGTCCTCCCACTCCTTCAGCCACCAGACGCCGCCGGCCATGAAGATCGGCACGGTGCCGGGCACGCCGCATTCCGTCATGGTCTTGCGCAACTCGGCGACACGGCCATAGGGGGGCTCGGGCTTCCTGGGGTCCTCGGAATTGGACAGGCCGTTATGGCCGCCCGCCAGCCAGGGGTCCTCGTAGACCACGCCGCCCAGCAGTTGGCCGTACTTGTGGTAGGCGCGCTTCCACAGCGCGCGGAAGGCCCGCGCCGACGACACGATGGGGTAGTAATAGACGCCGTAGCGCGCCGCGATCTCGGCCACGCGGTAGGGCATGCCGGCGCCGCAGGTGACGCCGTGAATCAGGCCCTTGGCCCCGTCCAGAACGCCTTCCAGAATCTGCTCGGCGCCGCCCATCTCCCACAGCACGTTCATGTGGATGCGCCCCTGGCCGCCGGCCAGGTCGTGGGCGATGCGGGCCTGGGCGATGCCGCCCCGGATGCCGTAGGCGATCAGCTCGTGGTGTTTCTCGGTCCTGGTCTTGCCGTGATAGACCATGTCGATGCGATTGCCGTTCTCGTCGTAGAGATCGGCATTGACCCCGGAGAAGGTGGCGACGCCGCCGGCGGCCGCCCAGGCGCCCGAGCTTTCGCCGTTGGAGACGTTGATCCCCTTGCCCCCCTCGACCAGGGGCAGGACCTCGCGGCCGGAAATCAGGATAGGATCGAGCGCTTTCACGTCAGGGGTAACTCCTCGCATGACCACGGCGGGCTCTCCCAGGCCTGCCGATGACGGCACATATATAACCCTTTGTCGTCATGCGCCACAGTGACGTTACGAACTCATGACGAATGAGGAAAATCGCTGAACACGCCGGTGACGCCCCAGTCCCGAAGCTGTCGCGCCCGGACGGGGTCGTTGACGGTATAGGCCCGGACCTGAAACCCCGCCCCCCTTGCGTTTTCGACCCGCTCCGCCCTCAGCGGGCGGTGGTCCAGATGCAGGGCGCCGACGTCCAGGCCTTGCGCCTGGTCGCGCCAGCCGGGGGCCAGGCTTTCCAGCAAAAGGGCGCGCGGCCAATGGGGCGCGACCCGGCGGGCGGCTTCCAGGCAGGGCGCGTCGAAGCTGGAGACCAGCGGCGGGGCGACGCCATCGGGCCACAGGCGGAGCGCCAGGGCCAGGGCGGTCTCGGCGGTTCCGGCCTCGCGCCCCCGGTCGGGCTTGATCTCCATGTTGACCGCCAGACCCAGGTCGAGGCACAGGCCGAGCGCCTGTTCCAGGCTGGGGACCTTTTCTCCCGCGAAGGCGGGCGCGAACCACGATCCGGCGTCCAGGCGGGCGATGTCGGCCCAGTCCCGCCCGGCCACCGGGCCGGCGCCGTCCGTGGTGCGCTCCAGGGTGTCGTCGTGGAAGACCAGCGGCACGCCGTCTTGGGACAGCCGCACGTCGAACTCGACCATGGCAAGGCCGTGGGCGTGCGCGGCTCGAAACGATGACAGGGTGTTCTCAGGCGCGAGGCCGGCCAGTCCGCGGTGGCCGATCAGGATCATCCCAGCCGGCGCTTCACCGCGTCCAGCACCTGCTCCACCGGGATGGCGCGCATGCAGGCGGGATCGGTGCAGGCGGTGCTGCGGTGGTTCATGGCCGAGACGCAGGGTGAACAGGCCAGCCGGGCGGTGATGAACTCGGCCTTGTCGTTGAGCGCGCCGTAAAGGGCGGGGGTCTCGGGGCCGAACAGCACGATGGTGGGCAGGCCGACGGGTGCCGCGAAGTGGGCCGGGCCGGAATCGTTGGTGACCATCACCGCCGACAGGGCGTACAGCGGAATCAGGTCCTCCATGCGGGTGAAGCCGGCCAGATTGCAGATGCGGTCCGAACCGGCCGCCGCCACCAGGGTCTCGGCCTCGGCCTTTTCCGAGGCCACGCCGGTGATGATGATGGCCAGATCGTCGTGGTCCGCCAGCAGCCGGCGGGCCACCTCCTTGTAGCGGTCATAGGGCCAGCGGCGCAGCGGCATCAGCTCGCTGGCGTTGGGGTTGAGGATCACCCAGCGCCGGGCGGTCTTCAGCACCGGATAGGCCTCGAACAGCCGGGCCTTGAAGGCGTCCAGCACCTCGGCCGACGGCGTCACCGGGGCGAGGCGGATATCGGCTTCAGTGAAATGGACCTTGCCGTGGGGCGTGGTGCCATCGGGCTCGGTCAGGGCGTGGACCTGGGCCATGAAGCACTTGGCCACGTGCTGGTGGGGGTTGTAGGGAACGCGGTGGGTCAGCAACTCGCCGCGATACAGTCCCTCGGTATGGAAGCGGTGGAACCCCACCCGCTTGGGCGCGCCCGACAGGAAGGTCAGCAGCGCCGAGAAGCGCGAGAACATCTCCATGTCGATGGCGGCCATCAGGTCCAGCGAACGCATGGTGCGGATCATGGCCAGCGTGTCCGTCGCCAGCGTCCACAGGCTGTCGGCGCGGATGGTCAGCATGTTTTCCCGCGCGATGGTGCCCATGATGTCCAGGCTGGGCCGGTTCTTGGCGAAGATCAGGAAATAGACTCGGGCATCGGGAAACAGCGCCTGCGCCCGCTTCAGGGCCGCGTCGGCGATGACCGCGCTGCCCATCTCGGACAGTTCGATGAACAGGATGTTCTTGCCCGCCTTGGGCGCGGGCGGGCTGAAGAAGCAGCGGATGCGCCAGTAAAGCGTCATCAGGAAGGTGAGCGGGACCCCCGCCCAGAAATCGATCTGCCGCATCCTGTCGACGTTCACGACCGCCTCACTTGTTCTCGAAGGTGCCCGAGGTATAGCCCTCGGCCAGCCAGATTTCATACCGATCGACCACTTTGCCCCCCCAGGCCCTCTCCACCGTAGTCAGCAGCGTCAGGCTGCGGAAGGACCGGCTTATATCCTGAAGCGCGTAGAAGCTGTCCTTGATCACGTACAGCCCGTCACGCCCGGCCAGGGTGGCGGCGTCTTGCGCATCATACGAAGGAATTCGCGGAAAGCCAGCCGAACCGGTCAGGAAGACGATGGGGTGCCCGGGCAGGTAATAGGTCAGCAGCCCGGCCACTTCGTGCTTGCTGGCGAAGACGAAGGAATCGGGGCGCTTGGCCAACTCGCCCTGGACCGCCCGGGTCAGGGCGTCCCAGCCGCCCAGGCGGCTCATGGGGTCGGATTTGACGGGAATGGGCAGCCGCGCCGTGGCCATCTGGACGTAGGTGGCCGCAACCATCAGGCCGCCCAGGGCCACCGCCGCGATCCAGGCCCAGCGCAGGCTCTTGCGCCAGTTGGGCCCCAGCGTGACCCAGGCGCCCGAGGTGGCGATGGCGGCGCCCAGATAGGCGGGGCCGGGCCAATGGGGCTGCACCAGTCCGCCCAGGCTGTGCCTGATGAAGAAGGCCAGCAGCGGCGCCGAGGTGGCGCCCAGCAGGAACCAGCCGGGCCGCCCCTGCCGCCAGCCGGCCCACAGGGCCCAGCCCATGCCCCACAGCATGAAGGCGAAGATCAGCGGCGTCACCGTGCCCAGTTGGGTCCCGAGGAACGTGGAGAGGCTTTTCAGTGGCGAACTGACCGGCACATCGAAGGAATGGGACAGCTGCTTCTTGATGGACACCCAGTCGTGCTGGGCGTTCCACACCAGCACCGGCAAGGTGCAGGCCAGCGCCAGGATGATGGCCGCCCAGAAATGCGGGCTCTTCCACCAGCGCCTGGCATCGGGGAACAGGGCGAAGACCGCCAGGATGCCCGGAGCGATCAGCACCATGGTGTATTTGGAGGTGAAGCCCAGGCCGAGCGAGAGCCCCAGCACGTACAGCCAGCGCACCCTCCCCTCGTCCAGCAGGCGCAGCATGGCCCACAGCGACAGGGACCAGAACACCAGCAGCGGCGAATCCGGGGTGACGATCACCCCGGCGGCGGCGAACAGGATGGTGGCGTTGAGCAGGACGACCGCCCACCAGCCGGCGCGGATGTCGGAAAAGGCCAGGCGGGCGATGTCGAAGACCAGCACGGTGACGCCCGCCACGGCCAATACGGCGGGCAGGCGGATGGCGGCTTCCGATTCGCCGAACAGGGCGGTGGTCGCGGCCATCCACCAGGCCATCATGGCGGGATGGTCGTAATAGGACAATTGCAGGTCCCGCGACCACAGCCAGTAATAGGCCTCGTCCCCCGACAGCAGGGTGCCGCCGGCCAGCCACAGATGCGCCAGGGCGGCCAGGATCACCGCTCCGGCCAGCAACGCGCTGTCTTTCGCTCGAATAATCATGGCTCCGGCGGCTTGGACAATGGGCGATGGGGCAATAGCATGAAACGCCCCTCTCGACCAGCCGCCACCTTGCCCGGCGCATCCGCCCCGGCTATACCCTTGGGGAGCAAGGATGGAGGAGGCCCCATGTCCCGTTTCACCGCCGCGAAGCCGTTGATCGCCGTTTCCCTCGCCTGCGGCCTGCTGGCCGCCTGCAGCGGCGAGCCCTCCGAGGCCGACATGAAGGCCGCCGTCGAACAGACCTTCGGCGGCATGAACGAGCAATTGGGCGGCGTCGGCAAGCTGATCGGCAAGGACCTGTCCACCAAGGTCAAGGGCTTCAAGAAGCTGGCCTGCGCCGAGGCCAAGGGCAATCCCGGCTTCGCCTGCGATTTCGAGATGACCCTGGACGGCCCGCTGGGTGCCAAGACGGAAAAGGCCTCGGGCCGCTTCGTCAAGGGCGACAAGGGCTGGGCCGTCTTCGAGAAGTGACGCGCCGCACTCCGCTCCGTCATGCCCGGACTTGATCCGGGCATCCATGCGGCGCCACGTGGATGGCCGGGTCGAGCCCGGCCATGACGCTATGGGCTAAGCCACCTTGGGCGCCGCCTCGGCCAGGATGGCCCGCAATTCCGGGATGCACGAGCCGCAATTGGTACCGGCCTTCAGCATGGCGCCGATTTCCGCGACGCTGGACAGGCTGTGGTCGCGGATGGAAGCCCGGATGGCCGCCAGGCCGACGTTGAAGCAGGCGCAGACCGTCTTGTCGCGGCCGCGGTCGCCGCCGGGCGGCGCGCCGGCCACCAGGGTGGCCCGTTCATCGCCGGCAATGGCGGCGCGGCCGAAGGCGGCGGCCACCCAGTCGGGTGAGAAATCGGTGGCCCAGGGAAAGACGAACAGCACCGCATCCAGGCGGCCATCCACCAGTCGCGCACCACGGTAATGACCGCGATTGGGGTCGAGGAACTCGATCCATTCCCCATCCTCGCCCAGCCATTGCCTGGCGGTGGCGGGCCAGTCCTCGCCGCCTTCGCCGGCCAGCCGCCAGATGGAATGGGCCTGGCCCGCCGCCTTGGCCCAGTAGAACGAGCGGGGCAGCTCTACGGAATTGCGCGACAGCAGCACCCCGTGCCAGGCGGCGGCCAGGGGCTCGACCATCACCGGGGCCTGCTTCAGCTCCGGCTGGCCCGAATGGGGGTCGGTGGCGGCGTCGATCAGGCTGCCCACCACCGCACCCGACGCGGTGCGGTCGTTCCAGTGGATGGGGGCGAAGACTTCGCCCAAGCGCTGGCCGCTGTCGTGGGCGACGCGCAGGACCACGCTGGCTCGCGCCCCCGAGACCCTGGACAGCCCGCCATCGGCGAGGCCGAAGCGGACGGCGTCCCTGGGATTGACCAGCAGCACCGGCTCGGGCGCGTGGGCGGCCAGCCGGGGCGAGCGCCCCGTCCGCGTCATGGTGTGCCACTGGTCGCGCATGCGCCCCGTATTGAGGATCAGGGGAAAGGCCTCGTCTGTGGCCCGCGCCGGCGGGCGCGGCGTGATGCCGAGCATCCGGGCCTTGCCGTCGGGGTGGTAGAAGCGGCCATCGGCGAACAGGCGCGCCGTGCCCTTGCCGGGGGTCTTCACCGGCCACTGGATGGGCTCGATACTCTCGTAATCGGCCCCCACCAGACCCGACAGGTCCAGGTCGCGGGCGCCGTTGTTCTCGAAGGCGGTGAGGCGGCAGAACTCGTCGAAGATGGCGCCCGTGTCGGCCCAGGCGAAGGAATCGGCAAAGCCCATGCGCCGCGCCACCTGGGCGATGATCCACCAATCGCCCCGCGCCTCGCCCGGCGCGGGCAGGAAGGGACGCTGGCGCGAGATGCGGCGCTCGGAATTGGTGACGGTGCCTTCCTTCTCGCCCCAGGCCAGCGCTGGCAGGCGCACATGGGCCAGCCGGGTGGAATCGGTGTCGGCCTCGCATTCCGAGACCACCACGAAGGGGCAGGCCTGCATGGCAGCGCGCACAAGGTCCGCCTCGGGCAGGCTCACCGCCGGATTGGTGGCCATCACCCACAGGGCCTTGATCCTGCCCTCGGACACGGCGCGGAACAAATCCACCGCCTTCAGGCCCGGCCGGGTGGCCATGCGCGCCGCGTTCCAGAAACGGCCGACCCGATCCACGTTGGCCTCGTCGAAGCCCATATGGGCGGCCAGCATGTTGGCCAGCCCTCCCACCTCACGCCCGCCCATGGCGTTGGGCTGGCCGGTGAGCGAGAACGGCCCCATGCCGGGCCGGCCGATGCGCCCGGTGTAAAGGTGGCAGTTGATGATGGCGTCAACCTTGTCGGTGCCCGACGACGACTGGTTGATGCCCTGGGACCAGAGGGTGACGGTCTTCTCGGTGTCGGCGAACCACGAGAAGAACTGGACGATCTGCTCGACGGGCACGCCCACGTCCAGTTCGGTCTCCTCGCCCTTCAGGTGGGCGAGCAGCGCATTGAACAGAATGGCGTCCGAGCCCGGGCGGATGGCCAGATGCAGATCGGCGCATTCGGCGGTGGCGGTGCGGCGCGGATCGACCACCACGATGCGCATGTCGGGCCGCCGGGTCTTGGCGGCCAGGATGCGCTGGAAGATGACGGGGTGGCACCAGGCGGCGTTGGAGCCCACCAGCACCACCAGATCGGCCAGGTCCAGATCCTCGTAGCAGCCGGGCACGGTGTCGGATCCGAAGGCGCGCACATGGCCGGCCACGGTGGACGACATGCACAGGCGGGAATTGGTGTCGATGTTGGCCGAGCCGATGAAGCCCTTCATCAGCTTGTTGGCGGCGTAGTAATCCTCGGTCAGCAACTGGCCCGAGACGTAGAAGGCCACGGAATCCGGGCCGTGTTCCCTGATGGCGGCGGAGAATTTCTCCGCCACCAGATCGAGAGCGGGCTTCCAGGCCACCCGGTCCGCCCCGATCATGGGATGGAGCAGGCGACCGTCCAGGCCGATGGTCTCGGCCAGGGCCGAGCCCTTGACGCACAGGCGGCCCAGATTGGCGGGATGCTCGGGATCGCCCTTGACCACCCATTCGGCGGAATCGTCCAAGCGCGCGGCGATGACGCCGCAGCCGACGCCGCAATAGGGACAGGTGGTGCGGACGATCTCGGGCATGTCAGCCATGGGCCACCTTTTTCGCGATTTCGAGCTTCAGCCAGACCTGGCCGTCGGCCACCCTGGAGTCCACCGGGCGGGTGCAGCCCTCGTCGGGGGCGGTGGCCTCGCCGGTTTCCAGGTCGATGGTCCAGGAATGCAGCGGGCAGACCACCACACGACCGCTGACGATGCCTTCGCTCAACGGGCCGCCCTTGTGGGGGCAGCGGTTGTGAAGGGCGAAGATCTCGTCGTCCCGGGTGCGGAACACCGCGATGTCGCCCTTGGGCGTCTGGACGGTGCGGGCCCCCAGGCGGGGGATGTCTTCCACACGTCCGATCTTGATCCAGTCCTGCATGGCTTCAGCCCACCTCGGCCAGGGTTTCGAATTCGTGCGCGTCCACGGCGCCCGAGGCCCGTTCGGCCCAGGGATCCACTTGCGCGTATTTCTGCGAGAAGACGAAGCGGGCGAAGGCGGCACGGCGGCCTTCGGCGTCGTCCACCACCCGCCTCTTGATATAGTCCATGCCGACCCGCTCGACCCACGGCGCGGTGCGCTCCAGGTAGCGGGCCTCTTCCCGGTAGATCTGCATGAAGGCGCCGGAATACTCGAGCACCTCTTCCTCGGTGGCGACCCGGACCAGATGGTCGGTGCCGCGCAGCTCGATGCCGCCGTTGCCGCCCACCGAGATGTCGTAGCCGGCCTCGACGCAGACGATGCCGATATCCTTGATGGTGGCCTCGGCGCAATTCCTGGGGCAGCCCGACACCGCCAGCTTGACCTTGTGCGGCGTCCACGACCCCCACATCAGCTTCTCCAGCTTGACGCCGAGGCCGGTGGAATCCTGGGTGCCGAAGCGGCACCATTCCGAGCCGACGCAGGTCTTGACCGTGCGCAGGCCCTTGGAATAGGCGTGGCCGGAGATGAGGCCCGCCCGGCCCAGGTCGGCCCAGACGGCGGGCAGGTCCTCCTTCTTGACGCCCAACAGGTCGATGCGCTGGCCGCCGGTGACCTTCACCGTGGGGATCTCGTACTTGTCGGCCACATCGGCGATGGCGCGCAGTTCGGAAGGCGTGGTGAGCCCCCCCCACATGCGCGGCACCACCGAATAGGTGCCGTCCTTCTGGATGTTGGCGTGGACGCGCTCGTTGATGAAGCGGCTCTGGTAGTCGTCCACGTACTCGCTGGGCCAGGCGCACAGCAGGTAGTAGTTCAAGGCCGGGCGGCACTTGGCGCAGCCGTCGGCATGGCGCCAGCCCAGCGCCGAACGCACCGCGTCCTGGGTCTTCAGGCCCTGGGCGAGGATCTGCTTCCTGACCTCGTCATGGGAATGGTCGGTGCAGCCGCACATGCCGGCGGCCTTGGCCTCCACCACCTCGCCGGTGACGTGCGACAGAATGGCCTGGACCACCGAGGCGCACTGGCCGCAGGACGCAGAGGCCTTGGTGTGGGCCTTGACCTCGTCGAGGCTGGTCAGCCCCTTCTCGGTGATGGCCTTGACGATGGCGCCCTTGGAGACGCCGTTGCAGCCGCAGACCTGGGTGTCGTCGCTCATGGCGGCGACGTTGACGCCGCCCCCGTGCCCCTTGCAGCTGGTATCGGCATAGGCCTGGCCGAAGATCATGCGGTCGCGGATGGCGGCCACGTCCGCCTTTTCGCGCATCAGCTGGAAGTACCAGGAACCGTCGGCCACGTCGCCGTACATTACGGCGCCCACCACGCGGTCGGCGCGGATCACCAGCTTCTTGTAGATGCCCTTCGCCGAGTCGCGGTAGACCAGCTCCTCGTCGGCCTCGTCCTGGGCGGCCAATTGCCCGGCCGAGAACACGTCGATGCCGGTGATTTTGAGCCGGGTGGACAAGGGCGGGGTCTCGTAATGGAGATCGTCGCGGCCGGCCAGGCGCGAGGCGCAGACCTTGGCCTGCTCCCAGATGGGGGCGACCAGCCCGAAGATCTGGCCCCGGTGCTCGACGCACTCGCCCACCGAATAGATGGCGGGGTCCGAGGTGGCCATGTCGTCGCCCACCTCGATGCCGCGGTTGATGTCCAGGCCCGAGGCCTTGGCCAGGTCGACATTGGGGCGGATGCCGATGGCCACCACCACCAGATCGGCGGGAATCTCGCGGCCGTCGGTGAGCTTGACGCCCCGGGCGCTTCCCTCGTCGGCGCCCATGATCTCCTCGGTCTGGCCCGAGGTGAAGAAGTGGAGCCCCCGCTCGGTCAGGTCCTTCTGCAGCAGGCCGCCGGCCTCCACGTCCAGCTGGCGCTCCATCAGGGTGGGCATCAGGTGGACCAGGGCCACGGGCATGCCGCGCCGCTTCAGGCCCCAGGCGGCTTCCAGGCCCAGCAATCCGCCGCCGATCACCACGGCGCGCTGCTTGGCCTCGGCTGCCGCCAGCATCTTGTCCACATCGGCGATGTCGCGGAAGGCGACCACGCCGGGCAGGTCCAGGCCGGGCAACGGCGGCATCAGCGGCTTGGAGCCGGTGGCCAGCAGCAGCTTGTCGTAGGGCACCACCAGGCCGTTGGCGGAGGTCACCGTCTTGGCGGCGCGGTCGATGGCGACCACCGGATCGCCGGTGTGGAGCCGGATGGCGTTCTCGGCGTACCACTCGCGGGTGTTGATGACGATGTCGTCCACCTGCTTTTCCCCGGCCAGCACCGAGGACAGCATGATGCGGTTGTAATTGGGGTGGGGCTCGGCCCCGAATACCGTGATGTCGTAGCGGGCCGGCGCGATGGCCAGCAATTCCTCGACGGTGCGCATGCCGGCCATGCCGTTGCCGATGACGACCAGCTTCTGGCGGGGAAGAGCGTTCATGTGAGGTCTCCTGATTCGGTCCGTGCCGCCGGGGCGGAGGCGATGATGCGGGAGGTGAAGGGATCGAAGGTGGCGCCGCCCAGCAGCAGGTCGGCCCCCATCTCCATGGGCCGCGTGGCCTTCAACAGGGTCCAGGGGCCGGCGTGGGCGCCCTCGGTCTTGTAGTCGGTGAGCGGCACGCGCAGGCCCAGCGCCAGGGCGGCCACCCGGTAGAGGTCGGGGCGGAACACGGCTTCGGCGGCGGACCGCGTGTCCAGCCCGGCGGGCGCCATGTCCCAGCGCTTCATCATTTCCAGGTGCCACATGGCCTGGGAGCGCCAGGGGAAGTTGGCGGCATGGGCGTGGAAGGTGATCAGGTCCCTGGGCAGGCCGTGCTCGCCCAGCAGCGGCGCCAGCAGGGCGTCGAGCGGAGCGTTGACGTATTGCGGCTGGGCCAGCAGTTCGGCCAGTTCCGAGCGGTTGTCGTCGCACCATTGGGCGGCGCTGATCAGGGCCTGCAGCACCGCCAGATGGGTTTCCGGGTGGCTTTCCGCCCAGCCCTGGGTGACGGCGAAGACCTTTTCCAGCCGTCCGGCGAAGATGTCGCGGCTGGTCGCGGCGATACGTCCCAGATTCATGCGCGCCGCCAGACTGCCCCAGGGCTCGCCGACCGAGTAGCCGACGATGTTGCCTGCCGACAGGAACGAGATCATCTGGGGCGGCGGCACCACGGTGAGGGCGACGTCCTTCCGGGTATCGATGCCGGCGGCTTCCATCCACAGGCGCAGCTCGGCGGCGTGGGAGGAATAGGGATAGACGGTGGCGAACGTCATGGGCGCACGCCCGCAGTTCTTGTCGGCCTCGATGACCCGCTTGAGGGCGCGGGCCGAGACGGGGACGGCGGCCATGGAGTCGGGATCGGCCGCCTCCATGCGCTCCCACAGGGCGTTGCCGATGGTGATGGTGTTGCCGCCCAGATTGAGCGCCATGCCGGCGGCCATGGGCACCCGGATGGGCGACAGCCCCAGGCTCATGGCCAGCGGCATGGGAGCCAGCATCTGGGCGCCGTCCAGCGCGCCCACCGCCACCTTGTCGCGGATCGACGCCCACGAGGCTTCGCGCGACAGCTCCACGTCCAGGCCCATCTCGGCGAAGAAGCCGCGCTCCTTGGCCACCACCAGGGGGGCCGCGTCGATCAGCGGTACCATGCCAAGCTTCAGACGGGTCTTTTCCAGGTTCATCTCGTGGGTCCCTCGGCCAAACAAAAAAGGCGTTCCGCGGAAATGCTCGTCGCCGGCCCATTTGGGGCAGCGTCGAATTTCCGTGGAACGCCTTTGTTCCTTCGCCCCATGAGCCGCTGCGTCGCGGCACCGGGGCTTTGTACTGGGCGGTGAGCCTCGCCATTGAGGTTGCCGCCGGTATTAAAATCTCGATCTCTGCTCTGCACACCCCATGCCAAGGCCGGAACGGCGGATCGGCTGGGCTTTGTCGGCAGATGTGCCTAAAAAATAGGCCCTCAAAAAAGACGTGTTCCAAAACTAGACTATGCCGCGTGGCTGGCCGGGGCGTGGCCGTGCAGGAAGCGCAGCACCTCGGCCCGCAGGTGGTTGTAATGGGGGTCGGCGGCCAGATCGACGCGGCGGCGCGGACGCTCCAGGTCGATGTCGAGAATCTGGCCGATGGTGGCGGCCGGGCCGTTGTTCATCATCACGATGCGGTCGGACAGCAGCACGGATTCGTCCACGTCGTGGGTGATCATGATCACCGTATTGCCCAGCCGGTTGTGGATTTCCATCAGGCTGTCCTGCAGGTGGGCGCGGGTGAGCGCGTCCAGCGCCCCGAACGGCTCGTCCAGCAGCAGCACCTTGGGCTCCATGGCCAGGGCGCGGGCGATGCCGACGCGCTGCTTCATGCCGCCCGAGATCTCGCCCGGCTTCTTGTCCTTGGCCTGGTCCATGCGCACCAGCGACAGGTTGTGCATGGTCCAGTCATGGCGTTCGGCCTTGGTCTTGGTCTTGCCCAGCACCTTGTCCACCGCCATGCGCACGTTGTCGTAGACCGTGAGCCAGGGCAGCAGCGAGTGGTTCTGGAACACCACGGCGCGGTCGGGGCCGGGGGAGTCCACCTCGCGGCCTTCCAGCAGCACGCCGCCCTCGGTGGCCTGCAGCAGGCCGGCGACGATGTTGAGCAGGGTGGACTTGCCGCAACCGGAATGGCCGATCACCGAAATGAACTCGCCCTTCTCGATGCGGAGCTTGACGTCGTCCAGGGCGCAGAACGATCCCTTGTCGGTCTTGAAGGTGATGCCGACGTTCTCGATGGAGAGATAGGCGCTCATGACGGAAATCCTTTCTAGCTCGAGAATTTCTGGCCGACGAAGGTGATCATGCGGTCCAGCATGAAGCCCACCAGGCCGACATAGATCAGGGCCAGGATGATCTCGCTCATCAGCGAGCTGTTCCAGGCGTCCCAGATGAAGAAGCCGATGCCCACGCCGCCGATCAGCATCTCGGCCGCCACGATGGCCAGCCACGACAGGCCGATGCCGATCTTCAGGCCGGTGAAGATGTAAGGCACAGTGGCGGGGATGACGATCTTGAAGAAGAACTCGATGGGCGACAGGCGCAGCACGGCGGCGACGTTGCGGTAATCCTGGGGGATGTTGCGCACGCCGACGGCGGTGTTGAGGATGATCGGCCACACCGAGGTGATGAAGATCACGAAGATGGCGGACGGGTCGGCCTGGCGGAAGGCGGCCAGCGAGATGGGCAGCCAGGCCAGCGGCGGCACGGTGCGCAACACCTGGAAGATGGGGTCCAGCGCCCGGTAGGCCATGGTGCTCTGGCCGATCAGCACGCCGAGAAAGATGCCGGCCAGGGAGGACAGGGCGAAGCCCACCGCGACACGCTTCAAGGAGGCGAACAGGTGCCAGAACAGGCCCTTGTCCACGCCGCCGCGATCGAAGAACGGATCGGCGATCAGGCCCCAGGTATCGTGCACCACCTTGGCCGGGCCGGGCAGCATGGCGCCGGGGCCGGAACAGGCCAGTTGCCAGATGCCCAGCACCACCGCCAGCCCGATCATGGGCGGCAGGACGCGGCCGGCCACCTCCTTCGCCTTCCTGGCGGCGGCGCTGACCGGGACGACGGGCTTGTACGCGGTGGCCTTGGTGGTGTCGGGGGTCACGCCGACGGGATTGGTAGCCATGGTCATCTCATCCTCCTCGGTCAGACCGCCACGCGCTTGATGGCGAGGCTCTTCAGGTAGGCGGCGGGGTTGGCGGGGTCGAAGGTCTTGCCGTCGAAGAACTTCTCGATTCCGCGCGAGGTGGAGGCGGGGATCTGCGCCGCCGGAACGCCCAGATCCTTGGCGGCGGCCCGCCAGATGTCCTCGCGATTGACCTGATTGATCAGCGCCTTGGCGTCGAGATCCATGGGCTGGTAGCCCCAGCGCTGGTTCTCGGTCAGGAACCACAATTCGTGGCTCTGGAAGGGATAGGAGGCGAAGTCCTTCCAGAACTTCATGACGTGGGGGCTCTTTTCCACCAGACGGCCGTCGCCGTAATTGATGAAGCCCGAGGCCCGCGCCACGATGTCCTCGACCGGCACCTTGAACCATTCGCGGCCGGAGACGATCTTGCACATCTCCTCGATGTTGGCCTCGCACCACTGGGCGGCCTCCATGACCGCCATGGTGACGGCCTTGGCCGCCTTGGGGTTCTTCTCCACCCAGTCGGCGCGCATGGCCAGGCTCTTTTCCGGATGATTGGCCCACAATTCGCCGGTGGTCAGCGCCGAGAAGCCGATGCCCTGGTGGGCCAGCTGGTCGTTCCACGGCTCGCCGACGCAGAAGGCTTCCATGGTGCCCACCTTCATGTTGGCCACCATCTGGGGCGGCGGCACCACGATGGTGGAGACGTCCTTGTCGGGATCGATGCCGTTGGCCGCCAGCCAGTAGCGGATCCACATGTCGTGGGTGCCGCCGGGGAAGGTCATGGCCACCTTGATCTCCTTGCCCGCGGCGCGGCCCTTGGCCAGGGCCGGACCGAAGGCCTTGGCCTCGGTGGTCAGCTTCAGCTCCTTGTAGGCGTTGGAGACCGAGATGCACTGGCCGTTGGTGTTGAGGCGCGCCAGGATGTTCATGGGCACCTTGGCGTTGTTCTTGGTGATGCGGCCCGAGCTCATCTGGTAGGGCATGGGGGTCAGGATATGGGCGCCGTCGATGCCGCCGCCGGCCGAGCCCAGTTCCAGGTTGTCGCGCGTGGTGCCCCACGAGGCCTGCTTCAGCACCTGGACGTCGGGCATGCCGTGACGCGCGAAGAAGCCCTTCTCCTTGGCGATGATCAGCGGCGAGGAATCGGTCAGCGCGATGAAGCCGAACACGGCGCCCTTGACCTCCGGGGCGTCGCCGGCGGCGGCCCAGGCGCCGCCGGGCAGGGCGGCGCGGGCCGCGGCCAGCACGGCGGCGGAGGCCAGGACGGAACGGCGGGAGATACCCTTGGTCGTGGTGCTGTTGCTGGTCATGGTCGTCGTGTCCTTAAACGTTAGCCAAAACGCAAAAAAGGCGTTCCGCGGCGTCACGCCATCCCATGAAGGGGGCGCAAGTCCGTGGAACGCCTTTGTTCCTTGTTCGGCCTGGCCGGCATCGTCGCCGGATGGGCCGTCCGTGATCTCGTGGGGCGGGACCTCGCCATTGAGGGGCTTCGCCTTCACTGGGAAGGGAAAGCAACCTCCGTGCCAGGCTGGAATTTGGCCGGTTCAGTGGGTTTGCGGCGCTGCGGCATGCGTCATGTGACTAAAATTTAGCCACATGCGCGATAGCGTCTATGTTTTAGGCATTAAGCCTGCCCCGGGTCGGGTTTCCCCCGCCCGTGACCGTCCGATAGGCATTCGATGATAAAAGCGGCAGATCAGCCGAGCAGTTCGGCGGCCTCGATGATCTTGTTCGCCACGTCGATCAGGCGCTGCTTCTGATCCATGGCCATGCGCCGCATCAGGCGATAGGCCTCGTCCTCTTCCACCTTGCGCCGCTTCATCAGAATGCCCTTGGCCTTCTCGATCTGCTTGCGCTCGGCCAGGGTGGTCCGCGCCTTGTCCAGTTCGCCCCGCAGGGACTGGAACTGGGCGAAGCGGGCGATGGCCACGTCGATCACCGGGCGGACCCGGTCGGGCTTCAGCCCGTCCACCACATAGGCGGAAACGCCCGCCTCGACCGCCGCCTTGATGGTTTCGGGCTTGCCGTCCTGGGCGAACATCACCACCGGGCGGCCCTGTTCGATGCCGACGCGGCGCATGTCCTCCAGGGTGTCGCGGTCGGGGGAATCGATGTCGACGATGATCACGTCGGCGGCCAGTTCCGCCACGCGGGCGGGCAGGCCGGCGCCGCTGGCGAACACCGCCACCACGGTGAAGCCGTCGGCTTCCAGCGACGAACGGACCATTTCCGCCCGATCCCGCTCGTCGTCCACCACGATGACCCGCAAACCCATGTCCGCCCCTTGTGACTGTGCCGGAGCTAAACAAGCATGCATCATGCCAGTTGCCGAGCCGCCCCCGCCTCCCCAACGTGGGGCCTCGGCGATGCATTGCAATGCTTTGTATCGGTGCTACCCTCGACGGGTGACGTGATCAAGGAGTGGTCGCCGTGGGCGGAAAATTGGCATTGACGCTTCTTCTCGCGGCCGTGACCGCCTTTCCCGCCCTGGCCGGCGGCAAGGGCGGCAAGGAAGGCGGCAGCGGCGGCGGCGAATCCCAGGGCGCCATGTGGGCGACCTTGCCGGGCCCGCGGGACGTGGAGGTGAAGCCGCCCCAGGCCAGCGAAAGCCTGGGCACCGTGGCGGTCATCGCCACCATGTGGGCCGGGTCGGGTTCGGCCAAGTGCCGGGTCAATTTCGTGGTGGAGAATTATTCCTCGGCCAATGTGGCGCTGGGCTTCATCGCGCGGACCTTCGGGGCCAAGGACGAACTGGTGGACAATTGGGCGGTCAGCGTCGCCACCCTGGCGCCCAACGGCCGCACCGGACGGCTGTTCTCGTGCACGTTGGGGGCGACCCAGTTCACCATCGTTCCCACCGCCGGCTATGACTGGCCGCCGGTCAAATGCGTGAAGGCGGGGGAAGAGACCGAGATGTGCCCGCTCACCCTCAAGCTCACCTCCACCGTCCCCATCGCGCTCGGCAAGGAAGAGAAGAAGCCGGAAAAGCCCGAGGACAAGAAGGCCAAGAAGTAGCATATCCTCGACTTCTTTCAGGCTTGCCTTCCCATGGCGGCCGCCCTAGGTTCGGTCGCTCAAGGGGGGCGGCGAATGGCCGGACGATCGAAAGGCGGATGGATGAGCACGGCGGCGGCATGGCTGCTGGCGCTTGTCCTGCTGCTCGGTACCGCGCCGCCCGTTCCCGCGTCGGTCGGCGGTGCCGGCCCCGACCCCTTCGTCGCCGCCGATCTCTGCTCCAGCGCCCACGGTGTCGACCCCGCCCAGGCCGGTGGCTCGAAGCATGATTGCGGCGGCCATTGCTGCATCCTGTCGGGCAAGGCGCTGGCACCCGCACCGCTGTCGCTGCGGCCGCTGGGCGTGGTTGTCGCCACCCTCGGCGGGCCGACGCCGTCGCCGGCGCCGGATCAGCCGCTCCGTCCCGTCCCTCCCGCCCGCGCTCCTCCGTTCCTCGCCGCTTAAGGCCGCGGCCCGCCTGTCCGGGCCGCCTTCAGCGATTCATTCATCGAGGAACATCATGACCTGCCACGCGATTCATCGTGGCGGATCTCGGCATGGCCGAGTCCGCCTGCTTGCCAGCACCTTTCTCTCCACCCTCCTGATTTCGGGGGCCGCCCTGGCCGAAGAGATTCCGGACGTGGTGATCTCGGCGCCCCGCTTCAGCGTTCCCGCCGCCGACAAGGCCAATGCCGCCGGCGACACCGCCAGGCTGCTTTCGGGCACGCCCGGCCTCAACCTCATCACCAATGGCGGGGTCTCCAGCCTGCCCGACATCCACGGCCTGGCCGACGACCGGCTGAAGATCGTGGTGGACGGCATGGAGATCACGTCGGCCTGCTCCAACCACATGAACCCGGCCCTGTCCTATATGGATTCCTCCAAGGTGGAGCGGGTCGAGGTGTGGAGCGGCATCACGCCCGTCAGCGCCGGCGGCGACAATATCGGCGGCGTCATTTCGGTGAAGTCCGCTCCGCCGGTCTTCGCCAAGGCGGGCGAGGGATATGTGGTGGGCGGTCGCGCCTCGACCTTCTTCAAGAGCGTCAACACCGGCCTCGGCGGCTCGCTGGCCGTGCACGGCGCCGACGACACCTACAGCCTGGGTTATGACGGGTCGTGGGTGCGCGGCCTCAATTACCAGGCGGGCGGCGACGGCCACACGGTCCATTCCACCCGCTACGAATCCCGCAACCACGAAGTGACGCTGGGCGTCAAAGGCAGTGCCGGGCTTTTGGTGCTGAAGGCCGGCCAGCAGGACATTCCTTTCCAGGGCTTCGCCAATCAGCGCATGGATATGACCGGCAACAAGGGCTACCACGGCAACGGCCGCTACGAGGGCGAGTTCGACTGGGGAAAGCTGGAGGCCCGCGTCTACTGGCAGCAGGTCAAGCACTCCATGGATCAGGCCGCCAACGAAAAGGGCGGACAGATGCCCATGCGCACCGACGCCACCGACCTGGGCTATGCGGTCAAGGGCGACATCCGGGTGTCCGAGACCAAGACCATCCGGGTCGGCCACGAATTCCACCGTTTCCTGCTCAATGACTGGTGGCCGCCGGTTTCGGGCAGCATGATGATGTCACCCGGAACCTTCAAATCCATCAACGACGGCACCCGCGACGTGATCAGCGCCTTCGCCGAGTGGGAGGAGAAGTGGGCGCCGCAATGGACCACCCTCCTGGGCATTCGTTCCGACACGGTGCTGATGGACACCAGCAATGTGGCGGGCTATGGCAGCAGCGGCATGACGGCGCAGGAAGGCATCGACGCACGGGCCTTCAATGGCCGCAACCATGCCAAGGTGGATGCCAATTTCGATCTTACCGCCCTGGTCCGCTACGAGCCGAACTCCATCAGCACCAACGAACTGGGGTATGCCAGGAAGTCCCGGTCGCCCAATTTGTATGAACGCTATTCGTGGTCGACCTCGAGCATGGACAGCCAGATGATCAACTGGTTCGGCGACGCCAACGGCTATGTGGGCAACCTGGACCTCAAGCCGGAAGTGGCGCACACCCTGAGCACCTCGGTGGCCCTGCACGATTCGTCTCGGCGGGAATGGGGCATCAAGGCCACTCCCTACGCCACTTACATCGTCGATTACATCGGCATCGACAAGGTAAGCGACAACGTGTCGGGCGGAACCAATTACCCGCTGCTGAAATTCGCCAACCATGACGCCATGATGTACGGCGTCGATGTCTCGGGCAGCACGTTCGTGGCCCGCGATACCGGCTGGGGCGACTTCAAGGTCACGGGGCGGCTGGGCTGGCTGCACGGCGAGATCGTCAACACCGGCAAGGCCATGTACCACGTCATGCCCGTCAACGGTAAGGCCGCCCTAGAACAGAGCCTGGGCGGCTGGACGTCGGCCATCGAGGCGGAACTGGTGGGAACCAAGGCCGGCGTGGATACGCTTCGCCAGGAGCCCAAGACCCCAGGCTATGCCCTGCTCAACCTGCGCGGCGGCTATGAATGGGAGGCGGTGCAGATCAGCCTCGGCATCGATAACCTGTTCGACAAGCGTTACTACCATCCGCTGAGTGGTGTGGATTACACCGAAATGAAGCGGACCGGCCGTAGCAGCACCAACCAGGCCGGCGCCCTGCCGGCTCCCGGCCGCTCGCTCAATGCCGGCGTGACGGTCAAGTTCTAGGATTGGAGCCGAGGGGGAGCGATCCCCCTCGGTCTCACTCGTAGGGCTGGGCGTTGACCATCTCCACCCGCCAGCCGGCGGAGGTGGAATCCAGCCGGGTCAGCGACAGCGGTTTGATGGCGAAGCGCAGTGCCTGTTCCGGCTTCAGGTCCAGTGCCACCGCCAGCGCGGCGCGCACCGTTCCCGCATGCACCACCGCCAGGATGTCTCGGCCCGCCTGGGCGGCGGTGATCTGTTCCAGCGCGGCGCGGACCCGCCCGATCATGGCGGCGAAGCTTTCGCCCCCCGGGGGCGTGGCCCCTGCCGGATCGGCCCAGAAGGCGGCGAGGTCCGGGTCCTTGGCGGCTTCCAGTTCCATCCACGACCGGCCCTGCCAGCGGCCGAAATCCTGCTCGGCCAGGTCGGGCTCGACCATGGGCGGCGGCAGCAGCAGCCCGGCGGCCTCCAGCGCCCCGGCGGTCTGGCGGCAGCGGATCAGGCCGCTTTCCACCAGAACCGGGTTGACCGGCAGGGTGCGGGCCAGGGACCGGAACACCTCGTCCTCCGAGGTGTCGCAGGCCACGTCCAGCCGCCCGGTGATGCGGCCGTGCGGGCAGGGAACCGGGGCGTGGCGCAAAAGCCACCAGCGTGTGGCGGTCTGGCTCATGACAAAACTCCCGCCGCGGCCAGCAGAATGGCGATTTCCGTCGCCTGCTGCACGGCGCCCAGCACGTCGCCGGTATAGCCGCCCAGCGCGCGCCGCGCCATCCAGATGACCGCTCCGCCGGCGGCCAGGGCGGCCAGCAGCGCGGCCAGGGTTCCCGAAAGCCCCAGCCCGGCCAGACAGGCCAGCAGGCCGAGCCCGGCGGCGGTGGCGGCGATGGTGGCGTCGGGGGAACCGGCGCCGGCTCCCAGCCCGTCGGGACGGGCGGGTCCCATCACCTGCATGGCCGCCGGAATCAGGGCCCGCGACAGGGCGCACGCCGCCACCAGGGCGGCGCATTGGCTCCAGCCCGACGGGATGGCCGCCAGGGCCGAGGCCCGAAGACCCACCGTGAAGACCAGGGCCAGCACCCCGAAGGCGCCGGTGCGCGAATCGCGCATCACCTCCAGGCGCTTCTCGCGGCCGCCGCGCGCGCCCAGCCCGTCGGCCAGATCGGCCAGCCCGTCCTCGTGCAGCGCGCCGGTGGCCAGGACCAGGGCGAGGACGGCCAGCAGGGCGGCGGGCACGGGCGGCAGGATGCCTCCCGCCGCCCAGGCGATGGCGGCGGCTCCCAGGCCGAGGCCGAGTCCCACCAGGGGAAAGGCGCGCATGGCTCGCGCCAGATCGCCCATTCCGGCGTCGGGGAGCGGCAGGCGGGTCAGGAACACGGCGGCCAGATGGGCGTCGCCCAGCCAGGAGCGCGGCGGCGGATTCTCGTCGATGACAGGTGACTCGTTCATGGTGATGGGTTATAGGACGGCCAAGGCCAAGCCGCAATATGTTGGGGAGAAAATCCTTGAATTCGTCTATTTCTAGCGTTGCCCACATCCGCTCCCTGCTGGCCGGGCTGCCCGGCCCCGACGCGGCCGCCTCGGCCGCCTGGGCGGCGCGCGAGCCCCAGTTGACCAAGCCGGCGGGCTCGCTGGGTCGCCTGGAAGAGATTTCCGCCTGGGCATCGGCCTGGCAGGGGCGCCACCCGCCCCGCATGGAAAACCCGGCGGCCCGGGTCTACGCCGGCAATCACGGCGTGGCGGCGCTGGGCGTTTCGGCCTTTCCGCCCGAGGTGACGGTGCAGATGGTGGCCAATTTCCGCCACGGCGGCGCGGCCATCAACCAGCTGTGCAAGACCTTCGGCATCGGGCTGGACGTGCTGGCGCTGGACCTGGATAAGCCTACCGCCGACTTCACCCAAGGTCCGGCCCTGGACGAGGCGGAGTTCTGCGCCGCCTTCCGGGCGGGCATGGATTCGGTGCCCGATGGCGCCGACGTGCTGGTGATCGGCGAGATGGGCATCGGCAACACCACGCCGGCGGCCGCCGTGTCGGCGGCGCTGTTCGGCGGCGAGGCGGCCGACTGGACCGGGCGCGGCACCGGCGTGGAAGGCGGCGCGCTGGCCCGCAAGATCGAGGTGGTGGGCCAGGGCGTGGCGCGGCACCAGGGGCTGTCGCCGCTGGACATCCTGCGCTGCCTGGGCGGGCGCGAACTGGCGGCCATGGCCGGCGCGGTGCTGGCGGCGCGGCAAAAGCGGGTGCCGGTGCTGCTGGACGGCTACGTCACCACGGCGGCGGTGGCCGCCCTGGAGGTGGAGGTCAAGGGGGCGCTGGACCATTGCATGGTCGGCCACGTCTCGGTGGAGCCGGGCCACAAACGCCTGCTGGCGGCGCTGGGCAAGACCGCCCTGTTCGACCTGGGCATGCGCCTGGGCGAGGGATCGGGCGCCGCCCTGGCGGTGGGCGTGCTGAAGGCCGCCTGCGCCTGCCACGCCGGCATGGCGACCTTCGCCGAGGCGGGAGTCAGTGACAAGGACGAGGCTTAGGCCCATAATAGACCACCGTTTTTTCCAAGAGGCCGTCATGCAAAGCCAGAAGCCCTTCTTCGATGATATCGCCCGTGTCGCCTCCGGCGCCCTGGGGGCGCTGTCCGGCCTGCGCGCCGAGATGGAGGCGATGATGCGCCAGCAATTCGAGCGCTTCACCTCCAGCCTGGACATGGTCCCGCGGGAAGAGTTCGAGGTGGTGCGCGCCATGGCCATCAAGGCCCGCGAGGAGAACGAGGCCCAGGCCGCCCGTATCGCCGAGCTGGACTCCAAACTGGCCGCCCTGGCCGCCGCCCCCGCCCCCAAGCCCAAGGCTCCGGCCAAGCCCAAGGCCGCGCCGAAGGGGTGAAGAGGGCTTGAAAAGCCCCTAGGCCCAAGGGGCCGCGCCGCTTATGCGGCGGAAGCCAAGCCGCCACCGGCGGCGCCCGGCGTTTGAGGGGCAAGGAAACAACACTTCCCAAGGGGCCGCGCCGCTTATGCGGCGGAAGCCAAGCCGCCACCGGCGGCGCCCGGCGTTTGAGGGGCAAGGAAACAACACTTCCCAAGGGGCCGCGCCGCTTATGCGGCGGAAGCCAAGCCGCCACCGGCGGCGCCCGGCATTTGAGGGCTGGGGATAACCCGGGTTATCCACATAAATTCATAAATAGTCCGTAAATAAAGCCTTGCGCCTCCGCTTGGCGTTTCGGTAGGCTACCCCTTGTGCAAATTCTGCAGGCGCGAACACAATCTTTTGATTCGCACCGCCGGAATCGACGGTAGCCATGCCAAGGGAGGGCGCAGGCATGACCTTGACCGCCACGTATCAGGAAGAGCCCCAGATCAATCCCGTTGACCTTGTCGAGCAAGTCGTCGCCGCCAATGACTGGGCGTTCGACCGCCGCAATGACGAGGAACTGGCCGCCGAGGCCCCCGGGCAGTGGTGCAATTACAGCCTTTATTTCGCCTGGCGCGAAGATATGGGCGCCATGCACTTCACCTGTGCCTTCGACATGAAGATTCCGCCGTCGCGCCGGGCCATGGTCCACGAATTGCTGGCCACTTTGAACGAGAAGCTGTGGCTCGGCCATTTCGGCCTGTGGGAGGACGAGGGCGTGCCCATGTTCCGCCACACCTCGCTGCTGCGCGGCGGGGCCGGATTCTCGCCCGAGCAGGTCGAGGATCTGGTGGACATCGCCGTCACCGAATGCGAGCGCTTCTACCCCGCCTTCCAGTTCGTCATCTGGGGCGGCAAGAGCGCGGCCGAAGCCATCGCCGCCTCGCTGCTGGAGACCGTCGGCGAGGCTTGACTTCGTTCGGCTTGCCGTGCCATGCCGGTTCCCTTGATGGACCGGGGCACGGAGTACTTCCCATGACCAAGATTCTGTTGGCGGGCTGCGGCAAGATGGGCTCGGCCATGCTGGCCGGCTGGCTCGAGCGCGGTGTCGAAGCCGCCGACGTGGTGGTGGTCGAGCCCTCCATGCCCGATCTGGGGGCGGTGCGGGTGGTGGCCTCCGATGCCGCGATTCCCTCCGATTTCACCCCCGACGTGGTGATCTTCGCGGTCAAGCCCCAGGTCATGGCCGAGGTGGTGCCGCCCTATGCCCGTTTCGGCTCGGCGGTGTACCTGTCCATCGCTGCCGGCAAGACCACCGCCTTCTTCCGCAACGCCCTGGGCGCCCAAGCCGCCATCGTGCGGGCCATGCCCAATACCCCGGCGGCGGTGCGGCGCGGCATCACGGTGTGCTGCGCCGAACCTTCGGTGCCGGCCGGGGCGCGCCATCTCTGCCAGTCGCTGCTGGAAGCGGTGGGCGAGGTGGGCTGGGTCGAGGATGAAAGCCTGATGGACGCGGTTACGGCCGTGTCCGGTTCCGGTCCGGCCTACATCTTCCTGCTGGCCGAGGCCATGGAGGCCGCCGCCCTGGCCCAGGGGCTGCCGGCCGAGTTGGCCCGGCGCCTGGCACGGGCCACCGTCGCCGGGGCCGGCGAATTGCTGCGTCAGTCGCCCGAAAGCGCCGCTCAATTGCGCAAGAACGTCACCTCTCCGGGCGGCACAACGGCGGCGGCGCTGTCGGTGCTGATGGCCGACAGCCACGGAATTCCCGGACTGATGACCGAGGCGGTGGCCGCCGCGACTCGCCGTGGGCGGGAGCTGGCGGGCTAGCCATACCATTTTCACAATCTAGGTATTTTCACGATAGGCTGTCAGTGGGATGCGACTCCGTTTGACTCGAAAGCGTTCTCGCGATTATGTTCGCTGCACCGCAACATAAAAACACGGGTTGGAGATTTCATCATGGCCGGCAAGCAGACTGAGCAGTTCTTCGATTTCGACGTCGCCAAGTATCTGGGCGACTTCAAGGTTCCCGGCGTGGACGTCGAGACCATCGTCGCCAATCAGCGCAAGAACATCGAGGCCTTGACCCAGGCGAACAAGCTGGCCTTCGAGGGCCTGCAGAACGTCGTGAAGCGTCAGGTCGAGATTCTGCGCCAGACCATGGACGAGGTCGCCCAGGTCTCCAAGGATTTCGCCGAGCCCGGCACCGCCCAGGACAAGGCCGCCAAGCAGGCCGAATTCGCCAAGGACGCCTTCGAGCGCGCCCTGGCCAATGCCCGCGAGCTGGCCGAGATGATCGCCAAGGCCAATTCCGAGGCGTTCGACCTGCTGAACAAGCGCTTCACCCAGAGCCTGGACGAGGCCCGCGAGGTCTTCGCCAAGGCCGGCAAGAAGTAATCCTTCCGCCCTTATCGGACGGATGCGACGACGGCCGCTCCCGCAAGGGGGCGGCCGTTACGTTTTGGGGGCGGGCGGCGACAGCGGGATGGTCACGGTGACCGTGGTGCCGCGTCCGGGAATGCTGGTCACCGACAGCGAGCCCCCATGCATCTCGGCCAGCCGCTTGGACAGCGGCAGTCCCAGGCCGCTTCCCGCTTCCGCCTTGGCCACCTCGGACGGATTCTGTCCGAACGGAGTCAGGGCGACGGCGATTTCCGCGGCGCTCATGCCGACACCCGTATCATTGACCGTCAGGAACAGGTGCCGGTCGTCGCTCTCCGCCTCCAGGATGATCCGCCCGCCCTCGGGCGTGAACTTGACGGCATTGGACAGCAGGTTGAGGAGAATCTGGCGCAGCCGGCGCGGATCGACCGAGGCAGTCAGGTCACGGTCGAGCCCGGGCATGGCCAGCGTGATGCCCTTGTGTTCCGCCCGCATCCCGACGAAATCGCCGCATTCCTTGACCAGCGGCATGATGGCGGTGGGGGCGAGGTCGATCTCCATCCGCCCCGCCTCGATCTTGGACAGATCGAGAATGTCATCGATCAGCGCCAGCAGCAGGCGACCGGAGCTTTGCACATGCCCCAGATATTCGTGGCAGCGGGACCGGCAGGAATGGCCGGGAAACCCGGCGATCAGCGCATCGGAAAAGCCGATGATGGCGTTGAGCGGCGTCCTGAGCTCGTGGCTCATGTTGGCGAGGAAGGATGATTTGGCGTGGCTGGCCGCGTCGGCGGCAAGGCGCGAGCGGGCCAGTTCGTCCAGGGTGTCGTCCATGCGCCTCAGTTGCCGGATCAGCAGCAGGGCCAGGGCGGCGATCACGCCTGCGATCGACAGGGCCGCCAGGGCGATCAGCATGCCGTGCCGGCGCCACTCCTTCAGGACGGCTCCCCGGTCGTGGGAGGCGATGGCGATCACCGGATGGTTGGTGGCGGCGTGGAAGGCGTAGAGCCGGTTGCGGCCATCAAGGGGCGACACGGCGTCGCCGCTTCCCGACGGCTTGTTCCTGATCTGCTCGAAATCCAGGCTCGAGCCCAGGCTTTGGCCGACAAAGCGGTTGTGGTCGGGTGTGCGGGCCAGGATGGTGCCGTCCGGCATCACCAGCAGCGCGGTATCGGTGGAAGTGCGGGCCGCCACCTTGATGACCGTCGATAGATGCTCCAGGTTGATGGTGGCGGCGACCACCCCGGCGAACCGGCCATCGGGGGTCTCGATTCTACGGCTCAGCACCATGATCCACCGGTCGTCGTTGCGGCTTTGGATCACGCTGCTGATGAACAGGGGCGAGGCCGTGCCGTCCAGGTGATGGCGGAAGTACGGGCGGTCGGACAGATTCACCGGCTTGTAGGGGTCGGGCAGATTGGTGGCGACGCGGGATATGCCGTCCGGGCCGATGACCAGCAGGGCGCGGGCTACGGGTGTTTCGGCCAATTGCCGCCGCAGAAAGGGCAGCAATGCGTCTGCCCGCCCCTGCTGCGCCGCCACTTCGCTGGTGCCGAGCAGCACCTTGTCGATGGCCAGGAGGTTGGTGGCGGCGGTTTCCGCCAGCAGATGGGCGGTGTGGCGAAGGTTGGTGTCGGCGTCGAACAGAGCCTCGCTCCGCATCGCCAGAATCCAGAAGAGGCAGCCGCCGGCCAGCATGGCCATGGCGGCGCCGACCAGGGTGACCATCAGGAGACGGATTCTGTGGGAGGTCGAGCGGCTGGCCTCTGGACCTGCGATCGGCTGGGCGGCCTCGGAATGCACGCGCCGGACTCCGTCATTCTACCTATTTCATCAAGTCTATCTCAGAAACGGGCGGAGAGGGAAATGGTGAAAGTGAGAGTGAGCCGCGAACGGTGCGGTGCCGCGTCAGCCCTTTTCGATCAGTGCCAGCAGCGGCGCCCATTCGGCGGCATAGGATCTGGCGCGGCGGTCGCCGGCCTCCAGCACCGTCGCTCCGGCGGCGGCGACAGAGGTGTAGATCTGGCTGTCGCGCAGGCGGGCCACCACGGGAAAGCCGAGGCCTCCGAAGAAGCCGTCCAGGTGGTCGCTGGCCTTGGTGCCCGGCCGCAGCCGGTTGCCGACCACCGCCACCACCCGCTTGTTCTTGCGCACCGCCTTGACCTTGGCGAGGCGCTCGAGGAAATGGGCGGTGGCGTCCTCGTCGAAGGCGCCGGGCAGGACGGGGACGACGACGATCTCCGAGATGTCGATCAGGTCCTCGACGTCCTTGTGGTGCATGGCGGCGGGGGCGTCGATGACCAGCCGCTGCACTCCCTTGGGCGGCGAGCCCACGTCCTTTGACCAGTCCAGTCCGGTGATGGGGGCTAAGGTGGCGGGGCGGCGGCGCAGCCAGTTCAGGCTGGAGCGCTGGCGGTCGCAATCGCCGATGGCGGTGACCAGTCCCCGGCCCGCGAAGGCGGCGGCGATGTGGGTGGCCAGCGTGGTCTTGCCGCAGCCGCCCTTGATGTTTCCCACCAGCACCGTCCGCATGTCTCGCTTCCCCTTCGCCAAGCGGGTGGAGTCTATCACAGCGGCAGCCGCACGCGCGCCCGCAATCCGCCCAAGGGCGAGTCCTCGAGAACCACGTCGCCGCCATGGGTCCGCACGATGTCGCGGGCGATGGTCAGCCCCAATCCGACGCCGCCGGTGCCGGAATTGCGCGAGGATTCCAGGCGGGTGAAGGCCTTGAACACCTCCTCGCGCTTGTCGTCGGGAATGCCGGGGCCGTCGTCGTCGACCAGGACTTCCGCCACCTCGCCGCGCAGCCCCACCCGGACCCAGACGTGGCCGCCATAGCGGACGGCGTTGCCCACCAGGTTGCCCAGCGCCCGGGCTAAGGAATCGGGGCGCAGCGGCATGACGATCTCGCCTTCGTGATGGAGGTCGATCACGGCGCCCTGGCGGCGGAAACGGGACACCACGTCGTCCACCAGTCCCGGCAGGTCGGTGGGTTCCGGCTGCTCGCTGCCCTCGCCGCGGGCGAAGGCCAGATAGCCTTCCACCATGCGCTCCATCTCGGCGATATCCTCCTCCAGCTCGGCGCGCCCCTCCATGTCGCCCATGATGGCCAGCTGCAGCTTCATGCGGGTGAGCGGGGTGCGGAGGTCGTGGGACACGCCGGCCAGCATCTCGGTGCGCTGCTGGATCTGGCGCTGGATGCGGCTTTTCATCAGGTTGAAGGCCTGGGCCGCCTGGCGCACCTCGCGGGCACCTTCCGGCTTGAAGTCGCCCACGTCCTGGCCCTTGCCGAAGCGGTCGGCGGCCAGCGCCAGCTTGCGCACGCTGCGCACCTGATTGCGCATGAAGACCGTGGCGATGCCGAACAGCAGCATGGCGGTGCCCAGCATCCACAGGATGAAGACGTAGGTGGTGGACGAGAACAGGCGCTTCTTGGGCGCGAAGATCTCCAGCATGCCGTCGGACAGCTGGACGCGGATCACCACTTCGCGCTCCAGGGATTCGGTGTCGATGCGGAAAGGTCGCTGGACCCGTTCCTCCATGGCCTCGGTCAGGGCGCGCTCCAGCAGGCCGGACGGGGGGGCGTCCGGCTGGTTGGGCAGGATGGCGCCGGGCTGGAAGCGGGCGTCCAGCTCCATCCGGCTGGCGGCGACGGCCAGGATGATGCTCCGCTCATCCTCGCCGGGAAAGGCGCGCATGGATTCGATGATGGTGCCCACGTCGCCGGCCAGCCCCTTGGCCAGGCGCTTGGCCACCGTCTCCCAGTGGCTGCCGTAGAATACGTAGGTGGAGACCAGTTGCAGCATCACCAGCGGCAGGATGATGATCAGCAGCGAACGCCCCAGCAGGCCCTGGGGCGCCAGGCGTTTGAGCCATATGCCGTAGCGGGTCATCGTCGCAGGGTCCTCAAGTTCCGGGTTCCCCGATCGGACGGGACGTCGTCGAGCCGTTCCACAAGCCTGTCATCCCGAGCATAGCCGAGGGATCTCCGCATGGTGGGATGTGTCCGGATTGGCCAAGCTTGAGCAGGATCAGATCCCTCCTCCCGATGGTTGTCGGGATGACACTTCGAATCAGGCAGCCGCGCTGCCGCCTCAGTCGGGGCGCAGCATGTAGCCCATGCCGCGTACCGTCTGAAGATAGCGCGGCATCTTGGGGTCGTCCTCGATCTTCTTGCGCAGCCGCGTCACCTGGACGTCGACGGTGCGGGGATTGGCCGAGTTGCCGGTCCTGGCCGCCAGATCGTCGCGCGACACGCCCTGTCCCGCCACCTCGGCCAGGATGGCCAGCAGATCGCGTTCGGCCTGGGTCAGGTGGACCGGCTGGTCGTCCTGGCGCAGTTCCGTGCGGTCCATGTTCCAGACAAAGGCGCCCAGCCGCAACTCGCGGGCGGGCTCGGGCTCCTCGCGCGGGGCGCGGCGCAGGATGGAGGCGACGCGCAGCAGCAGTTCACGCGGCTCGAAGGGCTTGGACAGGTAATCGTCGGCCCCGGCCTCCAGCCCCTTGATGCGGTCGTCCACCTCGCCCCGGGCCGTCAGCAGCAGGATGGGCAGGGTCCGGCCCTCGGCGCGCAGCGAGCGGGTGAGCGCCATGCCGTCCTCGCCCGGCATCATGACGTCGAGGACCATCAGGTCGAAGGCCAGGCCGGCCATGCACTGGCGCGCCTCGGCGGCATCGGCGGCGGCGGCCACCAGATAGCCGTTGTCGGTCAGATACTTGCGCAGCAATTCCCGCAATCGCCGGTCGTCGTCCACCACCAGGATGTGGGCGTCTTCCACCGTCTAGGCCCCCCGGCGCAGCCCGATGGTGCGGGCGGGGAAGCGGCCGCGGTCGCCCTCGTCCACCAGTCCCAGCATCACCTTGCGGAAGCCTTCCACCGCCTCGGCGCCGGCCTCGCGGTAGGCCCGGGCGATGCGGGCGCGCTGGCGCTCGGTCAGCAGGCGCTCCAGTTCGACGCCCTTTTCCGTCAGCTCCAGCAGCCGCTGGCGGCGGTCGCGCACGCCCGGGCGCTGGACGATGAACGTCTCGGCGACCAATTGCCCGAGGACGCGCGACAGGCTCTGCTTGGTGATGCGCAGGATCTCCAGCAGATCGCTGACCGTGATGCCCGGGTGGCGGCCGACGAAATAGATGACGCGATGATGGGCGCGGCCGAATCCGTACTCGCCCAGGATGGCGTCGGGCTCGGCGGTGAAGTCGCGATAGGCGAAGAACAGCAGCTCGATCCCCTGGCGCAGTTCCTCCTCGCGCAGGAACAGCGGGTTGATGCCGGTCTTGATGTCGCTCATGGCGTGGTTACGTCAGTCATGTTGACATATATGACCTATAAATGTTACGCCATGCAAGAGAGATTGGTAATTTTCCAACCTCCAGCGCCCCTGCCACCTTCTTATTGGAACGGAACGACCATGTCAGTCCTCCCCTTCGACGACCGCGACGGCTTTCTCTGGCTCGACGGTAAGCTGGTTCCCTGGCGCGACGCCAAGATCCACGTGCTGACCCACGGCCTGCATTACGGATCCTGCGTGTTCGAAGGCGAGCGGGTGTATGGCGGCAAGGTGTTCAAGCTGCGCGAGCATTCGCAGCGCCTGATCGATTCGGGCCGCATCCTCGGCTTCGAGGTGCCGTGGACGGCAGACGAAATCGACGAGGCCACCATGGCCACCGTCAAGGCCAACAACATCGTCGACGGCTATGTCCGTCCGGTGGCGTGGCGCGGCTCGGAGATGATGGGCGTCGCCGCCCAGTCCTCCAAGATCCGCTTCGCGGTGGCCACCTGGTCCTGGCCCAGCTATTGGAGCCCGGAGGCCCGCATGAAGGGCATCCGCCTCAACATCTCCACCTGGAAGCGCCCCCACCCCGAGACGGCGCCGACCGCGTCCAAGGCGGCCGGCCTGTACATGATCTGCACCATGAGCAAGCACAAGGCCGAGGGTGACGGATACGAGGATTCCCTTATGCTCGATTGGCGCGGCCAAGTCGCCGAGGCCACCGGCGCAAATATTTTCTTCGTGTTCGGTGACGAACTGCACACCCCCACCCCCGACTGCTTCCTGAACGGCATCACCCGCCAGACGGTGATCGCCCTGGCCAAGAAGCGGGGCATCAAGGTGGTCGAACGGGCCATTTTCCCCGAGGACATGGCCAAGGCGTCCGAGTGTTTCCTGACCGGCACCGCCGCCGAGGTGACGCCGGTGCGCGAGATCGGAACCTACTCGTTCACACCCGGCGATATTACGCGTCAATTGATTACGGATTATGACGCATTGGTGCGGGCTTAAACATTTACGGGCGCGGCGCCTTTAAGATTTTCCCCATGCCAACGGAAAGCCGGTATTTTCTTTTAAGGGCTTTCGTAATAGGCTCCGCTGGGGAAGTCGGAATGGGCGCCGCGACCGCTTCGGGCCGGTCGCGTTAGAACGGATGGGAGTTTCCGTGTCGCACGCGTGGCAGAACCTTCGGCTATCCAGCCGCTTCATGCTCATTGTCGGCGTCGGCGTCGTTATCCTGATCGCCGCTGTCGTCCTCACCATCGCAAGGTTCGAGCGCGCCGAAATGGAGCGCCAGCTGCAGCAGCTCTCGGCCAACGAGATGACCTCGCTGCACGCGCTGATCCAGAACGTGATGGCCAAGCGGCCCGAAGACGGCGACAACATCGGCATCGCCGTCTTCAACAACTGGTTCGACTCCCGCAACATCCACTATCCCGGCAAGGTGTGGAGCGCCTGGGGGCCCAAGGTGGCCGCCTATATGAAGGACGCCGAACCCGACAAGCCGGCCAAGCTGCCCAAGGACGACGTCGATCGCCAGGCCTTCGAGTCCAAGGTGGCGGTCGGCCGGTTCGAGGACGGCTTCTACCGCTATTCCCTGCCCATCGTGCTGGGCGTCACCGAAGGCGCCAAGGAAGAGGTCTGCCACTCCTGCCACGGCGGCATGGGCATGAGTGACGGCGACGTCATCGCCGTGCTGTCGTCGTCGCTGTCCACCTCCGAATCCGAGGCGCGCCTTCATCAGGTTCTGACCTGGCTGGTGGTGGGCGGCGTCATCGCCACCGTCCTGGCCGTGTTCGGCGTGCGCCTGATCCTGAAGCGCATCATCGCCGATCCCATCGAGGATATGACTGTCCGCATGGACAAGCTGGCCCGCGGCGACGTTTCCATCGCCGTGCCGGCGCTCGACCGCCAGGACGAGGTGGGGGATATCGCCCGTGCCGTCCAGGTGTTCAAGGACAACACCATCGCCAAGCAGAAGATGGAAGCCGAGGCCCAGACCGCCGCCGCAGTGCGGGAACAGCGCATGCACCGGCTGGAGGATCTGATCGCCGCCTTCGACAAGGCGGTGACCGCCGTGCTGGATTCCGTGTCGGCCTCGGCCCAGCAGATGATCCACACGGCCCGCAGCATGGTGGAGTCCGCCGACCAGGCGCTGGAGAAGGCCGGCTCGGCCGCCCGTCAGGCCAGCGAGGCCAATCAGAACGTCAGCACCGTGGCCGCCGCCGCCGAGGAATTGTCGTCCTCCATCAGCGAGATCGCCCAGCAGGTGGGAATGTCCAATCAGGTGGCGGTCTCCGCCACCAAGGAGGCGGATTCGGTCAACACCCGGGTGCAGGGTCTGGCCGGCGCCGCCGACAAGATCGGCGAGATCATCGAGATGATCACCGGCATCGCGGAACAGACCAACCTGCTGGCCTTGAACGCCACCGTCGAGGCCGCCCGCGCCGGCGAGGCGGGCAAGGGCTTCAACGTGGTGGCCTCGGAAGTGAAGAATCTGGCCCGCCAGACGGTGGGCGCCACCGAGGATATCGCGTCCCAGGTCGGCACCATCCAGAAGGAAACCGACAAGACGGTGCGGGCCATTCGCGGCATCAACACCACCATCTCCTCCATGGACGGCATCACCACCGCCATCGCCTCGGCCATCGAGGAGCAGGGCGCCGCCACCCAGGAGATCGCCCGCAACATCGACCACGCCGCTTCGGGCACCCGCAATGTCTACGACAACATCAACGCGGTGACCCAGACCATCCACGAAACCGATCAGGCGGCCAAGGATGTGCTGGGGGCGGTGGAAACCCTGCAGCGCCAGGCCATGACGCTGCGCGCCGAGGTGGACCGCTTCCTGAACGGTATCCGCGAGGTATGAGCGGAGCGCCAAGCCCCTGAATGGAACGCAGGTCAGGGTGGCGGTGTTTCGCCTTCCATTCCGGAGCGTTTCCAGGTAACTCTGTGGGCCTCGACCAGGGGGTGTCCATGAGCCTGCCCAAGACCGTGCTCGATTGCCCGCATTGCCGGCAGAGCAGCGACCATCGCGTCCATTCCTATGGGGATGGCACCGCCATCGTCTGGTGCGGCTCGTGCCACAATCCCCGTGAGCTGCTGATGGCCCAACTGCGCCGCATGGCCCGGCGCGACGGGCGTTCTTCCGCCATCGCCGCCGAATAGCGGCGCGGCGCTACATGGGGGGCGGCGCATCCTCGTCCAGGATGCCGGCCCCCTTCTCCTCCACCACCTCGATGCAGGCCTGCACCACCGCCGGGTCGTAGCGCGTGCCCGCATGGTCGCGCAGTTCCTGTATGGCGATGTCCAGGCCCAGCGCCGGCCGGTACGGCCGGTGGGACGAGATGGCTTCCAGCACGTCGGCTACCGCGATGATGCGCGATTCCAGGATGATCTCGTCGCCCTTCAGCCCCATGGGATAGCCGCTGCCGTCCAGGCGTTCGTGGTGCTGGCGGATCATGTCGGCCACCGGCCAGGGGAATTCGATGTCCTTCATGATTTCCCAGCCCATCTGGGGATGCATGCGGATGACCTTGTGGACCTCCGCCGACAGTTTGCCGGGACGCGAGAGAAATTCGGCGGGGACGTGAATCTTGCCGATATCATGCAGCAATCCCCCGGTCCGCAGCCCCTCCACCGTGGTTTCGGGCAGCCCCATGCGCTGGCCGATGGCGGTGGACAACTGGGCCACCCGGCGCTGGTGGCCGGTGGTGTAGGGGTCGCGCATCTCGAGCGTCAGCGACAGCGAGCGGACGGTCTGCAGCAGGACGCGCTTCAGGCGCTCGGCCGTGGTGCGGCGCTCCTCCTCCACCGCCTTGCGTTCGATGGCGTAGAGGATGGTGCGGCGGATCAGGTTGCCGTCGCCCTGGCCCTTGACCAGATAGTCCTGGCAGCCGTGCTGCAAGGCCAGCAGGCCCATGGATTCGTCGTCCAGGCCGGTGCAGATGACGATGGGAAGGGTCGGCGCCGCGATGCGCAGCCGCTCCACCGTTTCGATGCCATGGGCGTCGGGCAGCGAAAGGTCGAGGAGGACGGCATCCGGGGGTTCCGCCGACGCGGCGGCGACGGCGTCGCCCAGGGTGGCGGCGCGGCGGCAGCGAAATCCCCCCACCTCGTTCAGCAAAAGCTCGATCAGGCGGGCGTCGGCGGGGTTGTCCTCGACCAGCAGGAGGTCCACGGATCTCGATCGCAAATCGGTCATTTCGAGGTCCCGCTTCAGATGCATCAGGAATATCCCGCCCGTCCCGCGGCATCGGGTCAAAACCGGAGCCGCTCTAGTGTTGTGGCATAATGTGACGGGGTTGTTAAGTGGGGCTGGAGTCGTGCCTGCCATGACATCCTGGCCATTGGTATTATACTCCTGAGGGCGTACGCGGACTTACGGCCTGGGCTAATACGTTGTGGGTAGGTAACTTCCGAGGGTTGGTGCGGGCTTCGCGCCGACCGAGGCGAGCATTCACAAAAGTCTTTATGTCTGATTAATCTAGGTCTAACGTAATATGTCCAATCTATCGGCGGCGTATGCCGCCCGGGGCGCGGCGGCTCGCCCCATTTGCTGCGGGAGGTGCGTCATGGGGGCTTTCAAGCTGGGTATCGGCGGAAAGATTTGGGCTCTGGTGGCGCTGCTGGTGGCGGGTCTGGGTCTGTTGACCGCCCAGAGCCTCAGCTCGTTGCGCGACACCCTGGTGGAGGATCGCCGGCAGTCGCTGAAGCATCTGGTGGAATCGGCGACCTCCATCGTCGCCGGCTATCAGGCCCGCGCCGCCAAGGGCGAATTGAGCGAGGACGACGCCAAGGCCTTGGCCAAGACCGCGCTGCAGTTCCTCCGCTATGGCAAGAACGACTACTTCTTCATCAACAACTACCAGTACAGCGCGGTGATGCACCCCCTGCGCCCCGAAATGGTCGGGCAGGACCAGTCCCAGATGAAGGACCCCAACGGAATCTTCATCACCCGCGAGATGGTCGACGTGTCGCGCCGGGACGGCGGCGGCTACGTCTATTACCATTGGGCCCGGGTCAAGGATCAGCCGCCGGTGCCCAAGGTGGTCTATGTGGCCGATTTCAAGCCGTGGAGCTGGGTGATCGGCACCGGCGTCTACATCGACGACATCGATGAGGCCTACCGGGCCAAGATGGTCGATATCGGTCTCAAGGCGGCGGCGCTCGCCCTGCTGGCCGGCGTGGTGGCGGTGCTGATCGCCCGATCCATCACCGGGCCGCTGCGGCAATTGGTGACCCGCATGAGCGCCCTGGCCCAGGGCGACATCGAGCACGAGGTCCAGGGCACGGAGCGCCAGGACGAGATGGGCGCCCTGGCCCGCGCCATGGAGGTGTTCCGCGGCAGCGCCCTCGAGAACCGCCGGCTGCTGAACGAGCAGGAGCATCTGAAGCAGGTCGCCGCCCAGGAACGCAACCGGACGCTTCTGGACATGGCCGACGGGCTGGAGCGCCGGGTCAAGGCGGCGGTCCAGGCCATCACCCAGGTGGGAAGCCGCCTCAACGGCGCCTCCAACGCCATGACCCACACGGCGGAGCAGACCTCCGAGCAGACCAGCGCCGTGGTTGCCGCCACCGCCCAGACCTCGGGCAATGTCCAGACCGTGGCCTCGGCCGCCGAGGAACTGAGCGCGTCGGGCAACGAGATCAGCCGCCAGGTGGCGCTGACCGCCGACATCGCGCGCTCCGCCGCCGAGGAGGCGGAGCAGACCAACGGCATGGTGTCGGCCCTGGCCGCCGCCGCCGGGCGCATCGGCGAGGTGGTGCAGCTGATCGACGCCATCGCCGGCCAGACCAACCTGCTGGCCTTGAACGCCACCATCGAGGCCGCCCGCGCCGGCGAGGCCGGCAAGGGCTTTGCCGTGGTGGCGGGCGAGGTCAAGACCCTGGCCAACCAGACCGCCAAGGCCACCCAGGAGATCACCGCCCAGATCAACGCCGTCCAGGCCGAAACCACCAAGGCGGTGGCCGCCATCCGCCATATCGGCGAAACCATCAACCGGGTGGACGAGGCGACATCGTCCATCGCCAGCGCGGTGGAGGAGCAGAACGCCGCCATCCACGAAATCACCCGCTCCGTGCAGGAAGCGGCGCGCGGCACCCGCGAGGTCTCGGACCATATCGGCAAGGTGTCGGAGGGCACCAACACGTCGCGCACCGCCGCCGAGGAGGTGGCCGGCTCGGCTCGCGAGATGGTCACCCAGAACGGCACGCTCACCCGCGAGATCGACGGCTTCCTGCGGGAGATCCGGACCCAGGCGGCGTAGCTAGGCCGTTTGCATTGCCTCCTCGTCATGGCCGGGCTTGGCCCGGCCATCCACGCGTTGCCGCTTAGCACTGTGGGGGCGGAACCATGGATGCCCGGATCAAGTCCGGGCATGACGGGCGGAATGGATTGGGGCAGGCCGACATGAAACGGCAAGGGGCGGTTCCTCGTGGAACCGCCCCCTTTTGATGCCGTCCGGGCTTCAAGCCTACTTCAGGCTCTCGCAGAAGCGCTTGATGCGCTCGGCCGCCTTGGTCAGCGCCGCGTCCGAGGTGGCGTAGGAGATGCGGAAATAGGGCTCCAGGCCGAAGGCGGCGCCCTGGACCACCGCCACGCCCTCGGCCTCCAGCAGGGCGCCGACGAAGTCGGTGTCGCTGTTGATGACCTTGCCGTCGGGGGTCTTCTTGCCGATCACGCCGGCGCAGGACGGATAGACGTAGAAGGCGCCCTCCGGGGTGCGGCAGGTGATGCCGGGGCACTGGTTCAGAAGGCCGACGATCAGGTCGCGGCGGCGCTTGAACACCTCGGCGTTCTTCGGGATGAAGTCCTGGGTGCCGTTCAGCGCTTCCACCGACGCCGCCTGGCTGATGGAGGCGGTGTGGGTCACCGACTGGGACTGGATCATGTTGATGGCCTTGATGATGGCGGCCGGGCCGGCGGCGTAGCCGACGCGCCAGCCGGTCATGGCATAGGCCTTGGACACGCCGTTCATGGTCAGCGTGCGGTCATAGAGCTTGGGTTCCACCTGGGCGGGGGTGCAGAACTTGAAGTCGTCGTAGACCAGGTGCTCGTACATGTCGTCGGACATGATCCACACATGCGGATGCTTGAGCAGCACGTCGGTCAGCGCCTTCATCTCGTCCCAGGAATAGGCGGCCCCGGTCGGGTTGGACGGCGAGTTAAGCACCAGCCACTTGGTCTTGGGCGTGATGGCGGCTTCCAGGTCGGCGGCCTGCAGCTTGAAGCCCTTCTCCTCGGGACAGCGCACGAACACCGGCTGGCCGCCGAACATCAGGGCGATGTCGGGATAGCTCACCCAATAGGGGGCGGGGACGATCACTTCGTCGCCGGGATTGATGGTGGCCATGAAGGCGTTGAAGATCACGCCCTTGCCGCCGACGCCGACGGTGATCTGGTCGGGGGTGTAGTCCAGGCCGTTCTCGCGCTTGAACTTGGCGGCGATGGCCTGGCGCAGCTCCAGCGTGCCGGCGGGGGCCACGTACTTGGTCTGGCCCTTGTCGATGGCGGCCTTGGCGGCGGCCTTGATGTTGTCCGGAGTGTCGAAATCGGGCTCTCCCGCGCCCAGGCCGATGACGTCGCGGCCGGCGGCCTTCAGTTCGGCGGCCTTCTGGGTCACCGCGATGGTCGGAGACGGCTTGATGGCGGAAAGCCTGTCGGCGATGAACGGCATGGGTGGGGTCCTCGAAAGAATGAGAGGGAATTCGCGGCTGGCGAAGGTACGCGCGCCCGCGCACGAGTGCAAGGATCATCCTGATTCTGTGATAGAATGGCAGCCCGGAGTGAGACGATACGGTGAAGGCCGAAGCTCCGATTGCCATCCTGTGCGGGAAGTGGAATCATGCGCGCCCGTCCTTCTGCCTATGGAAAGTGCCGTTTCATGAGGATCGCCGCTGCCGTCGCCGCGTTGCTCGCTCTCTCCCTGCCACTGGCCGAAGGGGCCGGAGCGGCGCCGAAGAAGGGCGCCAAGCCGGCCGCCGCCGCCGAGCCGCGCCACGCCGGCCTGGCCGCCGCCGCCGCCAATGGCGACATGGAGGCCCAGTACCAGCTGGCGGTGGCCTATCGCGATGGCGGCCATGGGCTGAAGGCCGATTCCCGTGCCGCCTTGGTGTGGTTCACCCTGGCCGGGGCCGAAGGCCATGCCGCCGCCGCCGCCGAGGCGGCCAAGGCCTTCGAGGCCGGCAAGGGGGTGGCCCGCGACCTCAACGCCGCCGGCAATTGGTGGTACAAGGCCGGGGCCCTGGGCGATGCCCGCGCCCGCGCCCGCTGGGTCGACCTGTTCCTCGAGGGCGAGGTGCACGCCATCGGCTCGCGCGACGGCATTTCCTGGCTGGCCGAAGCCGCCCAGAACGGCGATCTGCGCGCCATGATGGGGCTGGCCGACGTGCTGGAGCGCGGCCACGGGGTCGCCCCCGATTTGGCCCAGGCCGAGGCCTGGTACCGTCAGGCCGCCCTGCTGCACGGCGACGTGGAAGCCCGTTTCCGGCTCGGCCGGCTGCTGCTGTCGCGCCCGGCCATGTGGCGCAAGCCCGCCGACGAGGAATGGAACCTCAAGGAGGCCGAGCGCAAGAGCCATCCGTTCGGGGCCGTGTGGTATCCGTCCAAGCCGCTCAACGCCGAAGAGGGGCAGGTGGTGCAGTTGCGCCCCGGCATCAACGAGGGTGAGCGCTGGCTGCGCTCCGCCGCCCGCCGGGGCCATGCCGAGGCCCAGTATCTCCTGGGCTCGGCCAAGGTGGCGGGCATGGAATTGCCCATGGACATGGTCGAAGGAATCGCCTGGCTCGAGGCGGCGTCCGTCCAGGGCCATGCCGAGGCGATGGTCGCCCTGGGCGACCTGGCCGCCAAGGGCCAGGGCTTCTACGCCAAGGACCCCATCCGGGCCTATGTCATGTACGACCTGGCCGCCGCCCAGGGCGAGGAGGGGGCCAAGGCGGCCCGCGACGCCATCGCCAAAGGCATGAACCAGCGCCAGACTGGCCGGGCCCGCCAGATGGTGCAGGAACTGCGCGACCTCGCCGGGCTTTAGATCACGCTTGCGCCAGAAGCATTCGCCCCTGCTCGCCGCCATCGCCCTCCAGGCGTTCGGCGATGACCCGGGCCATGCCGTCGGCCAGCCGGGCGGCGTGGTCCAGGATGTCCGGCGCGGGGGCCGGCCCCGCCTCCTCGATCAGCCGGCACAGCCGGTTGCCCAGTTCGCTGACCAGGGGGTAGCCGAAGGTGGCCGCCTGGCCCTTCATGTCGTGGCTGATGGTAAACAGCCGGGGCAGCAGGGCGGCGAGGTCGGCGCCCGGCTGTCGCGCTTCGTCCAGGCAGGATTGCAGCCGGACGGAATCGGCCGCGGCCCAGTCGAGGTAGCGCCCCGACAACCCCGCCAGGGCCGCCTCGGCCCGGGCCAGGGCCTCGGGGGAAAGTTCGGGAAGCTCGCCGTCTCCGGCCATGTGGGGACTATTCCGCAGCCTGTTCCGCCGTCTCGGTGCGCCGGCGATCCTGCTCGATAAGTTCGGTGGCCCGGGCGATGATTTCAACCGCCGAAATGGGCTTGGCGATGATGTCGTCGATGCCGGTTTCCACCGCCGATTCCAGAACGGCATGGTGCAGCGAGGGGCTGATGGCCAGGATCGGCACGTCGGCGCGGCCGATTTCGCCGCGCCGCAGCCGGTGAACGAACAGCACACCCTCGGTCGGATCGTCGGACCAGTCCATGATCACCAGTTGCGGCGTGCGCGAGGCGACCAGGGCCTCGGCCTGCTGCGGCGTGCGGGCCTCGACCACTTCATGGGCGGGAACCGCACCCATCAGCGTGCCGATCAGGCGCCGCATATGGGCGTTCGGTTCGATGATCAAGACGCAGACGCGCCGTCCCATGCCCTCTCCCCCGAGACGTCCGGCGCATGGGACATGCCCCCGCGCCGCGTATTCCTTCCCTGGCCGGCTCGTTGGCCGGAATTGGATGCTTTCACAGCTTATCCGGTGAATACCTTAACACCGTACAGGCGCTGCGGAAAACCGAGTCTCTAGTATTAGGTGGAATCACAGTGGGGTTATAGGGTGGGTATGGGGCTTGCCTAACGGCCCGGGCGGAGTAACCTTGGGGGATGATGAAAAAACTCCTCTCGCTGGGCGCCGCCGCCCTTGCCGCCCTGGTGGGCGGTTGCGGCGACGGCCCCTCCACGGTGCCGGGCGGCTATCGCAATCCCGCCACCTGGAGCACGTTCTTCGCCGCCACGTCGTCCGGGCCGCTGCTGCTGGAAGTGCATGGCGATCCCTTCGGCGTGTCGGCTGCCGAGTTGCGAAACCAGGTGGCCAAGGCCATGTCGGCGGCCATTCCCGCCCGGCCCTTCGCCATGACCACCGATCCCCAGGCGGCCAGCCTGCCCAAGGTCAAGGTGGTGGTGGCCCTGGGGGCGCCGGCCAATCAGGATGCCGCCGAATTGTGCGCGGGCCGGGTGGCGACCAGCGCGGCCAAGGCCGATGGCGGGCGCATCGACGTCATGGCGGTCTTCTGCCACGGGGGCGCCCAGATGTCGTGGGTGCGCGGCTGGGTGTCCAAGGTCAACGGGCCGGGCGATGCCCGCTTCGTCCGCCTCATGGGGCAGGTGATGCGGGACCTGGCGGGCGATCCCCAATGAGCGGCGAAAGCCGGCTGGCGGGGGGCGAGTCGGAGCTCCTGCCCTGATTCCAGATCGTGACATTTGATGAAGAATGCGTTAACGTGATCCTCTAACCGTTCAGCCAGAAAGGCAGGACCATGGACGCATCATCCGTCGGCGCCGGGAATTCGGCGCTCTATCTTCAGCGGGCCGCTGCCGGATTGCAGGCACCGCTGACGGTCATCAAGCAGGAAGAAATGGCCGCCCAAGCCATTGCGCAGGTATTGACCCAAGGCGGTCAGTCGGCGCAGCAGGCTGCTGCGGTCGCTGATTCCGCCGTCAAAAGCGGTTCCATCGGCACGATCGTGGATATTTCGGTCTAGGCCTTGGGTGGCCTAGGCCCGCCAAGCCGTTGGGCGTCAGGCATGGCGCAGAGCGGGGCTGGCGGAGTTCATCTTTGACGCAAGGCTCGGGGAAGCGATGGCTGCCCTGCGGGCCTCTTTTTTTGTCGATCTGGACGTCGCGGTCCAGGGCCTCTTCTCCTCACCGGCATTGAATTGCCCCGCTCCTCAGGCCAGGGTGGCCAGGGGGGCGATCCCGATTCCGGCGACGGTCAGGCCATCGCGCAGCCGCCGGGCCAACGCCACGGCGCCGGCATCGTCGCCGTGGACGCAGACCGACTGGGCGCGGCAGGCGATGTCGCGGCCGTTGACCGACCGCAAGACTCCCTGCGTCACCATGCGCAGCACGTTGGCGGTGGCCTCCTCGGGATCGTGCACCATGGCCTGGGGGTGGGAGCGCGGCAGCAGATTGCCGTCCTCGCCGTAATTGCGGTCGGCGAACACCTCTTCGACCACGATCAGCCCGAGGTTCCGCCCGGCGGCGGCCATGGCCGATCCGGCCGGGGCCAGCAGGATCAGGCCCGCATCCACGGCGCGGATTCCCCGCGCCACCGCCAGCGCCGCCTCGCTGTCCACCGCCGCCAGATTGCTGAGCGCCCCATGGGGCTTCACGTGCCCCACCGATGCGCCGCAGGTGCTGGCGATGCCCTTGAGCGCGCCGATCTGGTAGGCGAGCAGGGCCTCGATCTCGGCGACGGACAAGGCCATGGCGCGGCGGCCGAAGCCTTGCAGATCGGCATAGCCGGGATGGGCGCCGATGCCCACACCGGCCGCCCGGGCGGCCCGGATCGTGCGGGTCATCACCATGGGGTCGCCGGCATGGAAACCGCAGGCGATGTTGGCCGACGAGACGATGTCCAGCATGGCCCCATCATCGCCCATGGACCAGGCGCCGAAGGCCTCGCCCAGATCGGAGTTCAAATCCACGCGCAGCACCATGGCCGCCTACCTTCCCAATCCGCTGACCGCGTCCACTATGCCCGAGACCAGGTCGGAACCATAGAGCGCCTCCATGTCGATGCCGGTGGGCGACAGCGGCGTCATGGCCCCGATGGCTTGCCGCACGCACTGCTCCAGGTGGCGCCGCGCCGCTTCCGCCTCGGCGACGCTCACGGCGGCGAAGGTCAGCACGGTTCCCGGCACGGCGCGGCCCAGGCGCGGCAGATCGGCGGAGATCACCGTGGCGATCTTGGCATAGCCGCCCACCGTCTGGCGGTCGGCCAGCAGAATGATGGGGTGCCCGCTGCCCGGCACCTGGATGCAGCCGCCGACCAGCCCGTCCGAGGCGATGTCGGCCGGCCCCCTATGGCTGAGTTTGGGGCCGTCCAGGCGCAGGCCCATGCGGTCCGCCTCGCGGGTGACGCGGAATTCCGCTTCCAGAAGGGTGGCGATGGCCTCTGCGGTGAAGGATTCGGCCTGGGGGCCCAGGACCACCCGGACCGGCCCGGTTGGGTAATCCATGGGGCGGCCCAGCACCGTCTCGTCACGGGCGGCGCATTCGCCTTGCCGCAGGGGCAGTTTGATCCCGGCCGACAGCGGCTTGCCTCCCAACGGTCCCAGTCCGGCGCGGGCATAGGTGGACAGGCTGCCCATCACTGGCGCCAGGGCGAAGCCGCCTTCCACCGCCAGATAGGCGGTGGACGAACCGCTCACCGCGCCGACGGTCAGCACGTCGCCGCGGTTCAGGCGGTGGGAGCGGTTGGCGGCCACCGGCCGGGGCGTGCCGTTCTCGGCGATGACCAGTTTCACCTCGCCCGCCACGGCGATTCGCACCGAACCGGCCGTGACGCGGAGGACGGGGCCCATATAGCTGATCTCCAGTGCACCGTCTCCGGGATCGTTGCCCGCCATGGCGTTGGCGAGACGCAGGCCGATGGGATCCAGCGCGCCGGCGGGCGGCACTCCCTGGTCCTGATAGCCGAAGCGGCCCAGATCCTGAACCGTGGTGTAGAGGCCGGGGTGAACGATCTCGAGCCCCTCAGTCATGGGACGATCCCTTGTCCCGGAGCGATTCGAACGTCCGGCGGTCGATGGCGCGAAAGCGCACCCGGTCGCCGGCCGCCAGCAGGCTGGGCGAATCGCGGTCCAGGTCGAACATCTTCAGCGGCGTCCGTCCGATCAGGTGCCAGCCGCCGGGGCTCTCCCAGGGATAGACGGCGCACAAGGAATCGGCCACCGCCACCGAGCCCGGCGGCACCTTGAGCCGGGGCGAGGCCCGCCGCTTCAGGCGCAGCGCCTCGGGCAGGCCGCCCATATAGGCGAAGCCGGGCATGAAGCCCAGCATGTAGACGAAGAACTCGGCCCCCGCGTGCAGGGCGATGGCCTCGTCCCTGGACAGGCCGCGCGATGCCGCGATCTCCCCCAGATCCTCGCCCAGATCGGCATCGTAACAGACGGGAATCTCCCACAGGCGGCCGGCGGCCTCGGGCGCCGTCCCGCTGGTGCCGGCGATGGCGCGGATCTCGGCCTCGATCTCGGCGCGGCAGGTCGCCAGCGGATCGTACTGCACCAGCAGCGAGCGGAAGGTGGGAACCGTCTCCACCAGCCCCGCCAGCCTCCCCGCCCGGTACGCCTCGGCCACGGCATGACGCAGCCCGGCGACCCGGGCGCTCGCGGCCGGATCGATGCATTCGCCGAATTCGACGCTGAAGGCGGTGTCGCCCACATCGGTGATGCGCAATGTCTCCATCCCCGCATTGTCCGCCCAGTGGCGGCGGGCGCAACGGAAATGTGCGGGGGGCGACGTCAGACGCGAGGGCGCCTGCAAATTGGCGTCAAATTTTCGCGGCGCCCAGCCGGCTCTCCATCAGCCGGCTCTCCATCTGTTCTTTTCGGGCAGAGAGCCGCTCACCGATCCCCGCACCGCCTTAAATGCCGAAGGCCCCCGCAAAGGGGGCCTTCGGCATTTAAATGGCGGAGGGAGAGGGATTCGAACCCTCGATACGGCTCAACACCGTATACACACTTTCCAGGCGTGCGCCTTCAACCGCTCGGCCACCCCTCCGCACCACGCGAACCCGGCGTGCCGGGTTCGGGGAAGGGCGGGAAGATACACGAGGGCTTAATGGTGTGCAACCCCCTATGAGATTCGGCCGATGTTACTGAAAACGGTTGAATTTCAGATAACTTCGGAGCAAACCTATATTCATTCGTTAGAGAATGGCGATAATCGTCGGGGGCATACATGTTCTTCGGGCGCGTGACGGGATGGCTGCTGGTCGGACTTGCCGTGATCATGGCGTCGGCTGACGCCGTGTTGGCGCTTGGCCCGACCGAATATGCGAGCATCGTCACCGCCGATGTGGTCACTCTGCTCGCTGGCCACGCTCCCGATACGACGGATGCCGGACGCTCCGTCCTCAGCGGCCTGGCGGCGGCCATTCTCGACATGCCCGCCTGGATCGCCGTCGGCCTGATGGGCCTCAGCCTGTCCGTCGCCTGCCGCAAGCGCCAGCGTCAGCGCCGCTTCGTCTTCCGCCGCTGAACCTATCCCGCTTTGTCCCGCAAGAACGGGTGAAGACAACTCGATCGTCGGTTCAATGAACGCCAAAGGCCGCCCTAGCTAGAGCGGCCTTTGTATGTTGCTCCTCAAAACCCGCAAAGCCATTGCGTCTAACCCACCGAAAGCAATGGCAGCGGGGACGGAGAATTCGCCGTGGATGGCCAACGTGCAACACAGGAGTGGTTGCCGGCGTATAGATGGAGGCTCGCTTGAGCCGTCTATTCGCAGGACAACGTGAAAAAGCTTTCATTTGCCCGCCCACCATCTCCATGTTAGCCGTCATCTGATATCGTCAGAATGGATTGCCGTCCTTGTCCCGTTTGATGTCCACCCTTCCGGTTCGGAAGCTGGCTGCTCTGCTCAGCCTGCTGATGATTCTGCTTGGGGGACCGGCGGGCGGGGCATTCGCCTTGTGCCTGGGCGGCGATGGGCATCTGGCCATTGAGGCCGCTCAAGCCCAGCATCACGATCTTGGATCGGCGGATGGCCTTTCCGCCGGGCACCACCTGACGGCAGCGGTCGATTGCGTCGATATCCCCCTGGTCCAGTCCGCTCCGCCGATCCTCAAGCAGCAGACTGTCCTTGGTTCGGACGTGGCTCTGCCCGTTTCGCCGGCCCCGTGGGCTCTTTCCCCCAAGGAGCCGCCGACCATTGTCGCCGCCTTCCCCACGGAAGGGCCGTCGCTTGACCCGCGTCTGGTCTCCCACCGCTCGGTGGTTCTGCTGAACTGAGTTTTCTCCGCTAACCGAACGTCTTTGCGCGTCTGCCTTGGGGCGGATGCGTTCGTCCCGCGTTTGCTTACGGAGATCTCTCCATGCGTCCCCATATCCTGATCATCGCCCTGATGGCGGTGGGCCTGTCGGCCTGCGCCTCCACTCCGACCATCCCCCTGGCCCAGCGCCTGGAGGGCAAGACACCTGAAGACCGTCAGGAAACCCTGCGCCGCGCCTGCCTGGCCGAGGCCAACTGGAATCTCGACCAGACGGCGGCACGCATGCCGGCCAACATGCAGCACCGCTACCGCGATTCGAACTCCACCCGCGAGACCAGCCACCTGAAGGAACTGTGCCGCGAGATGGCCGATCTGCCCGCCATCAAAGGGCGCTCCCCCATGGAGACCAAGCGGCGTGCCGAACTGGCCGAGAAGTGCCGCCGGGAAACCGACGACCACCTCGACCTCCGCAGCACGGAGAGCGCGGCCCACATGGCCCGGGTGCAGGAAATCTGCGAGGCCATGACCGGGTTCGATCTTCCCGCCCAGGCGAACTGAAACCTACCGGCCGGCATCCGCGTGCCGGCCGGTCAGCCGCCCCATCCTCCCGAAAGGAGACCCACGCCATGTCCCGTTCCATCACCATTGCCGTCCTGGCCGCCCTGCTGCTCGGCGCCCCCGCCTGGGCCCAATCGTCCAAGGCCAAGTCCTGCGACCTCCTGCCCGAGTTGAAGCAGGGCCTAAAGCATTTCGACGGCAAACCCGCCGACCGCGACCGCGCCAAGTGGCAGATCGAGACCGCCGAGAAGCTGTGCAAGGAGGGCAAGGCCGACGAGGCCAAGGGCTACATCGATGTGGCCCACGGCCTGGTTCTCAAGGACCACAAGCATTGAGCCCGCCAAGGATCCTGGCGGCGATCCTGGCACTGGGCCTGACCTTCCCGGCGGCGGCCGCGACCGGCCGCCTGGATGAGCAGGCCGCCATCGCCGCCGCGCAGGGGCGCGACGACCTGCGCAACGCCACGGAAGGCGCCGTCGATGCCTCCCGGGCCGAGGAGGATGAGGCCGGGTTGTGGCCCAATCCCACCTTCGAGTACGAGCGCGATCGCACCAAGGGGGCCGGAGGAGCCACGGTGCAGGACACCTATCGCCTGTCCCAGCCGGTGGACGTCTCCGGGCGGCGGGGCTTGCGCCAGGATGCCGCCGGGCGACGGGTTGACGCCACCCAATCCGAGGCCCGCCAGCGCACCCGCGAGGCCGGGGGCGAGGCCCGCAAGCTGTTCTACGCCGTGGTGATGCGTCAGCAAGCCAAGGCGGCGGCCGAACGCTGGGCCAACCGTCTTGCCGAGGCGGAAACAGTGCTGACCAAACTGAGGAGCGGCCGCGAAGTGTCGGGCTACGACGCCCGGCGCCTGACCCGCGAACGGGTGGCCGCCGATGCCAGGGTCAGGGCCCTGAACGCCGATCTGTCGGACTCGTGGGAGCGTCTGCGCGCCCTGATGGGCTGGGCTCCCGGCACCATCATGCCCCGGATCGAGGGCGCTTTGTTGCCCCCACCCTCGCTCGGCCTCGACGACCTGATGTCGCACCTGGAAGACCGTCCCGACCTGCGGGCGCTGCGGGCCAGAATCGCCGCCTCCGACCTGGATCGCCGCGCCGCCGACCGGGGCTGGATACCGGACCTCACCCTGGGGGCCGGATTGAAGCAGGTGGAGCAGCCGGATCGCAGCGACCAGGGCGTCCTGCTGACCGTCTCGGCCCCGCTGCCGCTGTTCGACCGGGGGCAGGCCGCCAGCCGCAAGGCCGCCGCCCAGTCCCGCGCCACCGCCGCCGATCTGGCGCTGGCCCGCGCCAAGGCCGAGGGTGAAATCCGCGGCCTATGGCGCCGAACGGCCGAGTTGCGCGAGACGGCGCTGAACTTCCGGGAAAGCTCCCTGGCCCCGTCCCGCGACCTGTCGCGCATCGCCCAGGGCGCCTACCGGGCGGGCGAGATGAACGTGCTGGAACTGCTCGACGCCCACAAATCCCTGCTGGAAGCCGAAACCACAGCCATCGAGTTGGAGTTCGGAGCCCGCGAAGCCCACACCGAACTGATGCTCGCCACCGGAGAGACCGCGCCATGAGAAAGCTGATCATCGCCCTGGCCGCCGGAACCGCCCTGGGGGGAGCCGGAATCTACGCCACCATGGTCCCCCGGCATGCCGTCAAGGCCGCCCATGCCGAGGAAGGGCATTCCAACGGGGGCGAGCACGCCCACGCCGAGGAACGCCTGTCCTCGACCACCTTCGCCGTCTCCACCGAACTGTTCATGGAATATCCGGTTCCGGTGGCGGGCGAGGCCGGGGACTTCGTCCTGCACTTTACCCGGCTGGCTGATTTCAAGCCCCCGGCCGGAGGAGAGGCGGTCATCACCCTGTCGGGCGGCGGGCAGCCGGACGAGAGTTTCCCCGCCCTCATGGACAAGCCCGGCATCTTCCGCGCTCTGGTCATTCCCAAGGCGGCGGGAACCCGCCGTCTGGGCGTCGCCTTGCGCACACCCGACGGAGCGGACCGGCACGATTTGGGCGAGATCACCGTGCATGCCGACGACGCGGGCGCCAAGGCCGCCATGGACGAGGCCGATCATGGCGAAAAGACGGGACGGATCGCCGTCACCAAAGAGGTCCAGTGGAAGATCGACTTCGCCACCGCCGAAGTGCGTCCGCGCCTGATCCGGGATTCGGTGGCGGCCAGCGGAACCATCCGGGCACGGGCCTCGGACGAGGCCATCGTCGCGGCGCCGGGCGCCGGGATGCTGACTCCGTCTCCTGACTTTCCACGCATGGGGCAGATGGTAGAGAAGGGGCAGGTTCTGGCCTGGCTGGTGCCGCAACTGGGGGCCGAGACCGATTCCGCCACCCTGGAACTGGGAAGCCGCAAGGCCCGCCTCGCCCTCGACCTGGCGACGCAGGAGCGCCAGCGGCTGGAAGGGCTGCTGAAACTGGAGGCCATCCCCGAGCGCCGGGTGATCGAGGCCCGCAACCAGGAGGCCGCCGCGCGGGCGGAACTGGATGCCGCTTCCCGCCGCGCCGCCCCCTACCAGGGGGCCAAGGGCGGCATCGCCCTGCGTGCTCCGGTTTCCGGCCGCCTCGCGGCGGTCAACACCCAGCCGGGTGCCACCATCGGCCAGGGCCAGCCCCTGTTCCATATCGCCGGCCTGTCGAAACTGTGGCTGGAGGCCCAGATCCCCGAGGCCCAGATCGGGCGGGTCCGCGATCCCCTGGGGGCGTGGTTCACCGCCGATGGCTACGAGACTGCCACCCTCATCGAGCAGGGCAGGAACGGTCGCCTGATCGCGCTGGGCGGCGTGGTGGACAAGGAGAGCCGCACCGTTCCGGCGCTGTTCGAGTTCGACAATCCCGAGGAGCGGTTCCGCATCGGCGCCTATGCCCAGGTCCGGGTGTTCACCGGCGCGGCCGAGGAAAGTCCTGCCGTTCCGGCCTCGGCGATCCTCGACGACAACGGCCAGCCGGTGGTGTTCGTCCAGACCGGCGGCGAGTCCTTTGAACGCCGCGCGGTGGTAGCCGGCCTGCGTGACGGCGATTTCGTCGCCATCCGCGACGGCGTGTCGGCGGGCGAGCGGGTGGTGGCCCGGGGCGCCTATCAGGTGAAGCTGGCGGCGGCGGCTCCGGCCTCGCTGTCCCACGGCCACGCGCACTGAGGAGCGCTCATCCATGATCAGCTACATCATCCAGTGGTCGCTGCGCTCGCGGCTGTTCGTCCTGGCCGCCGCCGCCCTGCTGCTGGGCTGGGGGACATACGAGACCCTGCGCATGCCGGTGGACGTGTTTCCCGACCTCACCGCGCCTTCGGTCACCGTCGCCACCGAGGCCCACGGCATGGCCCCCACCGAAGTGGAGCGGCTGGTGACCTTCCCCATCGAGACGGCGCTGAACGGTGCGCCGGGGATTCGCCGGGTGCGCTCCAGCACCACTGTCGGCCTGTCCACCGTGATCGTCGAGTTCGACTGGGGCACCGACGTGCTGACGGCGCGGCAAATCGTGGCGGAGAAACTGCAACTGGCCCGCGCCTCGCTGCCGCCCGACGTGACCGCTCCGGTGATGGCGCCCGCCGCCTCGGTGATGGGCGAGATCATGTTCATCGCGCTGCGCTCCGACCGCTATGACGGCATGGCGGTGAAGGCCGCCGCCGACTGGGTGGTGCGCAAGCGCATCCTGGCGGTGCCCGGCGTGGCCGAGGTGCTGCCCATCGGCGGCGACGAACGCCAGTATCAGGTCACCATCCGCCTCGACCGGCTGGCCGCCTACGGCATTACCGTGGATGAGGTGCTGGCGGCGCTGAAGGAGGGCAACCAGAACGCTCCCGCCGGCTTCTATGCCGAGGGCGGGCAGGAATACCTGATCCAGGGCATGGGGCGCATCAATTCGCTCGACGATATCGGCGCCACGGCGGTGGGGCGCAGGGGCGGCGTTCCGGTGCTGATCCGCGACGTGGCCGAGGTGGCCATCGGCCCCGGCATCCGGCGCGGCACCGGCTCCAACAACGGCAAGCCCGCCGTGGTGCTGGGCATCCAGAAGCAGCCCGGCGCCAATACCCTGGAACTGACCCGGCGTCTCGATGCCGTGTTCGCCGATCTTCGCAAGACCCTGCCCGAGGGGATGGTGCTGTCCACCGACATTTTTCGTCAGGCCGATTTCATCAATGTTTCGGTGCGCAATCTGGTGGATGCGCTCAGAGACGGCGCCATCCTGGTGGTGGCCATCGTCTTCGCCTTCCTGATGAACGGACGGGCGACGCTGATCACGCTCACCGCCCTGCCGCTGTCCTTGGTGACGGCCATTCTGGCCATGAAGTCCATGGGCGCCTCCATCAACACCATGACGCTGGGCGGCCTGGCCATCGCGCTGGGCGCCCTGGTGGACGATGCCATCATCGTGGTGGAGAACATTGTCCGCCGCCTGGGCGACAACCGGCGCTTGGCCCCCGACCGGCAGCAATCCCCGATCCATGTGGTCTTCGAGGCCACCCGCGAGATCCAGGGCTCCATCGTCTTCGCCACCCTGATCATCATGCTGGTGTTCCTGCCGCTGTTCTTCCTCACCGGCGTGGAGGGACGGCTGATGGTTCCGCTTGGCCTCGCTTACGTCATCTCGCTGGCCGCCTCGCTGTTCGTCGCCATAACGGTGACGCCGGTGATGGCCTCGCTGCTGCTCGTCCGCCATAAGGAGGGCGAGGCCGGGCACCAGCCCGCCCTGATCCGCTGGCTGCTGGCCCGCTACGACCGGGTGCTGGCCGCCACGCTCACCCGCTGGAAGGCGGTGGCCTGGGGCTCGGGGATTGCGCTGGCGCTCAGCATGACGGCCCTTGGGCTGGCGGGCCGGGCTTTCCTGCCCGATTTCAACGAAGGCACCCTGACCATCTCGGCCTCTACCCTGCCGGGAACCTCGCTGGAGGAATCGGCCACTCTCGGCCAGTTGGTCGAGGACGCCCTGCTGCGCCAGCCCGAGGTGACGGCGACGGCGCGGCGCACAGGCCGTTCGCCGCTCGACCCCCACGCGCTGGGCATCCACGAATCCGAGATCGAGGTGAGCCTGGCCATGAAGGAGCGCAGCAAGGAGGACTTCCTCGACGCACTGCGCCGCGACTTCGCCCAGATCCCCGGCATGAACATCATCGTCGGCCAGCCCATCTCGCACCGCATCGACCACATGCTGTCGGGCAGCCGGGCCAACATCGCCATCAAGATCTTCGGCAGCGACCTTTACGACCTGCGCCGGGCGGCGGTCCAGGTGAAGGCGGCGGTGGAGAAGGTTCCCGGCGCCGTGGATGTCTCGGCGGAACAGCAGACCGACATCCCCTTCCTGACGGTCAAGTTCAACCGCGCCGCCATCGCCCGCCATGGCCTGACATTGCGTCAGGTGGCCGATTCCATCGAGACGGCCTTTGCCGGAACCACCGTCTCCAAGATCATGGAGGGTCAGGCCACCTACGATCTGGTGGTCCGCTACGATCCTTCCGTGCGGGGCAGCCTGGACGCCATCCGTGAGACGCTGGTCACTACCTCGTCCGGTGCCCGCCTGCCGCTGATCGCCCTGGCCGATATCGCCAAGGACAGAGGCCCCAACAGCGTCAGCCGCGAAAACGTCCAGCGCAAGATCGTGGTCACGGCCAACGTGGCGGGACGCGACCTGGGCAGCGTGGTCGAGGAGATGCGGGCTAAGGTGGAGGCCGAGGTCAAACTGCCCCAGGGCTATCATGTCGAATTCGGCGGCCAGTTCGAGAGCGCCGCCGAGGCCACCCGCACGCTCGGCCTGCTGAGCCTGGTGGTGGTGGCGGGCATCTTCCTGCTGCTCTTCCTGGCCTTCCATTCGGTCAAGGACGCCCTGCTGGTCATGCTCAACCTGCCGCTGGCCCTGATCGGCGGCGTGGTCGGCGTCTACATGACCGGCGGCGTGATGACCATCGCCGGCCTGATCGGCCTGATCACCCTGTTCGGCATCGCGACGCGCAACGGCGTGATGATGATCGCCCATATCCACCATCTGGCCGAGCGGGAAGGGGTGGCCGATCCGGCCGAGGCGGTACGCCGTGGCGCTCGCGAGCGTCTGGCGCCCATCCTGATGACCGCCCTGGCCGCCGGCCTGGCCCTGATCCCGCTGGCCCTGTCCGGGGGACAGCCGGGCAGCGAGATCCAGGCCCCCATGGCGGTGGTGATCCTGTGCGGGCTGGTGTCGTCCACCATCCTCAACATGGTGGTGGTGCCGGCGCTCTACCTCCGTTTCGGCTCCATCCGCCGGGAAATCCTGCGCCATGACACGGTTCGCCGCCGTGCCACGGACATGGCCTGAGGAGGCGGAGGTGATCCGGCCCGCCGCCGCATGCCTTCTCTGCACCGTCCTGCTGTCGTCGCCGGTCTCGGCGCGGCAGGAGACCGCCGGCCCCATCGGGGAACTGTCATCGGCTCCACCGCCCTGGGAGCTCCCGGTCCTCGAAGGACAACTGGGTAAGCGCCCCTTGACCCAGGAGGATATCCGCCTCACCTGCGACTTCAAGTTCACCTCCTTCCACTCTTTCGCCATCGCCGTGGGGATGAGGGATTTCGGGATCGACTTCGTGGACGGCTTCCATGCCGTTCCCCTTCCGGCAGAGCCGGGGTGAGATGAACCATCTGCTGAAGGAGGTGGCGTTCCAGGCGCCGTTCTTCCGGAGGTTCTGGCTTCTGATCTCGCCGAATGCGCCTCGGGACATGATCTGCGGCGATCTGGATGCCCTCGGGCTCGGCGCCGTCGGCTACGCGGAACTGGATGCCGGCACTCTGGTCGTCCGGCGCAAGGCTGGCGCCCAGCGATCCATCGAGCAGCAGGCACGGCTGGCGGCGGGGGTGCTGGAGATGGGAATCCCGGCGCGGGGAAAGGCCGCCCCTTGAAAAGGGCCATCCCGGTGTGATGAACTGGCTTTCGAGGCGACTTGTCGGTTGAGGATCCCGCGATCCGATAGCGCCTCCCCGTCGGATGATCAGTCCGATCCACCTGGGACAGGGGATAGGCCTGCGGGCTGAAGAGGGTACCGAGAACCAGACCAGGGCGCCAAAGCCGGAAGGCTTCGGCGCCCTAGGTGTTTCCGGGGGCAACTGGCCCTGGTCGTTCAGGCAGGCATGACGAAGAGGGCCGCCCTACTCGGAGCGGCTTTTGCACATTACGCTTCAAAATCTGGCGAGAACCGGGGCGTGTTTGCGTCCATGGTGGTTGTTCGATGATCTGAGCATGGCGCTCTGAAGCGGCTATGGGGGAGGCAGACACCACGGCTGAAGGCAAGAATCCTTAAGGGCCAAGGGTGGGGGAGTCAAATATTATCGGACAGGTTGCATTATTGGGGGTGGGGGTGCAAGATTAGACATGCGCCATAATATGTACATCCCAGAAGCTGTCCGGATTGATATAGCGGAGCGCCTGACAGAAGCGATTAATGCGACCGTCGAGGAATTCGAATCTGCTTGGGAGGATGAGGACGTCGTTACCGGTCATCTCGGTGGTCAAATGACTACCCGCCGCCGAAAGGTAATGGTCGACAATGTTGAGCTAGGCGGCGTATGGACGTGGTCACTTCACTACCGAAAGTTTGGTGGCAGAGGCAAAGGAGCGCCAGAGAAGGCTATTGGGGCCGATGGCATATTTGAGCTATCGCTTGAGCATCAGTCGTATACGGATGTGAAATCCTTGCTATTCCAATCCAAGGTCGAGGGAGGTAGCTCGGGCAGCCTCATCGATCAATCCGCACGTCTATCGACCTGGCGTGAGGCGGCATTCATCATGGTTTACGGCAAAGCTGGCTTCAAGGCGGTAACGATTGACTCGGCAATGAAATCGAAGGGATCGGTGGATACGGCTCCGAGTACACCACTTGAGGTGTTCCTCAACGAAGAGTTTGTCGCGTGTAATGTTGGTGACAACGATCTGCAATATCTGGCGCCGGATCGGCAGCTCAGTTGGCGCAACTTTCACGGTGAAATTGTTGCTGTGAATTTCTGTTTAACGCATCGGTTTCGGATTAATGTTGTCCCGCCGATAGGTGGGCGTAGGAAGCCGAGAATTGACCGGCATATTCAGCCAGATGAAATTCATCGCCACAGGATGGACATCCGCATCGAAGACTTGCTGAAGGTCCAGACCAATGCGCCATCCACGACACCCAAAATGACCTTACGCGCACTTACTAAAATCTATCATCCTGATCTGTTCCATTCGTGTTCATTGGAAACGCGCGAGTTGATGAAAGTCAGACTGCAAGAATTTAATGAGGCGTTCGACCAACTCCGCGTGCGCGAACAGGCGTACTCGCACAAAAGATCAAGATCTAATACGCAACGAAGCGAAGCAGAAACGCCTCCTTCGGGCGAAGCACAGGATCCTTCATACCCTAAAGCCATGAAGTGATGTGGCCAATCTTATTTGGTGAGAGGTATCGATATCTCACTGATAGAAATACAATTTATTCCATGTCAATGTGTGTCAGCGCTTTTGGTCATATGGCATCAATGGGAATCCGCCCCAATCTCGGTTCAGGCGCCACTGCACTTATCCTAAAATCTGCCCTCCCTCCTGTAACTCCAAACTCGCCCTTCCCCTTCCTGCCCAATTTGGTCATTCCGGGGCGCAAGAGCGGGTGAAGACGGCTCATAGCCATCAAGGAGTACCAAAGGCCGCCCCATCCGGAGCGGCCTTTGCATTTTACGCGTCAAAAATTAGCGCGTTATGGGTCGTGTTTGCGCTTTATGCGTCACCCGACACACACCCTACACGTCCAGGTTCGAGACCTTCAGCGCGTTGGTCTGGATGAAGTCGCGGCGGGGTTCGACCACGTCGCCCATCAGGGTGGAGAACACCTGCTCGGCGTCGTCGGCCTGGGCCACCTTGACCTGGAGGAGCGAACGCACCTGGGGGTCGAGGGTGGTTTCCCACAGCTGTTCCGGGTTCATCTCGCCCAGGCCCTTGTAGCGCTGGATGGCGATGCCCTTGCGGCCCTGCTCCATCACGGCGGTGACCAGGGCGACGGGGCCGGCCAGGACGGTTTCACGTTCCTTGACCACCAGGGTGGCGGCGCGTTCGAAGGTTTCGCGCAGGCGGGGCGCCAGGTCGTGCAGGCGCCGGGCCTCGGCCGAGCGGATCACCGCCGAATCCAGGTGGTGGGTCTCGGTGACGCCGCGCAGGGTGCGGGCGAAGGTATAGCCGTCGCCCTCCACCCAGGTGCCGGTCCAGCCGCGCTCCAGGTCGGATTCCAGGGCGTCGAGGCGCTTGGCCAGGGCGTCGGCCATGGCCGGGCCGCGGGTGGCGTCGGTGAGCAGGGCGGAATCCAGGGCGTCGGCGATAGCCGCCTGTTCCACCAGCTTCAGCGGCAGGCGCCGGGCCAGCGGGTTCAGCAGGTTCCGCACGGCGCGCGACTGTTCGACCAGGGCGCGCAGGTCGGCGGCGGCCACCTGGGTGCGGTCGGCCAGGTTCAGCACGGCATCCGACAGGCCGCCGTCGATCAGGTATTCCTCCAGCGCCCGGTCATCCTTGAGGTAGACCTCGGATTGGCCGCGCTTGGCGCGGTAGAGCGGCGGTTGGGCGATGTAGAGGTAGCCGCGCTCGATCAGCTCGGGCATCTGGCGATAGAAGAAGGTGAGCAAAAGGGTGCGGATGTGCGAGCCGTCCACGTCGGCGTCGGTCATGATGATGATCTTGTGGTAGCGCGCCTTGTCGACGTTGAAATCCTCGCGCCCGATGCCGGTACCCATGGCGGCGATCAGGGTGCCGATTTCGGCCGAGGACAGCATCTTGTCGAAGCGGGCCCGCTCCACGTTGAGAATCTTGCCCTTCAACGGCAGGATGGCCTGGTTGGCGCGGTTGCGCCCCTGCTTGGCGGAGCCGCCGGCCGAATCACCCTCGACGATGAACAGTTCCGACAGCGCCGGGTCGCGTTCCTGGCAATCGGCCAGCTTGCCCGGCAGGGTGGCGATGTCGAGCACGCCCTTCCTGCGGGTCAGTTCGCGGGCCTTGCGGGCGGCTTCACGCGCCGCGGCGGCCTCGACCACCTTGGTGACCACCTTGCGGGCCTCGGCCGGGTGCTCCTCGAACCACTCGGCCAGCTTTTCGCCCACCAGGTTCTCCACCAGGGGGCGGACCTCGGAGGAGACCAGCTTCTCCTTGGCCTGGGACGAGAACTTGGGGTCGGGCATCTTCACCGACAGCACGCAGGTCAGGCCCTCGCGCATGTCGTCGCCCGACAGGTTGACCTTTTCCTTCTTGGCGATGCCGGATTCATTGGCATAGGCGTTGATGGTCCGGGTCAGCGCGGCGCGGAAGCCGGCCAGATGGGTGCCGCCGTCCTTCTGCGGCACGTTGTTGGTGAAGCACAGACAGGTCTCGTGGTAGCTGTCGGTCCATTCCATGGACAGTTCGAGCCGCACCACGTCCTTTTCGGCCGCCACCAGGATGGGGGTGTGCAGCGCCTCCTTGGAGCGGTCCAGCCACTGGACGAAGGCCTGGACGCCGCCTTCGTAATGCAGCAGCACCTCGGCGGTCTCGGCGTGGCGCTCGTCCTTCAGCATCAGGGTAGCGCGCGAGTTGAGGAAGGCCAGTTCGCGCAGGCGGTGCTCCACCGTGTCGAAATCGAAATCGGTGTGGGAGAAGGTGCCCTTGGAGGGCAGGAACATCACCTGGGTGCCGGTGCGGTCGCCGCACTCGCCCACCACGGCCAGCGGCGCCTCGGGCTCGCCGTGGCGGAAGCGCATGAAGTGCTCCTTGCCGTGGCGCCAGATGCGCAGCTCCAGCCATTCCGACAGGGCATTGACCACCGAGATGCCGACGCCGTGCAGGCCCGACGAGATGCGGTTGGAGTTCTGGTCGAACTTGCCGCCGGCGTGCAGCTTGGTCAGCGCCACCTCGGCCGCCGAGATGCCTTCCTCGGGGTGGATGTCCACCGGAATGCCGCGGCCGTTGTCGGTGACCAGGACCGAGCCGTCGGCGTTCAGCACCACGTCGCAGCGGTCGCCGAAGCCGTTCATGATCTCGTCCACGGCGTTGTCCACCGCCTCGTAGATCATGCGGTGCAGGCCCGAACCGTCGTCGGTGTCGCCGATATACATGCCCGGACGCTTGCGCACCGCTTCGAGCCCTCGCAGCACCTGGATCGAGCCGGCGCCGTATTCCTCGGCTCCGTTCGCGCTGGCGTGGGGATCGTTGGGGGTCATGGGTTCGGTGCTCATCACATCTCAACCTTATCTGGGGCGACCGTGGCGTCGGTCACCCGGAAAAACTGGGCCCTTTCCCCGAAACCGGCGAACAGCGCCCGGTCGGTTCCGGTCATCCAGCTCTGAGCCCCGAGGGCGCAAAGCTCGTCATACAAAGCGGCGCGCCGGACCTCGTCCAGATGGGCCGCCACCTCGTCCAGCAGCAGCAGCGGCGCCCGGCCGCCCGTCTGGTCCTGGACCCGGCCCTGGGCCAGCACGATGGACACCAGGACCGCCTTCTGCTCGCCGGTGGAGCATTGCCCCGCCGGCAGGTTCTTCGGCACGTGGCGCACCAGCAGATCCGAACGGTGCGGACCCATGGTGGCGGCGCCGGCCGCCTCGTCGCGCGCGCGCGCGAGTCGCAGCGCGCTTCTGAACCTCTCCTCGGCCTCCTCGGCGGAGGTTCCCCCGGCCAGCCAGCCCTCGATCTCGCCCTCGACCGCCAGCCCGGCGGCGGGAAACGGCCCCAGTCCGGCGCGGCAGGCCGCATCCAGGCGGGCGATGGTCTCGACCCGGGCCAGGGCGATCCTTGCGCCATGGCGGGCCATGCCCTCCTCCAGCGCCGAGATCCAGGCCGGATCGGGCCTCGGTCCGCCGTCGCGCGCCGCCCGCAGCAGGCGGGTGCGCTCGCGCATGGCGTGCTCGTAGGCCCCCGATTCCGCCCCGTGGCCGGCGACCAGCCCGAACACCAGGCGGTCAAGGAAACGCCGCCGTCCGCTCGCCCCCTCGATGAACAGGCGGTCCATGGCCGGGGTCAGCCACAGTGCCGAAACCAGTCCGGCCAGGTCGCCGGGCTTGGCCGGCTTGCCGTCGATGCGCACCGAGCGGCGTTCGTGCCCGGCCTCGCGGCCCGTTCCGATCTCCACCCGTCCCGCCGGCCCGTCCAGGGTGGCCGCCACCGCCCAAGGCGCGCCGGCCGGCAATCCGTGGCGGGTGATGTCCGCCGCCCCGGCGCGGCGCAGGCCGCGGCCCGGAACCAGGAAGGACAAGGCCTCGAGAATGTTGGTCTTGCCGGCGCCGTTGGGCCCCGTCAACACCACCGGGCGGTTGTCCGTCTCGAGGCGCAGCGTCCGATAACAGCGGAAATCGGCGAGCGACAGGCGGCGGATCGCCGGCCGCTCGGATTGCGCGCGGATCACCGGATCGCCGATCACACCCTCATGGGCATCAGCACGTAGATGGCGCCGCCATCGGTCATCTCACGCACCACGGTGGGGGATGCGGCGTCGGCCATGGCGAAGCGGGCGGTGTCGCCCTCCACCTGGGCCAGGATGTCCATCAGGTAGCGCGAGTTGAAGCCGATCTCCAGCGGCGTGGAGGTGTAATCGGCCTCGATCTCCTCGGTGGCGCTGCCGTTCTCGGCGCTGGAGGCGGACAGGGTGGCGCTGCCTTTTTCCAGCGCCAGCTTGATGGCCCGGCTCTTCTCGGTGGAGATGGCCGACACGCGGTCCACGGCCTGGGCGAAGCTCTTGCAGTCGACCACCAGCACCTTGTCGTTGTCGGCGGGAATCACCCGTTCGTAATCGGGGAAGGTGCCGTCGATCAGCTTCGACGTCAGAACGGCGTCGCCGAAGGCGAATTTCAGCTTGGTCTCGGACAGCGACACGGTGATCTCGCCGTCGGTCTCGTCGATCAGCTTGCGGATCTCGGCTACCGTCTTGCGCGGCACGATGATGCCGGGCATGCCGGCGGCGCCGTCGGGCAGGGTGATCTCGACCCGGGCGAGGCGATGGCCGTCGGTGGCCACGGCGCGCAGCACATCCACGCCGTCCGCCTTGGCGGCATGCAGGTAGATGCCGTTGAGGTAGTAGCGGGTCTCTTCCGTCGAGATGGCGAAGCGGGTGCGGTCGATCAGGGTCTTCAACTCGGCCGCCGAGAGCGAGAAGCTGAACGGCAGCTCGCCGCCCGACAGGACCGGGAAATCCTCCACCGGCAGGCAGGCCAGCGAGAACTTGGAGCGCCCCGAGCGCAGCGTCAGCTGGCCGCTTTCGGCATCATGCTCGATCTCCACCTGGCTGCCGTCGGGCAGCTTGCGCACGATCTCGTAGAAGGTGTGGGCCGGAGCGGTGGTGGCGCCGGGGCGCACCACGTCGGCAGGCACCGATTCGATGATGTCGAGATCCATGTCGGTGGCGTTCAGCGACAGAAGGCCGGCACGGCCCTCGAGCTTGACGTTGGACAGGATCGGAATGGTGGTCCGGCGTTCGACGACGCTCTGGACGTGGGCCAGCGACTTCAACAGCGCGGCGCGCTCGATGGTCAGTTTCATGGCGTTCTGCTGATACCCATATGATTCGTTACTGCCCCCCTTCAGGCAGGGTTGGGCAGTATATCACAGGCGCCAGAGTCCAAAAGCGATTTCGGGGGCGGGGGTCAGCCCTGCAGCATGCGGCGCAGCAGTTCCACATCCTCGGCGAAGTTCTGGTCCACTTCCCGGAGCTCCTCGACCTTTTTCACCGCGTGCATGACGGTGGTGTGGTCGCGGCCGCCGAACTTGCGGCCGATCTCGGGGAGCGAGCGCGAGGTCAGCTGCTTGGCCAGGTACATGGCGATCTGGCGGGGACGCGCCACCTGGCGCGAGCGCCGGGCCGAGGACATTTCCGCCAGCTTGATGGTGAAGTGCTCGGCGACCTTCTTCTGGATCTCCTCGATGGTGATCCGGCGGTCCGAGGCGCGCAGCAGGTCGTGCAGCACTTCCTGGGTGGTCTCGAGCGTGATGGTGCGGCCCACCAGCTGGGAATGGGCGACCACGCGGTTCAGCGCGCCCTCCAGCTCGCGGACGTTGGAGATGATCTTGTGGGCCAGGAATTCCATGACCTTCTGGGGCACGATGACGCCCATCTGCTCGGCCTTGGACTGCAGGATGCCGAGGCGCAGCTCGTAGGTGGTGGCGTGGATGTCGGCCACTAGGCCGCAGGCCATGCGCGAGCGCAGGCGCTCCTCGATGCCTTCCAGGTCCGACGGAGACTTGTCGGCCGAGATGACGATCTGGCTGCCCTGGTCCACCAGGGCGTTGAAGGTGTGGAAGAACTCTTCCTGGGTGGCATCCTTGCCGGCGATGAACTGGACGTCGTCGATCATCAGCACGTCGACCGAGCGGAACTGCTCCTTGAACGACATGGTGTCCTGGCCGCGCAGCGCCCGGATGAAGCGGTACATGAACTTCTCGGCCGAGAGGTACAGCACCGAACGCTCGGGGTTGCGCTCGCGGATGTGATGGGCGATGGCGTGCATCAGATGGGTCTTGCCCAGGCCGACGCCGCCATAGAGGAACAGCGGGTTGAACGACACGGCATCGGCCTCGGCCACCCGCCGCGCGGCGGCCCAGGCGAATTCGTTGGGCTTGCCCACCACGAAGTTCTTGAAGGTGAAGCGGGTGTCCAGCGGTGCGCCCAGTTCGTCGGCATCGGTACTCGGCGCGGCGACCGGCGCGCACAAAGGCGCGGGGCGGGGCGGCTCGATGGCGGTGGCGGGGGCGGCGGCGGTGGCGGCGGTCTGCGGAGAGGCTTGGGGAGCGGCGGCGCGGGCGGCGGAAACGGCGCGGGCGGCCTCGACGACGATTTCCACGTTGCGGATGGCCGGGTTCTCGGCGCCCCACAGGGTGCGGATGCGCTCGGCGTAATGGGTGTTGACCCAGTCGCGCATGAAGCGGGTGGGCAGGGCCAGCTTGACGGCGTCGTCGCTCATGCCGTGCAGGGTGATGGGGCGCAGCCAGGAACGATAGGCGGCGTCGCCGATCTCGTCCTTCAGCCTGACCTTAACGCGATCCCATTCTGACTTTACCATTGCCGTCCCCGAATCCTTAGCCCACCGTCCCACGGCGCCGTGAAACCTTGATCACGACACCGTCCCTCGCTCTACCTTTGCGGCACCATGCGTCGGGCTCCCCTCCCGGCGAGGCTCGCGCCCCGCTCGCATGCGGCCGTTTCATCCCCTGACATTGGCGGGGCCGAGTCATACTCTGGAGCGCGCTGTCTGTAAATACGTCCAGCTACCCATATTACAAAAAGTCATCAACGGGCTGTGATCTGCTTCACACAGTCATGTGAAGCAGAGAAGAAATAAAAAAGGCAAAATTCTATTGATTTCGCGGCGCCACATTATTGCGGCCAGCGAGGTTCGCGACTCTACCGAGAGCATCGGCGACTCGCAACGTGATCGGAACGCGAACATGGAAAATTTTTTGCTTGCAATTCCGGACTCGTGGATTCGTCTGGAATTGCCGGAACGACAAAGGCCGCGCCCAGGGCGCGGCCTTTAAAATCGCAGGAAAATCAAGCCATTGGCGATTAGGCCAGCGGCTTCATCTCCTTGACGCGGGCGACAAGGCGGGAAACCTTGCGCGACGCGGTATTCTTGTGCAGCACGCCGGCCTGGGCACCCTTCATCAGTTCGGGCTGGGCCTCCTTGAGGGCGGCCTGGGCAGCGGCGGAATCGCCACCGGCGATGGCGAGCTCGACCTTCTTGACGAAGGTGCGGATACGGCTCACGCGGGCGCGGTTGACCTCGGTACGACGCTCGGTCTGGCGGATGCGCTTCTTAGCCGACTTATGATGGGCCATGGATCAGAACCTTGGAACACGGTTGCAAATTCGAAGGCGCGTTTATATGTCCGCGCCGGAAGGTCGTCAAGCGTTGAATCGGAGCCCGGCGGATTCACCGGGCTCCGGGAGGCAGATCAGCGATTCTTGAAAGCGGCCGGGCGCTTTTCGACGAAGGCGGCCATGCCTTCCTTCTGGTCCTCGGTGGAGAAGGTGGAGTGGAACAGCCGGCGCTCGAAGGTGACGCCCTGGGCCAGCGTGGTCTCGAAGGCGGCGTTGACCGATTCCTTGCACAGCATGACGATGGGGCGCGACAGGGCGGCGATCTTGGAGGCGGCCTTGACCGCCTCGTCCACCAGCTCGGCCACCGGCACGATGCGGCTGACCAGGCCCGAACGCTCGGCCTCGGCGGCGTCCATCATGCGCCCCGTCAGACACATCTCCATGGCCTTGGACTTGCCCACGGCCCGGGTGAGGCGCTGGGTGCCGCCGGCGCCCGGGATGGTGCCGATGGTGATTTCCGGCTGGCCGAACTTGGCGTTGTCGCCGGCGATGATGAAGTCGCACATCATGGCCATCTCGCAACCGCCGCCCAGGGCGAAGCCGGCCACCGCCGCGACGATGGGCTTGCGGCACTTGGTGACGCGCTCCCAGCCGTCGGTGATGAAGTTGGACAGGTAGACGTCCATGTAGCCCTTCGACGCCATCTCCTTGATGTCGGCGCCGGCGGCGAAGGCCTTGTCCGAACCGGTCAGCACCACGGCGCCGATATTATCGTCGGCCTCGAAGGCGTCCAGCGCCTGGCCCAGCTCGGAGATCAGGGCGGCGCACAGCGCGTTCATGGCCTTGGGGCGGTTCAGCGCGATCAGGCCGACATTGCCGCGGGTCTCGACGGTGATGTTCTCGAAAGCCATGGGAATTCCTCTTCGCTAGGGTCTATTCGGGTGAAACGGTGAAGCGCAGGGTCACCCCGGCGCGGTCCTGGGTGGTTTCAAGCCGCAGCACCTCGGTCTCGCGGCGATAGAGCCGGTCGCTCTCGCGCGTCCAGCCCAACTGGGGCAGGGTGGCGGCATAGAATTTCAAGATGTCGGAAGCCTTGACGGTGCCGTGGGCATAGGCCTCGACGATGCGGCCCGAGGGCGAATCGAAGGACACCCCCGATCCCATCACCTCGGTCAGCCCGGGAGCCAGCGGCAGATCCTCGTAGGCCGACAGGAACGCCTCGGCCCGCGCCGGACCGGCGGCGAGCAGGACGGTAAGCGCGAAAGCGGTAGCGAGATGCCGAAAACGAGCCATGGAATCCCTATACCATCACACTTGCCGCTTCGCACAATAGAAAGTGGAGCGTCCTGCCTGGGTGATCCGGCGGACGCCGCCGCATTCCGGCGTTCCGGGACATCCGGGGCAGCGCTCGCCTTCGCGGCCGTAGACCTGGAAGGAATGCTGGAAATAGCCCAGTTCGCCGTCGGGTCTGGCGTGGTCCTTCAAGGTGGAGCCGCCGGCGGCGATGGCGTCTCGCAGCACGGCCTTGACCAGGGGCACGAGGCGCTCGATCTCGGCCCGGCTCAAGGACCCGGCCGGACGCAGCGGAGAGATCTCCGCCCGGAACAGGCTTTCGCACACATAGATGTTGCCCAGGCCCGCCACCACCTTCTGGTCCAGCAGAACCGTCTTGATGGGGCCGCTCTTGCCCCGCAGCGCTTCGGCCAGCGCGCCGGCGTCGAAGGCTTCGTCCAGCGGCTCCGGCCCGATATCGGCCAGCAGGGGATGGGTGGCCAGTTCGCCAGCCTCGCACAGGGTGAACAGACCGAAGCGGCGGGGATCGGTGAGCGTTACCGAGATGCCCTGGTCCGTCACCCATTCCACATGGTCGTGGGGGCCGGGGGCCGCGTTGCGCAAGGGCGAGATGGTCATGCGCCCCGACATGCCGAGATGGCCCAGCATGACCAGCCCGCCGTCCAGGCGCACCACCAGATACTTGGCGCGCCGTCCGACGCTTTCCACATGGCGGCCGGTCAGGCGCTGGGCGAAGTCCGTGGGGAAGGGCACCCGCAACCCGGCGCGCCGGGTCTCGACGCGCGCGAATCGCCGCCCGTCCCACACTTGGGCCAGGCCTTTGGCGACGGTCTCGACTTCGGGCAGTTCGGGCATGGCGTGGAGTATAAGACAGGCTCCGCCCCGTGACAGCGCAGAAATTCCGAGCTAAGGTGCCGCACCATGACGAACAGCCCTTCCCACAACGACGGCACCACCCATTTCGGCTTCAAGACCGTGGCCGAGGACGAGAAGGTTTCCCTCGTTCGCGGCGTCTTCGATTCGGTGGCGTCCAAATACGATCTGATGAACGACCTGATGAGCGCCGGCGTCCATCGCCTGTGGAAGTCGGCGTTTCTCGACATGTTGCGCCCCCGGCCGGACCAGACCCTGCTGGACGTGGGCGGCGGCACCGGCGACATCGCCTTCGGCTGGAAGAAGCGGGGCGGCGGCCCCGTGACCGTGTGCGACATCAACCGCGAGATGCTGTCCGTCGGGCGCGACCGCGCCGTGGACCGCAATCTGCTGGACGGGCTGACCTGGGTGTGCGGCAATGCCGAGGAGCTGCCCATACCCGACCGGTCGGTCGACCGCTACACCATCGCGTTTTGCCTGAGGAACGTCACCCATTGGGACCGTGCCATCGCCGAGGCCTATCGCGTGCTGCGCCCCGGCGGGCGGTTCATGTGCCTGGAGTTCTCGCGCGTCATCGTGCCCGGCCTGCGCGAGGCCTATGACGCCTATTCCTTCAACGTGCTGCCCAAGGTGGGCGGCATGGTCACCGGCAATGCCGAGGCCTATCAGTATCTGGTGGAAAGCATCCGCAAGTTCCCGCCCCAGGAGGAAATGGCCGCCATGGTCGAGGCCGCCGGCTTCGCCCGCGTCGAGGTGCGCAACCTGTCGGCGGGCATCGCCGCCATCCATTCGGGGTGGCGCCTGTGATCTCGTCCGGTGAGGTGAATTGTCGTCCCGACGACCATCGGGAGGAGGGATCTCGTTCTGCCCCGTCGGGTCCGAATCGGCCCCGACATTCCAGGCGGAGATCCCTCGCTATCGCTCGGGATGACAAGACAAGACAGGTTGAGAGTCTGTCACCATGATCCGGTCCTTTAGAAATCTGAACCGCCTGCTGACCATCGGCCGCGTCCTGGCCCGCCACGACGCGCTGTTCCTGCTGGAAGACTACCTGCCCATGGCGCGCTTCGGCTCGAAGCTGCTGCGGGGAGGGCGTCGCCCGGTGAGCGAGGGCCGTCCGGGCCAGCGTCTGGCCGCCGCCCTGGCCGAGCTGGGGCCGTCCTTCATCAAGCTGGGTCAGGCCCTGTCCACCCGCGCCGACCTGCTGGGCGAGGAGATGGCCGCCGACCTGTCGGGCCTGCAGGACGAGCTGCCGCCGTTCCCGCCGGAAGAGGCGCGGCGCATCGTCGAGGAGGAGCTGGGCGGGCCGCTGTCCAACTTCTATTCCGCCTTCGACGACGTGCCGGTGGCGGCGGCCTCCATCGCCCAGGTGCATTTCGCCACCACCCGCCAGGGGCGCGAGGTGGCGGTCAAGGTGCTGCGCCCCGGCGTCGAGGCCAAGTTCCACCGCGATATCGACCTCTTGTACTGGCTGGCCGAGTGGGCCGAGCTGGCCCTGCCGCGCATCCGCCGCTTAAAGCCGGTGGAGACGGTCAAGACCTTCGAGGAATCCGTCACGCTGGAGATGGATCTGCGCTTCGAGGCGGCGGCGGCCTCCGAGTTGGCCGAGAATTTCCGCGGCGACGACAATTTCAAGGTGCCGGAAGTGGACTGGCTGCGCACCGGCAAGCGGCTGCTGACGCTGGAACGGGTCTCGGGCATTCCGGTGGACGAGACCGAGCGTCTGCTGGCGGCGGGCATCGACCCGGTGGACGTGCTGGCCAAGGCCGCCGAGGCCATGTTCAAGCAGGTGTTCCGCGACGGCTTCTTCCACGCCGACATGCATCCGGGCAACCTGTTCATCGGCGAGGGCGGCCAGCTCATCGCCATGGATTTCGGCATCATGGGCCGGGTGGACAAGCGCACAAGGCGCTTCCTGGGCGAGATGCTGCTGGGCTTTCTGTCGGGCGACTACCGCAAGGTGGCCGAGGTGCACTTCGCCGCCGGCTATGTCCCCGCCGACCAGTCCATGGACACCTTCACCCAGGCCTGCCGCTCCATCGCCGAGCCGATCCTGGGCCGTCCCTTGCACGAAATCTCCATCGCCAAGCTGCTGGGCCAGCTGTTCCAGGTGACCGAGACCTTCGCCATGGAAACCCAGCCCCAGCTGCTGCTGCTGCAAAAGAGCATGCTGGTGGCCGAGGGCGTCGGGCGTATCCTCGACCCCAACATCAACATGTGGCACTTGGCCCAGCCGCTGATCGAAGGCTGGATGCGCGAAAACCTCGGCCCCGAGGCCAAGGTGCGCGAAACGGTCAGCAGCGTGGTCGGCTCGCTGGAGCGTCTGCCCCGCCTGATCGCCGAGACCGAGCGGACCTATTCCATGCTGGTCAACCAGGGGCTCAAGCTGCACCCGGAAACGGTCAAGGCCATGTTCCCGCAGCAAAACCGCGCGCGACGTCCCGTGCCCGCCCTCGGCTGGCTCATCGCCGCCGCCCTGGCGGTGGCGCTGTATCTGAAATAGGGGGAATGGCACGGGGCTCCCGCCCCGGTCCCCGGTTGGAGGCGATGCCTCCAAACCTTCCTTTGATTCATGAATAAAGTGGCGTCCGGGGCATCGCCCCGTGCAGCCCCGCAGGGGCAAACGACGCATCGAAGATGCGGTCCCGAAGGGACGAGCAAAGCGAGCAGATGGGTTCGGGCGATAGCCCGACGAGTCACTCGGCCGCGCCGGCCTTGTTGGAATTGGCCGCCGGCAGGTCGGGGTCACGCAGGACGTAGCCGCGTCCCCACACCGTCTCGATGTAGGATTCGCCCCCCGTCGCGGTGGCCAGCTTCTTTCTCAGCTTGCAGATGAAGACGTCGATGATCTTCAGCTCGGGCTCGTCGATGCCGCCGTAGAGGTGGTTGAGGAACTGTTCCTTGGTGAGCGTCTGGCCCTTGCGCAAGCTGAGCAGTTCCAGGATGCCGTATTCCTTGGCGGTGAGGTGCAGCGGCTCGCCGGTGACGGCGACGGTGCGGGCATCCAGGTTGACCGACAGCTTGCCGGTGTCGATCACCGACTGGGCGTGGCCCTTGGAGCGTCGGACGATGGCCTGGATGCGGGCCACCAGCTCGCCCTTGTCGAACGGCTTGGTCAGGTAATCGTCGGCGCCCGATCCCAGGCCCTTGATCTTCTTGTCCGGCTCGGAAAGGCCCGACAGGATCAGCACCGGCGTTTCGATGCGCGCCGAACGCAGGCGGCGCAGCACCTCGTAGCCGTCCATGTCGGGCAGCATCAGGTCCAGCAGGATGATGTCGTAATCGTAGAGCTTGCCGATTTCGAGCCCGTCTTCGCCCAAGGCAGTGGTGTCGACCACCATGCCCTCGGCCTTGAGCATGGCTTCGATCGCTCTGGACATCAGCTGGTCGTCTTCGACCACTAGAACTCGCATCGTAAGGTCCCCGGTCCCATCCGTCTCTACGATGTGTTAACCATACGGGTGTATTCTGATGAGTTCAAGGCGGCTGGAAGGGGTACGCGATTGAAATTCCTTGTCCGCAACCTGATCAGCGACATCGAACGGGTTTCCAACATCCAGGTTTACGGCCAGGTGGCTGCCGTCCAGGGCATGCTGCTGGAAGCCGGCGGCGTGCAGCGGACCATTTCGGTGGGCGACCGCTGCAACGTGGTGGCCCGCGACGGACGCCGGGTGATCTGCGAGGTTGTGGGCTTCCGCCAGGGCCGGGCGCTGCTGATGCCCTATTCCCCCATCGAAGGAATCGGACTTGGCTGCCGCACCGAGGTACAGGACGCCGAGCCGGTGGTCTATCCCGACCGGGGCTGGCTGGGCCGGGTGATCAACGGCTTCGGCGAGCCGGTGGACGGCCTGGGGCCGCTGCCCGGCGGCGACACCGCCTATCCGGTCAAGGCCCAGCCGCCCTCGGCCCATTCCCGCACCCGGGTGTCGGGCAAGATCGATCTGGGCCTGCGCTCGGTCAACGCCTTCCTCACCTGCTGCCGCGGCCAGCGCATGGGCATCTTCGCCGGTTCGGGCGTGGGCAAGTCGTCCATCATGTCCATGATGGCGCGCAACACCTCGGCCGACATCGCGGTGCTGGGGCTGATCGGCGAGCGCGGCCGCGAGGCCCGCGAGTTCATCGAGGACGATCTGGGGCCGGAGGGCATGAAGCGCTCCATCGTGGTGGTCTCCACCTCGGACGAAAGCCCGCTGATGCGCCGCCAGGCCGCCTATATGACGCTGACCGTGGCCGAGTATTTTCGCGACCAGGGCCTGGACGTGCTGTGCATGATGGATTCGGTGACCCGCTTCGCCATGGCCCAGCGCGAGATTTCGCTCTCGGCGGGCGAGCCGCCGGCGTCGAAGGGCTATACGCCCACCGTCTTCGCCGAATTGCCGCGCCTGCTCGAGCGGGCCGGGCCGGGAACGGGCAAGGGCTCCATCACCGGGCTGTTCACCGTGCTGGTGGACGGCGACGACCATAACGAGCCCATCGCCGACGCGGTGCGCGGCATCCTGGACGGCCACATCGTGCTGGACCGCGCCATCGCCGAGCGCGGCCGCTATCCGGCCATCAACATCCTGCGTTCGGTCAGCCGAACCATGCCCGGCTGCAACAATGCCCAAGAAAACGATCTGGTGCGTCGGGCCCGCGCCCTGCTGTCCACCTACGAGGACATGGCCGAGCTGATCCGCCTGGGCGCCTATCGCCGGGGCACCGACCCCAAGGTGGACGAGGCCATCCACTATTATCCGGCCATCGAGGCCTTCCTGGGCCAGCTGAAGACCGAGGCCACCAATCTCCAGACCGCCTACGCCCAGCTGGCCGAAATCCTCGGCATGCCCTTCGACGGCGATGGAATGGGGCGGAAGTGATAGATGTCCGCCAAGGGACTGAAAACCCTCATCCGGCTGTCCAAGTGGAATGTGGACGAGAAGCAGCGCGTCCTGGTGGCCCTGCAAGGCCGCGAGGACCAGATCCTGGCGGCCATCCAGCAGGCCGAGCAAAGCCTGATCCATGAGCAGCAGGTGGCGGCCCAGGATGCGGCCGGCGTGGGCTTCGCCTATGCCGCCTTCGCCAATGCCTGGCTGGCCCGGCGCGAACAGCTGATGCAGATGCTCGAGCAGGTGCGCCAGGAGATCAACCGGGCGCGCGACGAGCTGGCCGAAGCCTTCAACCAGCTGAAGACCTACGAGATCACCCAGAAGGAACGTGAACGCCGCGCCCAGGCCGAGATGGACAAGAAGGAGCAGGCCTTCCTGGACGAGGTGGGCTTAAATATCCACCGACGCAAGGATAAGGAAGAGGGGTAGGCGCCGCTCGCCCCGGATGTCATCCCGAGCGTAGGCGAGGGATCTCTTCCTGACCCGGCTTTTCAGACATGCAACCTGAAATCCAGGCGGAGATCCCTCCGCCCTGGGGCGTCGGGATGACAGGCTTTTCCTATGGCGACAGGATTTATGGGCCGGCGAGGGATAGGGCCGGTTTCCCGGCTTTCATCCCTCGCCGCCCGTGGCAGCTTCGCGCCCCGTATGGGGGGAGGGTGGCGCGAGCGATGCCCTTTTCCCACCCGTCTCCCTGAGATTGAGCGGTGGGGCCCTGGCGGTCCGTCCCGGCGGAGTGGGGGGAGCTGGGACGGGCGTCAGAGTGAGAAGTAGAATAATTCAAGCGACCGAACTCGGCAAGAGCTTTGCCATCCCGGCCCGAAGGTTATCGCTGGTTCAGCAGGGCGGTTCGGGCTACAGCAGCTTGACCACGAAGAAGCCGCCCACCAGGACGATGACGAACACGGTGGTGACCAGCTTCAGCCGCTTCTCGACGAAATCGCGGATGGGGGGGCCGAATTTCCACAGCAGGGCGGCCACCAGGACGAAGCGCATGCCGCGCGCCACGATGGAGGCGAAGGTGAACTTGGCCAGGTCGAAATCGAAGGCGCCGGCGGTGATGGTCACCAGCTTGTAGGGGATGGGGGTGGCGCCCTTGACGATGATGAACCACACGCCCCATTCGTCGATGATCGGCTTGAGCGCGTGGAACTTCTCCTGCAGATGGAAGGCGCCCAGGATGGCCATGCCGATGGAATCCATGGCGAAGGCGCCGATGGCATAGCCGAGGAAGCCGCCCGCCACCGAGGACAGGGTGCAGATCATGGCGATGCGCAGCCACTGGGTGGGCGCGGCGATCACCATGGGGATCAGCATGACGTCGGGTGGAATGGGGAAGAACGAGCTTTCGATGAACGAGATGGCCGCCAGCCACCAGATGGCGTGACGGTGGGCCGCCTTGGCCATCATCCAGTCGTAAAGGCCCTTCAGCATCTCGCTCTCTCCCTGGGATATGCCGGCGAGGTTTAGCAGCCGAAGGCCGATGGGGCAACCACCCCTTGTCTTTTGCGCGCGTCAACGGCACTTTGGGGCCGTATCGGGGAGAATGCGGACATGCGCGCGGCGATCGCGGCGGGATTGGCGGTAATGGGGGCGGCGGGCGACGCCGTGGCCGAGGAGGCATCCGTCCTGGCCGCGCTGCGCTTCGATCCCCTGTCGCTGGGCATCGGCGCCCTGCTGGTCCTGGTGCCCGCCGTGGCGGCGCTGCTGCTCTTGCGCTGGCGCATGGTGGGGCTGGCCGCCGAGGCGACGCGGTCCGCCGCCCTGGCCGAGCGCCTGGGCGAAAGCCTGCTGGCGGCCCCCGACGGCTTCTATGCCTGGCTGGGCGCCGAACGCCAGATCTGCTCGCGCCGTCTCGCCGTGCTGCTGGGCCTGTTCGGCGGCACCGAGTCCACCTTCACCGACGTGCTGGAATCCTTTGCCGCCGCCGATGCCGCCCAGCTGGACGGCGCGGCGTCGCGCCTGCGCGAGGAGGGCCAGGGCTTCGAACTGGAATTGCGCCTGCGCGACGGCGGCCGCCGCGTCCGGGCGGTGGGCATCCGCGCCGCCGGGGCGGACGGCCAGGCTCTGGCCGATCTGGTCTGGATGCACGACGTCACCGAGGGGGCCGCCTTCGAGGCGGAACTGGCGTCGCGTCTGGCCGGGCTGGTGGCCGAGCGGGAACGGATCGAGGGGCTCTTGGGCATGCTGCCCATCCCCGTCTGGGTGCGCGACGACGATTTGTCGCTGCTGCACGTCAACCGGGCCTATGCCAGGGCGGTGGACGTGGCCTCGCCCCAGGCGGCGGTGGCGGGGCAGATCGAACTGGCCTCGGACGGTTCGGTGCGCGAGGCCCGCGCCCTGGCCGCGCGGGCGCGGGCGGCGGGCGAGCCGCGCGCCGAATCCTTCCATCTGGTCCTGGGCGGCCAGCGCCGCTTCACCGAGATCATCGAGGCGCCGTTCGAGACCAGCGACGGCGGGCTGCTGACCGCCGGCTACGCCATGGACCTCACCCGCATCGAGGAACTGCAGGTGGAACTGGGGCGCCACGCCAGCGCCCACGCCCAGGTGCTGGAGCATCTGGCCACCGCCATCGCCATCTTCTCCACCGACACTCGCCTCACCTTCTTCAACACCGCCTTCACCCGGCTGTGGCGGCTGGAAGCGGAATGGCTGTCGGCCCAGCCCACCTACGGCGCCGTGCTGGATTCGTTGCGCGAACGCCGCCTGCTGCCCGAGGTGGCCGATTACCGCGCCTACAAGGAAGACGAGCTGAAGCGGTTCATCTCGCTGATCGACGCCGCCGAGACCCTGCTGCACCTGCCCGACGGCCGCACGCTGCGCCGCATGATCGCCGCCCACCCCTATGGCGGCCTGATCTTCACCTACGAGGACGTCACCGACACCCTGGCGCTGGAGCGTTCGTTCAACACCGCGCTGGCGGTGCAGCGCGAGACCCTGGACCACCTGCACGAGGGCGTGGCGGTGTTTCGGGGCGACGGGCGGCTGCGCCTGTTCAATCCCGCCTACGGGCGCATCTGGAATCTTCCGCCCTCCATGCTGGAGGCCGAGCCCCACGTCAACGAGCTGGTCGAAGCCCACCGGCCCTATTTCGAGGGCGGCGCCGACCGCGCCTCGGTCTGGCCGGAAATGCGCGAACGCCTGATGGCCCTGTTCAACACAAGGGCGCCCCAAAGCGGCCGGGTCGAGCGCCTGGACGATTCCATCGTGGATTTCGCCTCGGTGCCGCTGCCCGACGGGGCCATGCTGCTCACCTGGCTGGACGTCACCGATTCGGCGCGGGTGGAGCGGGCGCTGCGTGAGAGGAACGAGGCCCTGGCCGCCGCCGACCTGCTGAAAAGCGAATTCATCGCCAATGTCTCGGCCGAGGTCAGAAAGCCGCTGACCACGGTGATCGGCTTCTCCGAGATGCTGGCCGCCGAATATTTCGGCAAGCTCAACAAGCGCCAGCACGAATACGCCAAGGGCATCACCGAGGCGGGCCAGGGGCTGCAGGCGCTGATCTCCGACATCCTCGACCTCGCCGCCATCGAGGCCGGGCAGATGGCGCTGGAACTGGACACCGTCGATATCCACCCCATGCTGTCCGGGGTGCTGGGGCTGGTGCGCGAACGGGTGCGGGAAAAGAAGCTGCACCTGGACTTCGACTGCCCGCTGGATATCGGCTGGATCGTCGCCGACGAGCGGCGGCTGCGCCAGGTGCTGTTCAACCTGCTGGGCAACGCGCTGAAGCGCACGCCTGCGGGCGGCCGGGTCATGGTGCGGGCCGAGCGGCGGCCGAGCGAGCTGGCGCTGACCATCAGCGATACCGGCGCCGGCCTTTCCGACGAGCAGCGCCAACGCCTGTTCGGCGGCTTCGTGGCGGGCGGCCGCCGCGAGGCGTTGCCGGCCGGTCAGAATGACGACGATTCAGGCATTGGCCTCGCCCTGGTGCAGCGCTTCGTCGATCTGCACGGCGGCAGGGTGGAATTGGCTTCGGTCCCCGGCGAGGGTACGGTGGTGACCGTGCGTCTGCCGGTGGGCGCCGGGGCGACATGACAACCAAGGGAGCGGACGGGTGATGATGAGCAAGATGGGATGGCGGGGCGGTCTTGTTGCCGCCGCGATGCTGGTGGCGGCGGCCCTGCCCGCCCGGGCCGAGACGGTGACCGAGGAATTCTCCATCGGCAGCAAGTGGCCGGACCAGCAGCTCTACATCCGCAACAAGCATCCCGCCAATCTCTACGACGTCAAGCCGGAGAAGACGGTGCTGTTCCTGCACGGCGCCACCTATCCCGCCCATTCCTCCTTCGACATGGCGGTGGACGGCCAGAGCTGGATGGACTGGATGGCGGCCCGGGGCTACGACGTCTATACGCTCGACATCCGCGGCTACGGCAAGTCGGGCCGTCCCCCTGAGATGAAGCAGACGCCCGAGGCCAACGCCCCCGTGGTCGACACCACCGAGGCGGTCGAGGACGTCACCCGCGCCGTGGATTTCATTCTGTCGCGGCGCAATGGCCAGCGCCTGGTGCTGGTCGGCTGGTCGTGGGGCGCCACCCTGGCGGGGACCTACGCCAACACCGCCCAGGACAAGGTGGAGCGGCTGGTGCTCTATGCGCCGCAATGGCTGCGCGAGGTGACGCCGCCCACCGACGCCGAACTGGCCCGGGTGCCCGCCTGGCGGCAGGTGGACCCCAGGGACGCCCGCGACATCTGGCTCAAAGCGGTGCCCGAGGCCAAGCGGGACGGTGTCCTGCCCAAGGCGGTGTTCGCCGACTGGCTGAAGGCGACCCTGGCCAGCGACCCCGAGCCCGCCACTCCCAACACGGTGCGCGCGCCCAACGGCGTGGTGCTGGACACCATGCGCTATTGGGCATCCAACAAGCCGCGCTGGAACCCCGAGCGCCTGTCCATTCCCGCTTTGGTGATCCAGGGCGAGTGGGACGCCGAGGCGCCGCCCGCCATGGGCATGAAGCTGTTCAACCGCCTCACCGGATCGCCCTACAAGCGCTATGTCATGGTGGGCGAGGCCACCCATGCGGCCCTGATCGAAAAGAACCGCAAGCAGCTCTATCAGGCGGTGGCCGAGTTCCTGGAATCGCCGGCGCCCCGGCGCTAGGCACTAACCGAACAGATCGGGCGGGTCGGCCTCTTCCGCCGGGCAGAGGTCGGTCAGGCCGATGCCCAGCAGGCGGAAGGCGCGCCCGTCCGCCTGACGCTCCAGCAGGGCCAGCCCGGCGCGCAGGATGACCTCCGCCCGCGTGGTGGGGGCGGCCAGGCGGTGGTGGCGGGTGACCACCTTGAAATCGGCGGTCTTCAGTTTCAGCACCACGGTCCGTCCCGCCAGCCGGGCGCGGTCGAGGCGCCGCGCCACGCCATCGGCCAGGGGCGCCAGCGCCTCGGCCAGGGCGTGGGCATCGCGGATGTCGCGGGCGAAGGTGGTTTCGGTGGAGACGCTTTTGGCCGGGCGGTCGGGATTGACCGGGCGGGTATCGATGCCGTGCACCATGCCGGACAGCCTTCGGCCGAACTTGCCCCAGCGCGCCACGAATTCCGCCTCGGGCAGGGACTGGAGCTGGGCGATGGTGGTGATGCCCTGCTCGGCCATGCGCGCCGCCGTGGCCGCGCCGATGCCGAACAGGGCGGTGACCGGGCGGGGCGCCAGGAACGCCGCCGCCTCGGCCCGGCCGATCACCGAGAAGCCGTCGGGCTTGTCGAGGTCCGACGCCATCTTGGCCAGGAACTTGTTGTAGCTTAAGCCCACCGAGACGGTGATGCCCACCTCGCGCCGGATGGCGCGGGCCAGCCGGGCCAGCAGGACGGCGGCCGGGCGCTCCACCAGCCTGACGCCCGGCGACAGGTCGAGATAGGCCTCGTCCAGGGACAGGGGCTCCACCAGCGGCGTGGCCTTCTCGAAGAGGGCGCGGATATGGGCGCTGACCCGCTTGTATTTCGCGATGTCGGGGGGAATGACCACGGCGTGGGGGCACAATTCCAGCGCCTTGAACATGGGCATGGCCGAACGCGGCCCGAACTTGCGCGCCACGTAGCAGGCGGTGGTCACCACGCCCCGCCCGCCGGCGTGACCGACGATCACCGGCTTGTCCATCAGGGACGGGTTGTCGCGCTTCTCCACCGAGGCGTAGAAGGCGTCGCAATCGATATGGGCAATGGTGAGGTCGGCCAACTCGGCATGACGCACCAGCCGGGGTGAGCCGCAGGCGGCGCAGACCGCCGCCCCGTCTCCCATGGCTCCGCAATCCCGGCACACCGCCAGCGTTTGATCACTATATGTTCCCATGAAGGGACTATAGCGCGGGCGGCCCAAAAAGAAACCCCCCGGTTATGCACCGGGGGGTAAAGTCAAACAGGGAGGCTTCACGTCTAGGAGTTATGTAGTGATATGTGTTTTGGTGTCTATTCGAGACGCCTGAGGCGTCACCATGCTGCATCAATCATCACTAACTCTAGCATTTATGCGGCTTTAGCGTAGAATGGCCTGGAATTGTGGGCTTGCTCCCATCGAAAACATCTTAAGTCCCCAGTAAGTCCCCGAAGGGATCGCCATGAAAGCCAAGCTGACCGACGCCTTCGTGAAGAACATCACCCCACCAGCATCTGGGCGGCTGGATATCGTGGACGAGACCACCCCCGGTCTGGTTCTCCGGGTCATGGCCTCGGGGGTCAAGTCATGGTCCATCCGGTATCGTCCGAAGGGTCGGAAGCAACTCCGGGAAAGCTATGGCACATATCCCTCCACCAGCCTGTCCGATGCCAGGGCCAGGGCAAAAGCTCTCACGGCTGCCGCCTCTGTTGGTCGTGACCTTGTCTCCGAAGAGGCTGCCGCCGCTGCCGCCAAGGCAGAGGAGGAGGCGAAGGCGAAGACGATTGCGGACGTGGTGGCGGATTACATCAAGGCGCACGTGGCCAAGACCCGAAAGGCAGGCGTGACCGAGAAGCTATTTGCCAACCATATCGTACCGGTGCTGGGCAAAAAGACGGTCGGAGAGCTTCGCCGCGCCGATGTGGTAGAGCTTCTCGACAGCCTCAAGAATAAAGGCTGGCGAACAAACGCTCAGGTGAACCGCGTTCACGCTGCCCTGAAAGCCTGCCTGAATTGGGCGGTGGAACGTGAGTACCTGGACGCCAACCCCGCTGCCGTGGTCAAGAAGCAGGTAACGGAAAGGCCCCGTGACCGGGTATTGAGCGATGGTGAGCTGAAAGCCATTTGGGAGGCCACCGACGTCCGGACGGACCCCAGCCGAGCCTTTATCCGGTTGCTGATCTTGACCGGTGCGAGACGTGATGAAATCCGGTGTATGACATGGAGTGAAATCGACCTTGAGAAGGGTATCTGGACCCTTCCGAAGGCCCGGAACAAGGGGCATCGGGATCACGTCGTGCCCTTGTCCAACGAGGTCAAGGCCATCTTGGAGGCGCTGCCTAGGTTGGGGGAGTGCGTCATTACCACTGACGGGAAGATCCCCTATGCTGGCCAGAAATCCCTCAAGGAGAGCTTGGATAAGGCGGTGGGGGCCAGCAACTGGGAGCACTGGACGCTCCATGATTTCAGGAGGACCGTAACCACGGGTATGTCTGCCCTCGGGGTCCGCGAAGAACACCGGGAACGCGCCCTTAACCATGCCGTGGGCGGCATCGGGAACAAGGTCTATGACCGCCATGCTTACCTGGATGAGAAACGGGCCGCGCTCCAGGCATGGGCGGATAGGGTTATGCTGATTGTCGATACCTCTGGGCCACAAAATGTTGTGGCTTTTGAGGCGTCTTGACACATCATGCTTGCTCAGGCAGATTCTCTTTCGTGCAGGGTCTTATGGTCGGATGCACGGGAACGCGAGCCCTAGTGATGAAGGCGAACGGTTCACCCTCTGGCGAGCGGGGGGCACCTCGTTGAAAGACGACTGCGACAATCAATTCCTGTCCGGGAATGGCATCAGCCTGTAGAAGCCCCCGCACGGCGCGGAAGAGGGGGCATCACAGGATAGGTCTATCCCGATGCTCGACTTGATCCCTACCCCGGAAGCCTGCAAATACCTTGATATCTCCAGAGCCACCCTTACCCGCATCGTGGGGCGGGGAGAACTCCGTGCCATCAAGATCGGAAAAACCCTGCGGTTCCGGGTTTCTGACCTGGATGCCTGGGTCGATAGCCGCCCCTATGTTCAGGGAGGCCCCCGCCATGCAGACGCCTGATCGAATGAGCGCCCTCCCGCCCGGTTCCAGCCAGGGGGAGAGCAACAGCGACAATAAGGGGAACGAGGGCAATACTACACCGAATGTGGTGTTCTTGCAAGCTCGGGGCCTGCTTCATGCTGTGGCCAGTGTCGGCAACCCCGATGTTTCGGAGCCCCCCACCCTTGTTCCCGATTTCGACGGGACTGAGGGCCAGGAGGTTTTTGATCAGACGCCCGCCTATGGCGCGGTTGCGGACCAGCTTGTCAGAAACGGCTATTTCCCGGTCCCGGTCGTGCCCCGAGACAAGGCCACCTATGTCTCCGATTGGTCCACAGCCACCCTGGACATTATCCCGTCCTGGATGGCCCAATACCAGAACCACGGCGTGGGCATCAGGTCCGGTGGTGGGCTGTTGGTGGTGGACGCCGACACCTACGACCCCGACCTCTCTGCTCAGGTGCTCGGGCTCGCTCTCGAAATGCTGGGACAAACCCCGATGCGGATCGGGTCCAAAGGCGGGGCGCTCCTGTATCAGTGCGCCGACGTTGGTGGCGGTGAGGTGTGGTCCTTCCCTGACTACCAGGGGAAGGTTCAAGCCGTAGAACTCCGAGGGAGCGGGAAGCAGATCGTCGCCTACGGCGTCAATCCTCTCTCCAAACAGCCGAACAGGTGGATTGGAGGGCATCCCCTGACCACCCCCAAGAGCACCTTGCCGACCGTGACCATGGATCAGGTCCGCGCTCTCCTCCTCGGGCTGGGCGGGACACGGAAGGCGGCTCAACAGTCCCAACGCTATGAGCTGCCGGATAAGCTGCTCCCCCACGCCACCCATAACCATCTGGTCTCGCGGGCCGCACAGCTCGCGGCGCGGCATTACGACGACCCGGAGGCGATCTTCGCCATCCTCTGGAAGGAACTGGAGGAGCGGCGGGAGCCGCCGTTGCCGCCCCAGTCCGAGGTTCGGGAGATTGCTAAATGGGCCGCTTCCAAGGGCGGCAGCATCAACAGCGACCTGGATGCTGCCGAAGAGTTCGCCAAGGTCTTCGGCCCCGATCATAAGTACGGTCGGGGAGTGTGGTGGAACTGGACCGGAAACAGGTTCCAGATGGACGAAAACGGAGCCGTGGAACGGGCCGTCAAGACCTTGGTCCGGGCTTTAGAGCACAAGGCATCATCCATCCCTGACAACAAGCTCCGGACCGACCGGGAGAGGCTTGCCAGAGGGTTTCAGACCGCCGGGAAGATTGCTGCGGTGGAGAAGCTGGCCCGGACGGAACTGGGTTGTGTCGTCCGCCCTGATGATTTCGACGCTGACCTCATGATGTTGAACGTTCAGAACGGCCTGATCGACCTCCGAACGGGGGCGATCAGACCCACCAACCGGGAGGACCTCGTAACCAAGGTCGCCCCGGTGACGTTTGACCAGGAAGCCAAGTGTCCTCGGTGGCTCCAGTTCCTCCACGAAGAGACCTTCAAGGGGGAGGCGGACGTTGTTCGGTACCTTCAGAAGTATCTCGGGTACTCGTTGAGCGGTTCCACCCAGGACCGTTCACTCCTGATCTTCTGGGGCGACGGTGACAACGGCAAGTCGGTGCTCTTGGAGACCGTGAAGGCCATCTTGGGGGAGGGCCAATACGCCTTGACCGCAGCCCCCTCCCTGCTCCTCCAACAGAGGGGGGACGCCATCCCGAACGACCTTGCCGCTCTCGCAGGTGCCCGCCTCGTCACGGCCTCGGAGACCGACCGAAACCAGAAGTTTGCCGTCTCCAGGGTCAAGAACATCACTGGGGATGAGCGGGTGACGGCTCGCTTTATGCGGAAAGAGTTCTTCTCGTACCAGCCACAGGCCAAGCTGAACCTTGCGACGAATGGGCTCCCGGCGTTCGACGGGGCCGACAAAGCATTCATCAACCGCCTCAGGGTTGTGAAGTTTAGGAACACGGTTCCTCGGGACAAGATCAACCGGACCCTCAAGGCGGAACTGCTGACCGAGGCGGCTGGTATCTTGAACTGGCTCTTGGAAGGGTGCCGCCTGTGGCAGGAAGAGGGATTGACGCCCCCGCCGTCGGTGCTGGAGGCGGTCAGGGAGTACGCGGACAAGATGGATCGTGTGGGGCAGTTCCTTCATGAGCGTTGCGTCATCACCAAGAACGCCGCCGACAAGATCAAGCGGCCTGACCTGTGGTTCTGCTTCCGGGGGTGGTTGGGAATGAACCTGGATAACTCGAACATCACCCTCGAACAGTGGACGGGAGATATTGAGAAGCACGGGGTGGTCTTCAAGCCGAAGTCGAACGGGAACCCTTGGTTCTTCGGGGTGCGCCTGCTGACCGAGGCGGAGTTGAAGGCCAGGGAGTCTTCCGGGGAGTGATGGGGAGGCTTTGGGGAGGGCAAAACCCACCCCAAAGCCGCTTCGGATAAGGGTTAGGGAGTTTGGGGAGGTTTTTTATAACATCCACTCCAATGAAAGACATTTGAGAGTTGAGTACACTCCACCACCCCGCCGACTAGATAAACACCATAAAACCCTCCCTAAACTCCCTAAGTGGCAGTTCTATTGGGTTGCAGGGTGATAATGCCCTCCCCAGCGCCTCCCCAGTGCCCATATAGTTCCTCCAGGTGAATGATATGTACTAGTAACATTTCATTTTTATCGTCGAATTACATCATATTAGCCAACATTTACCCTTGAAACTACTTCGTTTCAGACTCATGATTACTGATGATGCACAACACCAAAGACACAAACACCATGCCCCGCCGCACCCCCATACAGGCCCTACTGACGGCCACCGAGCGCGATATGCTGGAACTCCGGGCGCAATCCGAAGGGCTCACCATGAGCGCCATGGTCGGGCGCATGATCACGCAGGACTGGTTCAACACCCACGCCCACATTGGCCCGGAGGCGTACCGCCGGATGCTCGAGGAAATCCAGGAAACCGCACGGCGTCGGGTCAAGACAGCGAACGGTCGCTGGAGGAAATCCGCATGACCAACCTCGACACCGCCAACACCACCACCACCCCCTGGCACCGTCCCCAGCCCGACAATCACATCGGGCGGATCACGTCCCCCTCCGCGCCCGCGACCCCGCCGAAGGCGACCGAAGTCGAAGCCCACAACCGCTGGCACCATGCGGTCGCCATCGCCCGGAATGACGCCCTGGCGGATTGCGTCATCGCCCTGCGAACCCACTTGGACGCCCTGACCGATGGCAGCATCAGCCCGGAAGCCTGGGACGCTTGCCGCCACGCTGTTCGCGGTGCCATCGGCCCCGGTGCTGGTTGCAATGACCTCCTCCGCTTGGAACTGGCCAGGGTCATCGAAGGACCGGACAAGCACGGCGGCTTCCAGATCGGCTGCCCCGCCGAGGTCGAGGGGCTGCCCCTCCAGCGGCGAATGATCGTCGAAGTCCGCAAGGCCAATGGCGAAGACGCTGGCGACAATGCGAACCTGATCGCGGGCCTGCTGTCCAAGGCGGTCGGGCTGTTGAGTTCCTCCATGGCCAAGGTCATGGCCCTCCGCCAGATCGCCCAGACCACCCTGGTTCTGGATGCCGATTACGCCGCCGAATTCGACCGCCACGACTGGGCGGATGACGACGGCGACATCCGGGACCGTAAAACCGGAATGGCCTTGGGTGACCTGCTGTTGGGCCTGGACGGCATGTGGTGTTCGGCACCCGCCCAGACGAGCGACGGCTTTTTGCTGCCCCGTGGCGCACTGGACTTCCGACGCCATCGACTCCAGATTAACCGCCGCGCCCGTCCGGTCGAAATTTCGGTTCCGCCCGAGGTTTTATCCAAGCTCCAAGTTGCGGCCACCGAGTTCGGCGGCGACCTGGGCCGCACCGTCGCACAGAGGTTCGCATGACCCGCTTGGGTTCTTCCTTCTCCCGCGAGTCGGGGCATGTGATCGGCGCACCCATCCCCCCGGAGTGCGCCATGGTGGGGGAGGCGGTAGTGGGTGCCGCTTCCCCCATCAACTCCCGCGAAGCCCGGTTCCATCGTCACATTGCGGACGAAATCGCCGAGGTCGTGGCCCACGGTGGACGCGGCACCATGGCCGCACTCCTGGCCCACTTGAACGTCAGGTTCGGTCGGGTCACCGAGAGCGACCTTGCCGCCGCTCTGGTGCTGGCCCCTGGCCATGTGAGGGAGGCTTTCCGTGACCGCTGACCACGCTCGCATCGTCGCCATGGCGGTGGAGATCGCCGCCAAACGCCGCCCCCGGTCAGTTCTGACCCCAACCCGGTTGGCGGAATTCATGTCCGTCGATTTGGGTGAGGTCCTGACCGCTCTGGCGTCCGCGCCCGCACATGTCCAGGTCGCGTTCGGATTAGCCAAGCCCGCACTATCGGCATTCAAGTTGAGGGGGTGGTGATGAGACACGCCCCCTGTTCAGGCGAAACGATTGTTCAAACCCTGGTAACCCCCTGCGGGCTTCGTCAGTACGTGGTTGAGTGCCCATTCTGCGGGGGCAGCCATGTCCATGGTGAGGGGGCTGGCACTGTCCTGAGCCATTGTGCGTATCGGCGAGGGGGAAGCTACTACCTGATGCCCGTCCGTCAGATGACCGAAGCCGAGTACCGAAAATTCAAGCCTCGGAGGGGAAAGCGGTAGCCCTCGTTATGGTGATGATGTTCGCTGTTGCGGATGTGCAACACATCATCAAAAAGGAGAGGCCCCCTTTCATATCGGCACGCTCTGCGTTGCACCCATTCAGGGATTAATGTATCCGTGAATTCCTGAATTTTGTTCCGTAATGGGGGAAAGAATGCGTAAAGCACTTGCCGCTCTGGCTGGCGTTTCGGTTCTGGCGGCTGTCGGCATTGCTGACGCAGCTGAAGTTGCAAAGGCGTCCTCGGGCGGGTGGGATATCGGTGTTAGTGCTGGTGCCATCATCCCCAACAATACTCGTATTCGGGCGAATGGTAGCAACGCTGGCCTGAGCGTTTCTGCCGCTGGTGACATTGAGTTCAGCTCCGGACCTGCTATCAGCCTTGCGGGCGGATACCGGTTTAACAACTGGTTCCGGGCAGAGGCTGAGTTCGGATACGCGACGTTTGATTACAAGAACGTTTCTGGCAACTTGACCGCCACATACAATGGAACTACCTACACCGTTAGCGGTTCTGCCCCGGTCACGGGCAGTGTCTCTACGTTCTCTGGCGCAGGTAATCTCTACATCACTCCCATGGGGTATGTTGGCCGCGTCACCCCTGTCTTGGGTGGTGGTGTCGGTTTTGCCGCTACGGAGGATAAGGTTTCCAAAATTGGAACCCTCAACGTTAATTCCTCAACATCAAACACTAATCTGATGGCCCAGGGAATTGCGGGTTTGGATGTTAAGGTCACCGATAATTTCGATATCGGTGGGCGGTACCGCTATATCTGGGTCAACAGCGGAAACAATCTTGTTGATGACTTTACGGCCCATGTTGTCTCTGGAACTCTGACCTATAGGTTCTAGAAGTCCATCGAGCCTCATTGTAGCTTAGTTTGAATGGCCCCACCCTCTTGGGTGGGGCTTTCTTTTTGTTGAGATAATGCGTAAATACTAGTATAGTGAATTTTGAAAATTGACCCGGATAAATATTTAAGTTGTCCGCATATGTGATGAGAAAGTATTCAAGAAAAAGGGTGTACCCCTTCTGTATGTTCTCATTGACATGACATTATGCGAACATTGTCTTTTGTTCTCCGCATGTGCTCGAATAAATACTTCTCACAGTCTTATCCCCGCATAGTCAATACTGTTGTGTATTTGGCTATGGGGTGTTGGGCATGTCTCCTCGCAATCACCGGATAATTTCCGCCCTTCATCGGGGCGAGCGCGTGGGTGTGATCGCTGCCGCCGAGGGGCTGAGTGTCTCCATGGTTCGGAAGCTCGCTCGGACGCATGGGGTTGCCATCGTTCCCAAGCCTCATGGCCCCCGCCCCGACCGCGAGGCGGAGGCGCTGTCGCCCCTGGCCCAACGGGTGGGGCGTCGTATCTGCCGATGGCGTGACCATCAGAATGGCTATGGGTTTCGGGAGGCTGCGGCCATCGTCGGAATGACCCTGCCACGCTTCATGGCCGCTGAGGCTGGGGCGTGCGCTCTGACCCTACCTGAAATCGAGCGGCTTTCCGCCGCACTGGGGATGCCACCATCCGAATTGCTGGCCTGAGGTCGCCTTGGCCGTGGGCGGGGTTTCGGCCATGCCCACCACCAAGGCGATTTGCGGACCCGGACGGCTCGGGGACCTGGGGAGAGGCCATCGGCTGGGGTGGATCAAGCCAGGGGTGGGGAAGCGCGCGACCCGTGACCGAGCCCACCGCCACCGAGGAGGGGTGCCAACGGCATCCTAAGTCCCCAGTAAGTCCCTGAATTCGACACAGGCTCAGTATGCGCACGTAATGCGACTATATTGATGGCGCTAATCCGCCGCAAACCCGTAGAAATTCGACAAAAAGAAACCCCCTTGGTTGCCCAAGGGGGTAAAGTCAAACAGGGAGGCTTCACGTCTAGGAGACGTAGGGTCCGAAGACCCGGAACCCAGGCAGTGCGCCTGGGAACGATGTGGCGGAAACCGCCGAACTCGGGACCTGCTGCGCTGCAACAAGTCGTGAGTACTGATGTACGGCATGGAATGGTTTCGAACCACACCAAAAAGCAGGACAGAGGCATGCTTCCAGTGCATGCCTTATGCTTTCGGGTAGGGTGTTGGCCCGATCAGGCGGATTCGGCGATCTTGCCCAGCAGGAAGTCGCGGAACACCGTGATGCGCTTGGAATGGCGCAGTTCCTCGGGATAGACGAAGTAGGCCTCGACCTTGGGGCCCTTCAGCTCGGGCAGGATGTGGACCAGGCTTTCCGCCTCGCCGCGCAGGTATTCCGGCATGGCGGCGATGCCGAGACCGCTTTTGACGGCGCGGTAGATGCCGTAGATGTTGTTGACCTCCAGCACCGGCTTGCGCGGGCGGTCGGGCGAGGCGCCGGCTTCCAGCAGCCAGTTGACGTTGGAGACCGGGGCCGAGACCCGGGTGTCGTCGCCGTAGACGATGATGCGGTGGTTGTCGAGATCGTCGGCGGATTTCGGCATGCCGTACTTCTCGATATAGGATGGCGAGGCGAACACCGCGTAGTTCATGGACAAGAGGTGGCGCTGGATCAGGTCGGGCTGGCGCGGCGGCATCATGCGGATGGCCACATCGGCCTCGCGCATGGCCAGGTCCAGTTCGCCGTCGAACAGCACCATGGTCACCGAGATGTCGGGATAGGCGTCCAGGAAGTCCTTGATGCGCGGCGTCAGCCACAGGGAGCCGAAGGCCACCGTGGTGGTGATCTTCAGCGGTCCCTGGGCGCGCTCGCGGCTTTCGGTGAGCAGCGCCTCGGTCATGGCCAGCTTGGAGAACACGTCACGCGCCGTCTTGTAGAGCAGTTCGCCCTGTTCCGTCAGGATCAGGCCGCGGGCGTGGCGATGGAACAGGGGCAGGTTGAGGCTTTCCTCCAGCGCGCTGATCTGGCGGCTGACGGCGGACTGGCTGAGGTTCAGGACTTCGCCCGCATGGGTGAAGCTGCCGGCCTCGGCGACGGCGTGGAAAACCCTCAGTTTGTCCCAGTCCATGGTTTGACCGGTCTCCTCCCCTGGCGGATTATTTTTTCCGCTTCCCCAACCATTGCCGACTACTGTGCCGTAACTTAAGTCCCATGTCCATGCGCCGCGAGGAAGCGTTCGGCCTCCAGCGCGGCCATGCAGCCGGTGCCGGCGGCGGTGACCGCCTGGCGGTAGATCTTGTCCTGCACGTCGCCGGCGGCGAACACGCCCGGGATGTTGGTGGAGGTGGCGCCCGCCTTGGTGATCAGGTAGCCCTCGGCATCCATTTCCAGCGCGCCCTTGAACAGGTCGGTGTTGGGGGTGTGGCCGATGGCGATGAACACCCCGTCCACCGGCAGGACGGAGAGCGCCCCGGTCTTGACGTTCTTGACGCGCACGCCGGTGACGCCCGGCGGGTTGCTGTCGCCGACGATCTCGTCGACGGCGCTGTCCCACAGCACGGAGACCTTGGGATTGGCGAACAGGCGGTCCTGGGCGATCTTTTCGGCGCGGAGCGAATCGCGGCGATGGATGAGCGTGACCTTGGACGCGATGCCGGCCAGGTAGATGGCCTCTTCCACCGCCGAATTGCCGCCGCCGACCACCGCCACTTCCTTGCCCCGGAAGAAGAAGCCGTCGCAGGTGGCGCAGGCCGACACGCCGAAGCCCGAGAAGGTCTTTTCCGATTCGATGCCCAGCCAGCGGGCGGTGGCGCCGGTGCAGATGATCAGCGTGTCGCCGGTATAGGTATCGCCCGAATCGCCAATGGCGGTGAACGGGCGCTTGGAGAGGTCCACCGAGACGATGGTGTCGTCCATGAAGCGGGTGCCCACATGCTCGGCCTGGGCCTGCATCTGCTCCATCAGCCAGGGGCCCTGGACCGCCTCGGCGAAGCCGGGGAAGTTTTCCACGTCGGTGGTGATGGTCAGCTGCCCGCCGGGCTGCAGGCCGGCCACCAGCATGGGTTCGAGATTGGCGCGCGCGGCATAGATGGCGGCGGTGCAGCCGGCGGGCCCGGAGCCCAGAATCAGAACCTTGGAGTGGTGGTGCGCCATGGACAGCTTCCCGGTTTGGTTACGATGTTGTTGCGCTACAGCATAAGGATGGGGCGCACCGCTGGCAAGCGGTGCGCCCCTTCGGACTCGACGAAAGGCCTACAGCTCGGAAGCGTGCTTGGCCAGGTACTCGGCGACACCGTTCGGGTTGGCCTTCATGCCGGCCTTGCCCTTGTTCCAGCCGGCGGGGCAGACCTCGCCATGCTCCTCGGTGAACTGCAGGGCGTCGATCAGACGCAGCGCCTCGTCCACGTTGCGGCCCAGCGGCAGGTTGTTGACGTGGGCCGACTGCACCACGCCGTTCTTGTCGATGATGAAGGTGCCGCGCAGCGCGACGCCGCCGGGAAGCAGCACGCCGTAGGACTTGGCGATGTCCTTGGTCAGGTCGGCCACCATGGGGAACTGGACGTTGCCCAGGCCGCCCTTCTCGACGGGGGTGTTCTTCCATGCCAGGTGGGTGAAGTGGGAATCGACGCTGACGGCGATGACCTTGGTGTTGCGCTCGGCGAAGGCCTTGACGCGGTGGTCGTGGGCCAGGATTTCCGACGGGCAGACGAAGGTGAAGTCCAGCGGATAGAAGAACACCACGCCGTAGGAGCCCGCCAGATAGGACTTCAGGTTGAACGACGGATTGATCTCGTTGTCGGGCATCACGGCCGGGGCGGTGAAGTCGGGGGCGGCCTTGGTGACCAGGGAGGTCGGGTTCGAAATCGCGTCGGACATAATGGAAGCTCCATCGTAGGGCTTTGAGAAGAATGATGCCGACAAATCTAGTCTGGTTCTCGGCGCCACGCAAGATGGAATGATTACAAAACTTGCCCCATATCCCCGCCTGCGAAGGATATTAACTCGCACTTTCCCTAAGGTCTTGCGGGTGGTTGGCCCAGTGCCGGCCCAGGCGGCGGCACGGGGGCTGAAAATCGTCGGCGCGACAGAACGTTGGGCTTGCTGGCGGCGGCCGAGTAATATAATTTCGCAAACCTGAGTTCTTTTGGAGTTCCCTTATGCAGCGGGTCAAGCTTGACCGCATCGATCGGCGCATTCTGGCTGACCTTCAGGCCGATGGCCGGATGACCAATGTCGAACTGGCAAGGCGGGCCGGAATTTCCGCGCCGCCGTGCCTGCGACGGGTGCGGGCGCTGGAGGAGGCCGGTTACGTCAAGGGCTACCATGCTGAAATCGACCCCGGCGCGCTGGGCTTCAACGTCACGGTGTTCGCCCATGTGGGGCTGAACAGCCAGGCCGAGGCCGATCTCAAGGCCTTCGAGGAACTGGTCAAGGGCTGGCCCGAGGTGCGCGAGTGCCACATGCTGGCCGGCGAGACCGATTTCCTGCTCAAGGTGGTGGCCCATGACTGGGACGACTACCAGCGCTTCCTCACCACCCGGCTGACCGCCGCACCCAATATCAGCCACGTGAAAAGCGCGCTGGCCATCCGCACCTCCAAGCTGCAGCCCGGCGTGCCCATCGATGTCGAGGCCGGGCCCGAGCCCGAGGAAGAATAGCTTCCGTCCCTCTCGGTCGCCGGGCGGCGATCTAATTCGCCAATCTCTGGCGGATATCCCCCTCGCAGCCCATCAGCCAGGCGATGCGCTTGAGCCGGGCACTCTGCTCGGCCATATCGCGCCGCTCCTTTTCGGCCCGGTCATCCACCCGGCTCTGCTCCCGGTTCAGGCGGTCCATGCGGCCCTCGATGGCCGATGCCTCGGCCTGAATCTGGGCGTCGATGCGGGCGCGGCGCGCCGGTCGGGCCAGAAGGTCGTCGCGTTCGGCCAGCACCGCATTCAGCTGCCTTTCCCAGAAGGTGCCGGGAAACAGCATGGCGCTGATGGATGGCGGGCCGCTGCCGGGCTGGCATGATTCATCCAGGGACAGCGAGGATGGCGGCATCACCGCCCAGCCGAGAAAGCCCAATCCGGCTCCGATCAGCAGCATGTCGCGAAGGCGCAAGGTTGCCATGGCACGTTCCTCCTGCTTCACGAATGTTAGGACGCCAATCCGGACAGTTCAAATGCCGATCGGCCGGGGATGGTCTGCGTGGATGGGATATTGCCCTTTTGCTCGCCTTGTTCGGGCCTGCGGGGCGGAGGTAAACTACCAAAGTCGTAGGCATCGGGAGGATGGGGTGCCAGTCAGAAGGTCGCACGGCACGACGACCGGCAAGGACATGCTGCGAAGCGAATCCGTGGCGCGCCTGCGGACGCGCATCAAGGCGCTGGAAGCTGCCCAGCGCGAGGCGAAGCGGACCCAGAGCGCGCTGTTCGCCGCCACCCGCGCGCTGCGCGAAAGCGAGGAGCGCTACGCCCTGGCCATGCGCGGCCCCAACGAGGGGCTGTGGGACTGGAACCCCATTACCAAGGAACTGTATCTGTCGGCCCGCCTGCTCTCGATCCTCGGTTTCGAGAGTGAGACGCTGCGCACCACTTCGCACGAATGGCTGAAGCTGGTCCATCCCGACGATCGCGAGCGCTACCAGACGACCCTGGTGCGCCATCTGAAGGGGTTCGACGCCCATTTCGAATGCGAATACCGGGTCAGTGACCGCCAGGGGCAGTGGCGCTGGATGCTGGCGCGCGGGCTGGCGGTGCGCGACGCCCAGGGCGTGGCCACCCGCATGGTGGGCTCCATCGGCGACGTCACCGAGCGCCACGCCGACCAGCGGGCCCTGAAGGAGGCCAATGAGCGCCTGGAACAGCGCGTGGCCGAGCGGACCGCCGAGCTGGACCTGGCGCGGCGCCAGGCCGAGGAGGCCAACCGCTGCAAGAGCGAGTTCCTCGCCAATATGAGCCACGAATTGCGCACGCCGCTCAACGCCATCATCGGCTTCTCCGACGTGATGCGCTCGGAAATCTTCGGCCCCATCGGCAATGCCCGTTACGGCAAGTATGTCTCGGCGGTGTGGGAATCGGGCAACCATCTGCTCAGCATCATCAACGACATCCTCGATCTGGCCAAGGTGGAGGTGGGCCGGTTCGAGCTCAATGCCCGGCCGACCGAAATCGCGTCGCTGCTCGACGCCGTCATTCGCCTGATGACCGAGCGCGCCATCCAGGCGGAGGTGCAGCTCGAATGCCTGGTGGCCCGGGACGTGGGCGAGGTGACGCTCGATCCCCTGCGCATCAAGCAGGTCCTGCTCAACCTGCTGTCCAACGCCGTCAAGTTCACCCCGGCCGGCGGCAAGGTGCTGCTCAGCGCCCGCCTCTCGGAGACCGATCTGGTCATCCAGGTGGCCGACACCGGCATCGGCATGGACGGCGAAAGCCTGGAGCGGGCGTTGCAGCCCTTCGTCCAGGTGGAATCCAGCCTGTCGCGCCGCTATGCGGCACCGGGCTGGGGCTGCCGCTGGCCAAGTCCTTCGCCGAGCTGCACGGCGGCTCGCTCTGTCTGGTCAGCCGGCCGGGGGCGGGCACCACGGTGACGGTACGGCTGCCCCGCGTTTGAACCGTCGCAAGTCCCTCAGTCGCCGGGCGCTTCGCTTGGCTTTCGCGCCATAAGGCGCGGCGCGCGGTCGCGCTTGCCTCAGGCCCAATGAGGTTCATTGGGCCGTCGGAATCATTCCTTTCTCCTGCCACAACGCATGAGCTTTGCGCATGGCTGCCTTCGAACTCCTTTCGCACTTGCGAGAAGTGGCGTAGACGGCAAGGGACGGCCGCGCCATGCCGGCGGCCAAGGAGAGAATGATGATTGCTTCGACCATGGATATCGTGATGGCCGCCATCGGCGTAATGACCATCGTGGGGCTGGTCATTTCCATCAGCGCCTGGCGCCATGCCGCCCGGGTGGAGCGCGAGCTGGCCAAGGAAGATCACCAGAACGGCATTGCCTCGGCCATCTGACGGCCTAGGTCTTCTCCAAAGACAGCCACAGGCCCGTCCGGTCCCTTCTGACCGACAGGCCGGCGCGGGACGCCAGATTCGGCAGGCGGCCCCGGATATCCAGGCCGAAGCGGCGGATCAGATGATCGCCGACCCCGCCGGCGGCGGCCCAGCCGTCCACTCCGGCGATCTCACTCACCACCAGACGCAGCAATCCGCACTCGTCCAGGTCGAAATCCTGGCGGGCGGCGATGCCCATGGCTGTCAGATGAGCGATGTCGGCGGCGAACCCCTTGTCGTTGGAGGCGATCACCACCGGTCCGGCCGGCGGACGGGCGGCCATGTGGCGGACGGTCCGGGCGATGGCCTCATCGGCGGCCTGGGAGGGGGCGTCTTCGGGGACCGGGGTCTCCGCCGCCACCGTTTCGCCCCGCCGCGCCAGTGCGGCGCGCCACGGCGCCATGGCCGTCTCGCGCCCGAACAGCTCGATCCGGCCGGATCCGGCCCAGCGGCCCAGCGCTTCCAGCCGCCGTGGACCGGTCAGATTCTCGCAGTCAATCAATACGATGGCGCTGTCGCCGGTCACGTGACTCTATTCCGCATGGCACAAATCTCACGACACGGCTTCCCGTCCGCCTCCGTGTCATATAACCTCTGTCCGGTCGGGTCCGTTTCAGGGCCCTTCGCGATGATCATCTCATCTTAAGGTGAATTCGGCGGGAGTAGGAATGTTCAAGCGCAAGTCCGTTGATGCACAGGTCGGCGACATGTTCATCAAGACCCACGACACCAAGAAGAGCATTTGGGTGGTTGAAAAGATCTTCGAACACGTGGACGGCATCATGCACGCCCGTCTGTTCAACAAGGCCCAGCCCAAGACCATGATCACCGTTTCGGCGTCGACGCTGGCCGATCCCGACTTCTTTCACCGGGCGCCGGCGCTGCCGCAGGACTGAGCTCCGGCCAGGGCCGTGATCGGCCCGGCATGGACCACGGTGGGCGGCTGGAACGGATTGCCCTGCACCAGCACGATGGCGGCGGTGGGCGCGGCCGCGGCGGCGAAGATCGCCATGGCCAGGATTTCGGCGCGGGCCTGATCCACATGGACCATGGCGATGGAAATCATGGTGAGGAAGCCGAGAAAGGCCATTCCCAGCCATTTCAGCGGATTGACGTGGGTCTGGGACAGGGCGATGCGCGCGCCGCGCGCCATCCGCACCTGGGTGGCCTGGGCCAGCATCAGGCCGTGCACCCCGGGCGGCGTGACCCCGGCGATTTCCGGTCCCGACAGCAGGGCCAGCAGGCGGTCGAGATGCTCGGCGGCGATGCGGCTGCTCTGGCGCCGCGCCAGCAGCGGCCATTCCTCGTTGACGGTGATGCAGGCATAGTCGCGCACCGCCCCCACCACGCCGGACTTGACCGGGGGCGGCAGATGCTCGGCCAGGGCGTCGATGCTGCGCAAGCCGTCCGCCTCCTGGTAGACGGCGTTCAACGCCCGGTCATGGGCGTTCCAGGTGTCATTGGCGAGAAAGGCCAGGGTCAGGGCGAACAGCACGCCCACCACGCCCAGGAAGGGCGGCGAGACACCGCGCCACAGGCGGATCCGCTCGGCCCAGGGAGAGCGCAGCGTCACCCACAGCAGGAACCAGGCGCCGAGAAAGGTGCCCAGCAGGGCAATGGCGGCATAGCCGTAGTGATCATAGGTGCCGAGAAGGGCGGTCATGGGCGTTCCTGCAGGGGTGGACGTCCCATTTCATCGCAACCGGCCGCCAAGGGCCAGCGATTGCTTCAGCGATGGGCGAGTCCGGCCATGTCGAGATGGCTCTTGAAGTTGATGTCGCCCTTCAGCAGGTAATCGACGAAGGCCATGCGCATCTCGGTGGCGACGCGCCGGGCGTCCGGCAGGCTGGCGCCGGCCTCCACCGTCTCCTTCAGCCGTTCGAGGCGGGCCACATTGGCGGCCTGCACCTGACGGATGTGGTCGATGCCGGGATAGTCGGTACGGACCAGAAGGTCCATCTCCTCGGCCTGATGGCCGACGAGGTGCCGCAGCAGGCGGTCCAGCAGGGCGCAGGCACCCTTGCGGTCCCCCTGGCCGAGGGCGGCCTCTATCTCGCCGATGGTGTTCAGTTGCTCGCGGTGAGCCCGGTCGAACTCGTCAACCCCGACACTCAGCGCGTCAACCCAGAAATCCGTGGACATGGGTTAGACACAAACCAAAGCCGCAACGAGGGTTCATGCTACCACAGGGGCATACTTTCCGCCAGTTTTCCTGAAATCACCCGCGGGCCCGCGCCACCTTCGATCCGGTGGGCCGGTCCAGCGCCGAACAGATGAAGCGCCCCGCCTCCATCAGCCGGTCCAGATCGATACCGGTATGGATGCCCATGCCGTTCAGCATGTAGACCAGATCCTCGCTGGCCACGTTGCCGGCCGCGCCCCTGGCATAGGGACAGCCGCCCAGCCCGGCCACCGACGAATCCATCACCGCCACGCCGCGCTCCATCACCGCCAGCAGATTGGCCAGGGCCTGGCCGTAGGTGTCGTGGAAATGGGCGGCCAGCATCTCGACCGGCAGGCGATTGGCCACGGCGTCGATCATGGTCTGGGCCTTGGCCGGCGTGCCGACGCCCACCGTGTCGCCCAGCGAGATCTCGTAGCAGCCCATGGCGGCCAGCCTTGACGCCACCTCGGCCACCGCCGCCGGCGCGATGGCGCCTTCGTAGGGACAGCCCAGCACGCAGGAGACATAGCCCCGCACCCGCAGGCCCTCGGCCTTGGCCCGGGCGGCCAGGGGGGCGAAGCGCTCCAGGCTTTCGGCGATGGAGCAGTTGATGTTCTTTTGCGAGAAGGTTTCCGAGGCGGCGGCGAATACCGCCACCTCCTCGACCCGGGCGGCCAGCGCCGCCTCCAGACCCTGCAGGTTGGGGGTCAGCACCGGATAGGAGATTCCGGGCCGGCGCTTGATGGCGGCCATCACCTCGGCGGTGGCGGCCATCTGCGGCACCCATTTGGGGCTGACGAAGCTGCCCGATTCGATGGCGGCCAGCCCGGTCTCGGTCAGGCGATCGATCAGCTCGACCTTGACCGCCACGGGAACCGGCCGGGCCTCGTTCTGCAATCCGTCGCGGGGGCCGACCTCGACGATCTTGACGCGGGCGGGGTGACGCATGGGGCTTGTCCTCGGCGCTTGCCCCCACCCCCGACCCCTCCCCACGGAGGGGAGGGGGGAAGGAGGGCGATTCTGGTATGCTCCCTCCCCCTTGTGGGGAGGGCTGGGGTGGGGGTCAGGTCACCTCGAAGGCCAGCAGTTCGGTGCCCTCGGCCACCGCGTCGCCCACCTTGAAGTGGATGGCGGCGACCACACCCTCGGCGGGGGCCTTGATGGCGTGCTCCATCTTCATGGCTTCCACCACGATCAGCGGCTGGCCGGCGGCGACCGCGTCGCCGGGCTTGACCAGCACCTGCACCACGGTGCCCGGCATGGGGGCGGCCAGACGGCCGTCGCCGCCTTCGCGCTCGGCCGCCGTGGCCGACGGGTCGTCCAGCTTGATCTTCCACACCTGGCCGTCGTGCAGCACGGTGAGGTCCAGCCCCGCCCGCACCACGGATGCCGTGCGGCGCTCGCCGCCGATCTCCGCCGAGAGAGTGGTGCCGGACAGGGTGGCGCGCCGCGCCGACAGGGTCTGGTCGGGCAGGTCCAGCGACCAGCCGTCGGCGACGAAATGCACGGTGACCCGGCGCTCGTCGCCCGCATCCACGAAGCGGAAGTCGTGGTGGTTGTCGTCGTTGAGCCGCCAGCCGTTGGTCTGGTGCCAGGGCGAATGGGGGTCGCCCGAGCGCGCCGCCGCCTTGGTGCTGTCACCTTCCCGCCACAGCAGCAGAGCCAGCGACGCGAAGGTCAGGCCCAGGGCCGGGACCGGGGCGGGGGGCGGCAGCAGATCGGCGCGATGGCGCTCGATGAAGCCGGTGTCGATCTCCAACGCCGCGAAAGCCGGATGGGCGGCGATGGCGCCCAGGAAGGAGACGTTGGTGGTGACGCCGGCCACCTGATAATCGGCCAGCGCCCGGCGCAAACGCCGCAGCGCCGCGTCGCGGTCCTCGTCCCAGACGATCAGCTTGGCGATCATGGGATCGTAGAAGGGGGTGACCTGATCGTCCTGGCGCACGCCGGTATCGACGCGCACGTGGCGGTTTTCGGTCGGGGGGGCCAGATGGACCAGCCTGCCGATGGCCGGCAGGAAGTCCTTCGCCGGGTCCTCGGCATACAGGCGGGCCTCGAAGGCGTGCCCCTTGCGGGAAAGCTGTTCCTGGGCCAGGGGCAGCTTGGCCCCCGACGCCACCAGCAATTGCCACTCCACCAGATCCAGGCCGGTGATCATCTCGGTGACCGGATGTTCCACCTGCAGCCTTGTGTTCATTTCGATGAAGAAGAAGCGGCCGTCCTGGTAGAGGAACTCCACCGTGCCGGCACCGACATAGTCCACCGCCTGCGCTGCGGCGACGGCGGCCTCGCCCATGGCGCGGCGCACCTCGTCGGCCAGCGCCGGGGCGGGGGCCTCCTCGATCACCTTCTGGTGGCGGCGCTGGATGGAGCAGTCGCGTTCGAACAGGTAGACGCCGTTGCCGTGGGTATCGCAGAACACCTGGATCTCCACGTGGCGCGGACGGCCCAGATAGGTCTCGAGCAGCAGGGAATCGTCGCCGAACGCCGCCTTGGCCTCGCGCTTGGCCGAGGCCACCGCTTCGGCCAGGCCGCTTGGGTCGGCAACCACCCGCATGCCCTTGCCGCCGCCCCCGGCGCTGGCCTTGACCAGCACGGGATAGCCGATGATGGTCGCCTCAGCCGTCAGTTCCTCCAGGCTCTGGCCCTTGCCGTGATAGCCGGGCACCAGCGGCACGCCGGCCGCTTCCATCAGGCGCTTGGATTCGGCCTTGGAGCCCATGGCGTGGATGGCGCCCACCGGCGGGCCGATGAACACCACGCCCGCCTTGGCGCATGCCTCCGCGAAGCCGGCATTCTCGGACAGGAAACCGTAGCCGGGATGGATGGCCTGGGCCCCCGTCCGCTTGGCGGCCTCGAGGATCACGTCGCCCTTCAGGTAGCTCTCGGACGCCGGAGCGGGGCCGATCAGCACGGCCTCGTCGGCCATGGCCACGTGCATGGCGCCCGCATCGGCCTCGGAATAGACGGCCACGGTGCGGATGCCGAGACGCTTGGCGGTGCGCATGACCCGGCAGGCGATTTCGCCGCGATTGGCGATGAGGATCTTGTCGAACATGCCTCTTTATCCCTCAATCCAAGCGGGTTTGCGCTTTTCCAGGAAGGCGCGGATGCCTTCCTTGCCCTCGTCCGAAGCCCGGCGCAGGGCGATCTGTTCGGCGGTCCATGCCCGCAAGCCGTCGTCCAACGGCTGGTCGGCGGCGCGGCGGATCAGACCCTTGGCGGCGCTCATGGCGTCCGGCCCGTTGCCCTTGACGCGGGAAAGCCACTTGTCCCGCACCTCGGCCAGACGCTCGGCGGGCACCACTTCGTGCACCAGTCCGGTGGCCTTGGCTTCGGCCGCGTCGAACAGTTCGGCGGTGACGGCATAGCGCCGGGCGGCGCGGCCACCCATGGCGCGCACCACGTAAGGGCTGATCACCGCCGGGATGATGCCCAGCTTGACCTCGGACAGGCAGAAGGTGGCGCCTTCCGCCGCCACGGCCAGATCGCAACAGGCCACCAGCCCGACGCCGCCGCCATAGGCCGGGCCCTGGACCACGCCGATGACGGGGCGCGGGCAGGCATCGATGGCTTCGAGCATGTCCGACAGCGCTTGGGCGTCGGCCAGGTTTTCCGCGTGGGAATAGCCGGCCATGCGCTTCATCCACTCGAGATCGGCGCCGGCCGAGAAGCTTTTTCCCGTGGAGTCCAGCACCACGGCGCGGATGCCGGGCGCCTGGCCCGCGTCGCGGAAGGCGGCGGCCAGTTCCTTGATCAGGGAATCGTCGAAGGCGTTGTGCCGCTCGGCCCGATTAAGGGTGATGGTCCGCACGCCGTCGGAGGTGGTGACGAGAAGGGCGCTCATGGGCCTTACATCCGGAACACGCCGAACCTGGTCGGCTCGATGGGGGCGTTGAAGGAGGCCGAGAGGCTCAGCGCCAGCACCATGCGGGTCTCGGCCGGATCGACCAGACCGTCGTCCCACAGCCGGGCGCCGGCGTAGTAGGGGTGGCCCTGGGTCTCGTACTGGTCGCGGATGGGGGCCTTGAAGGCTTCCTCCTCGTCGGCGGGCCAGCTTTGGCCCTTGGCCTCCATGGCGTCCTTCTTGATCTGGGCCATGACGTTGGCGGCCTGCTCGCCGCCCATCACCGAGACGCGCCCCGTCGGCCACATATAGAGCATACGCGGCTGGTAGGCCCGTCCGCACATGCCGTAATTGCCGGCCCCGAAGCTGCCGCCCATGATCACGGTGAAGCGCGGCACCTTGGCGCAGGCCACGGCGGTGACCATTTTGGCGCCGTCCTTGGCGATGCCGCCGGCCTCGTACTTCTTGCCGATCATGAAGCCGGTGATGTTCTGGAGGAAAATCAGCGGAATGCCGCGCTGGCTGCACAGCTCGACGAAATGGGCGCCCTTCTGGGCGGATTCCGAGAACAGGATGCCGTTATTGGCGACGATGCCCACGGGATAGCCCCAGATATGGGCGAAGCCGCAGACCAGGGTGGTGCCGTAGGTCTGCTTGAACTCGTCCAGCCTGGAACCGTCGACGATGCGGGCGATGACTTCGCGCACGTCATAGGGCTTGCGGCGGTCCTTGGGGATGATGCCGTAGATTTCCTTGGGGTCGTACAGGGGCTCTTCCGGCGTGGCCATCTTGAGGCTGACCGGCTTGGTGCGGTTCAGGTTGCCGACGATGCGCCGCGCGATGGCCAGCGCGTGGCCGTCGTCCATGGCGTAATGGTCGGTGACGCCCGAGGTGCGGCAATGGACGTCGGCGCCGCCCAGTTCCTCGGCCGAGACCACCTCGCCGGTGGCGGCCTTCACCAAAGGTGGGCCGCCGAGGAAGATGGTGCCCTGGTTCCTGACGATGACGCTTTCGTCGCTCATGGCCGGGATATAGGCGCCGCCGGCGGTGCACGAGCCGTGCACCACGGAAATCTGCGGAATGCCCAGTGCCGACATCTGGGCCTGGTTGTAGAAGATGCGGCCGAAATGGTCGCGGTCGGGGAACACCTCGTCCTGGTTGGGCAGGTTGGCGCCGCCCGATTCCACCAGATAGACGCAGGGCAGGTTGTTCTCCTTGGCGATGTCCTGGGCGCGCAGGTGCTTCTTCACCGTCAGCGGATAGTAGGACCCGCCCTTCACCGTGCCGTCATTGGCGACGATCATGCATTCCTGGCCATTGATGGAACCGATGCCGGTGATGATGCCGGCCCCCATCACGTCCTTGGAATACATGTCCCAGGCGGCCAGCTGCGAGAATTCCAGAAAGGGCGAGCCCACGTCGAGCAGGCGGCGGATGCGCTCCCTCGGCAGCAGCTTGCCGCGCGCGATGTGGCGTTCGCGCATGGCGGGGCCGCCGCCCATCTTCACCTGGGCGACCACCTTCTTCAGGTCGTCCACCAGGGCTTGCGTCGCCTCGGCATTGGCCTTGAACTCGTCCGAGCGGGGATTGATCGAGGATTTGATCACGGTCATGGCTGGCACATTCCAATCTGGCCGTCACCCCCGGGCTTGTGCCCTAAGGGTCCGTGGATGGCCGGGTCAAGCCCGGCCATGACGAAACAAGGAGGGACTACTTCGTCTCTTCGAACAGCTCGCGGCCGATCAGCATGCGGCGGATTTCCGACGTGCCGGCGCCGATCTCGTAGAGCTTGGCGTCGCGCAGCAGCCGGCCGGTGGCGTATTCGTTGATATAGCCGTTGCCGCCCAGGGTCTGGATGGCTTCCAGCGCCATCCAGGTGGCCTTCTCGGCGCCGTAGAGGATCACGCCGGCGGCGTCCTTCCTGGTGGTCTCGCCCCGGTCGCAGGCCTTGGCCACCGCATAGGTGTAGGCGCGGCAGGCGTTGAAGGTGGTGTACATGTCGGCCAGCTTGCCCTGCATCAGCTGGAAGGTGCCGATGGGCTGGCCGAACTGGGTGCGCTCGTGGACATAGGGCACGACGACGTCCATGCAGGCGGCCATGATGCCCAGCGGCCCGCCGGTCAGCACCACGCGCTCGTAATCCAGGCCGCTCATCAGCACGTTGACGCCGCGGCCCACGTCGCCCAGCACGTTCTCTTCCGGCACCTCGCAGTCCTGGAACACCAGTTCGCCGGTGTTGGAGCCGCGCATGCCCAGCTTGTCCAGCTTCTGCGCCACCGAGAAGCCCTTGAACGTCTTTTCCACCAAAAAGGCGGTGATGCCGCGCGGGCCGGCGGTGATGTCGGTCTTGGCGTAGACCACGATCACGTCGGCGTCGGGGCCGTTGGTGATCCACATCTTCGAGCCGTTGAGGATGTAGCGGTCGCCCTTCTTCTCGGCCTTGAGCTTCATGCTGACCACGTCCGAGCCGGCATTGGGCTCGCTCATGGCCAGCGCGCCGATATACTCGCCCGAGATCAGCTTGGGCAGGTACTTCATCTTCTGGGCTTCCGACCCGTTGCGCTTGATCTGGTTGACGCAGAGGTTGGAGTGCGCGCCGTAAGAGAGGCCCACCGAGGCCGAGGCCCGGCTGATCTCCTCCATGGCCACCACGTGCTCGAGATAGCCCATTCCGGCGCCGCCGTACTTCTCCTCCACCGTGATGCCCAACAGGCCCATGGCGCCCAGGCGCGGCCACAGTTCGTTGGGGAATTCGTTGGACCGGTCGATCTCGGCGGCGCGGGGCGCGATCTCGGCTTGCGCGAAGGCCGCGACCGAGTCGCGCATCATGTCGGCGGTTTCGCCCAGATCGAAATTCAGCGCGGAATTGAAGCCGGTCATCGCTCACTCCCTGACAGAAGGCCGGTGAAATTGCGTTAAACGAGCATACGTTTTTTTAATTGGGTCGCAAGGGGTTTTCACAGGCCTCGGGCCCATCGGCGGAACTCTTCCAGGGACACGATGCGCACATCCTTATCCGTCGGCATGCCATAGCGCCGTTCAGCCACGGCGCGCCGCAGCCAGTCCATCCCTTCGCTCCGCCAGCCCTCGCCCTCCACCAGGATGAAGACGGTTTTCTCGCGCATGGCCTCGATGGCGGTGAGGTAGATATGGGGCAGTTTGGTATCGTTGGACCCATCGGTGTCCTGGCGTTTGACGATAAGGGCTATTTCCAGCCCGCGTCGAGGCGACAGGATGCGGAAGGCCTGGCGTCCCTCGCCGCCATAAAGATTGGTGTAGGGCACCCGTGTCAGCAGGACATCGCCACCGGGCCGGCCCCGTTCGCTCCACGCCGAGTGGCTCATCACCTTGAATCCGGTTCCGGCCATGATGGCGGCAACCTTGGCGCTCAATTCCTGACCCGATTCGTTGGGCAGCCGCCCCGGGTGGCGGGATTCTGCGGCGGCGAGGGGGAGTGGCGAAAGCAGGCAGGCAAGCAGCAGCAAACCCATCACGCGGTGCAAGGCCATGGCGCACTCCTCGATGATTTCCGGCGGCATTGTTGCGCGGAAAGGCGCTTGCGCGAAGCGCCAATCGGATGGTAAACAAAACAGGAACAAATTTCCAGCGCCATGAGGTTGTGATGGCCGAGCCGGTGGTGAAATGGGTGGGGGGAAAGCGGCGGCTGCTGCCGGAACTGGCGCGGCGCCTGCCCGCCGACATGCGCGGCTATCACGAGCCGTTCCTGGGCGGCGGAGCCCTGTTCTTTTCCCTGCGTCCGGCTCAATCCCTGCTCACCGATTTCAATGGCGAGCTGATCAATCTCTATCGGGTGATCAAGATCTGTCCGCGCCAGCTGATGACGGCGCTGGAGGGCTTTGAGTTCACGGAGGCGGAGTACTACCGCATGCGCGATCTGGATCGCTCGCCCGGCTTCGCCGCCTTGTCGGATCTGGAGCGTGCGGCTCGCTTTCTTTATCTCAGCAAAACCAGCTTCAACGGGCTGTGGCGGGTGAACCGCCTGGGTCATCACAACGGCGGTTGGGGCAAGCGCGGTCGGGTGGCGCTGTATCGGCCCGACAACCTCATGGAAGTGCACGAGGCGCTGCGGACCGCCCGGCTGGCCCAGGCCCATTACAGCCATGTCCTGGTGATGGCGAGGCCGGGCGACTTCGTCTATTTCGATCCGCCCTACGATACCGAGCGGGGGGAGGGGAGCGTCGGCTATACCACAACCGGGTTTTCGCGCATGGACCAGCAGGAGCTCTGGCAGGTCTGCATCAAGCTCCACCGCATGGGTGCGCGCTGGATGCAGTCCAATGCCGACACGCCCTTCATCCGGCGCCTCTATCGGGCCTTTCGGATCGAAGGCATCCATGCGCCCCGCTCACTCGCGGGCGACCCCAAGGGGCGTGCCGCCGCCCGCGAGGTCATCGTCCGGAACTACTGAGGGCGGAAGCGTCATTCCATCCCGTGTTCGGCCAGGATGGCCCTGGCGTCGGCCAGATCGTCCCCCAGCTCGCGGATGGTGGCCAGCAGGGACTGGATCAGGGTGTTCAGCCCCGGCGGCGCCTGGTCCATCATGGTGCGGATGGCGTCCTTGGTCAGCACCAGGCAGGTGGCGTCGTCGTCGGCGATGGCGGCGGCCATGCGCGGGCCGTCGTCGATCAGGGCCAGTTCGCCGAACACCTGGAACGGCCAGACGCGGCCGATGGTGACCTTGCGGCCGGCCACGGTCTTGAAGATGCGCACGGTGCCTTGCTGCAGCATGTAGGCCTCGTGGCCCGAATCGCCTTCCTTGAAGATCACCGTGCCCCTGGGAAAGACGCGCTGCAGTCCCGGCGTGCCGCCCGTGCCGCTCATGGCCAATACCCCCTCACCCCGACTTGAAAGGAGCGTCAGCATAGCGCGGGTGTCCGCCTTCTCCAATCCGGTAAGGTCCCGGTCAGACTGTCATGATACCTGCGGTTGCCAGCGGGGCCGGGGTCGCGGTACGCTTCGACAAAACAAGGACGGTAACCGTCTTCTCCGGGAGGATCGCTCAATGGGAAAACCCCATCGGATTGCGCTGGCCCTGCAGGGCGGCGGCGTGCACGGTGCCTTTACCTGGGGCGTGCTCGACGCGCTGCTGGACGAGGCCGCTTCCGGCACCATCGAGTTCGTCGGCATCAGCGGCGCCTCGTCAGGCGCCCTGACCGCCACGGCCATGGCCTATGGCTACCATGAAGGCGCCGCCCAGCCCGGCCCGGCCAGCGCGCGGTCCAAGCGCATGGCGGAAGCCGCGCGCACCAAGATCCGCGAATTGTGGGAGACCGTGGCCCGCGCCGCCTTCTGGGGCGGCAACCCCTTCGTGGCCGCCATCGGGTTGGCCCAGGGCTGGAACATCGACGACACCCCCGCCGCCCGCTGGGCCGATGTGGCCGGCGCCAACACTCCGGCCGCCGAATCCGGGCTCGCCACCTATCTCACCGCCGTGCTGCGGGACGTGCTGCCCGAGATTCCCGCCATCTTCGCCCTGCCGCAGGAGGGAACGCCCACCCTGGTCGTCGCCGCCACCGATATCGGCGAATGCCGCCGCCAGCTGTTCATCGACGGCGCGGTGTCGCCCGACGCGGTACGGGCGTCCACCAACCTGCCCACCTCGCTGCACACGGTCAGCATCGGCGATCATCACTACTGGGATGGCGGCTACATGGGCAATCCGCCGCTGACCCCGCTGGTGGAGCGGCTGCGCGAGGCCGATGCCGAGGACCTGGTCCTGGTGACGCTCAACCCGCTGCACCGCGACGGCCCGCCGCCCAAGGGGGCGCGCCAGGTGCTGGACCGCCTGAACGAGGTGGCCTTCAACGCCTCGCTGGTGCACGAGGTCAACGCCATCGAGACCATCAACCGGCTGGTGGATGCGGGCATGATCAAGGACCCGCCCCCCGGCCAGCATCCCTACCGCCGGGTCAACCTGCACCGCATCCACGCCGACGAGGAGATGGTCAAGCTGGGCGTCTATTCCAAGGATGCGCCGGCCTGGGACTTCCTGGTCTATCTCCGCGACCTGGGGCGCAAGGCCTTCGCCGACCACTGGTCGACCATCAGGCCGGCGCTGGGCAAGCGTTCATCGTGGGACACCAATTCGGTGTGCGACCAGATCCTGGCGAGAAAGGCCATTACCGACCGGGAGAAGTAGGCGGTAACGTTCTGTCATCCTGAACGAAGCGAAGGACCTTTCAGGCAAGGACGGCGGGCGTTTCGGGTGAAAGATCCTTCAGCCGCGTCGCGGCTTCAGGATGACAGGCTGAAGCGCTCTTGACCGATTGCATGCAACCGGTCACCCTGCACGCCATGGACGAGGACAAGAGGGTACTTTCAGCCGCTGAACGGTTCGACTGGCTGCGGCTGATCCGTAGCGAGAATGTGGGGCCGCGCACCTTCTTGCGTCTGCTGGAGCGGTTCGGCTCGGCCGGGGCGGCGCTGGCGGCGCTGCCCGATCTGGCCCGCAAGGGCGGAGCCCGGCGTCCCTTGAAGATCTGTCCCAAGGGCGATGCCGAACGCGAGATGGAGGCGGCCGAGCGCCTGGGCGTTCGCCTGCTGGGCTTGGCCGAGCCCGGCTATCCCTCGTGGCTGGCGGCGCTGGACGACGCGCCGCCGCTGCTGTGCGTGCTGGGCAATCCTTCGGTTCTGGCCAAGCCCATGGTGGCCATGGTCGGCGCCCGCAACGCCTCGCTCAACGGCCGCAACTTCGCCCGGCGCTTAGGTGCCGACCTGGGCCGCGCCGGTTACGTGGTGGCCAGCGGCATGGCACGCGGCATCGACACGGCGGCCCACCAGGGGGCGCTGGCCACCGGTACCGTGGCGGTGCTGGCCGGCGGCGTCGACGTCATCTATCCCCCCGAGAATACCGAGTTGTGGCGCGAGATAGCGGGGGCCGGCGCGGTGGTCTCCGAGATGGCGGTGGGAACCCAGCCCCAGGCCAGCCACTTTCCCCGCCGCAACCGCATCATCTCGGGCCTGTCGCTGGGCGTGGTGGTGGTCGAGGCCAATGCCCGCTCGGGCTCGCTGATCACGGCGCGCTTCGCCGCCGACCAGGGGCGCGAGGTGTTCGCCGTGCCGGGCTCCCCCATGGACCCGCGCGCCGCCGGCCCCAACGATCTGATCCGCCATGGCGCAGTCCTCACTGAAAGCGTCGCCGACGTCACCGATGTGCTGGGTGATCTGCTGCGCCGCCCCCTGGCCGAGGGCAAACGCGCCGATTTCCGCGCTTCGGGGCCGGTCGAACCCGACGCTTCCGAGATGGATCGGGCCCGTGCGTCGGTGGCCGAGGCCCTGGGGCCGGCACCGGTGACGGTTGACGACATGTACCGATGCTTACTGGAAATGCCGAAAAAGCCGAGGAAATCTACCACTTTCAGCAGCCTCAGAATAGCCGCATAAGTCGGAAATAAGCAACCAGCAAGCTGGCCGCCACAGATGAGCGGAGCATGAAAAAGCCCCCAATATCAGGTGGGGGCTTTTTGCTGGAGCGTCATCCGTCAATTGCTGCGTCACGGCAGTTGGTTCGTGCTGCTAACTTTTTTAGAGTCAACCCAGCGAATTAAATCGGATCGCTTGTATAAAATCCGACCGTTCGCGAACGGCTTACTGAAAGGAGGTCCACCACCAAGACGGCGATAGCGTTCCAGTGTATATGGGTGGTTCCGAAGAAGAATAGCGGCTTCCTTTGGAGTGAGGTATTCATCGTCTCTGTCCATTCTTTTCCCCTATACAGTGTGCCAGTTTTGTATACGCCTGAACTATGAATAGTTCAATCGCGTGCCAACACATTTACAGTCAACTCAAAGCGGCAAACAATATGGACCCCATGAAATTCAGTTTCTTTTTTGGTTGTCGTGGCCTGAATGCAACAGTCCAATCTCCCCATCTTTGAACTCAGGCACCATCCCCTCCACCTCACGACACGCCTGCCTGACCAATTCCAGGTCTCGGGGATCACTCAGCCAGACGATGACGGCTACGTAGCCGATATGGTGCAGGACCGTTTGCCAGTGAATCTCAGTCAGATCGCCGCCGCCGTTATCGGTAAGCAACACCTCCCCATGCCGCCCCATCAGGGCCGCGTCCAGGTAGTCTCGCCCTTCGTCATCGACCGCCAGCATGATCGATGATGGGTATCGGGAAGAAAGTTCCGCCAACCGACGTTGGATCGCGGCAACCAAAGTTTTCTCAGCTTCAGACCTCATCATCGGGAAACTCGGCAGCAGCAAAGCAGTTATCGCAGATGATCTTGTTCGTGAGTGTTATGAGATAATGGATGCCTCCGCATCCAGGGCACGTCCTGGCGTAATGGTCCGGGTTCATATCTATAATTTCCGGGAACAGGATTACGTTATTTGACTTCTCATGCATGATGCACCTCGCTTTCATGTTTATTTATCCTGCGAGTGCAGTCCTGTGTCCCAGCCATCGGAAATGGTGCAGGAACCACAGATTCCGGTGCCTGCACCATCAGTCCGTTCGTCCTCAATGAGCGGAGGTCAATGTGGTTTCTTACGGAGCAATCGCTGTGTCGTGGATCGAAGTTTCCTTTGGTTCCGCCAACTGGAAGGGGTGGATGCCGTAATACAGATCATTCCGGTCTCGCGGTGGACAAGACGGTAGTGGTCGCCCCCTGTTCTGCTCACCTCCCACTCATCGCCATAGGCTTTGCGAAGTTCACGCTCGAATTTTTTCATGGCGGTCAATCCAACTGGTCGGCAACGCAGGTCCAGGTCGGATCATCCTTGGCAAATGCCCAAAGGGCTTTCATGCACCCGCGATACCAGTCAATGGCCTTGTTAATATCCAGGCCATTGATGAAGCTGAGGGCCAGAAAGTTCGGGTCATGCTGGAGGGCAACGGCCAACTGGCTGAAAACCACGGCTGAAACAAAGATACCGTACTGGCTCGGGGTCATGGTGGTGGAAGCCCCATTGTCGCTCCGCTCCACCGTCTCAGGGTTAGGCACGAACGGAATGGGGATCAGGTGCTTTCCTGCCTTCAGGTAGCCCCAGCTTGCGATCTTAAGCGGGATCAGCTTGGCAAAAACAGTGTGCCAAATCTGCGGTACGCTGCCGAAGATTGCGTAATACTCCCGCAGGTAAAGCTCAGTGGCATCGTCTGAGAATTCCACGCTGTCATTCGGCATGAAGAGCGACGCATTGTCCGACGAAAGCACAATGTCGTAAAATAGTGCTGTCGGGGTGTACGCCGGATCGTCGATAGCCGTTGCTTCCGGTGCATTCTGATAGTTAGTTGTACTTTTGCTTCTCGATTTCATCATTTCCTTCTTTCGAAGGCGTGTTCCGCTTCATGATTGATTCGGATTTCGACGGGCTTCATGCCACGTCTGTTCAACGCCGCCATCGGGAGTGATGGATGGTAACGACCCATCGCCTGCGACTTTCGCCGCCGCTCTACGGTGAGCTACATCACCCAGTGATCGTCTGCCTGTCGGCATGGGGTCACGACCAAGACCCAACCACGTACCCGTCCTTGTCAGTCACCACGCTGGCCTTCACCGTCGAGGACCAGCCCCAGCGGTCGTTAGGCTTGGCTGCCCGTTTATGGGCAGCTTTGAGCTTGGAAATCTCCCGCCGCAGGCGAGTAAGCTCTTCCCACGATTCCTTGGCCTCCTTTTCCCAGTTCACGGAGACACCTCCGATCTCGAAGTCATCCGCCCTGATCGACAATTGGCTTGCGTGGATTCCTTTGGTGTTGAGGAGGGCGGCGATCTTACCAATGGCCGTCAGCCGTTCTGGATCGGTTGCTGCGGGATCGAGTGCGGTGGCGAGCAGTTTGATGATCTTGTCCATTTTACTCACTCAAGCAATCTGGCGTCGCATGCCATCGTTGAAGATGGCATGCAGCACCTCATCATTTTTAGGAGCCGAATTAGGGAAGCGACTCAAAAGCCCGCATGCTCTCCCACTGCCTTTCGAGTGAGATGCCGTCAGCGACACTCTCTACCCCCCAGCAGAACCCAAGGATGACAGCTACCATATGGCGAACATCATCGTCGCTAAGCGTAGATAGTGGGGGCCGTCAAAGTGGTAGAGATTGTGTTCGCCGGGTATCTTCGTCGTTGGCAGAATGGCGGGCTGAAGATGAATGCCCAATGGGAATTGATCCAGGCTGCGGTTGCTGCGGTTGGCGGCCATATAGTCGTAGTTTTCATCGAAGAAGAGATCGGGCGATGGGATTGGAGAAAGCAGGAGCGGCCAGCCCTTGAGGCTGCCTTGGCGTTTTGCAATACCCCACTATCCCCACGTAAGGTGCCAATTATCCGACTGGTCACGCCCCAGTGGGGGGGTAAATATCGCGACTATCGCTTAAACGAGACGCTTGCTAACTGGAATGAGATAAGTTGCGAAAGATTTCTTTATGGAACGCCGGTCAAATCAGTAGCCCGCATACGGAAAGGCCCAAAGCGAAACAAGCCCAGATCAATGAACATCACCAAGCCACATGGCTTCGCCAGCCCCAATCGTGCTGACGCTGCGGAATCAAGGATACGTGGACTGCAAACGCAGATTGAAAAGCGTCAGGCCCATTTTGATGACATAAAGAACGTCGCAGAATTGGCCGTGAAACTTGGATTCGACACACCGCAGAAGCTGAAAGCCTATCTCGATGAAAGTGGCGTGAAGACGGTAACTGGAAAATGCTGGAGCAGGCAGGCGGCTTCAAATCTATTGAAGCAAATAAAAACCGATCATTTATCGTCGCAACATTAAGGTATACCATGCTGCAACTCCGCCACAGTCAGGAAATATTGTTCCAGATGGGTTGCTTTTTTATTTATGGAACGCTTTAATATATGGGTCTATGACCCATATGGAGCAAATCCATGCTGTACGGATATGCCCGCTGCTCTTCAGCAGACCAATCCCTCGACATTCAGATTGATGCCCTGAAGGCCGCAGGGTGCCAGATCATCCGAAGTGAAAAAATCAGCGGTACCAGCCGCGACGGTCGCCGGGAACTGGAAACCCTGCTGGAGTTCCTTCGCGAAGGGGATGTTCTGGTCGTCACCCGGATCGACCGGCTGGCCCGATCCATCGGCGACCTCCAGGACATCATCAAGGTGCTGAAAGAAAGGGGTGCCAGTCTGAAGGCCACCGAGCAACCATTCGATACCGGTGATATCTACGGCTCCCTGACTATTAATTTGCTCGGGGTGTTCGCCCAGTTCGAGACCGAGCTTCGGCGGGAACGACAGATCGAAGGAATCCAGCGGGCCAAGAAGGATCACCCGGAACGGTACCGTGGACGCCCCCCGAAAATCGACGCTGGTGAAATTCGGCGACTCAAAAATCAGGGCTTCAATGTTGCGGCCATCAGTAAGGAATTAGGAATCGCTCGCACATCCGTCTATCGGGCTTTGGAAATAGCCGGATGAATTTCCAAAGCTGATAATGAGAATGCCCCTGAATTTGCGTATCATCCCAGATACGCCATTATAGGCATGCACAGCATGAGTCCAGATAATAATATTGTTATTATATATAATTACTATTTAAGGTGAAAAGTTAATGCTCGAATCTAAAGCAAGGGAGTTAACAGCGGGCCGCGAAAATAAAAATCCTTGTACATAACGCACACCGGCATCACGAAGAACTTTTAATTCTTGAGTCCGCTCCACTCCCTCGGCGACAACATCAACGCCAAGCTCCTGACATACCTTTATCATTCCCAGGGCAATTGTACGGCGTCGTTGATCATGGTCGATATTGCGGACCAGGGCGATGTCCAATTTCACGACATCAACAATCATCTCTGCCAGCACATTAAGACCGGCATAGCCCGCCCCAAAATCATCAAGTGCCACCCTGAATCCATGGCGGCGGTATTCCTTGATGATGCCAAGCAGATGAGGGGTATCTGTGATCCTTTCGTCCTCAGTAATCTCAAAGGTAATGAGATCGAGGGGAAAGTTGACTCGTTCCGCAGCAGCCAAGGTGGCACGTATACATGCCTTGGGATCATAAACGGCATTGGGTAGGAAATTGATGCTCAGCCGCCGGTCCAAGCCCAAGCTGGCTGCAAGTTCGATGGCCTTGACCCGGCACGCCTGATCGAATGCGTAGCGGTTGTCAGCAGTCACTTGAGAAAGAACGCTCATAGCAGGTTGGCCCTCTGGACCTCTCACCAGTGCTTCGTAGGTCGATATGCGTCGCTCATGCAAATCCACAATTGGCTGAAACGCCATGGTGAAAGGAATAGCAAAACCCTTTCCCTCCAGGCACGAGTGGCAACCAGATTTTGAATGGCTCATGGCTTCCTTGGACCGTTCGTTCGCGACAGCGTGGATGATGCGAGATTTGCTGTCGCTTTGCTAATTTTCTGCCGCATTTTGAACCGTCACCAAGAAACTCTGAGTGACTTTTGAGGATGGCAGCGGGTCAATGTTCAGTTTCAGCGTGCCCGAAATTAGCGTCTAATTCCTCGTTGTTAGATGATGGGGAATGACGCGTTGCTGTGCGAGCAAAACTTGTTTCCAGCCGCTCGATCCGCAGAAAAAGTTTGTGTGAACGATTCAATAGTGATCGTAATTCATCAGAAATCACAGAATCATTACAATGCGATGTGTCCAAGCACACATCATGCCCAGATAGCCTAAATTGGTTTTCCATCGCATATTCTGCGGAAATCTCACCGTTATGAACTGCACGCTGGAACATCAGCCACGACATAACTTGAGTCAGACGGCTTGTTAACCGAAAAGTTTCATTGGTTATCCGAAGCCCTTTAACGCCATCGACTTTTTGCCGGTCCCACCATTCGGTTTCCATCATGAAGGTCCGAGCTTCAACCAGCAGAGCCATGGTTTCTTCAATAGGGCCGCGAAAATATGCAGTTGTTTGCATTCTCGCACCTCATGCCACCACCAAGACGGGCGAATGTTTCTTAAAATGCCAACATGCGAAGTTCCGCCATCATATGCCAATCAAAACCAAATGTCATACTTCAGCCCAGCCAGCCATATGCAGTATTGCGGTTATTTCCTGATAGATGGATCTCGATCATCGTGGTTCAATCCCCTCGTGGCTTCTTCCCAAGACGAACAGCCACCACCGATGTGGATGCCCCCCCCGCCTTTATCCGGCCGTCGAACGGTTCCTCGGTCGAGTGCTCGCCGTTTCGAGGCCGCAAAACCTTCCCATTTAGTTACCTTCCAATAATCGCTATTTTGCGATATGGTATGTCCATGGAATGGAAGGTCGAAACCCTCAACGAAATCGTGGACGCGGAAATCGCTGTCTTGCCCAAGGATATGCAGGCCCGTTTTCTGCGGATAGCCGGGATGATTGAGTCTGCTGGGTTGGAAGGTATGGGGCATCCTCATGTGAAGCCGCTTGAGGGCAAGTTATGGGAGATGCGGCTAATGGGCCGCGACGGCATCGCCCGTGCCCTCTATGTGACCGTCACTGGTCGGCGGGTCGTGGTAGTGCGGGCCTTTGTAAAAAAGACTCAGAAGACGCCTCGCCAGGAGATTGAACTCGCATTGGCTCGGGCCAAGGAGATTTTGAAATGACCAGCCTGAATGATCTCAAGGCTAAAATGCTGGCTGATCCCGAGGTTAAGGCCGAATATGACCGTCTCGCTCCCGAGTTCGAGATTGCGGAAACCCTTATCCGTGCCCGGCAACGGGCGGGTCTATCTCAGGCCGAAGTCGCAAAACGGATGGGCACCACCCAGTCCGTGGTTGCACGGCTGGAAAGTGGCCGTTCCCTTCCTTCATCTACTTCACTGGCACGCTACGCCGCCGCCACAGGAAGCCGCCTTCGTGTTGAGCTTCTTCCTGGTCGATGAGTCCACTGCGGTTCCTGCGTTGGCTCCGTCACCAAGATGGATGCGATCTTGGGTTCATTTATCAAATTACGCAAACCGGGCAACGATTTCACCGCCCAAGGTTTGCTCGCCACCTTGGCTGAATGCTCCCTGGCTTGATGGACGGGATCGCTCTCTTGCCTATTGGTCCTCCTGCCGATCTTCTGGTGTCAGTGGAACCCCAAGAAGCTCAAGGCGATGGCCGATGACCTGATAGCCGTAATCTGCGGCGATCTTCTTTTGCAAAGCTTCAATCTCAACGCAGGAGAATTCGATAACTGCCCCTGAAGTTACGTCAATCAAGTGATCATGATGGTCACTTTCGGCCTCTTCGTATCGGCTCTTTTTCCCATCGCCAAAATCGTGCCGTTCAAGGATGCCTGCTTCCTCAAATAGTCGCACGGTGCGGTAGACAGTGGGAATGCTGATATGCCGATTGATCTCGACGGCACGGCGATAAACCTCATCGACATCAGGGTGGTCGGTTGCATCTGAAAGGACGCGAGCGATAACTCGCCGCTGGTCCGTCATCTTCATAGATTTTTCAATGCAACGCTGCTCGATACGAGATGGGGGCGATTCATCCACGGCTCACTTCCTGTCGCACTTCACGAGAACGTGATTGTGCAAGTCAGTCGCAACTTTATCAATGGATTTAGTTGTGCCGTTGCATGATCCGAAGGCAAGTTTTGCTGGATGTCAGCCTCACAAAGCTCGCCTGATGCCCATTGGCTTGTTCAAAGTATGGCGTGGACAGAATAAAGCCACTTGATGGTTAGCTATGTTGTTGCTGTTGTCTTTATGTATTGGGAGAGCTTGGAATCTTCATTGACCGTGTGCCCGCAAAACCATCCGTATAAAAATGTCAGAAGCTCATCGAACCTATCAATGCCACTTCTGATGTCTGCGATATACTCATCCATCGTTTCAAGGATTATTTTGTGCCCGCGTCTGTGCTCCTTGATATCAGGATAGGAGCAATCCTCCATAAGATTCTCCTCGCTTATGAAGTGAAAGTACGTATATAGACGCAATTCGTTCATAACCCTTAAAACACGCATCTTGTCAGTCCCGTGGCGAATATCAAAATCAATCGCCTTCAAAATATCGAAAAATGTTTTGTGCTCGGAATCAATGCGTTCATGACCGACTTCGAACCAGTCCTGCCAAATAATTTCCGTCATGCTTCACCTTTGGTGCCATGCTTATGTTTCACTGCCATCGCGTAACCTGAAGAAAAACGTCGATCCGAGACCAGGATTAGATTCTACCCAGATGGTTCCCCCGAACCGCTGTACAATTCGACGGCAAAGAGTTAGGCCAATTCCAGTGCCCTGAACATCAGAAGTCGGGGTTAGTCGCTGAAAAATTTCAAAAATCTTCGAGTGGTATTCAGGATCGATACCAACCCCATTGTCACTGACGGCGAACTGCCAGAATTTTACACTTTCCCGAATTGCAGAAACTGAAATTCGAGGCACGCGATCTTCAGATCGGTATTTAATGGCATTGCCGATAAGGTTCTGAAAGAGGCTAACCAGATGGGGAGTGTCAGCCAGAACCAAGGGAAGTTTTCCAATCTCCACCTCAGCCTCTGACTCCTCAAGCTCGTGGTGAAGGTTTGCCAAGGCTTGATTCGCAGCTTCGCTTGCAGAAATTGGCTCAAGTGGGCGGGTTTGACTGGTGATTCGAGAATACTCGAGCAAGTCTGTTATGAGTTTTGACATCTTCATCGAGTTGTCGATGATAAAATCAATAAAGTCATCGGCGTCTGAATCGAGTTTACCTTTGTATCGTCGCGTCAAAAGTTGTGAGTAGCTAATTATATTGCGTAAGGGTGTTTGAAGATCATGTGATGCAACATATGCAAATTGCTCCAAATCGGCATTTGATTGGGTAAGTAGATCTGTTCGTTCACGCATGGCCTGTTCAGCGACAACTCGTTCGGTAATATCTTGTATGGTTCCCGACATACGCACGGCAACGCCGTTAGCATCTCGTTCGATATTTCCAAGCCCCGAGACCCAACGAATTTCTCCGGTGGACTGGCGTTGAATGGGGTACTGACGCTCGAACCTTTCTCCGTGAGCAATAATTTCCTTGAGGTAGGAGGCCATTTCCTCCCTGCTTTCGGGGGCAACCAAAGCAAGCCAATGCTCCGCATCCCGAACGTAATCGGACCCTATGCCGAACAGGTTATCCAGGACATCTGAGCTTTCCCACCGGTCATCCGTGACGTGATACGTATAGTGTCCCAAATTTGCAATTCGCTGTGCCTCATGCAGCGTCTCCTTGCTCTCAATCAGCATCTGCATGTCGTGCTTCTGGCGGTTCCACGCCCGGTGCAGTGTCAAGGATAGGGCGATTACCGCAGAGGCAAATGCGAGAACAAGTCCGGCAATAATTGTCGCTTGCTGACGCCAATCGGCGAGTGCGTTCTCACGAGAAAGCCCAACATTGACGAGGAAACCATATTTTTCACTGCGTCTATATGAGTAGGTACGTATAAATGTGTCGGGACCGGTCCCATCACTGCTATAGGTTCCCTCGTTCATGTTGATGGATAGCATTTCCTCAAATGGCTTTGATATTTTAGAATCGCCAATTGCAATTGGGTTTTGTTTTTCATAAGTGCTGCGTGCAATAAGCCCAAGATTATCGTCACGTAACGCAATCGATCCGCCACCTTCCATTTTGATTTTATCAAAAATTTCCTGTACACGATCTGTAAATATAACGGCAAACGCAACCCCTTTAAATTCTCGGTTACGGTTTTCAATTTTTCTTGAAAACACCCAAATCCATTTTTTATTAACCTTCCCAAAAACGGGCTTGCTTATAAATATGCTCTGCCCTTTAGAGCTTAATTGCTTCAAGAAGTAGTCTCGATCAGCAATGCTTGGTGTCGGATTCGATATGCCAACTCCATAGACCACATCTCCACGCTCATTTGATGCCCATAGATGGTCTATTAATGGCAGTCGGCTTTGCTGTCGGTATAGCATCTCTGTAATCTCACTGTCAGAAAATTTTTCACTAGATGTGTTCTCGCCAATATCATCCGCAACCGCTTGCAAAGCCACATCAATGGCATCAATTTGCCCATCTATAGTCAGGGCTATTGTTTGGGCAAGATTTTGAGTGGCGGCAGCGATTCGAAATTCTGCTTGTTCACGCATTTTTATTAATGCGACAAAAGCAATGGTAATTACCAAGAAAATAGGGGCAATTACGCCGCCAACTAGAATCGCTTTGCCGCGATGAGGGGTGATTGTTGGCACTGTTTGCTGCTGAGTCGCCATGGGCCATGCAGATTCAAGATACGAAAGCCCATTATCCTAATGGTATGGTGCGTAAACGGGAAGCTGCTTGATCAAGTCACACTTCCATCGTGCCTTCTGGGTGATGGTCTGAATGCCTCAATCGCTTCTGCTGGTTCCCATCTTTCCCAGGAAATCCCCGAAATCCTTGGCTTCACGGAAGTTCCGGTAGACCGAGGCGTACCGCAAATAGGCGACCTGATCGAGTTCCATCAGCACGTCCATCACCAGTTCACCGATGAGCTTGGACGGAACCTCGTTTTCTCCCAAGCTCTCAAGGCGGCGGTAGATGCCATTGGCAATGCGTTCGATCTGGTCATCTTCGACAGGGCGTTTTCGCAGGGCGATCTGAAGTGACTTGACCACCTTCTCCCGGTCGAAGGGCGAGCGTGATCCGTCCTTTTTGACCACGACCAGATCACGGATTTGAACCCGTTCGAAGGTGGTGAACCGTGATCCACACCCTGGACAAGCTCTGCGGCGACGGATGGCCGCATTGTCGTCGGTCGGGCGTGAATCCTTCACCTGGGTATCCTCCTGGCCGCAAAATGGGCATCGCATTGGATCGCCTCCCCCCTATCAATATCCAGGGCAATCATTCAGGAAATGGCGACCGCCAGCAAGAATGGTGGCATGGGCAGTCGTGCATATCGGCATTGGATTTGCGACGACTTGTAACAACATGGGAACCCGGTGGCACTTAGGATTGACCCCACGGACATAGCTCAACCATACTTTTGATAGAACTTTTGATGGCGGAAATTGGAACCGGCTGATATCCGAAATGTCTGAAAATTGGGCCAGCCAGCAAGTTGAACATAGCGGCATCAGCGGCTTGCTGATGCTCGCCAGTTCTCCAGAATGCCGCCACATCATCCAGTCGATCATCGAGCACCTTCCGTGCGGCGTAACACTGTTCGATCAGAACCTGGAGATGGTTGCCTGCAATGGCTTGTTCAGACGGCTGTTGGATTTCCCTGACCAATTGTTTGAAGGCAGCCTGCCCTCCATGGAATCCCTGGCCATGTTCAACGCACGACGCGGTGAATACGGTCCAGGTGACCCAGAGGAACTCGCTGGGCAGGTTGTCCAGAGAGCCATGGCGATGAAGCCACACCAGTTCGAGCGTGTTCGGCCTGATGGAACCATTCTGGAGATTTCAGGCCAGCCACTGCCGAGCGGCGGATTCATCACGCTGTACACGGACATCACTGAACGACGTGAAGCCGAGGAAACCCTTCGTGACAAGGAGGGGCTGCTGCGGCTGATTTTCGACAATTCCAGTGTGGCCATTTTCACCATCGATTCCAGTGGCCGGATTGGTGCGGCCAACCAACGGATGGCGGAAATGTTCATGATGCCATTGGAATTGCTGGTTGGCATGGAATACGTCGATCTGGTCGATCCCGTAGAGCAGGAAACAGCCCGAAAGAACATGGCGGATCATCTGGTCCAGGATCGGGCCAACGTCAACCTGGAACGCCATTATTGGCGGTCAAATGGCACTGCGTTCTGGGGGCAACTGACCGCCCGTCACATGCCCGCTTACAAAGATGGGCGTGCGGGTCTGGTCTGCGTCGTTTCTGACATCACAGAACGCAAAATCGCAGAACAGCATCTGGCCGAACGTAGCCACGAACTCGAAGTTCTAAACCAGGAACTCTCCAAAACCGTTGCGGCCCTTGCTGCATCGAATGCCGAACTTGTTGAGGCACGCGAGAAACTGGAGCATTTGGCCCGACATGACGCTCTGACGGGAGCTTGGAGCCGCATCAGAATCGAAGAATCTGCCCAACAGGAAATGCTCCGAAATTCGCGATATGGTCACCCTGTTTCATTGATCTTTATCGATCTGGACCACTTCAAGAGGGTCAATGACGGCTATGGCCATGCTGTAGGCGATGAAGTTCTGAAGACATTTTGTGACATCGCCCAAAAGTGCATGCGTTCCACCGATCTGCTCGGTCGTTGGGGCGGTGAGGAATTCGTGATCGTCACCCCAAACAGTGGACTAATGATCGCAATCCTGCTTGCCGAACGAATCCGTAAGGCGGTTATGGCCTTCGATTTTCCTGGTGTTGGGCATGTTACCGCCAGCTTTGGTGTCGCCGAATACCGTGAAGATGAAACATGGGAATCTTGGCTATGCCGGTCTGATGCAGCCCTTTACGCGGCAAAGGAAGGTGGGAGGAACCGAGTCGTAACCGATGCCTGCGAGGCTGATGAAGCCGATGAGGCAGAGCTTCTCGATCTCTCGTTTCTACGTCTGGTCTGGAGGAGCACCTACGAGTCCGGCCATGCTTTGCTCGATACGCAGCACCGAAATCTATTCGAACACGCAAATAATTTGCTGACAGCGGTCATCGGAGAGCGACCAACCGATGAGGTGGCACCTCAGATCGAAGCACTTGTTGCGGACCTTCTGGATCATTTCCGGGATGAAGAAGCAGTTTTCCGCTCGATAGGATATTCCGGTGCTGATGAACATGCCCAAACCCACCAGGGTCTAATCGACCGTGCCGGGGAATTGGTGGCRAWTTTCACATCCGGCGAACTGGCCTTGGGCGACCTGTTCAATTTTCTGGCCTATGACGTGGTGGCAAAGCACATGCTGTCCGAAGATCGAAAGTTCTTTGGGCACATCCAGGCAGTTCGCGACATGGCGGTATAATTTCGGGCAGGCAGGTTGGGCGAACATGGCAATATTCGGACGAAAACCTCCCCCCATCCAAGTCGGTGACTTGTTCATGAAAGCCAACGATCCGACCAGAAAGGTGTGGGAGGTGTCACGGCTTTGGACGRCCGTTGATGGGGTTCCRCATGCCCGGMTGGTGAACMGGCACGAGACACTAATGGTGTCGATTCGCACCCTGGAAGACCCGGAGTACTTTGTGGCTGTGCCTGTGATTCGGAACGAGCCGTAAAGCAGGTCGGCGGTGGAGAACTGGTGAGAACTCCACCGCCGGATCGTGCTGGATGGATCAGGTTTACGGGGGTGATCTATCCAGATGTGGCCGCATCGGGGGGATGCCACCAGAAAAGGTTATCGTATTCGGCTTATGCCATCAAGGCGGAGATGATGAACGTAAATCCGACCATGGACACTGCATCGATTACTGTATCGGCAATCGGCATCACCGAAGTGAAGAATGCCGGTAAGCTACGTGCCTTGGCTGATGTTGAGGTCGTCTTTGATGGCATCGAGATGATCATCCAAGGAGTCAAGGTGAGGGCTGATGACAAAAGTACCGAGGTTTCCTTGCCAACATATCGGGCACCAGATGGCTCATGGAGGGCCGCAATAATTCTGCCTGATGAAATCAAGGATGCCATTTCGGATACGGTGATTGCTGCGGGATTGGAGGCAGGAATCCTCCGGGTGAAGGAGGAGTCCGTTGGGGATCGGTGCACAATGGAAGGTGCTAAATCTCCGGACCATTTTGCTTGAGGTTGATGAAAGATATAAATCTTTGGTAGCATTTGATCGGCGTGAAGGCGGAGGACGGCCATGATTGTTGCAAACACAGGCTGGCCTGATCTCGAACTCCTAAAAGCTGCCCCGATTCTGATCTGGCGTGCAGGTCTCGATGCCAAATGCAATTGGTTCAACCCCGCATGGCTCGCCTATACCGGCAGGACAATGGAGCAAGAGATGGGGAACGGATGGGCGGAAGGTGTCCATCCTGATGATTTTGATCGCTGCTTGAAAATTTATCTTGATGCCTTCGCACTTCGTCAGCCGTTCGACATGGAATACCGCATCAAGCGTGCCTGTGGCGAATACGGTTGGATCGTAGATTACGGAATCCCAATTCAAAACCAGTCCGGCGAATTTCTCGGGTATGTCGGCTATTGTTTTGATGTCTCTGTCAGACAGGAGAGCGAAGAAAAACTGGGAATTGCCTGTAAGGATTTGGCGGCATCCAACGCTGAACTTGAGCAATTTGCCTACGTCGCATCCCATGATCTTCGTGAGCCACTCCGTATGATCAGCAGCTATGTTGACCTGATTGAACGCCGCTACGGACATCACTTTGACGCAGATGGGCATGAATTTATTGGCTTCGTCCGCGACGGTGCCCGGCGAATGGATGCTATGGTTCTGGACCTGCTTGCATTCTCCAGAATTGATAGACAGGGAGAACCACTGGTTCCGATGCGGATCGGTGATGCCATTTCCCGTGCCGTGAGAAATCTTGGGACAGCCATTTCCGAGTGTGATGCACACGTGGTCGTCGATGTGAATGCTTCGCTCATGGTGGTTGGGGATGGCCACCAATTAGATCGGCTTTTCCAAAACCTAATTGGGAATGCCATCAAATATCGAACAGAGGGGATAAGACCCCACATCGCCGTAGATGTTCGCCTCGATAATGGGAAGGCGGTCTTCTCTGTTCAAGATAATGGTATCGGGATCGCACCAGAATACTTCGACCGAATTTTTATGCTTTTCAAACGACTTCATACCCGAGAGGTATACGAGGGAACAGGGATCGGTCTTTCTGTCTGCAAGAAGATTGTCGAGCGGCACGGGGGAGAGATTTGGGTCGAGCAATCACCTTCAGGCGGCTCGACTTTCCTGTTTACCTTGCCGATATCTGAGTGAATCCGTTTGATAAATGATGCCTGTTAGTCATTCCGTTTTTGTTTGGTAGGGAGGGGCAAATGAACAAGTCCGAATTGATCGCCGCCGTTGCCGATGGTGCCAACATGACCAAGGCCGACGCGGCAAGTGCCATCGACGCTGTATTCGAAGCCATCACCGCCGCCATGAAATCGGGCGATGACGTGCGTCTTGTTGGCTTCGGGTCTTTCTCGGTTTCTGCCCGTCCTGCACGTGAAGGCAGGAATCCGCAGACTGGCAAGACCCTCACCATCGCGGCCAGCAAGTCTGCCAAATTCACCGCCGGAAAGAGCCTCAAGGACACCATCAATGGCCGATGACATCAAGGCACTGACCACCAAGATCGTTTCTGCCTACCTGGGCAGCAGCACCTTGGCTGCCACTGAAATCCCAAGCCTGATCAAGTCCGTTTATTCGACTTTAGCCGGTGCCGACAACCCCGCTTCAGTCCCGGCTGAACGGCAGCAGCCTGCCGTTTCGGTGAAACGGTCGGTGACCCCTGATTACATTGTCTGTTTGGAATGCGGTGATCGGCAGAAGATGCTCAAGCGACACCTCACGACTGGGCACGGGCTGACCGCCGACGAGTACCGGACCAAGTGGGCTTTGCCCAAGGATTATCCCCTCGTCGCTCCAGAATACGCTGCACGCAGATCGGAGTTTGCGAAGGCTGTTGGGCTGGGCTATTCCCGGACGAACCGGAAGCCAAAATCAGCCACCTGATGAACGGGGAAGGGATCACCATGCCGCCACGTAAGAGTGCCAAGCCCGCAATCGCCCCCAAGCCTGCCAAGGTCGCCAAGAAGGCTGGCCGGTCTACCAGAGGTCGCTTGGACGATGGCAGTGCCAATCCCATTGATGTTCATGTTGGTGCCCGCATTCGGCTTCGTCGGACCCTGCTTGGAATGAGCCAGGAGAAGCTTGGAGAATGCCTGGGGCTGACCTTCCAGCAGGTCCAGAAGTACGAACGTGGAGCCAATCGGGTCGGAGCATCCAGGCTGTTCGATCTATCCCGTGTTCTGGATGTCCGGGTTGGCTACTTTTTTGAGGAAATCTCTTCGACTGCCCAGGCAGCATCGCCGGTCGAGGTGATCCGTGGCAATGTCACCAAGTCAGTTGATGTCCCCGACGATGATCCGATGACACGGCGGGAAACCCTCGAATTGGTCCGAGCCTATTTCAGCATCAATGACCTCAAGGTCCGGGATCAGGTTCTGGCGATGGCAAAGGCTCTGGGCGGTGCCAAATAATGGGGGGCTTGGCGGAACACCATGCTGCTCTGGAAATTCCCTAAAGCTTCAGGACTATCTCGTCTGCAATCGCCCTGATCGACCGACCTTCCTTTTCGATCAACCCCGCAGCGGCCAGGGCGTCCACATCTTCATAGACGTTTTTATAATCTCGACCGAGTTGCCGGGCGAGTTCTGCAACTGATGTCGTGGGGTGCTCCCGAAGGAAGCGAACCATTTCCAATCGCTTCGGCGTAACGTGACGGAGAAAAGCCTCCATAGACTCGAATGTCACGTTGAGTTCGGGTTCACCGATTTTTCCATGTTCGGCGTTATGCCATGCCGCGATCACTCTCTTGCCCATGTCATCAAGAGGATCGCTATGCCCGTTGCCGATGGAAACATTGATCCGGTTCAATTTGCCCTCCGCCGTCTGACATCGGCCTTAAAATCCTCAATCAACTGCTCAATGGTGGAGAATGAGTACGCAGTCTCATCGCCATCAAGATGCCGGTGATCGCCCTTTCCAGCCTCGTTGTCGTAGCCGACGATCCGCCTTCCGTCTCGACCGTAGAACAGCGAGTACTTGAAACCATGGCCGCTGCCTTGAACCTGCATCGGCACTGCCCAGACTCTCATCTCAACGATGGACCCATCGTCGTAGACCGCCTTGGTGTGGAGAATAAGGGTCGCCTTCATCCGATCCTCAGAACCATATCAGATTTATGGTATCAACGGCCATAGATTGCTGCGGGCTGATGCATCTAATCGCCCATCATTGCAGATGCCAATCCTTCTGCAATGTCGTGATTCGCCTTGAGCTTGGTTTTCCGGGCAATCTTGTTGTAGTGGATTCTGGTGACCTCCGGGCTTGAGTGCCCAACTGCCTTCGAGACCGTCTCAAGGCTAATCTTCAAGTCATCAATGGCGAACGTAATCCATGATCGGCGAAGATCGTGGATGTTCACATGGGGCAAGCCAGCTTCCTTTCGGACATCACACCATACTTCGTCAACTGAGGTGATGTGTAATTCCGGGGCCGTGGAACGAGCAAAAAGCCACTTTGAGTTTTTCGGGATTCGGCCAAGCAGTTCCTGAACGGGTTCCGTGATCACGATTTGCTTGATCTTCGGCTTGCGACGCCGTGAATTTCCTTTGTCAGTCACATGAATATATCCATCTTTTACGGCATCCCACTGCATTGACAACACCTCCATTTTTCGGGCGGCTGTGAAAATAATCATTTCGATTGCCAGATACATTGATGGGTTGTTTTGAGGGTTTGCTGCTCGATGGGCAATGAGGGCTTTGTATAGCTCTCTATATTCATTTTCATCGATCACAACATCTCTTGATTTCTTCTCGTTCATCTCAACTTTAAATGTTGGGTTGCTGTTCATCGGCAGAATTTTTGGGATACACCAGTTCCAGGCGGATCGAAGGTAGCCAACGGCATTGTTGCCATTCCCTTCTCCCGATGTCTCCGTCACATGATCGAGTAGCTTCTGGCAGTCATCTTGGGTGACATCCTTCCATGGCTTAGTTCCCATGAATGGACGCACATAATTTTTATACATTGCTCTGTAGGAACGCTGCGTGTTTGCTCCTTTTTTCTCAATGTGATTTGCCATGTACAAATCAAGTATATCATTTATAGTGATGCACTTTCTGTCATCCTGCTTGTCTTTAGCGGGGTCGCCGCCCAGAGTTACTTTCGCCAACACTTCTTTCGCTCTGGTTCGAGCTTGCTCAATGGTCAGCACTCGCACATCTGAAAGTGTCATGCGTCGATCTACGCCATACGAGTTGCGGTACTGAACGACATAGCTCCTGTGCCCATTGGGGGTGACCTTGACGCCAAACCCCGGCAGAGTTTCATCCCAGTAGATTCTGTCAGTGCATTGCGGCACGAGGTTGCGAAGAGCGGTGGTGGTTAGGCGAATTTTAGGCACAGTGGATTCCTTCGACGTGTTAGGCTTTGCTCATCCAGAGAAATGGCGGATTTCCGCCTTTCTTATTCGAATGTCGGCAGCCTTTTCGGGAAAGCAACTGGTAAGCAGCGAAGTACACTCGTGTACGTTATGTTGGCGTTGTGTTCTGTATGCATTCTCAGCTCAGCCCCCCGTTAGGACATTGAAATTGAGAAAAAAACAATAAAATCAATGGTGTGCGATTGGGGTTGACGAAATCATCCGCCAATGCCAATTGTCACCCTCCATGGTGTCCTGGGTCCTGCTGGAGATTGAACTGGCGGGGCGTCTGGAGCGCCATCCCGGCAACCGGGTCTCGCTGCTGGTCGGCTGAGTCCGGGCGCCTTTTGGAAGTGAACGGGTGCGGATGAAAGTCGTCGTCGTCGAGTCTCCGGCCAAGGCCAAGACCATCAACAAATATCTGGGCAGCGACTTCCACGTGCTGGCCTCCTACGGCCATATCCGCGATCTGCCGCCCAAGGACGGCTCGGTCAGGCCCGACGAGGGCTTCGCCATGGACTGGGAGACGGATGCCAAGTCCGAGCGCCAGATCAAGGAGATCGTGGCCGCCGTCAAGGGCGCCGACAAACTGTTTCTGGCCACCGACCCGGATCGCGAGGGCGAGGCCATCTCCTGGCATGTCCGCCAGGTGCTGGAGGCGAAAAAGGCCCTGAAGGGGGTCGAGGTCAAGCGGGTGGTGTTCAACGAGATCACCAAATCGGCGGTGACCGAGGCCATGCGCAATCCCCGCGACATCCACCAGGAACTGGTGGACGCCTATCTGGCGCGGCGCGCGCTGGACTATCTGGTGGGCTTCACCCTCTCGCCGGTGCTGTGGCGCAAGCTGCCGGGCTCGCGCTCGGCGGGCCGCGTGCAGTCGGTGGCGCTGCGCCTGATCTGCGAGCGCGAATCCGAGATCGAAAGCTTCAAGCCCCGCGAGTACTGGACCATCGCCGCCGACTTCCTGACCCCCAAGGGGGCGCTGTTGTCGGCGGGGCTGACCCATCTGGGCGGCAGGAAGCTGGACAAGTTCGACCTGTCGTCGGAAGCCCTGGCCCGCGACGCCGAGAAGAAGGCGGCATCGGCCCGCTACTCGGTCGCCTCGGTGGAGCGCAAGCGGACCAGGCGCAATCCCTATCCGCCGTTCACCACCTCGACCCTGCAACAAGAAGCCAGCCGCAAGCTGTACTTCGCCGCGGCGCGCACCATGCAGTTGGCCCAGCGCCTGTATGAAGGCGTCGACATCGGCGGCGAGACGGTGGGTCTGATCACCTATATGCGAACCGACGGCGTACAGATGGCCGCCGAGGCCATAGCAGGCGCCCGGGCCGTGATCGCCGAGGATTTCGGCAAATCCTACGTCCCCGAGGCGCCGCGCCTCTACAAGACCAAGGCCAAGAACGCCCAGGAAGCCCACGAGGCCATCCGCCCCACCGATCTGGCGCGCCGTCCCGAGGACGTGGCCCGCTACCTCGACAAGGATCAGCTGCGCCTCTACGAGCTGATCTGGAAGCGGACGCTCGCCAGCCAGATGGCGGCGGCCGAGCTGGACCAGGTGGGCGTCGACATCGCCGGCGACCAGCACGGCATCGTCTTCCGCGCCACCGGCTCGGTGGTGGTGTTCGACGGCTTCATGAAGGTCTACCGCGAGGACAAGGACGATTCCGACGACGAGGACGCGGAAAAGCTGCTGCCCGACGTGAATGAGAAGGACGCCATGGAGCGCAAGGCCATGCGCACCGAGCAGCACTTCACCCAGCCGCCGCCCCGCTTTTCCGAAGCCTCTCTGGTCAAGCGCATGGAGGAGCTGGGCATCGGCCGGCCGTCCACCTACGCCTCCATCCTGTCGGTGCTGCAGGACCGCAATTACGTCCGCCTGGACCAGCGGCGCTTCATCCCCGAGGACCGGGGCCGTCTGGTCACCGCCTTCCTGGAAAGCTTCTTCGGCCGCTATGTGGAGTACAACTTCACCGCCGATCTCGAGAACCAGCTGGACGACATCTCCGGCGGGCGCATCGACTGGAAGAAGGTGCTGGAGGTGTTCTGGAAGGACTTCTCCGGCGCGGTGGACGAGACCAAGGACCTGCGCGTCGCCCAGGTGCTGGACGCGCTCGACGAGCTTTTGGGGCCGCACTTCTTCCCCGATACCGGTTCGGGCCACGATCCGCGCTCCTGCCCCACCTGCAACGCCGGGCGGCTGTCGCTGAAATTGGGCAAGTTCGGCGCCTTCATCGGCTGCTCCGCCTATCCCGAATGCCGCTTCACCCGCCCGCTGACCACCGGGGGCGAGGGCGAGGACGAGGTGAGGGAAGGCCCCAAGGAGCTGGGCCTTGATCCCGTAAGCGGCCTGCCGGTCACGCTGCGCAAGGGCCCCTACGGCACCTATGTCCAGTTGGGCGACGAATCGACCCTGAAGGCCGAGCCCGCGCCCGCTCCGGAAAAGGGCAAGAAGGCCCCCAAGGCCGCAAAAGCCGTCAAGGCGCCAAAGCCCAAGCGGGTGTCGCTCTACAAGGGGCTGGAGCCCGCCGACGTCACCCTGGACATCGCCTGCCGCCTGCTGGCCCTGCCGCGCCTGATCGGCACCCATCCCGAGACCGGCAAGTCCATTTCGGCGGGTGTCGGCCGCTTCGGCCCCTATGTGGTGCATGACGGCACCTACAAATCCCTGGCCAAGGACGACGACGTCCTGGTCATCGGCATGAACCGCGCCATGGAACTGCTGTCCCAGGCCAAGGGCAGGGGGGCCGCCGGTCCGCTCAAGACGCTCGGCGAGCACGAGGGCAAGCCGGTCACCCTGCACGAGGGGCGCTATGGCCCCTACGTCTCCCGCGATGGCGTGCATGCCACCCTGCCCAAGGACGTCACCATCGATACGGTGACGCTGGAGGCCGCCCTGGCCCTGATTGCCGCCAAGGCCGCCAAGGGCCCGGCCAAGCCGGCCCGGGGCCGCAAGGCCGCGCCGGCCGCCAAGGCCGAGGCGGGGCCGAAGAAGGCTCCGGCCAAGAAAGCCGCCGCCAAGAAGCCGGCCGCCAGGAAGGCTCCGGCCAAGAAGGCCGCCGCCAAGACATGAGCGGCGGCACCGTCCTCTTCCTCGGCCCCGCCGATTCGCCGCTGCTCGCCTGGCTGCGGAGCCGGGGGGGCGAGGTGGTGCAGACGGAAGACCGGATCGACGCCGCTTTCGTGCGGGCTGGGGGCTTTCAGGCGGTGGTCAGCTATGGCTATCGCCACATCCTCAAAGCCGACGTGCTGGCGGCCATGCCCGAGGTGGCGGTCAACCTGCACATCTCGCTGCTGCCCTGGAACCGGGGGGCGGACCCCAACTTCTGGAGCTTCGTCGACGGCACGCCCAAGGGCGTCACCATCCACTGCCTGGCCGATGGGGTGGATACCGGCGACATCCTGGCCCAGAAGGAAGTGGCGTTCGCGCCGGACGAGGACACCCTGGCCTCCACCTATGCCCGCCTCCAGGCCGAGATCCAGGACCTGTTCAAGGAAAGCTGGCCCTCGATCCTTGCCGGGACCTGCCCGCGCCGGCCGCAGGCGGGGGGCGGCAGTCTCCACCGGATGAAGGATAAGGAAACGCTGGCGCACCTTCTCGCCGATGGGTGGAAAACGCCTGTGCGAACGTTGGAGTCATGTTCTTGTCGCGGAGAAGAGGTAATACCGGGGCGGAAATAACCCATATTTTGAATTCATGTAACGGTCCGGCTGGCGTATCGATCGATAACTTAAGTCGTTTCATTGTTGGGAGCCCCGATGCTCTCAAGAGAATTTCTGATATTTACACGGCTGTTACTTTGTTGTTGCGCCATATATCCTTTCGTGGTGAAGGGTTAATAAATCCTTTATTCCCGATCTCGGCATCATGTTGAAGTGATTGGCAAAAATTCGGTTGCGCCGGGACTGTCAGTTGATCTAGACTGATGTTGTTAGGAAGTGTGCTCCCTGCATGCGACCCGCAGCCAGTGGCTTGCCGGTTGCGGGGAATGTAAGGAAGCCCGGGGCGAGAATCGCACCGGCCTCTCTAGAAAGGAGATCAGTTATGTCTGACGTCACCCTTACCTCTGCCGTCCGCAGCAATCTGCTGGCTCTGCAGTCCACCCAAGGCCTCGTGAATCGTACCCAGAGCCGTCTGTCGACCGGTTTGAAGGTCGCCAGCGCCATCGACGATCCGGTCGCCTACTTCCAGGCCAAGGCGCTGTCCGACCGCGCCAGCGACTTCCAGGGCAAGAAAGACAACATCGACCAGGGCGTGTCCGCGCTGTCCACCGCGCTGCGGGGCATTTCCGGCGTCACCACCCTGGTGAAGCAGCTCAAGGGTCTGGCGCTGAACGCCCAGTCCGCTTCGAGCTCCCAGATCAGCAGCCTGGTGTCGCAGTTCAACGCTCTGCGCAGCCAGCTCGACAATCTGGCCACCGACAGCCAGTATCAGGGCCAGAACCTGATCGCCGGCAAGGGCCAGACCCTGACCGTCAGCTTCTCCAACCTGACCGGCTCCAGCCTCGAAGTGGGCTCGGTGGACGTGAAGGTCGGCGCCGCCGGTCTGAACATCGCCAAGGCCGTGACCTCCAACGGCGGCTTCCAGCTGTCGTTCGACGACGCCACCGGCGTGGCGCTGGGCACCAGCGGCGTGGTCAAGGCCACCTATGCCGGCACCGCCACCGCGCTGACCTCGGGCACCTACACCTTCTCCTACGGCTCGGCCACGGTCAGCTTCACCGTGTTCTCCGCCGGCGCCGCCACCCAGGCCGACCTGGGCGGCAGTGTCGCGTTCACCACCACCTCGGTGTTCACCAACGGCCAGGACTTCAATTTCCGCGCCACCACCGCCGATCTGACCGGCACGGCGCTGTCCGACCTGAACGTCACCCAGGGCAGCACCCAGAACAACAACAAGTTCGCGGTCGAGTACACGGCCCTCAGCCAGGGCGGCATCTCGGCCCTGACCAAGGGCGACACCATTGACATCACCCTCAATGGCCTGACCGGCAATTCGCTGGCCCAGGGCACCTACACCTTCTCTTATGGTGCCTACAACCTGACCTTCACCGTGGCGTCGGCCGGCAATTCCGCCGCCGGCACCTTCACCACCACCAGCACCTTCGTCAACGGCAGCTTCGGCACTGCGGCGGGTGCGGTGCTGACCCTGACCCTGGGCTCCGGCTCGATCACCGGCCAGGACACCATCACGTTCTCGCAGGCCGGCGTGTTCGCCTCGGCCAACGGCGGCAACATCAAGGGCCAGGCCTATTTCAGCGCCGGCGGCATCACCGGTGCCTACGGCGTGCGCATCTCGGCCGAAACCAACCTCGGCTACGTGTCCGGCCAGTATGTGCTGGACGCCAACCTGTCGGGCGTGGTCAACGACCTGGTGAACAATCTGGACGTCAACCTCGAGACGCTGCGTTCGGTGGCCCAGAACCTGGGTACCAACGTCGCCCTGCTCAACACCCGTCTGGACTTCACCAAGAACTACGTCGACCTGCTGCAGGCCGGCTCGGGCAAGCTGACCCTGGCCGATCTGAACGAGGAAGGCGCCAACCTGCTGGCCCTGCAGACCCGCCAGCAGCTGGGTATCCAGGCGCTGTCCTTCGCCGGTCAGAACGAAAAGTCGATCCTGTCGCTGTTCCGTTAAGTCGAAATGGCGTAAAACTTGGGGAAAGAGGTGGCTTTGCCACCTCTTTTCTTTTGTCCGGTCGCCGGCGCGTTTCCGCCCGCGCGGTGGCAAGACGAGGCGGACAGGGAGGCGGATGTCATCGTGGCCCCGGAAGCGGGGAAAGGGAGAGAGGGCATGGCCGAGACGGCTCACATCGACAGCGACCTGGTCACCAGGAATTTGCAGGCGTTCATGGAGCTGATGCCCGAGCTCGGCGCCCGCCTTCGAAACCATCAGGCGCAGAGCCGGCTGGTCACCAACCAGGACGGCGACCTGGACGTGGAGTTCCGGGGCGAGATGCTGTACGGCCCGGGCGGCCGCAAGCGCGTCGAGGCCATGGTCGAGGATTCCGCCACTTCGGTCGAACACCACATCAACATGAATCCCCTGACCAGCGGGCATGTGGATCTGATCACCCGGCGCTTTCTCGTCCAGACCCTGAAGCGCGCCACCGAAGCCGGCATGGAGTTCCTGCAGTTCCCCGAGGAAACCGGCGGCTTCCATCTGGTGTGCATCGGCCTCGGCCTGGGCTACCACCTGCCCATGCTGCTCGATCAGGTGAAGCCGGCGGGCATTCACATCGTCGAGCCCAATCTGGATTTCGTCTTCCACTCCCTGGCGACCATCGAATGGCGGCCGATTCTCGAGACCCGGCGGGAGAATCCCTATCGCTTCAACCTGATCATCTCCGACAATTCCGGCGACATCGCCCGGTCGCTCCGGGCGGCCATCCGGTGCTGCTGTCCGGTGATCGTGGACTGGGCGCGGGTGTTCGTGGCCTTCAACAGCCCGATCCTGATGGCGGCCATGACCGAATTCATGCGCGACGCCCAGCTGATCGGCATCGGGCTGGGTTTCTTCCATGATGAAATGGAGATGACGCGCGCCTCCTACATGAATCTGCGCAACGGCGATTATCAGGTCATGCAGTACGGCAAGTACGCCCTCGGCACGCCGGTGTTCATCGTGGGGTCCGGGCCTTCGCTTGACGATGACATCGAGGTGATCAAGGCCAATCAGGACCGGGCGGTGATCATCTCCTGCGGCACGGCGTCGCGCGTCCTGCTGGCCAACGGCATTCAGCCGGACTTCCAGATGCTGCTGGAGAACGGCGCCGCACCCTATCGCGCCCTGGCCGCCGTCCACGAGGAGTTCGGTTTCGGCGACGCCGTGCTCATCGCCTCGAACACCGTCGATCCCAGGGTGCGGGGCCTGTTCGAGAACGCGGTCTACTATTTCCGCCCGGCGCTCAGCTCCTATGCCCTGTTCAGTCCGGGGAACCAGTATTCCCTGGAGGATTCGGGGCCGACGGTGACCAATACCGGCACCTCGGCGGCGCTGGCCTTAGGCTTTCGCGAGCTTTACCTGTTCGGCGTCGATCTCGGCTCGCGCAATCCCAAGCGCCACCATTCCAAGCACTCCCTCTACCGTCACGACGACGACCAGATGGAAGGCCAGAAGGGGGCGATGAATTTCGACACTGTGTTCGACGTCCGCGACGTGGGCAATTTCGGTGGGCTGGTCTACAGCGAGACCATCATGCTGTGGACCCGCGACGCCCTGGGCCGCATCATCGGCCGCTACCGGCCGGGCGTGGATGCCTACAATTGCAGCGACGGGTTGCTGATCGAGAACACCCGGCCCTTAAGCTCCCAATCCATCCGGCTGAAATCGACCCCGGAGATGAAGGCCAAGGATCTCGCCAAGGTGAAGGCCACCTTCCTGCCCGGCACCGAGGCCCATTTCACCGAACGCTGGGGCCGCGAGAACTGGCCGCAGAGCATCATCTCCCTGCTGGAAGAGTGCGCGGCGGCCATGGACGACCACCTGGGCGACATCAACCCCATGGTGCTCAAGCTGTCCGATCTCTTGATCAGCGACTACAAGGCGCCGCCCACCGTGGCGCAGTTCTTCGTGCGCGGCACCATCATGATGGCGGTGATGTGCTTCGACTATTACGCCAAGCGGGTGAAGAATCCCGACCATAAGGCGGCGTTCTGGGACATCGTGCGCGATGAGTTCCTGGAGACCGTCCGGGCAATGACGTTGCAGACCGAGTGGTATTTCGAGAACATCGAAAAATTCGAATCCGATGAGGAATTGTTCGAGAAGGTGACGGGGTGGCAGTATGAGTGATGAATTCACTGCGGAAATCGCGGAACTGACCGGCATCCTGCAGAGCGGCACCGCCGCCGAGCTGATGGAGCACTGCCAGATGAAGATCGGGCAGGGCAGCCTCAATCCCTATTATTTCCTGGCCATGGGCATCACCTCGTTTTGCAGCGGCGATGCCGGGCTGGGTCTGCAACTGCTGGAACGGGCCCATTCCATCGCGCCCGATTGCCGTGAAGTGGTGGACGTGCTCGCCAGCATCTACACCCGCGTGGGGCGCCTGGCCGATGGCCTTTATTACGGCAAGCTGGCCGTGTGCCTGAAGCCGCGTCCCGACGCCAAGGATCTGGTTCCGGCCGATCTGTCCTCCTACATGACCTCGCTGCAGAACGTGGGCATTTCCCATCACCTGACCAAGGCCGAGGCGGCCTTTCACCTGGGACTGTTCCGCGAGGCGCTGGATCAGGCGGAAAAGCACCTGCGCATCCATCCCGGCGACAAAGCCAGCATGCTGCTGATCGCCCGCTCGCTGCTGGCGCTGGACCGCCCCTTCGCGGCGGCCTCCATGATGCGGGCCGCCCTGCACCACAACCCCGCCGATCCCCGGATGCATGCGGTGCTGGCCGATTCCATGATGGCCTGCGGCCGTCATGACACCGCCATCGAACATCAGAAGATCGCCTTCGAACTGGCCGGGGACGACGATACGCTGCGCGCCGAGGTCGCCGGGTCCCTGGTGCTGCAATCCGGCGCCAACTGGCCCGCCGCCCAGGCGATGATCGACGCCTTCGTGGCCGAGCGCGAGGCTCCGCTGCGGCGGGTCAACGCGCGGGACAAGGTGGACTCGCCGGTGGTCGGGCTGATGTGGGATCAGGTCTACGACAGCCCGCTGGCCCATTGCGTGGCGCCTGTGCTCAAGCATTTCGAGATGACGGTCCTTTACACCCTCAATCCGCGCCATGACCCGGTCACCGACCTGCTGCGCACCAGCGTGATGCGTCCGCGCCAGTCCATCGGCATCGATGCGGCGACCCTGGGGCGGGTGGTGCTCGGCGACCAGCCCGGCGTGCTGATCAATCTCTGCTGCCCCAGCGAGAGGGCCAGCTATCCGGTCTTCAAGGGCGATGGCGCCCCCGCCACCCTTCACTGGATTTCCTCGCCCATGTGCGACCGGCTGCCGGGCGTGAGCGTGGTCCTGTCCGACGAGGAGACCGCGCCCGTGGATCGCCGGACCTACGGCGAAGAGCGGGTGATGTCGCTGCCCAATCTGCTGGCTTTCCAGTTCCCGAAGATTCTGGCCCCTGAGGAAGAGGTCCTCGACCTGCCGCGTTCGACGCGGGGCTTTCCCATGTTCGGCGTCCATGGCCATGGCGCCAGGATGACCGGGGAAAGCGTGGCCCTGTGGTCGCGGGTGCTGTGGGCGGTTCCCGATGCCCATCTGATGATCGGCGGGCGCGATGACTGGGAAGAGGAAATGGTCACCTGGGGGCTGGAGGCCTTTGCCGAATACGGTGTCTCCAACCGCGTTCATTTCCAGGCGCCGCTGGAGGATAACGCCGCCGCCGCCGCCAAGGCCTTCCCGCACATGGTCGATGTCGTTCTGGATTCCACCCCGGTCAACGGCTTGACCGAGCTGGCCTGGGACCTGTGGATGGGCCTGCCGGTGGTGTCCATGCGCGGCGACCGCCGGGCCGGACGCATGGGCGCGTCCATCTTGCGGGCGGCGGGCCGGCCGGAGTGGATCGCCGACGATTCCGCCGGCTATGTGGCCATCGCCGCCCGGCTGGCCAAGGATCCGGACCTGGCCCGGATTCGGGCCGAGCTGCGCCAGCAGGTCCTGGCTTCGCGTCTGGCCAATCCGGATGCCCTGGGCGACGAGATTTCCGTACGGCTCAAGGGAATCCGGACCCTCGATCTGTCGCGCGGCTAGATCATGGCCCCGGACCCGCTGTCGGCCGCCTTCCAACGCATCGAGGCGGGAGATTTGGCCGGGGCCATGGACGTCTATCGCGCGGCCCAGGGCGGCGGCGACCCCCGGGTCAAGATGTGCCTGGGCCAGATGCTGCTGCTGCACGGCGACTACCGCCGCGGCCTGCCTTTGGCCGAGTATCGCCCCCAGCCCGACATCAATGGTCCCCGCTGGCGCGGACAGCGCCTGAACGGCGAAACCGTGCTGATGCGGGGTGAACAGGGATTCGGCGACAACATCCAGTTCGTGCGCTATGCGGCGTTGCTGGCGGCGCGCGGCGCCCGCGTGGTGGTGGGCTCGCCCACGGGGCTGGGGGCCTTGCTGTCGACGGCTCCCGGCGTGGCGGCGGCCATCGAGCCGGGACAGGCCATGGAGGCACCCGACTTCCAGGTTCCCATGATGTCGCTGCCCCATGTCTTCGGCACCACCTTGCAGACCATTCCCGCCGACATTCCCTATCTGCGGGCCGAGTCCGGGCTGGTGGCCCAATGGCGCGAGCGCCTGGCCGCCTATTGCGGACTGAAGGTCGGATTGGTGTGGGGCGGCAATCCCGAGGCCCCCTATGACGGGCGGCGCTCGCCGGGACTGGCTCCTTATCTCGGGCTTCTGGACGTTCCGGGCGTGACGTTCTTCAGCCTGCAGAAAGGACCGGCGGCCGCACAACTGGAGGGGCGGCGCCTGCCCGGCCATTTCGTCGACCTCGGCCCGCATTTGACCGATTTCAGCCAGACGGCCGCCGCCATGGAAGCGCTGGATCTGGTGATTTCGTCGTGCACCTCGCCGGCCCATCTGGCCGGCGCGCTGGGGCGGGCGGTCTGGGTGGTGCTGTCCAGCTTTCCCGACTGGCGCTGGCTGCTGCAGCGAGAGGACAGCCCCTGGTATCCCACAGCCCGGCTGTTCCGGGCCGCCCATGGGGAGGGCTGGCCGGGCGTGCTGGGGCGCGTGCGCCAGGCGCTGGTGGAACGGGCGGGGTGATCAGCTCTTCTTGGCCGCGGCCGCCGCGTTCTTCTGGCCTTCCAGCAGGCCCTCGGCCAATTGCATGTTGATATTGATCAGGGTGTTGAGCGAGGAATCGCCGATGGACGCGCCGTTGGTGAAGGTGGTGTGGGCGACGAACTCGCTCAGGCGGATCAGGCTGGCCTTGAGATCGGGCGGCAGCGGGCTGCCCGGCGAACGGGCCAGGGAGCGGATGGCGACCCAGACCTCGAGGTTGTGGTTGAGGGCGGCCACCAGTTCGGCGGCGCGGTTCTCGCTGCTGCGCGCCCGGTCCAGCGCGATGGCGGCCTCGGCCAGGCTCAGGGCTTCCTGCTCGGGGAGGGGAAGGCTCGAGAGGTCGCCGATTTCTTCGGTCATGGGTGTCTCCTGGGGCGGCGTTCGGTGCGCGGACGTTATTGATTCTAGCCGATAATTCTGCGGCACCTTCGGTTAGAAAACTGTTAACCCCGCCACACCGGGCGCCGGTTCCCGTTCCCCCCGATTTATGGATTTCTTAACGGAACGATGCTAGGCTCGGCATGGGTGAAGAACTCGCCCGCCGCGTGGGAGGTTCCCTTGACCGATACCGTGCTCAGTGCCTATGTCGGCGATCTGACCCAGATGCTCAGCACGCTGTCTGGCATGTCGGCGCGTCCGGCCTTCAACCTCGCCTTCGCCAATATGCAGAACTCCATGATGGTTCGCTATAATGACGAAGTGTCGGCGTTGCAGCAGAAGGCGCTGGACAGCTACGACACCAACCTGGACAAGGAACTCGAGCAGCTGCAGGAGCGCCTGCCCAAGCTGGTGGATTACCAGGCCCAGGTGAATACGGCCCGGACGCAGCTGCTGGACCGCCTGGACGACCTGGGCAATCTCACCTCGCTCAACGCCGAGCAGCAGATCAACGCCGCCGCCGGTGACCCGGTGGATGCCACCAAGTACAACGCCGAAATCGACAAGTTCAACGAAAGTCTGGGAAACCTGCCGTTTCTCGACGGAACCGAAGTCGATCTGAACGGCGACGAGGGAGTCGGGCAGATCCGCATGAAGGGTGTCGGCCTGGAGCATTTCTCCGCCGATGACGATGACGCCAAGACGGGCAGCACCTACAACCTCACCGATTCCCTGGAAAAGATCAATTTTGCCCTCCAGCGGGTATCCAACCGCCTGGACATCGTCGCCAGCGAAGTGGACTGGGTCGAAACGCGCATTTCCGAGATCAAGGACCACCAGCAGCAGAAGGCTGAAGAGATCAAGGCCGACGTCGCCAAGCAGGTGGAACAGAAGAAATTGCTGATCGCGCAGCAGCTTCAGGCCGTCTCCATCGGATTCGAGGCGGCGCAAGCCAGCAGCGACCAGATGGGCAAGGCCTTCAACAACGACACCTACCAGCCGGGATCGGTGGTCAACCTGTTCTCGTGAGCAGGCGACGCAGCATCCCGAGAAGTGATGGGAGAGGTTATGAATCCTTACAGCAACGCAGCCCACGCCGCCAGCATCCCCCAGGAGGGAAATCCGCGTGAAACGGAAGCCTGGGCGCTGACCGAGGCGGCCCGCCGCATGGCTTCGGCGTCCCGCGGCGAGCCCGAGGGCATGCGCGAGGCGCTGCGGCTCAACTGGAAGCTCTGGACCATCTTCCAGGCCGACCTGATCGGCAAGGTCGAGGCCGGCGAGTCGAGCGAGACGGTCGTCAACATGCTGAGCCTGTGCCAGTTCGTCGATTTCCACACCGTCGCCTCCCTGACCGAGCCCGACGCCGCCAAGCTGGAGGTGCTGGTCAACATCAACCGCAACATCGCCAGCGGATTGCGCGATTCCCTGGCCCGCGAGGCCCGTGAAGCCGCCGCGGCGGCAGGTGTCGATCCCGCCGCCGCCGCGCCCGCGCCCGCCGGTGCCTATGCCCCGGCGCCCGGAGCCGCTCACACGCCCATCAGCGCCACCGCCTGATTCCGGCGCAAAGGTGCCGTCCTCCATCCCCGGACCTGGGCCCGCCGCCTTCGTCCGGGGATTTTGATTCCGCCTTGCTTTAAGTCCTGTCCGGCCATGACCCGCCCCTCCCGTCCGCTGATGCTGTTCGCCGCCGCCGACCCCGGGGGCGCCAACGCCATCCTTCCCGTCGCCGTGTCGCTGGCCGGGCAGGGGGAAGAGGTGGCCATCCTCGACCACGGTTTTCTCGGGCGTAACGCGCCGGCCGGTTTGCCGCGCCTCAATCCGCCCGGCGGGGGGGATTTCGGCCTCTGGCTCGACGCACTCGGAGTGGGCGGATTATGCTTCGGCACCTCCCTGGCCGACCATCTGCCCCTTGCCCTGGCCCGGGCCGCCAGGGGGCGGGGATTGCCGGTGCTGTGCGTGCTGGACAACTGGATGAACTACGCCGCGCGCCTCACCATGGATGGCGGCGAGCCACTGATTCCCGACATCTATGCCGTGATGGACGACAAGGCGCGGGACGAGGCCTTGGCCGAGGGCGTGCCGGCCGGCTGCCTGCGGGTGAGCGGCCATCCCGGACTGGCCGGCCTGGCCGCCGAGGCCGCCGCCGCCGATTCCGGCTGGCGGAACGGAGTGCGGGACCGCCTGGGCTTCGGACTGGAAGGGCGGGGACTGGTGGCCTTCATCGGCGAGCCGGTGTCCAGGGATCAGGGCACCGGGCCCGAATGCCCCGGCTGGCGCGGCTATACCGAGCGCCATGCGCTGTCCTTGCTGTGCCGGGAGTTGCAGCCCTGGGCGGGGCGCCTGGAGGTGGCCATCGTTCCCCACCCCCGCGACGACGTGGCGGAGTTGATGGATTTATGGCAAACCAGCCGGGGCGCCCTGGGGGGCGGTCTGGTGGAAGGCGTTCCGGGACGCCGGGTGATGCTGGCCGCCGACCGGGTGGCGGGCATGGCCTCGGTCCTGCTTTACGAGGCGTGGCTGGTGGGCAAGCCGGTGGTCAGCCTGCAGCCGGGACTGGTTCGCGCCGACCTGGGCGCCGCCGTCCGCCGGCCCGGCATCGCCGTGGTGACGGAAGACGGGCAGGCCGAGGCGGCCATCGCCGTGTGGCTGGCGGAGGATGCGCGGGGCCTGCGGCCGGACTGCCGCCGGCACGGCGCGGCGCCGGCGCGGCTGGCCGAACTGATGCGAAACCTGATGGGGACATGATGGCAAAGACCGATCGGATCGATGAAGCGCTGAGCAAGGCCCGCCAGGGAGACCTGTCCAAGGCCAGGACCGTCTCACGCGAGTTGGGCAAGGTGCCGCCCGGCCATCCCGGCCTGATGGAACTGGCCGTCCTCGCCCATGGCGGCGGGGACCTGCCCCTGGCGCTGAAGTTCCTCGACCGCGCGGCGGTATCGGGGGCGGTCGATGCCCTTTATGGCCGGGGTGTGGTGCTGGGCGCGCTGGACCGGCTGGACGAGGCGCGGGCCGCCTTCCGCAAATGCCTGGAGCGGGCCCCGACCCACGAGGCGGCGCTGACCAATCTGGGCGGCCTGGAGCAGTTGGCCGGCAATCCCGGCGTGGCCGAGCAGTGCTACCGCAAGGTCCTGGACTCCACGCCCGAGGTCCCGCTGGCGCTCCACAATCTGGCCGGGCTGTGCCTGGCCCAGGACCGGCTGGACGAGGCCGAGGATTTCGCCCGCCGCGCCCATGGCCGGCAGCCCGTCCCGGATACCGCCCTGCGCCTGGCCGCCATCCTGGGCGCGACCGGACGCCATGCCGAGGCGGTCGATGTGTTGCGGCCGGTGATCGACGCCTATCCCGGCGATGGCCGGCTGTGGCGGGCGGCAGGCGACGCCGCCAACACGCTGGGGCGCAAGTCCGAAGCCCTGGCGGCCTTCCGCAACGCCTACGGCCTCGATCCCGAGGATTACGAGGCCGGCCGGATGGTCGCGATCCTCAGCGAGGGATGATGCCTGTCCGGGGCGCTATGCCCCGGATCCCCCTTGCGGTCACGACGACGGACAGGCCACGGGCAAAGGCCGGTGGCTGACGGACTGACTGACATCAAAAGGGGGGAATGGGGCGAGTGATCGGAATCGAACCGACGACATCCAGTACCACAAACTGGCGCTCTAACCAACTGAGCTACACCCGCCACCGGGAGAGGCCGCATGTTTAGCCAAATCCGGGGGCGCCCGTCAAGGGGCTATCCTCGGAAAAACCGCTCCAGCCGCTTTACCGCCTCGTCGATGGCGGTTTCGGTCTTGGCGAAGCAGAAGCGGGCGAAGTGGTTGACGTCGCCGCCCTGGTAGAAGGCGCTGACCGGAATGGCCGTCACGCCGGCCTGTTCGGTGATGTGGCGGCAGAATTGGCCATCGTCGCCGGCAAAGCCCAGGGGGCGGAAATCGGCGGTGATGAAATAGCTGCCGCCGGTGGCCATCACCTCGAAGCCGACCCGTTGCAGGCCGGCGGCGAGGCGGTCGCGGCGCTCGGCCAGCATGGCGGCGAGGCCGTCATAGTACGAATCGTCCTTGCCCAGGCCCCAGGCCACCGCCGCCTGCAGGTTGGGCGGCGTGGTGAAGGTCAGGTACTGATGGGCCTTGGCCACGGGGGCCAGAACCTCGGGGGCGGCGATGACCCAGCCCACCTTCCAGCCCGTCAGCGAGAAGATCTTGCCCGCCGAGCCGATCTTCAGGCAGCGCCCCCGCATGCCCGGCAGGGTCATCAGCGGCACGTGCCGACGGCCGTCATAGACCAGATGCTCGTAGACCTCGTCGCAGACGCAATAGGCGTTGAAGCGCTCCAGGAGGCCGGCCACGAAGTCCAGTTCGTCGCCGCCCCACACCTTGCCCGCCGGATTCATGGGCGTGTTGAGCAGCATCAGCTTGGTCCGGGGCGAGAAGGCCGCCGCCAGTTCCTCCTTCGGCAGGTCCCAGTGGGGCGGCTGGACGCGCACCAGCTTCGGGATGCCGCCCGCCCGGCGGATGATGGGCAGATAGGAATCGTAGAGCGGCTCGATCAGCACCACCTCGTCGCCCGGCTCGATCAGGCCGAACAGGCAGGCGGCCAGGGCCTCGGTGGCGCCCGAGGTGACCATCACCTCGGCCATGGGGTCCAGTTCCAGGCCGTAGAACCGCCGGTCATGGGCGGCGATGGCGGCGCGCAGCTCGGGAATGCCCATCATGGAGGGGTACTGGTTGGGGCCGCTGGCCACCGCCTCGGCCGCCTTGGCGACCACGTCGGCGGGTTCCAGCCCCTCGGGGAAGCCCTGGCCCAGGTTGACGGCACCATGGGCCTGGGCCAGGCGCGACATGGTCTCGAAGATGGTGGTGCCGAACGACGACAGAATGGAGTTGGCGGGCTTCAACGGGGCTGCTCCGGCAGGGAATCGCGAGGCTTTAGCCTAGCCTGGAAGGCGGGTCGGGGTGAAGGGGGAGCGAATTGCCCGCGAAATAGGCGCAAATGCCTGAAAATAGGGCATCTTTGTCTGGAGATTCCTGGGATTCGGGCGCTTTTCCGGGTGGCCGAAGTGGCACGATGCGTGCTAAATGAGTCGCGCGTTTTGACGCGGGTTCGCAACGCCAATCCGAAAGACGGCGGGTTCATGAAGAAGATCGAAGCCATCATCAAGCCCTTCAAGCTCGACGAGGTGAAGGAAGCCCTTCACGAGGTCGGTCTCCAGGGCCTTACCGTGACCGAGGCCAAGGGTTTCGGCCGGCAGAAGGGGCATACCGAGCTCTATCGCGGCGCCGAGTACGTGGTGGATTTCCTGCCCAAGGTCAAGATCGAGCTGGTTATCGAGGACAATCTGGTGGAGCGCGCCGTCGAGGCCATCCAGCAGGCCGCCCATACGGGCCGCATCGGTGACGGCAAGATCTTCATCTCCACGGTGGAAGAGGCCATCCGCATCCGCACCGGCGAGCGCGGCAGCGACGCCATCTAACGTTTTCATCCCTCCCGCTGCCCCTGGCGGGCGGCGGGGCGGGAACGCGTGTTCAACTTCAACTCTCAGGAATGTGACCATGTCCGACGACATCAAGAAGGTCCTCGAACTGATCAAGGAAAACGACGTGAAGTACGTCGATTTCCGCTTCACCGACCCGCGCGGCAAGTGGCAGCACACCGCCCAGCATGTGTGCACCGTCGACGCCGACATGCTGAACGAAGGCATCATGTTCGACGGCTCGTCGATCGCCGGCTGGAAGAGCATCAACGAGTCCGACATGATCCTGAAGCCCGACCCGGCTTCCGCCGTCATGGACCCCTTCGCCGCCCAGTCCCAGCTGATCATCAACTGTGACATCGTCGAGCCCGCCACCGGCCAGCTCTATGACCGCGACCCGCGCTCCATCGCCAAGCGCGCCGAGGCTTATGTGAAGTCCTCGGGCGTGGGCGACGCCACCTTCTTCGGCCCCGAGGCCGAGTTCTTCGTGTTCGACAACGTCAAGTACGAACTCGGCATGAACAAGGGCTATTACGAGCTGTGCTCCGAGGACGGCGTCGAGGCCCAGGGCAAGGACTTCGCCGAGGGCAACCTGGGCCACCGTCCGGGCGTCAAGGGCGGCTACTTCCCGGTTCCGCCGGTGGACGGCCACGTGGACATGCGCGCCGAGATGCTGACCGTGATGGGTGAGATGGGGCTGCCCATCGAGAAGCACCACCACGAAGTGGCCTCGTCGCAGCACGAACTGGGCATCAAGTTCGGCTCGCTGGTGCAGGCCGCCGACTGGATCCAGATCTACAAGTACGTGGTCCACAACGTCGCCGCCTCCTACGGCAAGACCGCGACCTTCATGCCGAAGCCGATCTATGGCGACAACGGCTCGGGCATGCACGTCCACCAGTCCATCTGGAAGGCCGGCAAGCCCCTGTTCGCCGGTTCGGGTTATGCCGACCTGTCGGACATGGCGCTGTACTACATCGGCGGCATCATCAAGCACGCCAAGGCCATCAACGCCTTCACCAACCCGCTGACCAACAGCTACAAGCGCCTGATCCCCGGCTTCGAAGCCCCGGTTCTGCTGGCCTACTCGGCCCGCAACCGTTCGGCCTCCTGCCGTATCCCCTACTCGGCCTCGCCGAAGGGCAAGCGCGTGGAAGTTCGCTTCCCCGACCCCGGCGCGAACCCCTACCTGGCCTTCTCGGCCATGCTGATGGCCGGCCTGGACGGTATCGCCAACAAGATCCACCCCGGCGATCCCATGGACAAGAACCTGTACGACCTGCCCCCCGAGGAGCTGTCCCAGGTTCCGACCGTGTGCGGCTCGCTGCGTGAGGCTCTCGAGGCCCTGCGCGCCAACAACGACTTCCTGTGCAAGGGTGACGTGTTCTCGAAGGAATTCATCGAGAGCTACATCGAGCTCAAGTACGAGGAAGTGTATCGTTTCGAGCACACCCCGCACCCGGTCGAGTTCCAGATGTACTACTCGGTCTAATCCGGGTTACATCAGGTCCGATTGCGAAGCCCCCGCCGGGACACCGGCGGGGGTTTTTCGTTGGGGTGGGGCGCTCATGCATTTCGTGATAGACTGAGTCCCAGAGCCCGCCTGTCGAGGGAGGGGCCGTATGGCCATCGCCGGTCTGATTTACGAGCAGAGCAAGAAACTTCCTGAGCGTCTGGCGAGGGAGGTGCTGGACTTCGTTGGGTTTCTGGCGGACCGCCAGGAGCGGGCGCAGGGCCGTGATTTGATGGGCGCCCAACAGGAATCCCTCAAGGTGGTCTGGGACAATCCAGAGGATCAGGTCTGGGATGGCGTTTGAGCGCGGCGATCTCGTTCTGATTCCCTTTCCCTTCTCCGACTTGACGGCGGCCAAGAAGCCTCCGGTCCTGGTGTTGACCCAGCCGGATGCCTATGGCGACTTCATCGCGTTGGCGGTTACTTCCCGCCTCAGGCCGAGCATGGCCTTGCCCTCGTGGACACGGACCTGATTCAGGGCCATCTGCCCGCGATGTGGAGCATATCGCATTACCGGTGAGGCTTCTGGGCGGGTGCGGTGCTTGCCGCGAGAACAGAAAATCAAACTGGGTTCCTGGACCTATGAACAGGGCCAACTTGGCGAATTGCCTCTCCTGACGCTTGAGGCCGCCGAAGGTATCTTCAAAATTCGCCAGCCCCGCTTGGGCGAACGGGCTGACAAGCTGCTTCTGTGGCTCGTAAGAAACCAGGGCGGACTGGGGGTGATTGTTAACGCAGACACTCCAAGTGCCATTGCGGTGTCGTGGTCAGAGAGCCGTATGGACATCAACTTTTTGCTGACCCTCTTGGAAACCAATGGGTGGGTCAAAAAACATCCTGTCGAGGGTCACGCAGTGGTTACTCCGGCAGGGATTATCCATGCTGAGGAGATCGGAACGCGCCGCTCCACATCCTCCCAGGGGTTCGTCGCCATGTGGTTCGCGGAGGAGATGTGGGGGAAGGCCGTGTATGCGTGGGACACAGGGCAGTTGGTGGGCCCGGCAGGACTCGAACCTGCAACCAGACCGTTATGAGCGGCCGGCTCTAACCATTGAGCTACAGGCCCCACCGGGGGCGACCATAACCGAGGCGCGTATGAATGCAAGGGGGCAGAGGCTGTCTTTTGCGCGATTATAGCCGGATGGAAGGGGAGACCTGGGGGGGGGCCTTCAACCGGGCCCGGACAGGTGCCCGGCAACGCGCAAGCAAAAGCCCCCTGCCGGTGAGGGGAGGGGGCTTGCGCGGCGGGTGATCAGGTATCGAGGAACGAGCGCAGCTTGCGCGACCTGGACGGGTGCTTGAGCTTCCTCAGCGCCTTGGCCTCGATCTGGCGGATGCGTTCGCGGGTCACGCTGAACTGCTGGCCCACCTCTTCCAGGGTGTGGTCGGTGTTCATGCCGATGCCGAAGCGCATGCGCAGCACGCGCTCCTCGCGCGGCGTGAGGCTGGCCAGGACGCGGGTGGTGGTCTCGCGCAGGTTGGCCTGGATGGCGGCATCCAGCGGCAGGACGGCGTTCTTGTCCTCGATGAAGTCGCCGAGATGGCTGTCTTCCTCGTCGCCGATGGGGGTCTCGAGGCTGATGGGCTCCTTGGCGATCTTCAGGACCTTGCGGACCTTCTCCAGCGGCATGGACAGCTTTTCCGCCAGCTCTTCCGGGGTCGGCTCGCGGCCGATCTCGTGCAGCATCTGGCGGGATGTCCGGACCAGCTTGTTGATGGTCTCGATCATGTGCACCGGAATGCGGATGGTGCGGGCCTGGTCGGCGATGGACCGGGTAATGGCCTGCCTGATCCACCAGGTGGCGTAGGTGGAGAACTTGTAGCCGCGCCGGTACTCGAACTTGTCCACCGCCTTCATCAGGCCGATATTGCCCTCCTGGATCAGGTCCAGGAACTGCAGGCCGCGATTGGTGTACTTCTTGGCGATGGAGATCACCAGGCGCAGGTTGGCCTCGATCATCTCCTTCTTGGCCTTGCTGGCCTCGCGCTCGCCCTTCTGCACCGTCTGGACGATGCGGCGGTACTCGCTGATGGGCAGGCCGGCCTCGGTGGAGATGTCGGCGATGGTGGCGCGGATGTCGGCGGCTTCCTTGCCGTGGCGGGTGGCGAAGTCCTTCCACTGCTTGGAGCGGGCGGTGACCTGCTCGATCCAGTTGGGGTCCAGCTCCGAGCCGTAATAGGCGTCCAGGAAGTCCTGGCGCTTCACCCGGCAGGATTCGGCCAGGCGCAGCAGGCGGCCTTCCTGCATCATCAGGCGGCGATTGAGGCCGTTCAGCTGTTCGACCAGCTGTTCGATGCGGGCGTTGTTGAGATGCACGCCATCCATCAGGCGGACCAGTTCCGCCTTCAGCTTGTCGTACTTCTTCTCCATGGCGGCGGTGACCGCCTCGCCCTTGTTCAGCGCGGCCAGGCGCTGGTCCTGGACCTTCTCCAGCTTGTGGTGGGTGGCGGCGATGGCCTCGAAGGTCTCGAGGACGATGGGCAGCAACTCGGTTTCCATGGCGGCCAGCGAGATGGAGTTCTCCTCGCCTTCCTCGGCCTCGCCCTCGGCCTCACCCTCGCCCTCGACTTCGCCCTCGGCGCCCTCTTCCTTCTCCTCGGTGCCGGCCTCGCCCTTGGCCTCGGCGGGGGCTTCGGCCTTGCCCTCGGCGGGCTCCTCGGCGGGAGCGGCCTCGAGGGCGCCTTCCAGTTCCACCTCGGCCAGTTCGTCGGCCTCGGGGTCGGCGCCGTAGGTGGCGTCAAGGTCGATGATGTCGCGCAGCAGCATCTTGCCCTCGACCAGGGCGTCGTGCCACTCGACCACGGCGCGCAGCGTCAGCGGGCTTTCGCAGATGCCGCCGATCATCATCTCGCGGCCGGCCTCGATGCGCTTGGCGATGGCGATCTCGCCCTCGCGCGACAACAGCTCGACCGAGCCCATCTCGCGCAGGTACATGCGCACCGGGTCGTCGGTGCGGCCCAGGTCTTCCTCGTCCACGTTGCCGGCGCCGGAATAGCCCTCGGTCTCGGTGGCCTCTTCCTCGGCGGCCTCGGGCGAGTTGTCCTCGCCTTCCTCGCTTTCGACCACGTTGATGCCCAGTTCGGACAGCATGGCCATGGTGTCTTCGATCTGCTCGGACGACACCTCGTCGGGGGGCATGGCGGCGTTCAGCTCGTCATAGGTGACGTAGCCGCGCTCCTTGCCCTTGGCCACCATCTTCTTGACGGCGACGCCCAGGGTGTCGAGCAGCGGGCCGTCCATGGCCTCATCCTGGTTCTCGGAAACTTCGGCCGTATTCGTCGATTTGGTCGCCATGAAAAATGCTGCTCCTCAAGGGTCCGACCCCGAGCCGGGCCGGTTTCTCCGGTCCCGCCCCACTCTCCATTAAAATCGTCAGCCGTTCCCGGACGCTTCGTCGTCCAGAACGCTGGCGGTCTGCTGCTGCTTCTTCACCGCCTCGAAACGGCTCCACGACGCGGGGGTGGGGCCTTGGGCGAGTTCGGCGTTGGCTTCGCTCACGTCAGCCAGCAGGTCCTTCCTGGTATAAAGATTGTAGACGTGTTCCCAGTGATGCCGGGCTTCCTCGGTGGAAAGGTCGCCGCGCACCGCGCGAATCCGCCTTTCGTTGGCGTCGAGCAGGAAGTCCAGAATCTCGGAATATCCGTCCGTCCTCAAATGGGTGACGAGACCGTCCGCGTCAAGGTCGCGGGCAGCCCCGAGGTGCTTTAGAATCCCGCGTCGAAGATTGTCAAGCCTCTTGTCCGCGAAAGTGGTCTCGCCGAGCCTTTCGCCGATGGAATCCATCAGGCGGGGATGGTCGAGGACCAGGGCCAGCATCATCCATTCCTGGGCGCTGGAATTGGGCCTGGGCGGGCGCGGGCGCCCCACGCCGGGCAGCAAGCCGTCGGGGCCCTTCAGCGGGGCCTGGGGATCGGGGCGGAAGCGGCCGAAGCCTTTGGTTCCCATGCGGCCGCCTGACGTGTTCCATTGGCGGGGCGGCGGGCGGAACGAGTCCTTCGCCTTCTGGCGGAAGGTGGCCAGGTACTGATAGCGCACCGTTTCGTCGGCGATGGAGAAGGCCTTTTCCGCCAGTTCCTTCTCCAGCAGGGCGCGGCGCTCGGGCGTGTCCAGCGGCCGGTCCTCGGTGGCGATGCGCCAGGCCACCTCGACCATGGCCTGGGCGGCGTCCAGCACGGCGGCCATGGCGGCAGGACCGCGGGCCTTGATCAGGGAATCCGGGTCCTCGGGCGCGGGCAGGGTGGCGAAGCGAAGGGAGTGGCCGGGCTTCAGGATGGGGAAGGCGCGCTCCAGGGCGCGGGCCATGGCCCGCTGTCCCGCCTTGTCGCCGTCGAGGCAGAGGATGGGTTCTGGCGCCAGGCGCCACAGCTCCTCGATCTGGGCTTCGGTCACCGCCGTGCCCAGCGGGGCCACCGCATAGGCGAAGCCGGCCTGGTGGAGCGCGATGACGTCCATGTAGCCCTCGACCACCACCACCCGGTTCTGCTCGCGGGCCTGTTCGCGGGCATGGGCCAGGCCGTAGAGGGTCTGGCCCTTGTGGAACAGGGGCGTGTCGGGCGAGTTGAGGTATTTGGGCTGGCCGTCGCCCAGGGTGCGGGCGCCGAAGCCGATCACCCTGCCGCGCCGGTCGGTGATGGGAAACATCACGCGGCCGCGGAAATAGTCGAAGGAGGCGCCGCCATTGTCGGGCTTCTTCAGCAGACCGGCCTCGATCAGCAGGCTTTCCGGGCATTCCTTGCTCATCAGGGCGCTTTTCAGCGCCTCGCGGGAATCGGGGGCGAAGCCTAAGCGGAAGCGGGCGATGGTGTCGTCGGACAGGCCCCGGTTCTTGAGATAGGCGAAGCCGTCCCGTCCCATTGGTCCCCGCAGGTGCTTCTCGAAGAAGGCGGTGGCCGATTCCAGGGCGTCGTGCAGCGAGGCCCGGCGCTGCTCGCGCACCCGCTCCTCCGGCGTGGCCTTGGGGACCTCGATTCCGGCTTCGGCGGCCAGCTTTTCCACCGCCTCGGTGAAGGACAGGTGTCCGGCCCGCATCTCGAAGCCGATGGCGTCGCCGTGGGCGCCGCAGCCGAAGCAATGGAAAAACCCCTTGTCCTCGTTGACGGTGAACGACGGGGTCTTCTCGTTGTGGAAGGGGCACAGGCCCTGGTGCTCGCGGCCCTTGCGCACCAGCTTGACCCGTCGGGCCACCACCGAGGTGACCGGGACGCGGGCGCGCAGCTCGTCGAGAAATTGGGGAGGGAAAGCCATGCCGGGGTCTTTCCGTTCACGTCACCGGGTGGATATGGTGACGCCGCGGGGGCTGCGTCAGCCCCCCAGTTCCTTCTTCACCACCGCGCCGGCCTTGGCGAAGTCCATGGTGCCGGAATGCTTGGCCTTCAGTTCGGCCATGACCTTGCCCATGTCCTTGATGCCGCCGGCGCCGCAGACGGCGATGGCGGCCTTGACCGCCTCGGTGATCGCCGCCTCGTCCATCTGACGCGGCAGGAACTTCTCGATGATGGCGATTTCCTCGGCTTCCTGCTGCGCCAGCTCGGGACGGCCGCCCTGCTCGTACATGGAGATGCTCTCGCGGCGCTGCTTGATCATGGACTGCAGCATCTGCTGGATCTCGGCCTCGGGGATGCCGTCGGTCACGCCCTTGGGCCGCGCCGCGATGTCGCGGTCCTTCAGCGCCGCCAGAATCAGGCGGACCGTGGAAACCGTACGGGCATCCTTGCCCAGCATCGCGGCCTTGAGCGCGTCATTCAACTGCTGGCGCAGCATGGCAACCCCTCGTTTGGGAAAGCGCACAGGCTACTCCAAATCCCCACGGAAAGGAAGCTTATCCATGGAACGCCATAACCTTGAAAAGGAAGGGTTTTTTTCGGCCCGTCGCAAGGCTTGACTCTGTCCGCGCCCGTCATTATAAGGCGCGGAATTTACCTGATGCCGACTGGGTCGCGATACGGCCCCGCAGCCCCGAAGGTCTTGCCCGTATGCGAGATGCTCCGGCGGCCTTCTGCGGCCCAAAATCGGCGGGGGGAGCCTTGGGCTCTCTATGATAATGTACCTGCGGCCGGAGCCCTTCCGGCCCGCGAACGCGACAAAGGACCACCATGCCGAACCAACACGGGACCGCACCGAAGCCCAGCAGCCAGGTGCCGACCTTTGATGCGCCGCGCCCCCCGGGCGCGACCGGGGCCCTGGTCCTGGCCGATGGCACCGTGCTGTGGGGCAAGGGGATCGGCGCCGCCGGCTCCAACGTGGGCGAGGTGGTGTTCACCACCGGCATGACCGGCTATCAGGAGACGCTGACCGACCCGTCCTTCGCCGGCCAGGTCATCACCTTCACCTTCCCCCATGTGGGCAATGTGGGCACCAATGCCGAGGATCTGGAGACCACCACTCCGGCGGCGCGCGGCCTGATCCTGCGGGCCGACATCACCGATCCCGCCAACTGGCGCTCGGCCAAGCACCTGGATTCGTGGCTGAAGGCCAACAACATCACCGGCATCTGCGGCATCGACACCCGCGCGCTGACCCGGCGCATCCGGGAAAAGGGCGCGCCCAACGGCGTCATCGTCAACGCCCCCGACGGCAATTTCGACCTGCCCGCCCTGTGGGCCAAGGCCAATGACTGGCCGGGCCTGGAGGGCATGGATCTGGCGCGTGACGTCACCTGCGCCCAGACCTATTCCTGGGACGAGACCGAGTGGTCCTTGCGCGGCGGCTACGGCAAGCAGGACAAACCCCGCTTCCACGTGGTGGCCATCGATTTCGGCGCCAAGCGCAACATCCTGCGCTGCCTCGCCAATACGGGATGCAAGGTCACCGTGCTGCCGGCCGAAGCCAGTGCCGAGCAGGTGTTGGCGCTCAACCCCGACGGCGTGTTCCTGTCCAACGGCCCCGGCGACCCGGCGGCGACGGGCAAGTACGCCGTGCCCATGATCCAGGGCGTGATCAAGGCGGGCAAGCCGCTGTTCGGCATCTGCCTCGGTCACCAGATGCTGGGCCTGGCGCTGGGCGCCAAGACCTTCAAGATGGACACCGGCCATCGCGGCGCCAACCATCCGGTCAAGGACCTGGAAACCGGCAAGGTGGAGATCACCAGCCAGAATCACGGCTTCGTGGTGGACGAAAAGTCCCTGCCCGCCGGCGTCACGGTCACCCACCGCTCACTGTTCGACGGCTCGGTGGAAGGCATCGCGGTCGAGGGCAAGCCGGTGTTCTCGGTCCAGTACCACCCCGAGGCCAGCCCCGGTCCCCAGGACGCCCATTACCTGTTCGAGCGCTTCGTGGGCTTGATGGAGAAGCGGGGGTAGGTGGACGCGTTCATTTCACCACGAAGGCACGAAGGCGCGAAGGAATTGGAAGGGGATAAGGAATTCGACGCCGCAAGCCGAAGGGTGATCGGGCTGGCGATCGAGGTTCACAGGGCTTTAGGCCCAGGACTTCTCGAATCGGCCTATGAGCAGTGTCTGGCTCATGAACTGGAGTTGAACGAGATCCCTTTCAAACGACAGGTACCTGTTCCGGTCGTCTACAAGGGAATGAAATTGGACTGCGCCTATAGGCTCGACCTCGTCGTTGCCGATGCGCTGGTCCTGGAAATCAAGGCGGTTGAGAAATTGCTGCCGGTACACGGCGCTCAATTGTTGACCTATCTGAAACTCACCGGCATCCGGGCCGGTCTTTTGCTGAACTTTAACAGCGAGGTGCTTCGAGATGGCATGAAACGGGTGGTGCTTTGAACCTTCGTGCTTCCTTCATGCCTTCGTGCCTTCGTGGTTAATTCATTCGCTGGAACCAGACGATGCCCAAACGTACAGATATCAAATCCATCCTCATCATCGGCGCCGGTCCGATCGTCATCGGGCAGGCCTGCGAGTTCGACTATTCCGGCGTGCAGGCGTGCAAGGCGCTCAAGGACGAGGGCTACCGGGTCATCCTGGTCAACTCCAACCCGGCGACCATCATGACCGACCCCGGTCTGGCCGACGCCACCTATATCGAGCCCATCACCCCCGAGATCGTCGCCAAGATCATCGAACGGGAGCGGCCCGACGCCCTGCTGCCCACCATGGGCGGCCAGACGGCGCTGAACACCGCCATGAAGCTGGCCGATCAGGGCATCCTCGAGAAGTTCGGCGTCGAGATGATCGCCGCCAAGCGCGACGTGATCGCCAAGGCCGAGGACCGCCTGCTGTTCCGCGACGCCATGGACAAGATCGGCCTGGAAAGCCCGAAGTCCAAGGTGGTCAAGACCCTGCAGGAGGCGCGCGACGCGCTCGACTTCGTCGGTCTGCCCGCCATCATCCGTCCCAGCTTCACCCTGGCCGGCACCGGCGGCGGCATCGCCTACAACGTGGCGGAGTACGAGCACATCGTCTCGGGCGGTCTGGCCGCTTCGCCGGTCCACGAGGTCCTGGTCGAGGAATCGGTGCTCGGCTGGAAGGAATACGAGATGGAGGTTGTCCGCGACCGCAAGGACAACTGCATCATCATCTGCTCCATCGAGAACGTCGATCCCATGGGCGTGCATACGGGCGATTCCATCACCGTCGCCCCGGCCCTGACGCTGACCGACAAGGAATACCAGATCATGCGCAACGCCAGCCTGGCGGTGCTGCGCGAGATCGGGGTGGATACCGGCGGCTCCAACGTACAGTTCGCGGTCAACCCCAAGGACGGCCGCATGACCGTCATCGAGATGAATCCGCGCGTGTCGCGCTCGTCCGCCCTGGCGTCCAAGGCCACGGGCTTTCCCATCGCCAAGGTGGCGGCCAAGCTGGCGGTGGGCTATACGCTGGACGAACTGACCAACGACATCACCGGCTGCACCCCGGCGTCGTTCGAGCCGACCATCGACTACGTGGTCACCAAGATTCCGCGCTTCACCTTCGAGAAGTTTCCCGGCGCCGATCCCAACCTCACCACCTCCATGAAGTCGGTGGGCGAGGCCATGGCCATCGGCCGCACCTTCCAGGAGAGCCTGCAGAAGGGTCTGCGGAGCATGGAAACCGGCCTGACCGGCCTGGACGAGGTGGAGATTCCCGGCGCCGGCGCCGGCGACATGAAGGACGCGGTGAAGTCCGCTTTGGCCCAGCCGCGCCATGACCGCCTGCTGGTCATCGCCCAGGCCTTCCGCTTAGGGCTCACCATCGACGAAGTCCACGCCGCCTGCTTCTACGACAAGTGGTTCCTGGCCCAGATCAAGGGTATCATCGACGCCGAGGCCGAGGTGAAGGCCAAGGGCCTGCCCATCGACGCGCCCGGCCTGCTTCGCCTCAAGAAGATGGGCTTTTCCGACCAGCGCCTGTCCAAGCTGTCGGGCAAGACGCTCACCGAGACCGCCTTCCGCCGCGAGGTGCTGAACGTCAAGCCGGTGTTCAAGCGCATCGACACCTGCGCCGCCGAGTTCCCGTCTTCGACCGCCTACATGTATTCGTGCTACGAGGGCGACGGCGTCAACGCGCCCGATTGCGAGGCTCAGCCGTCCGACCGCGACAAGGTGATCATCCTGGGCGGCGGTCCCAACCGCATCGGCCAGGGCATCGAGTTCGACTATTGCTGCGTCCATGCCGCCTACGCCCTCGACGAGGCCGGCAAGGAGACCATCATGGTCAACTGCAACCCGGAAACGGTGTCCACCGATTACGACACCTCGGACCGCCTGTATTTCGAGCCGCTGACCGCCGAGACGGTGATCGATCTGGTCCGCAAGGAGCAGTCCAACGGCAAGGTTCTGGGCTGCATCGTCCAGTTCGGCGGCCAGACGCCCTTGAAGCTGGCCCATGCGCTGGAGCAGGCCGGCATTCCCATTCTCGGCACCAGCCCGGATTCCATCGATCTGGCCGAGGACCGCGAGCGCTTTCAGAAGCTGCTCCACGATCTGGGCCTGAAGCAGCCGGCCAACGGCACGGCGCGGTCGCTGGAGGAAGCCATCAAGGTGGCCGAGACCATCGGCTATCCCGTGGTGATCCGCCCCAGCTTCGTGCTGGGCGGCCGCGCCATGCAGATCGTCTACGACCACGAGGCGCTGGAGCGCTACATGCACGAGGCGGTCAAGGTCTCGGGCGACGATCCGGTGCTGATCGACTATTACCTCAAGGACGCCATCGAGGTGGACGTCGACGCGCTGTGCGACGGTGCCCAAGTTTACGTCGCCGGCATCATGCAGCACATCGAGGAAGCGGGCATCCATTCGGGCGATTCCGCCTGCTCGCTGCCCCCCTATTCCCTGGACAAGGCCACCATCGCCGAGCTGGAGCGCCAGACGGCGGCCCTGGCCAAGGCCCTGAACGTGGTCGGCCTGATGAACTGCCAGTACGCCATCAAGGACGGCGACATCTACATCCTGGAGGTCAATCCGCGCGCATCCCGCACGGTGCCCTTCGTCGCCAAGGCCACCGGCGTGCCCATCGCCAAGATCGCGGCCCGCGTCATGGCCGGCGAGACCCTGGCCTCGTTCGGCCTCACCACCCGCCCGGAACTCAAGCATGTGGCGGTGAAGGAGGCAGTGTTCCCCTTCGCCCGCTTCCCCGGCGTCGACATCCTGCTGGGCCCGGAAATGAAGTCCACCGGCGAGGTGATGGGCATCGATTCCGACTTCGCGCGGGCCTTCGCCAAGAGCCAGCTGGGGGCCGGCACCAACCTGCCGACCGAGGGCGGGGCCTTCATCTCGGTGCGCGACGGCGACAAGCCGGCCATGGTCGAGATCGCCCGGCGTCTGCTGGACATGGGCTTCAAGGTGATGGCCACCGACGGCACCGCCTTCTACCTGAAGGACCGGGGCGTGGTCGGCGTCACCATCGTCAACAAGGTGCTGGAAGGCCGCCCCCACTGCGTCGATGCCATGATGAACGGCCAGGTGCAACTGGTGGTCAACACCACCGAGGGCAGCCAGGCGGTGAAGGACAGCTTCTCCATCCGCCGTACCGCTCTCACCAACAACATTCCCCACTACACCACGGTGGCGGGGGCGCGCGCCGCCGTCGAGGCCATCGAGGCTATGCGTTGCGGCACGCTTGATGTGGCGCCGCTGCAATCGTACTTTAAGGGGTCGTTCTAGGGGCGTAGGGGCGTTTGATGGAAAAGATCCCGATGACTCCGGCCGGGCTGGCCCAGCTGGAGGAAGAGCTGAGGACCCTGAAATCGGTGGAGCGCCCGGCGGTGATCCGGGCCATCGCCGAGGCGCGCGAGCACGGTGATCTGTCGGAAAACGCCGAATACCACGCGGCGCGCGAACGCCAGAGCTTCATCGAGGGTCGGGTTTCCGAGCTCGAAGACATCATCTCCCGCGCCCAGGTGATCGACATCGCCAGCCTGTCGGGCGATCAGGTGCGCTTCGGCGCCACCGTGACGCTCGCCGACGAGGATTCCGACGACGAGGTGGTCTACACCATCGTCGGCGCCCACGAGGCCGACATCAAGTCGGGCCGCATGAGCGTGCATTCGCCGCTGGCCCGCGCCCTGATCGGCAAGCATCTGGGCGACACCGTCGAGGTCACCGCGCCGGGCGGGTCCAAATCTTACGAGATCGTCGACGTCCGCTTCGGGTGACGCCATGACCAAGCCCCAATCGGCCATCTGCGCGGACGGTGGTGATTTCGGCCTGTTCCTCACCCTTGTTCTGGCTGACGGCGACATGGGCCCGGTGCGGCGCGTGCTCGCCGCCCTGCCCGACATGACCGAGGCCGTGGCCGAGCAGGCGGGCGAGCCCGCCTTGGTCAGTTCGGTGGCAATCGGCGCGTCCTGCTGGACTCGACTGACCGGTCGGGAATGCCCGGAGGGGCTGGTTCCCTTCGCGCCCCTGGCCGAGGGCGCCCGCAAGGCGCCGGCCACCCCCGCCGACCTGTTCGTGCACATCCACTCGCCCCGCCACGACGCCAACCTGATGCTGGCGCGGCGGGTGATGGCGGCGCTGGGCTCCCATGTGCGGCTTGCCGAGGAGGTGATGGGCTTTCGCCACATGGGCAAGCGTGACCTGACCGGCTTCGTCGACGGCACCGAGAACCCGGAAGGCGACGAGCGGGCAGAGGTGGCGCTGGTGGCCGACGGCCCCCATGCCGGCGGCAGCTTCGTCTCGTTGCAGCGCTACGTCCATGACCTCGCCCGCTGGGAGGCCCTGTCCACTCCCGACCAGGAAGCGGCGGTGGGCCGCACCAAGGAAGGCGACGAGGAACTGGCCGATGCGGTGAAGCCGCCCTTCGCCCACATCGTCCGCGTGGTGATCGAGGAGGACGGCGAGGAGCTGGAGGTGCTGCGCCATTCCATGCCCTACGGAAGCACGTCGGAGAACGGCCTTTATTTCGTCGCCTACTGCGCCAGCCCGGCGCCGTTCCGCAAGATGCTGGAGCGCATGGTGCTGTCGGCCGGCGACGGTCTGCACGACCGTCTGCTGGACTTCACCCGGGCGGTGACCGGCGCGTCCTTCTTCGCGCCGTCCGCCGACTTCCTGGAATCCCTCGCCTGAGGAGCAACTGAGCATGATGTCGCGTCTGGGCGCCCTTCTGGCGGCCCTGGTCCTGTGGGCCGTCCCCGCTTGCGCCACTGAGTTCCAGCCCGTTTCCGGCCTGTTCGCCGGCGGCGGCCAGCTGTGGTGGTGGAACTTGGCAGTCAAGGCCTATGTCCCCGACGCCGCCAGGGGCAAGCCGGGACCGGTGGTCCTGCTGCTGCACGGCTGCAAGCAGGAGGGCATTCCTTTCGCCACCGACAGCGGCTGGCGCGATCTGGCCGAGAAGAAGGGCTTCGCCCTGCTGGTGGCCGAGTTCACCGATTCCGTTTCCGGCGCGCCGGGCAACAACTGCCTGTGGTGGTTCGACGAGAACGAGCGGCTGCCCACCGAAAAGAACATTATCGGCCGTTTGTACCGCGAGGTGTTGGCGGCGCGCGAAGCCTTCGGCATCAAGGGCGGCGATAATTTCGTGGTCGGCCTGTCGGCGGGCGGCGCCATGGCCCAGGTGCTGCTGGCGGCGCTTCCCGACGACTTCGCCGCCGGCGCTTCCATGGGGGGCGTGCCGGTGGGCTGCGCGCGCATCGGCGGGGTGACTGGTGGTTCGTACTTCGCCACGCCCGAGGTGCGGCGCGCCTTCGGCTGCATGGAAGGCCCCGCCGAGGTCAGGCCCGAGCACTGGGCCGGCGAGATCGCCCGGCTGCACGGGGCGCGGCACAAATGGCCGCGCCTGGCCATCTGGCACGGCGATGCCGACAAGACGGTCGCTTGCGTCAACGCGGTGGAGAGCGCCGCGCAATGGGCGGGGCTGCACGGTGCCGCCTTGCCGCCCTTCACCACCTGCGAGCAGGCCCCCGTCAATCCGCTGGTGTCCGGTCCCACCTGGACGGCGCCCGGCGGCGCGGGCGGGCCGGCGGTGGAGCTTTGGCTGCTGCGGGGCTTCGGCCACGCCGCGCCGGTGGCGCCCGCCGCGGGCTGCGGCCGCGAGGGGGCCTATGTGAGCGATGGGGGCAAGTGCGCGGCGTCCGAGATCGCCGGCTTTTTCGGCCTGTAGACCACATGACGCAAGTCAAGCCGCCGGGCGGGCGTCTGGGCTAGTCTGCCAGCCGTGATTGCCTGGGGAGAGGTCATGAAGCGCACGGTTCCGCTGGTCCTGCTGCTGTTGTCGTCCACGTCGGCCCTGGCCGCCGATGGGGCCATGGAGGCCCGCAACTGGGTCGCCCGCCGACTGGCCGCCGAAAGCCATGTGCAGGTGGAGGTGGCGGGAGTGGACGTTTCCGGCGCGGCCTGCCGGGTATCGGGCACTGTGCGCAAGGCCTTCGTCGGCAAGGCGCAGGTGGGCGAGGCGCTGGCGTTCCGCCTGCCGTGCGCCGCCGATTCGTTCTGGCCGGCGCCCAAGCTGAAATCCGCCAAGGTGGTCGAGGCCTTCGTCAAGCCCGGCCTGGACGGTCTGGACGCCGCCGATGACGGCCAGGGCCTGCGCCTGCTGGCCGCCGTCACCGACGCGCCCCAATGGGTGGACGATCCCGCCCTGGTGCGCGAGATGACCGAGTCCATCGCCCGCTACCGCATCGACGCCGAGGTCAAGCGCCGCGACCCCAATGCCGCCCTGGCCCTGGCCCGGGTGGCCGATCCGGTGTTGCGGGCGCGGCTGCTGGCCCATGCCGCCGGCCTGATGAGCGCGCGCCGCCTGCCCGAGGCCGAGGCCACCGCCGACGAGGCCATCGCCGCAATCAAGGCGCTGCCCGATGCCGATATCCGTCTGGACTCCGGTCTGGTGGCGCTGGAATCGCTGGCCATGGGCCAGGCGAGGAAGGGGGCGCTGGCCCTGGCCGCCGTGCTGGAACCCCAGGTGGACGCGCTGACCGTGCCGTCGAAGCGCGACGCCGCCACCCTGGTGCTGTACGGCGCCCGCGTGCGCGCCGACGACCCGGCGGCCGGCTTCGTCTCGCTCTCCAAGGTAAGCGACCCGGCGACGCGCCGCGACCGTCTGGCCAACATGCCCTTCGCGCAAAAGGACTTCAGCCCGGTCAATCCGGATTCGCTGGGCTGGATGGACCGGCTGCTGGCCGGGGCGGAAGCCCTGCCCGCCGGCGAGTTCCGTACCGAGGCGCTGACCCAGCTGTGCCGCACCGCCCAGCGCTCGGCCATGGAAATGACCAAGATGCCCGACCTGTTGGCCAAGGCCGCCGCCATGGCCGAACTGGCCGCCAAGCGGCGCCACGCTCCCTCGGCCCAGCTGCTGGCCCTGATCCGCGAGGCCGAGGGCGGCAGCGCGGCCCGGGCCGAGGCGGCCCGCTGGCATGCGGTATCCGCCACCGGCTTCGATGGCGGCATGAGCACCCGGTCCGACGCGCTGAAGACGCTGGGCACCTTCTCGGCGGCCGAACGCGCCGCCGCCGCCCGGCTGCTTCAGCCCGGCTCGGCCGGCGACGTCACGCCGTCCCGTCTGGTGGAATTGGCAAGCAGATAACCCGCCCGGATCTATTCCGCCGGCAACATGACGTGCAGGCGGCTTTCGCCGTCGCCGGTGGTTTCCGCCCACAGGCGGCCGCCGTGCAACTGGGCGATCTTGCGGCAGAGCGCCAGGCTGAGCGTCGGGCCGCGCCCCTTGTCGCCGGAACTGCCGGCGCCCAGCAGCGGGAACGAGGTTTCGCCGTCGCCGAAATCGGCAGCGGTATTGTCGGAGCTGACGATCAGGTGCCACATGTCGCCATCCCGCGCCGCGCTGACCCCGATGGTCTGGCTCTGCTCGGGCCGCCGCCGCTCGAGAATGGCTGAAATCATGTGGTGGAACAGGCCGGCCAGATGCTGGCGGTCGCCCATGATCTCGGGCAGGCTTCCTGAGGTGATGGTGGTGCCTGCGGCCTCCAGGCGGGGGGCGAGCAAGTCGATGGTCTCGTCCAGAAGGCGCTGCAGCGGCACCGGTTGCAACGGGCGGCACTGACCCACCCCCAGATAGCGTTGCAAGGCGTCCAGCTGCGCCTTCATGCGGTCGGTTCCCGAGCGGATGAAGCCCAGGTATTCCTCCAGCCCCGCCGTCTCTCCCGTGCCGGCCTTGCGCACCAGCAGTTGGGCGTAGGACAGGATGGTGCGCAGCGGCTCCTGCAGGTGGTGGGCGGAAATTTCCGCCATGTGGCGCAATTCCTCGTTGGCCAGTTCCAGATCGGAGGTACGCCGGGCGAGCAGACGTTCGAACCGCTCGCGCTCCACCAGTTGCCGGTGCAGCGCCCAGGTGATGGCGGTGGTGGCCAGGAGCAGCGGCAGCGCGATAAGCGCCAGGGTGGCGACATAGGACCGCCACTGGGCCATGGTGTCGTCGTGCAGGGTCGAGATGGAGACCACGGCCGGATAGTCTCCCAGGCGCCGATAGCTGGCCTGGCGCAGCTTGCCGTCGGTGGCGACCACGTTGGTGTAGCTGCCCGTCGCCGCCTTGGGGATGTGTTCCCGGAACAGCGGCCCTTGCGAGAAATCCTTGCCGATCAGGTCATTGTCCATGGGGCCGCGGGCCAGCAGGGTTCCCTCGGCTCCGAACAGGGCGATGGTGCCGTTGGGCTTCTGGCGGATGGACTCGAACAGGGCGTTGATGTCGTCCAGTTGGATCATCACGGCCAGGATCGCGTCAAGCCGGCCTTGGGAATTCCGCTGCGCCAGGCTGACCGGCAGCACCAGCCGTCCGTTGACGCGGCTGACGATCGGCTTGCCGACGAACAGCCCGACCTCGCCTCGAAGATGGGCCTGGACGTAATCGCGGTCGCCGACGCCGACCCCTTGGGGCGGCAATTCGGGGTGGCTGTGGAGATAGGCGCCGTCCGGGGTGATGACGCGGGCCGCCGCCACCATGGGCGCCTGCTTCAGCACGGCGGCCAGAAAGGTCCGGAACGTCCCGTCATGGGCCGGGTGGGGCGAAGCGGAATGCTCGCGCTCCAGCCGCTCGCCCATCATGGACAGCACCAGGGCGGATTGGCCGAAGATGCCGTCGACATGTTCCGCCAGGGTGTCGGCCAGCCGCTCGTTGCTGCTCTGGCGGTCGTGCAGCAGGTCCCGCTGCCTTTGCCAGGCCATGGCGCTGAAGGTCGCGATGATGAACAGGGCGACGAGCAGGCCCATCACCACCACGGTGGCGCTGGCGCGTAAATTGAGAGGTCGACCCACGTCGTTAGGCATAGTCATCACTGCCGTTCGGCCGGGGGCATGATAGCAGCGGCTTCAGTGGGATCAACAATCGATAAATTGCATATGACGAATCTTGACGAACCGGCTGTTTCATTACCCTGCCGCCTTGCCTCCGCACTCTGCGACGTGCCATCGTTTACCCCAAAGAGCAACCGCGGGGAATCCACATTGGCCGACGATTTCGCCAAGGCCGTCGAGCTTCATCAGGCGGGGAAGCTGCTTGATGCGGTCGACATCTACCAGCGGATCCTGTCGGCCGATCCGTATCACGAGGGGGCCAACCATCTGCTGGGCGTGGCCTGTTCCCAGATGGGCCAGTTTGATCTGGCCATCCATCTGATCGGCGAGGCCATCCGCGCCAACGGCCGGGTTCCCGATTACCACGTCAACCTGGGCAACGCCCTGTTCAGCGCGCGGCGCCTGCCCGAGGCGGAAGCCGCCTACCGTCGCGCGCTGGCGCTCAATCCCGATATTCCCGAGGCGCTGTTCGGCCTGGGCAATACCCTGGCCCAGACCGGGCGCCTGGACGAGGCTTTGACCGCCCAGGAGCGGGCGCTCGCCCTGCGGCCGGGCTTCGTCGAGGCCCTGGCCAACATGGCCGGGGTGCTGAACCGCCTGGGCCGCCCCGCCGAGGCGGTGGAGAAATTGCGCCGCGCCGTGGCCGAACGCCCGGGCGAGGCCAATCTTCACGCCGATCTGGGCCGCGCCCTGCTGGCCTCGGACCGGGCGCTCGAGGCCGACATCTCCGTCTGCCGCGCTCTCAGGCTTGCCCCCGATTCCGTTCCGGTGCTGGTCGCCGCCTCGGACGTGATCCGGGGACGGGGCCGGATCGAGGAGGCGCTGGAGCATGCGGCGCGCGCCGCCGAGCTTGCCCCCAATTATCCCCCCGCCGTGCTGATCCTGGCCCGCCAGCTGCGGGCCATGGGACGTGATGAGCTCGCCGCCGAGACCTATCTGCGGCTGGCCGGTATCGAGGGGTCCGGGGTGTCCCACCTGTTCGAGGCTGCCAACGCCATGAACGAGATGGGCCGTCTGGCCGAGGCGGTGGCGCTTTACCAGACCCTGCTGGGCCGCGAGCACGATCATTCCGAGGTGTGGAACAATCTGGGCAACGCGCTGCGGGAACAGGGGGAACTGGAGCGCGCCGCCGAGTGCTACGAGACCGCCGAGACGCTGAGCCCCGACGACCCCATCGTTATGGCCAACCGGGCCGCCCTGCTGGGCAGCCTGGGCCGGGTCGAGGAGGCCGAGGTCTTGAGCCGCCGGGTGGTGGAGTTGTCGCCCGGCGCGGCCATCCCCTTAAGCAATCTGGGCCAGGCCCTGTACGCCCAGGGCCGCCTGGCCGAGGCCCAGGAACAGTTCGACGCCGCCGGAGCCGCCGACCCGGCCAATGACGACATCCGCTTTCACCGTGGCATCGTCCGTCTGAAGCAGGGCGACTTCGCCGAGGGCTGGGCGCTCTACGAGGCGCGCTGGGGCAACCGCAAGCGCCGGGAGCCCCATCGCCACCCCGGCATTCCGCAGTGGAAGGGCGAGCCCCTGGACGGGCGCACCCTGCTGCTGTGGTCGGAGCAGGGCTTCGGCGACACGCTGCAATTCGTCCGCTACGCCCCCCTGGCGGCGGCGCGGGGCGCCCGGGTGGTGCTGGAGGTGCAGCCCGCCCTGGTGTCGCTGCTGGCCACCATGCCCGGCATCGCCGAGGTGGTGGCGGTGGGCGGCGAGACCGGAGCGATCGACCTTCAATCGCCACTGATGAGCCTGCCGCTGGCCTTCGGCACCATGGTCGAGACCATTCCCGCCGTCCTTCCCTATCTGTCGCCGCCTCCCGACCGCCTGGAGCCCTGGGCGCGGCGGCTGAACGCCGGATTGGCTCCCGGCCCGCGCATCGGTCTGGTCTGGGCGGGCGATTCCCGCGAACACGATATCGAATGCACGCTGATCGACCGCCGGCGCTCGCTGGCGCTGAAACAGCTGGAGCCGCTTCTGGCGGTGGACGGCGTCCGTTTCGTCAGCCTGCAGGTGGGCAAGCAGGGGCTTCAGGCCAGGGACGAGGGCCGCGTCGCCGACCTCACTTCAGGCATCACCGATTTCGCCGACACCGCCGCCCTGATCAATGGCCTCGATCTGGTGATCAGCGTCGATACCTCGACGGCTCACCTCGCCGCCGCCATGGGCAAGCCGGTCTGGCTGCTGTCGCGCTTCGATGGCTGCTGGCGCTGGCTGACGGGCCGCGACGACAGCCCGTGGTATCCCGGCATGCGCCTCTACCGCCAGCCCAAGGCCGGCGACTGGGAGACGCCGGTGGCCCGCATGGCGGCGGATCTGGCGGCCTGGCTGAAGCGGCGCGGGTGATTCTGGATTTTTTGACCGGAATGGTTTAGCGTAATGGGAGGTAGCCGGTGGGTGCGCTAACACCCACCGGCCGCCCCTAGCCTCGGGTCAGAGCGAGGCGGATGCGAATCCGCCACGGTAGCCTGAGGACCAGGAGAAAGCGCATCTTGATCATGCGATTTCCTCCTTGACGGCGGACCGGACCTTCCCGGCCCGCCGTCGTCATTTCTACCGTTGATTTGTCCTCAAGACCATCCGGCGATGACCGCCTCGGCCGGCTTTTCGGCCAGCGGCTTGCGGCGGCGCGGGCGCTCGCCTTCCATCAGAACGGGCAGCAGCACCTCGACCAGGCCCTGCTCGCTCACATGGGTGAAGCCGCGCTCCACGTGATGGGGATGGCTGGCGACCTCGTGGGGTTCCAGCACCGGCTCGAAGGTGCAGTCGGCGGGCTCCAGCAGGGCGGTCCACTCGGCCAGGGTCTTTGAGGCGAACAACTCCGCCATCTCCCCGATCATGGCGGTCTGGGGCAGGGGTTCGTTCTGGCGGGCCACCCAGTCGGGCTTGCCCACGGCGGCGCAGAAGGACTGCCAGAATTTCTCCTCCAGCGCGGCGATGGCGGCGAAGCGGCCATCCTTGGTCTTGTAGATGCGGTAATGGGCGGCGCCGCCGTTGATCAGGTCGTGCTCGCGTTTGGGATCGCCCCAGCGGTGCGCCATGGTCAGCACGCCGCCCATCCACGACAGGGCCGCTTCGGCGAGGCTGATGTCGATGGTGGTGCCCTTGCCGGAGGTGGAGCGCTTCAGCAGCGCGGCCAGGATCGAGTTGACCGCCAGCATGGCCCCCGCATGGTCGGCCAGCGGCGGGAAGGTCATGATGGGCCGCTCGGCCGGTCCGCTGGCGGCCAGCAATCCGGTCACCGCCAGATAGGTGACGTCGTGGCCGGCCCGTGTGGCGAAGGGGCCGGTGCCGCCATAGCCCGAGAGCGCGCAATGGACCAGCCGGGGGTTGATCTCGTGCAGGCGCTCGATGCCGAAGCCCAGGCGCGCCATCACCCCGGGGCGGAAGCCCTCCAGCAGCACGTCGGCCTTGGCCACCAATTCGGCGAAGCGGGCCTTGCCGTCCGCCGACTTCAGGTCCAGCGTCACGATGGTCTTGTTGGCGTTGGCCAGCTTGTAGAAGGCGGTGGTGCCGTCCGCGTCCACCGGACCCATGGTGCGCATGGGATCGCCGGCCGGGCTTTCCACCTTGATGACCTCGGCGCCGAGATCAGACAGCCACAGGGTGGCCAGCGGGCCGGGAATGTACATGGAGAGGTCCAGGACCTTGAGCCCGGCAAGGCAATCGGCGATCATGTTCAGCTCCAAAGTTGAATTGTCATCCCGAGCGCAAGCGAGGGATCTCGTCCTGGTCCGGCGTGTTCTGTTCGGAAACGACGGATCAGGCGGAGATTCCTCCTCCCGATGGTCGTCGGAATGACAGGAACGATTTATCCAGACCAGTTCGGCTTTCTTTTTTCGGTGAGTGCGGTGACGCCCTCGCGGCATTCGGCCGAGGCGCGGGCATCGACGAACTGGGCCACGGTGTAGCGCATCAGGTCGGGGCCGGCGGGGCTGTCGTCCACCACGCGCAGCATGTCCTTGGCGGCGGCTTGGGCCTTGGGGGCGCCCTTCAGCACGGAGTCCACCATCAGGTCGCGGGCGGCGTCCAGCTTGTCGGACGTGACCACCGCGTGGACGAGGCCCAGGCGCAGGGCCTCGCGTGCGTCGAAACGTTCGCCCGACAGCACGTAGCGGCGCATGGCCCGCGTGCCGATGGCGGCCGCCATGCAGGGCATGATCAGGGTGGGCGAGAAGCCGGCGCGCACCTCGGGCAGGGAGAAGCTGGCGTCTTCGGAGGCCACCACCATGTCGGCGCAGGCGACGATGCCGGCCCCCATGCCCAGCGCCGCGCCCTGCACCCGGGCGATAACCGGCTTGGCGCAGCGGTCGATGGCGTCGAGCATGACGGCCATCTGCATGGCGCTGCGGCTGACCTCCTCGGCATCCTGGTCCAGCAGGGCCCGCGTCCAGCCGATATCGCCGCCGGCGCAGAAGCTGGGACCCTGGCCCTCGATCACCACCACGCGCACCACGTCGGCGACGGAGAGCTTCTGGAAGGTCTGGGCCAGATTTCCCACCATCTGCTCGTCGAGCGCGTTGTGCAGATCGGGACGGCAGAGCGTCACCGTGGCGGTGGCGCCGCTGATCTTGACGTGAACGTGGTCGGTCATGAAAACCCCTCCCCGGAACGGTGGAACCAGTAAACCACGCCGGCTTCCATGCACCAAGACGCAAGCAGTGCAGCCCTGTCTCGGCTGCGCGCCATTTCCTGTTGCCACGGGCGCCGTTGACTGAAACCATGGCGGGGCTGGGCGCAGGGGGTTCCGGCGCCCATACAGAACAAGAAATTCCGGAGGGTCCATGACGTCCAAGTCTCCTTCCCTGCCGCGCGCCTGCGCCCTGGTCGGGCCGTTCGCCGCCGGCAAGACCAGCCTGCTCGAAGCCATGCTGTTCGCCTGCGGCGCTATTGGGCGCCAGGGTCGCATCAAGGACGGCACCACCACCTGCGATTCCAGCCCGGAGGCCCGCGCCCGCCTGATGAGCGTCGAGCCCAACATCGCCAGCGCCGAATATCTGGGCGAGAAGTGGACCTTTATCGACTGCCCCGGCTCGGTGGAGTTCCAGCAGGATTCCTACAACGCCCTGATGGCCGTCGATGTGGCGGTAGTGGTGTGCGAACCCGACCCCGCCCGCGCCGTGATGGTCGCCCCGGTGCTGAAGTTCCTGGACGGGCACAAGATTCCGCACCTGCTGTTCGTCAACAAGATCGACACCGCCGGCACGCGCCTCAAGGAGACGCTGGAAGCGTTGCAGGCGGTGTCCGACCGTCCGCTGGTCATGCGCGAGATTCCCATCCGCGAGGGCGATGCCGTCACCGGCTATATCGATCTGGTCAGCGAGCGGGCCTACAAGTACCGCCCCGGCCAGACCTCGGCGGTGATCAAGATCCCCGATGCGCTCAAGGGCGAGGAAAGCGCGGCGCGCCAGGAAATGCTCGAGCATCTGGCCGATTTCGACGACCACCTGATGGAAGAGCTGCTGGAAGACATCCAGCCGCCCGCCGACGAGGTCTATGCCGATCTGGGCAAGGATCTGGCCGAGGACCTGATCGTGCCGGTGTTCTTCGGCTCGGCCGAGAACGACGGCGGCATCCATCGCCTGCTGAAGGCGCTGCGCCACGACGCCCCCGGCCCGGCCGCCACCGCCGCCCGTCTCGGCGTCAAGGCCGAGGGTTCCGCCCTGGCCACCGTGTTCAAGACCGTCCATGCCGCCCATACCGGCAAGCTCAGCTTCGCCCGCGTGTGGCGGGGCGAGTTCACCGACAACCAATCCCTGGACGTGGGCCGCATCGGCGGCCTTTACCTGATGACCGGCGGCACGCCCACCAAGGTGGCCAAGGCGGGGGTGGGCGACGTCTGCGCCTTCGGCCGCCTGGACGCGGTCGCCACCGGCCAGGTGATCGGCGGCGCCGATGCCGGCATGGAGCCCTGGCCCGTACCGCTTCCGCCGCTGTTCGCCTTCGCGCTGGCCGCCGAGAAGAAGGGCGACGACGTCAAGCTGACCGGGGCCATCGCCAAGCTGGCCGAGGAGGACCCCTCGCTGTCGCTGGATCACGGCGAATTCGGCGAGCAGGTGCTGCGCGGCCAGGGCGAGATCCACCTCCAGGTGGCCATCGACCGCCTGAAGAGCCGCTTCAACATGGCGGTGGTGACCGCCAAGCCGACGGTTCCCTACAAGGAGACCATCCGGAAGTCCACCTCGGTCCACGGCCGCCACAAGAAGCAGTCGGGCGGCCACGGCCAGTTTGGCGACATCCACATCGACATCGCCCCGCTGCCCCGCGGCTCGGGCTTCAAGTTCGTCGACAAGATCGTGGGCGGCGTGGTGCCGCGCCAGTACATCCCCTCGGTGGAGGAGGGCGTGGCCGACTTCCTGCGCCAAGGCCCCTTCGGCTTCCCGGTGGTGGATCTGCAGGTGACCCTGACGTCCGGCAGCTATCACGCCGTGGACAGCTCGGACATGGCGTTCAAGACGGCGGCCCGCATCGCCATGAGCGAGGGCATGCCCCAATGCGATCCGGTGCTGCTGGAACCCATCCTGGCGGTGGAGATCTCGGTGCCCGCCGATTTCACCGCCAAGGCCCAGCGCATCGTCTCTGGCCGCCGCGGCCAGATCCTCGGCTATGACGCCAAGGAGGGATGGCAGGGCTGGGACACCGTCTCGGCCTATCTGCCCCAGGCCGAGATGGACGACCTGATCGTCGAACTGCGCTCCCTGACCATGGGGGTGGGCACCTTCTCGTGGAAGTTCGACCACCTGCAGGAAATCAGCGGCCGCGTTGCCGAAAAGGTGGTGGAGGCCCGCAAGGAGGCGCTGGCCAGCGCCTGAATTCCAGCCTGAACCTACCAATGGGCGCGCCGTGAGGCGCGCCACTCTTAAATAAGTGCAATATGAGATGTACTGAATAAATACGTGTTTACCCCTATCGCAGATGGGGCGTAAGCTGACCCATTCGCGTTGCATATTCCATAACGCATATGCTTTGCGTATGGAAAGGGAGCCGCCATGTTAACCAATCTGCGGATTTCGATACGTCTGTCCACCCTGATCGCCATTATGATCATCCTGGTCTCCGTCGTCGCGACGCTGGGGCATAACGGCATGCAGGCGATCAATGGCCGGATGGCTAACCTGTATGAGGAGCGGGTGGTCAGCCTCGGGCAATTGTCGGCGATCATGGACGACCTGCACAGAATTCGCATGACGACGGTTTGGGTGGTGGAGGCCAGTGGCCCCGACGAGCGCAAGGCGCTGAGCGACAAGATTGCCGAATATTCGAACGCCATCGATACGGTCTGGAAGGACTACATTGCCGGCGCTTTCACTCCCGAGGAGCGGGAATTGTCCAAGCGCTTTGCCGCCGAGCTGGAGGTGGTGCGCAATGACCGCGCCAAGGTATTCGAGGCGTTGAAGATGGGGGACGCCGCTTCCGCCATGACCGTCATCGATCCGAAAAGTGATGTGGCCAAGCGCTTCACCACCCTGGTCGACACCCTCGAGGCGCTGGTCAACTTGCAGGTCACGGTGTCCAAGGCGGAGTTCCAGGAGTCTGTGGCAACCTACAATTCCACCATCGTCACCTCCGCCATCGTCATTGCCATTGGTCTGGCCGCCGCCGTGGCGGTGACCTGGCTGATCAGCCGGTCCATCACCGTTCCGGTGGCCCAATCCATCCAGGAAATGAAAGGTCTGGCCACGGGCGACACTTCGGTCGAGGTGACGGGCCAGGAGCGTAAGGACGAGGTGGGCGATATTGCCCGGGCGGTCCAGGTCTTTAAGCAGAATGCCGTAGAGAAAAAACGCATGGAGGCCGAGGTCGACGTCGCCAGGAAAAAGGCCGAGATGGATCACAAGGCCGAGATGAGCCGCATGGCCGGTGAGTTCGAGGCCGGGGTTGCATCCGTGGTGAGCAATGTGTCCGGGGCTTCGGGCGAACTTGAGCATACCGCGCAGGCCATGTCGGCCATGGCCGGTCAGGTGACGGCCCAGGCCAGCGCCGTTGCCGCCGCTTCGGAAGAGGCCAGCACCAATGTCCAGACGGTGGCCGCCGCGACCGAGGAATTGTCCAGTTCGGTTTCGGAAATCGGGCGTCAGGTCAGTGAAGCCGCCCGCGTGTCCCGGCATGCCGTGGAGGAGGCCGCCCACACTGACACCATCGTACGTGGCCTGTCCGAGGCGGCTGGCCGGATTGGCGAGGTGATCAGCCTGATCAACGACATCGCCAGCCAGACCAATCTGCTGGCCCTGAACGCCACCATTGAAGCGGCTCGGGCGGGTGAGGCCGGAAAAGGTTTTGCCGTCGTCGCCAACGAGGTGAAGAACCTGGCCAACCAGACCGCCAAGGCAACCGAGGAGATCGGCCAGCAGATTACCTCGGTGCAGACCGAGACGGATCGTGCGGTGAGCGCAATCCGCTCCGTCAGTTCGACCATTGGCCGGATCGACGAGATATCCTCGGCCATTGCCTCGGCGGTGGAGGAGCAATCTGCCGCTACCCAGGAGATCGCCCGCAATGTGGAACAAGCGGCGCGCGGAACGCAGGAGGTGTCCAGCAACATCACCGGCGTCACCTCTGCGGCGGGGGAGGCGGGGCGCGCCTCCCAGACCGTGCTCGACGCGGCCCGACGCCTGAAAGAGGAATCCAGTGGGCTGGGTGCCGCGGTCGGCGATTTCGTCACCAAGGTGAAGAACGGCTGAGGCTGGCTTTTCGACCGGACGGAATGCTATAGAGCGGGCTCCAGCCTGACCTTAAGGAGCCCGCTCATGGAAGATAACCGCGAGATGTTCGAGGAGATCGCCGCGCTGATCGGCTCCATCGCCAAGGCGTTTGACCTTTCCGACACCGACGTGGTGGCCGCCATCGAGCAAGGTGGCCTCGGCATGGGCATGATCGTCGATGACGAAGGACGCAACTGCGTCGAAGTCACCCATGAAGGCCGCACCGCCCGCATCTATCCCGGCGCCATCTTCCGGGTCGGCGATCAGGCCCCGGCCCAGGACGACGATTGCGGTGGCGGCGGCTGTTCCTGCGGGCACTGACCGCCTCCTCAATTCATCGGGCCGCCAGCCGCCTTGATCTGCGTCTTCAATGGAGCGGGAATCATCACGAACCGCTCGATTCCCGCCGCCAGCGCGGCCCGCAGCCGCCGCAACCCGGCCTCGAACGTCTCGGGGCGGCCGATCATCACGCTGCCCGAGTACCATAAGGCGACGGGATCGTCCGGGGAAAGGTGCCGGCGGATGAACGCCATCAAGTCCTGCTCCTGTCCCTGGGCCAGCAGGGCTCCGAGATAGGGGGGCGCCAGGTCGCTCCGTCTTGGCGCCATGGACAGGGTGCGGGCCAGCCCGTCGCCAAGCCCCGAGACCAGCTCCTTGCGCAGTTCTCCCGCTTCGGCCGGCCAGGCTGCGGCCAGCAGGTCGGAGCGGATGATGGTCGCTTCCACCGCGAACGGCGCCCCGTCCCGGGCTTGAGCCATGGCGTCGATGGAGCAAAGGGCGGCTTTCAATCGCTGGGCTTCCAGGGGTAAGGCACTCGGGTCCTGCAGGGCGTCTTCCAGGCGGTGCCATTGCATCTGGACCAGCCAGACGGCGTGAATCCGGGCATATCCGCCCATGATCGGCGCGCAGGCCGGCCGCGGGTCGGCGAATTCCCGCCGCCCTTCCATGGCCCGCAGCCATTGGGCCACCGAGGTGACGGCCAGAAGCGCCGCCAGTGCCGAAACCCCGGCCCGCAGACGCCATGCCGCCCGCCCCCGACGCCGCGGAGTGGTGACGAGGCCCAGGGCGATGCCGAATGCCGGTACGGAGGTGGGAAGCTGGAACCACATGGACGCCAGAACCGCCAGGGCCACGGCGAAGCCGGCCGCCGCCGGCCGCCGCCGCCGGGGGGCCTGATGAGCCGCCAGTCCCAGCAGGCCAAGCCAGCCCAGGGCGGCGGGCAGGCCGCCGGCCAGCGCCGCTTCGATCACTTCGTTATGGGTGTGGAAGTCGTTACGGTGGGCCGCGTCCCAGAACAGGAATTCCTCGCTGGCATCGGGCTGGAGGGCCACGCCGTCGAGGGTCATGGACCGGGCCAGGGCCACGTCGAAGCTCCCCCAGCCCAGGCCGGTGGCCAGAATCCCCGGGGACTGGGCGATTTCCGCTCCCACCACCCGGGTCATGTTGGCGCGCGACACCACGGTGTCCCTCACCGACTTGTGAAAGTCGCGAAGCGCCTGGTAGCTGCCGAAGCCGACGATGCCCGCCGTGACGCCGAGCGCGGCCAGGACGGGAAGCAGCGCCGCCACCCGCCGCCCCTGCGGCCGATGGCCGAGCCATGCGGCCAGCCCCATGGCGCCACCGCCGGCCAGAACGGCAATCACCGATGTCCGGTTGCCGCACAGGGCAAGAAGCGCCAGCAGGCCGAGGGTCGCGGCGATGGACGACCCCAGGCGCGGCCGTGACGACATGAGCACCGCCCAGGCGAAAAGGGCGTTATAGGCCCCAATCTCCTTGAAATGCTGGGGGCGCCAGTCCATGGGAGCCCAGCGGTTGAGGGCCACGATCATGATTGCGGCCGAAACCGCCCCCGCCGCCACCAGGGCCAGGGGGCCGTGGCGGCGGCGGAGATTGGCGGCGCCGGCGGCAAAGGCCGCCGTGGTCAGCAGCCAGCCGATTCCGTGCCCGCTTTGCGGGGTTCCCAGCCAGGAGGAGGCCGGCGCCAGGGCGAACGGCAGGGTGAGGACGGACCATCCGGCAAGGCAGACAAGCAGCAGGGCGATGGCGCCAATCCGGAGCCGGCGTGACGTCCGCACCGCCAGAATTGCGGCGACAAGGGCCGCCAAGGCGGCGTTGGCGGCGCTTACCGGTTCGGACTGGAACCAGATGCCGATGCCGGCCAGGGGGCGAAGGGCGAGCAGGAAGGTGAATTGGCTGACGGTCAGGACAACGGCAAGAAACCAGTCATCGGGCGATGCCGCCGGGCGCGCCGCCGGAATGCAGGATTGGGTCACGGTGCCTCCCGGCCGAGAATGTCCTGGCGCAGCCGCGTCACCAGGCCGGGCCAATGGTCCACATAACAGCATTCGTGATCGGAATCGACCGCGACGACGGCGAATGGCGCATCGGCCGACAAGGTCCTGCCATAGGAGGCGACCACCGAGCGGGGAACCACATCATCGCGCAGTCCCACCACATGCCGCTGGCGCGTTCGCGAAAGCGCCTCCGAGCAGCATCGGGCGGGATCCCGGGAATTTGCCAGGGGGTCCACGTCATGGTGCCGGACCCAGGCGGCAAGGTCGAGCGGAGCCGCAACGGTGATCAGGCCGGCGACGTCCGGCCGCCCGGCCGCGATCAGTGCCGCCATGACGCCGCCGCCCGAATAGCCGACCATAAGGATGCGTTCGGTGCCGTGGCGGCGCTTCAGATCATCGATGGCGCGGTTGGTGGCCTCGATCGCCCGATCCGAAAACCGCCCGCCGGTCCAGGCATCGACGGAACAGGCCGGGCTTTTGACGTACTGGCAGGGACGCGCCAGATAGGCGACGGCCGTTGACGGGTCGGCGACGGCCAGGCCCAGGCCGATGGGATTGCGCGGAGTGGGATCGGCCGATGGCGTGAAGCGGTTCCGCCACGCCAGCCCGTCGCCTTCCACATAAATGGTGAGAAGCCCGGCCGGCCGGGCCGGGGCGACAAAGGCCTGAATCGGGAAGGTGGGACCGGCCAGGATCTGGCCGGAAAGCCCCTTTTCGGCGGCAAGCCGCCGTGCCACCTCGTCGCGCCCGGCAAACGGACCGGAAGAGCAGGCGGCCAGCAGGGAAAAAAAAGAGACGGCCAAACCGAGTTTGACCGTCTCCCGTTTCAGATCCATCGACTTTTGTTAGAAGTCGAACCGGATGTTGGCGATGACGTTGATCTGGGTCAGGTTGGAGTCGCCCAGCGGGGTCGAGGCTTCGATGGTGCCGACGGCCACATCGCCCAGATACAGGACGGTACCGGCCTGCGCCAGGAAGTCGGTCTTGGCGCTGGCGGCGCCGAGCCACTTGCGGCCGGTGCCTCCCACATAGGGCTCGACCATGCCCAGGTTGTAACCGACCTTACCGCCCAGATTGACGAGGCCGATATTGGTGGTCAGGGCGGCATTCTGGACGCCGTTGCTCTCGGCGTAGGCCTTCTTCTCTTCAGAGGCCCACAGACCGCCGAACTTGGCGGAGAAGCGCCAGGCATCCTCGCTCCACACGCCGTTCAGGTTGGCGGCGGCGAAATAGCGGTCGGCCGTGGTGTTGCCGGTGATCTTGGTGCTCACCAGGGGGTCGAGGCGGTCAACCTTGTAGTTGAGGGAGGAGTAGCCGCCGCTCACATCCACGCTGTAGTTCTTGGTGAACTTGTACAGGGCATAGGGAGCGAGGGTCCAGCCATCGGCCCACAGATTGCCGTGGTTGTAGGTGGTCTTCAGCTTGGTGTCTTCATAGCCGCCGGCCAGGCCGATCATCAGCTTTTCGGTCAGCTTGTAGTCCACGCCGCCCATGCCGGTCCACACGGCGCCATCGAACTCTTCGCCGGTCTTGGCATAGCGGATGTTGGAGTATCCGGCATTCAGCCACACGCCGACGCCGAGATCCTTGGAGCCGCCCGACAGGCCACCCTTCAGCGGGCCATTGGACGCGGTCTTCGCCGTGGCGCCCGTGAAGCTGCCGATACGCTGGGCGATCAGGCCGGCGGTCTGGGTGGAGGTCGCCTTCAGGGTTTCGACCGCGGTCACCTGGGTCGAGGACTTATTGGAATTGGACGAGCACTGGCTGTAGGTGGTGCTGTAGCCGGCCGCGGTACAAGCCTGCTGCGCGCCGCCGGCAACGGCTCCACGTGCACCCAGCGCCATCACGGCCGCTACGACGACGGCGCCAATAATGCGGAACTGCATGCGATCCCCCTTCACTGATCTCTATCTGATGGATAAACACATGGTTACCTGCTACCACGCTGCCGGTGAACGGGCAAGTTCACCGTTCCGCCCCCTGCATATATCGCCTGAACATACCAAGTGGGTGTTGCATGTTGGCCACAGTCGGTGCAGGAGCTTCCCGCCTCACCCCATCCCGTCGCTCGGTACTGGTGGGGCTCGCGGCCTGCATGGCGCTGTCCGTTGGCCGCTTGCGGGCCGAACCAGCCGATGTGATTCGGCTGCCCCGCCCGATTCTTCACGACGGCGCGAAGCAGGCATTCCTGGCCTGGGGATATACGCCTTTTTCCATGGACATGGCCCATTCACCCGCCTATGGCGGGAGCGACACTTTCCTGATCCGTTCGGACGGGGCGGGGCGGCCGGCAAGCCCCGAGGAAAGACAGGCCGGACGCCGCCTGGAGGCCCGCGCCCGACGCTTGGGCGCTGATGGAGGCGTTGTGGCGCTGCTGCGTCTGGTCCATGGCGAGCATCTGCGCAACGGCGCATCGCCGCCGGCCCTGACCGCGCTGTCCGAGTCCGATGTGCTGGTCAATCTGGCGGCCCGGAACACCGCCTGCGGCGATGTGGCGCTGGCTTTGTCCATCCTGCTGAATCGGGCGGGATATCGAACCCGCGTGCTGCTGCTCGCCACCGGTCCCGAGCGTCTGGGGCGGGCCGACCACGTCACCATGGAAGTCTTCTCGCCCGAACTGCGGCGGTGGGTCCTGCTGGAAGGCTTGCTGGGCCAGGGAATCGTGCCGGGAGGCATCTCCCGCACCCCGGCGGGGGGGCTGCTGGACCTGCTGGCCGACCCCTCGGCCATGGAGGCGTTGAATGCCGCCCATGGCCAACGATATTATACGGACAAGACCTGTTTCGCGACCATTCTGCCCGATCCGGACTATACCCATCCGCTGGAGGTTCTGTGGGCGCCGACGGTCGAAAGCGCCCGCCAGTTTCTTGCGCAACGCTTCGGCATGGCGCCTGGCGAGTGACGGGGCGGGCGAGCTTGAACAGGAGAGTGAAATGCGCCTGATGATTCTGGCGGTGCTGTTGCTGGGCGCCGGCACGGCCTACGCCCAGTCGCCCATGGGCAATGTCAGCCGGACCCTTACCGAGAATGCCGTCCGCACCACGACGGGGGCCACCAATCAGAACGCGACCCAGGGGACGCAGGCCGGAAACGCTCCGACGGCGGATGCGAAGCCCGTGGTCAGCGAGGAGTTGCGCAAGGAGGCCGCTCCTGCGGGACCGGCCGCGGCAGTTCCCGGCGCAGACAGGAAATAGGCCGCCGCCCGCATCCTATTCGATCATCGACCAGTCGAAGGCGGTGCCGCGCGGCACCGTCTTTCGCGCCTTGCGGCCCAGGATCTCGGGCAGGAATTTCGGCTCCAGCCCATAGCCGGGGCGGATGGAGCGCACCTTGTTCTCGGTGATGACGTCGCCGGGGTGGAGGTCTTCCACCACATAGAGCGAGCGGCGGAACACCTTGGAGCCCTGCTCGCAATCGGCCAGGGCGTAGGAGATGCGCCCGCGCGCCACCCAGGCGGCGCGGCAATCCCGCACCAGCTGGGCCAGCTCGTCCGGCTCCAGCGAGAAGTGGGAATCCAGGCCGCCATCGGCGCGCCTGAGCGTGAAATGCTTCTCGATGACGCAGGCGCCCAGCGCCACCGCCGCCACCGCCACCGCCGTGCCCTGGGTGTGGTCCGACAGACCCACCGGCACGCCGAAGGCCTGGGCCATGTGGGGGATGGTGGCGAGATTGGCGTCCTCGGTGGGGGCGGGGTACGAGCTGATGCAGTGAAGCAGCACCAGCTCGCCGTTTCCCGCCCGGCGCACCGTCTCCACCGTGGCGGCGATGTCGCCCAATCCGGCCATGCCGGTGGACACGATGATCGGCTTGCCCTTGGACGCCGCGTGGGACACCAGGCCGGGATCGGCCATCTCGAAGCTGGCGATCTTGAAGGCGGGAGCGTCGAGACCGGCCAGGAAGTCCACCGCCGCCTTGTCGAAGGGCGAGGAAAAGACGATCAGCCCCAGTTCCTTGCCGCGCTCGAACAGCTTGGGGTGCCAGTCCCAGGGGGTCTGGGCCTCGGCATACAGGTCATAGAGCTTGCGTCCGCCCCAGGGGCCGCCCTCGATGACGAAATCGGGGCGGTCGCAATCGATGGTGATGGCGTCGGGCTTCAGGGTCTGCAGCTTCACCGCGTCGGCCCCCGCCTTGGCCGCCGCCTCCAGCAGGTCCAGGGCGCGGCCCAGGTCGCCGTTATGGTTGGCGCTCATCTCGGCGATGATGAAGGGGGGGTGGTCGGGGCCGATGGCCCGGCCGGCGATGGAAATGTCGGTCATCGGCGCAGCTCTTTCAGCGAGGGAAGGCGGATCAGGGCATCGGCGATGCGCGCCGCGCCCCGGCCGTCGCACAAGGCGGCGGCGCAACGGGAGAGGGATTGCAGGGCGGCCGGATCGGCGGCCAGGCCGCGCAATTGCCCGGCGATGGTGTCGGGGGCGGCGGCCAGCGCGGCGCCCGACTGGATGACCAGCCGGGCGATGTCCTTCTGGTTGTCGGCGATGACCAGCATCAGGGAGGGCAGCCCCAGGCAGCAGCGCTCCCAGGTGGTGGTCCCGGCGGCGCCGATGGCGAGGTCGGCTTCCGCCATCAGCCCGGCCATGTCGCTCACCCCCACCAGAACCTGCGTCTTCTTCATGGCCGCCGCCTTGGCGCGCACCGCGTCCAGGTGCGGGGCCTTGGCCCCCATCACCACGTCCACCGCCAGATCCGGTCCGGCCTCGGCGACGGCATCCAGTACCCGGCCGGTGACGTCGTCGGGATCGGTGCCGCCCAGGGTGATCAGCAGGCGCTTCAGGCCGCCGTCCCTGCGCGCCAGCGACGCCTCGCGGGCGGCCGCGAATTGGGGACGCAGCAGGGCGTAGCCGGCTCCGGCCAGGGTGATGCAGGTGACGGGAACCAGTCCCCGGTACTCCTCAGGCACACGGCCATGGGTCTGGTCCAGCAGCAGGTCGCAGTGATGGCGGCGGTTGGGCAGGTCGTCGATGGCCATCACCGCGCTGGTCTGGCTGCGCACCAGCGCCTCGTAGGCGGCATCCAGGCCGTAATGGTCGATGACGGCCAGGGCGGCGCCATAGGGCAGCTTTTCCGGTGGCAAAACGGGATAGGGCAGGGCGGGGACCAGATCCTGCGTTCCGGCCGCCGAGACGAAGACGCATTCGGCGCCCCGCCCGCTCATCTCGTCGGCCAGGGTCAGGCAGCGCATGACGTGGCCGGTGCCGATGGCCACCGTGGCGTCGCAGCGGAACAGGATCGTGGGCTTGGTCACGGGCCGGGTGTCCTGGGACAGTGTCGGTGAAAGTATAGGCGGGGCGGGGCTGGGGGGCAAACGAAGCTCTCGCCCCTCCCTTGTCGCGGGCAAGGCTGCGTGCCATGATCCGGCAAAGCCTTCATTGCCGCCTTAAGGAGCATCCCTTGACCGCGTCCAAATACTACGACATCGACCTCGACCTGGACGGCAAGTCCATCCTGGTGACCGGGGGCACCGGCTCGTTCGGCAAGAAGTTCGTGCGTACGGTCTTGGAGCGTTACAACCCGCACCGCCTGATCATCTTCTCGCGCGATGAGCTCAAGCAGTTCGAGATGGCCCAGACCTTCGATCCGGCCCAGCATCGCTGCCTGCGCTACTTCCTGGGCGACGTGCGCGACGCCGAGCGCCTGCGCATGGCCATGCGCGAGGTGGACGTGGTGGTGCATGCCGCCGCCTTGAAGCAGGTGCCGGCGGCCGAGTACAACCCCTTCGAATTCGTCCGCACCAACATCCTGGGCGCCGAAAACGTGGTGCAGGCGGCCCTGGCCAACAAGGTGGGCCACGTCATTGCGCTGTCCACCGACAAGGCCATGAGCCCCATCAACCTCTACGGCGCCACCAAGCTGGCCTCGGACAAGATCTTCGTCGCCGCCAACAACCTGTCGGGTTCGGTGGGAACCAGGTTCGCGGTGGTGCGCTACGGCAACGTGGTGGGATCGCGCGGCTCCGTCGTGCCGTTCTTCCACAAGCTGATCAAGGAAGGCGCCACCGAGCTGCCCATCACCGATTCCCGCATGACCCGTTTCTGGATCACGCTGGAGCAGGGCGTGGATTTCGTGCTGTCGTGCCTGGACAAGATGCAGGGCGGCGAGACCTACATCCCCAAGATCCCCTCCATGCGCATGACCGATCTGGCCGAGGCCATGGGGCCGGGCCTGCCGCACAAGATCATCGGCATCCGTCCGGGCGAGAAGATCCACGAGGTGATGATCACCGAGGATTACGCCCGCAACACGGTGGAACTGCCCGACCGCTACATTATCCAGCCGGTCTTCGCCTTCTGGACCACCGAGCACCTGATCGACGCCGGCGCCAAGGTGGTGCCCGACGATTTCCGCTACGGCTCGGACAACAACACCGACTGGATGGATGGGCCCCGGCTCCACGAGATGCTGTCGGGCCTCGAACTGTGACGGAAGGCGGCTTCCTTCCCTATTGCCGCCACGTGGTGGATGACGACGACATCGCCGCCGTGGCGGCGGTGATGAAGGGCGACATCCTGACCACCGGTCCGGCGGTGGCCGCCTTCGAGGATGCCCTGGCCAAGGTGGTGGGCGCGAGGCATGCCGTGGTCTGCGCCAACGGCACCGCCGCTTTGCATCTGGCGGTGATGGCGTTGGGGATCGGTCCCGGCGACGCGGTGCTGGTGCCCGCCCAGACCTTCGCCGCCACCGGCAATTGCGCCCGCTATGTGGGGGCCGAGGTGGTGCTGACCGACGTGGACCCCGACAGCGGCCTGATGCGCGCCCAGGATCTGGAAGCGGCCATCGCGGCCCATCCGGGCAAGCGCTTCCGGTCGGTGCATCCGGTCCATCTCAACGGCCAGTCGGCGGACATGCCGGGTCTGGCCGCCGTAGCGCGCCGGCACGGCCTGGCCATCATCGAGGATTGCTGCCACGCGCTCGGCACCATTGCCGCCGATGGCACGGTGATTGGTGATTGCCGCCATGGTGAGATGAACGTCTTCTCCTTTCATCCGGCCAAGACCATCGCCATGGGCGAAGGGGGGGCGATCACCACCAACGACGACGCCCTGGCCTCGCGGCTGCGGCTGCTGCGCAGCCACGGCATCACGCGGGATTCGTCGATTTTCGTGGATGCCGAGGGCGGCTTCGACGCCCAGGGCGCGCCCAATCCCTGGTATTACGAGATGCAGGATCTGGGCTTCAACTACCGGGCCTGCGACATCCAGTGCGCACTGGGCAGCAGTCAGCTGGCCAAGCTGCCCCGCTTCGCCGAGGCGCGCCGCCGGCTGGTGCGCCATTACCGCGAGAAGCTCCTGCCGCTGGCTCCCAAGGTGAAGCCCATCACGCTGTCGGGCGGCGACGCCGTCTGGCACCTGTCGGTGGCGCTGATCGACTTCGCCGCCTGCAACACCACGCGGGCCGAGGTGATGAACGCGCTGAAGGCCAGGGGCATCGGCACCCAGGTCAATTATATCCCCATGCACAAGCTGCCCTATTACCGCTCGCTGCTGGGCGAGGTCAGCCTGCCCGGCGCGGAAGAGTATTACCGCCGCTGCCTGTCCCTGCCGCTGTCGGCGGCCATGACAGAGGCCGATGTGGACCGGGTGGTGGACACCCTGCGCGAGGTGCTGGGGCTGTGACCACCGCAATGATCGTCCAGGCCCGCATGGGGTCGACCCGCCTTCCCGGCAAGATTCTGATGCCGTTGGGCGGCATGACGGCGCTCGCCCAGTGCCTGCGCCGCTGTGCCGCCATTCCCGGAATCGACAAGGTGGTCTGCGCCGTTCCCTACGGCGATTCCGAGCAGCCCGTGGTCGACGAGGCGGAGCGCTGCGGCGCCCTGGTGGCGCGTGGGCCGTCCGACGATGTCTTGAAGCGCCACCGCATCGCTGCCGAACTGGCCGGGGCCGACATCGCCATGCGTGTGACCAGCGACTGTCCCCTGGTTGACCCCGAGTTATGCGGTCGCCTTCTGGCCAAGCTCAAGGCCGAGGGACTGGATTATTGCTGCAACAACATGCCTCATTCCTGGCCGCACGGTCTGGACGCCGAGGTGTTCTCCGTCAAGGCCCTGGTCGAGGCAGACGAACGGGCCACGGATCCCTTTGACCGCGAGCACGCCACTCCCTGGCTGCGTCGCGCGCCCCATCTGAAGCGTGGCAATATCGCCTGTCCTCACGGGGACCTGTCCCATGAATGCCGGTGGACGGTGGACTATCCCGAGGATTACGACTTCCTGGTCGCGCTGTTCGCCCGATTGCCGCCGGAAATCGTATCGACCGAGCGGGTGCTGTCGGTTCTGGCCGCGGAACCGGCCTTGGCCGAGATCAACGCCGTGCGCCGGGGCATGCGGGCGGGCGGCAAGCCGGTCAAGGCAGATTGAGCGGCGGCGTCAGTGGGCGGCGATGAACCGGTCCACCGCCCGATAGGCCGCCTCCTCGCTCTCATTGTACATGTGATAGCCCGCGTGACAGGGATCGCCCCGTCCCGCCGTGCCGCCCTCGACCCAGACGAAATCCACGTCCGTCTTGCCCCCCGCACGCAAGGACTGGTGGAGGTCGATGTCGCCGGCGGGATCGGCCTTGGAACAGCTATCCTGGCGGTGGTGCAGGAACAGGATGGGGAGCCCCACGTCGGCACTGACCTTCACTCCCACACGCGATGAACTGAAGACGGCACCGGCCACCAATTCCCGTCGGGTGCGAAGGAATTCGGCGACGCTGATGGCCCCGTTACTGTGGCCGAACAGCCAGACCGGCTTGCCGAAGCGCTGATGGTAGAAGCGGACCACGCTTTCGATTCGCTGCTGATGGTCGCCGCTGAGACGCGAGACGGGGAAGGTGCGATCCGTCGGCAAGGCATAGGGGTTGTCGAAGATGACAACGTGCAGTTGGCCGGAGGTCAGCGCGGAATCGGCAAGGGGCCCGAAGGTCTTGCCGTAGAAGCCGCCCAGGCTTGTCCGGTCCGGCTGCAATCCGATATGGCCTTCGCCGCCGGGGATCATGACAAGCACGGCCTTGGCCTGCGGAGATTCCCAAAGGAACGTCTGGGTCGCAGCATCCGAGCCATCCCCTGTCGGAACGGCGATCACTTCGGCCCCGGCCGGGCCGGGCGATGCCAGGATCAGGGCAAGGGCAAGCAGGAGTCGGGAAAACCGCATGCGCCGGTCCTTCCAAAAAGAATGGCCCCGGACGCTTCGTTGGAAGCGCCCGGGGCCATCATCGCACAATTCCCTGGTGGGAAGCTGACTACCGCGTTCTACCCGCGTACATCTGGGCGTCCACCGCCGCCAGCGCGGTGATGTTGACGATGTTGCGCACGGTGGCTGACGGCGTGAGGATGTGAGCCGGCTGGGCGATGCCCATCAGGATCGGTCCCACCGAGAGCGCATCGCCCGCCACCTTCAGCAGGTTGAACGAGATGTTGGCGGCGTCCAGCGTCGGCATGACCAGCAGGTTGGCCGCGCCCTTCAGCTTGGAATTGGGGAAGATGCGGGTGCGGATTTCCTCGGACAGGGCGGCGTCGCCGTGCATCTCGCCCTCGGCCTCCAGATAGGGGGCTTTTTCCCGCAGCAGGGCCAGGGCATCGCGCTGGCGCTGGGCCGAGGCGGTGGAGCGGTTGCCGAAATTGGCATGCGACAGGAAGGCGACCTTGGGCTCGATGCCGAAGCGCCGAACCTCTTCCGAGGCCAGCAGGGTCATGTCACAGATCTGTTCCGGCGTCGGTTCCGGCGTCACGTAGGTGTCGCAGATGAAGAAGGTGCCGGCCGGCATGATCAACAGGTTCATGGCCGCCGGCACCTTGACGCCGTCGCGGGTGCCGATGACGTTGAGGATGTGGGACAGATGCTTGTCGTAGCGGCCGATGGTGCCGCAGACCATGGCGTCCACTTCCTTGCGCTTCAGCATCAGGGTGCCGATCACCGTGTTGCGGGTGCGCACCACGGTCCGCGCGTATTCGGGGCTGACGCCCTGGCGCTCCATGATGGAGTGGTACAGGCGCCAGTACTCGTTGAAGCGCGGATCGTCGTCGGGGTCGCACAGATCGAAATCGGCGTCGATGCGAAGCCGCAGGTCCAGGTCCTGGATGCGCTTCTCCACCACCTCGCGCCGGCCGATCAGCACGGGCCGGGCCAGACCTTCGTCCACCACGGTCTGCACGGCGTGCAGCACCCGGCGGCCTTCGCCCTCGCAATAGACGACGCGGCGCATGTCCTGGCGCGCCCGGTCGAACACCGGCTTCATCACCAGGCCGGAGCGGAACACGAACTGGTTCAGCCGGTCCATGTAGACGTCGAAATCGATGATGGGGCGGCGCGCCACGCCGGATTCCATGGCCGCCTTGGCAACCGCCGGGGCGATCTTCAGGATCAGGCGGGAATCGAACGGCTTGGGGATCAGGTATTCGGGGCCGAAGGTCAAGGGCGCGGTGCCGTAGGCGGCGCGCACCCGCTCGTCCGACTCGGCCATGGCGAGGTTGGCGAGCGCATAGACGCAGGCCAGCTTCATGGCGTCGTTGATCTCGGTGGCGCCCACGTCCAGGGCGCCGCGGAAGATGTAGGGGAAGACCAGGACGTTGTTGACCTGGTTGGGATAATCCGAGCGGCCCGTGGCGATGATGGCGTCGGGGCGCACCGACTTGACCTCGTCGGGCAGGATTTCCGGGGTGGGGTTGGCCAGGGCGAAGACGATGGGCTTTTGCGCCATCTTGTCGACCATCTCGCCGGTCAGCACGCGCGGCGCCGACAGACCCAGGAAGATGTCGGCGCCCTCGATGACCTCGGCGAGCGTCCGCATGTCGGTCTTCTTGGCGTAGACCGACTTGTACTCGTCCATCAGTTCGGTGCGGCCCTCGTAGACCACGCCCTTGATGTCGGTGACCCAGACGTTCTCGCGCTTGACGCCCAGCTTGCACAGCAGGTTGAGGCAGGCCAGGGCGGCGGCGCCGGCGCCCGAGGCCACCAGCTTGACGTCGCCGATATTCTTGCCCACCACCCGCAGGGCGTTGACCATGGCGGCGCCCACCACGATGGCGGTGCCGTGCTGGTCGTCGTGCATCACCGGAATCTTCACCCGCTCCTGCAGCTTGCGCTCCACCTCGAAGCACTCGGGGGCCTTGATGTCTTCCAGGTTGATGGCGCCGAAGGTGGGCTCCATGGCGGCGATGATGTCCACCAGCTTGTCGGGGTCCAGTTCGGCCAGTTCCATGTCGAACACGTCGATGCCGGCGAACTTCTTGAACAGGACGCCCTTGCCCTCCATCACCGGCTTGGCGGCCAGCGGGCCGATGGGGCCGAGACCCAGCACGGCGGTGCCGTTGGTCACCACGGCCACCAGGTTGCCGCGCGCCGTCACGTCGGCGGCGCTGTCCTCGTCGGCGACGATCAGTTCGCAGGCGGCGGCCACGCCCGGCGAATAGGCCAGCGCCAGGTCGCGCTGGGTGGCCAGCGGCTTGGTGGGGGTGACGCTGATCTTACCGGGGGTGGGCAGGCGGTGGTATTCCAGCGCCGCGTCGCGCAACTCGTCGGACATGCTCATGGAACGGGGACCTTTGACGTAACGTTATTTCACTATGGGGGCGATACCATACCCGCTTGAGGCGGCAGAGCAAAGCCTCCGATGGGGTGAATTTCGGAAAACCACAGGAAATGCAATGGTATGGCGGTATGACCACTGCGTCCGGGCCGGGTTATAAAATTGCGTGAATGGCCTGAAACGACCAAGCCCGCCGGGATGGCCGGCGGGCTTGATGGTAAAGGATGGTGCGGCCAAGAAGACTCGAACTTCCACGGGTGTTACCCCACAAGCACCTCAAGCTTGCGCGTCTACCAGTTCCGCCATGGCCGCGTTTTCCGGTAGCCTCGAAGGGCTTGCCAACGAGGAGAGAGGGGAATACCAAATCACCTCGCCCGAATCAAGCGCGCATCCCGGAGTCCCAGATGAATTCTCCCGTCGAGTGGCGGATTTCCGATTCCCCCGTCGATTATCCCCTGGCGGTCGCCGCCATGGAGGAGCGGGTCGCCGCCATCCGGGCCGGCACGGCGCCCGAGCTGGTGTGGCTTCTGGAGCATCCGCCGCTCTACACGGCGGGGACCAGCGCCGACCCCAGGGATCTGGTCGATCCCGACCGCTTTCCGGTCTATGAGGCGGGGCGCGGCGGGCAGTACACCTATCACGGTCCCGGCCAGCGGGTGGCCTATGTGCTGCTGGACTTGAAGACGCGCGGCGCCGACGTCAGGGCCTATGTCTGCAATCTCGAGGAATGGATCATCCGTACCCTGGCGCGCTTCGTGGTCAAGGGCGAGCGGCGCCAGGGCCGTGTCGGCATCTGGGTGGACCGGGGAGGGGGGCGCGAGGACAAGATCGCCGCCATCGGCGTGCGGGTCCGTCACTGGGTGACCTTCCACGGCATCGCGCTGAATGTGGATCCCGACCTGTCCCATTTCGAAGGCATCGTGCCCTGCGGCATCCGCGAGCACGGCGTCACCTCGCTGTGGGACCTGGGCCTCACTCCCACCCTGGATGACGTGGATTGCGCCCTGATGGCCACCTTTCCCGAAGTGTTCGGGGAAGGGTAGGGGGATCAGGCCCGCGGCGCTGAGAAATCCACCGGCACCGCCGGCCCGTCGGGCAGGGACGGCATCAGCGGCCAGACCGGGTCGTGCGCCGCCATGGGCGGGCTTGCCCATTCCCAATAGGCCTTGGTCTCGCTGAAGCGGGCGACGGGCCCTAGGAAGCGTAGCCGGCCTTCCGGTGAATCGCGGGTGATCTGCAGGGCGCGGATGGTTTCGGGCGGCACGGTGATGCCGTCGGGCTTGGGGTTGATGCGGCCCAGGGACTGGACCCACATGGCGGTGCGGGCCAGCGAGACCCTGACGTGATAGCTGCCGCCCTCGGTGGCCCGGCGCAGCAGCGCCACCGCCATGCCATAGGCGGCCAGATACCCGGTGATGTAATCGTTGGGAATCACCGGGTTGACCTTGGGCTCGGCCAGGGTGCCATCGGCCACCGCCATGCCCGAGGCGGCCTGGGCCAGCTGTTCCCAGCCGCGGCGTTGGCTCCAGGGGCCGCCATGGCCATAGCAGTTGAGCGACATGCAGATGATGCCGGGGCGGATGCGGGCCGCCTCCTCGGGGGAGAAGCCCAGGCGGGCGATGGCGCCGGGGCGGTAGTTCTGGGCGAAGATATCCGCCTCGGACAGCAGGGCGCGCATGCGCATGGCCTCGGGCTCGCGCTTCAGGTCCATCACGGTGGACAGCTTGCCGTGGCCGGTGTCCAGGATGAAGGCGGGGATGATCGGCCGGTCCGGCGGACGGATGCGCAGCACCGTGGCGCCCTGCTCGGCCAGGGTGCGGGTGGCGGTGGGGCCGGCCAGGACGTCGGTGAGATCAAGCACGCGAACCCCCGACAGGGGGCGGGCGGCGGGACGGAACGGTTCCGGCGCACTGTCGCCGATGCGCTCGATGGTGACCACCGGCTGCCCGGCCAGCCAGGCGCCCTGGGGGTGGGCCAGCCATTCCTCCCGGCTGCGTCCCACGGTTCCGCACAGGCCGCGCTCGGCGATGGCGTCCTCGAGCTCGAAGGCGTCCCACTGGGCGACCTTGGCGCGGATGCGGTCCAGGCTGTTGGGGCAGTCCAGCAATTCCAGCAGGCCGTTGCGCAGATGGGGGTAGCCGGCATGGAGATGGATCGAGCGGCCGTCACGGGTGGGGTGGAAATTGGTCAGCGGATAGTTGATGTCGGTATAGGGCACGGTGTAGCCGCGCCGGGTCATCAACAGCACGGATTCCAGGGAGATGGCCGCCGCTCCCACATCGATGGCCACATCCTGCCGGCGGCCGGAGCGGCGGCGCCAGATTTCGGCGATGGCGGCGCCATGGGCGGCCAGGACCGCCGCCGCCGCCTCGCCCACCCGGTGGGTGGTGGGGAAATACGGGTCGCAGCCGCTGATGTCGATGGTGCCGCCGGGGCGCCCCTCCAGCCCGCCGAGACTCAGAAGCTCGTTGAGGGCGCCGGCGCTGGATGAAGGGCTGATCCTGGATATGGCGGCCGAGGAAAAACAACCATTCATAGTTCTATTCTCATAGCTCAACCTTTTAGATGCATGCCTAAAGATACACCTCCTTAGAAGGTGATGGAAGTGCGTATAAGTCATACTCTGTCGAGAAACATCACCATAAGATACAATGCGTATCCACATGGCCGCCGAAATGAGTCCCCGCAAGACTGATCCGCCGCCGGAGCGGACTGGGCCGCTCCGGTGATGTCTTTTCCGCCTCGGCCCGATCAGTAGGCGTAGCCGATCTTGAGCACGGTCAGCCAGTTGTCGGCGCTCGACGCGCCCCCCACCCGTTCGTCGCCGGCCCACTGATAGCGGCTTTCCAGGCCGACCATCAGCTGGCCCGCCGTGTAATAGGCGCTGGCGCCCAGTTGGGCCGTCCACATGTCGGGGCTGGGGCCGGTGTCGCTGCGGGTGAAGACCCAGCCCAGTCCCGGTCCGCCGCCGATCCACATGTTATCGATGATGGGGATCATGTAGTGCGGGTTGAATTCCAGGGTCTGGAGCTCGAGCCCGCCATGGTCGAAGCGGTTGTAGCTGAACTGGTCGCGAATCTTGCCGTAGGGCAGCTGGATCAGCGGATCGTCGATGGCGATCTCGAAGCCGCCGGCCAAGCCGCTGCCTGCCGCGGAATCGGGAACCAGCACGCCCATCTTGAGGGCTACGGTGGTGTTGGCGGACCAGCCGGGCTGGCTTGCGGCCGGCATGGCCCATTCGCCGCCCCAGGCGGGCAAGGCGATGGCCGTCAGGGCGAGGGTGGCGGCGATGAGAAGGCGTTTGCGCATGGCGGACCTCCCTGACTTGGGTGGAACGCGCTCTTAATGGATCGAGTCTGGGCCTTGGCCGCCCACGCTTCAATGAACCGCCTCACACGGCCGCATTGCAGGAATAGCGGGACAGGCGTTGCGCCGTCCGATGGCTTCGGCCACACTCCGCCCCATGTCAGATCCCTTCGCCCTTGACGACGAGGCGCCCTCCGCGCCGTCTTCCCCCCGTGCATCCGGTCCCCGGCCGGTGCCGCTGGACGCCCCTTGGCTGAAGGGGCTGAACCCCGAGCAGTTCCAGGCGGTGACCACCACCGATGGGCCGGTCCTGGTGCTGTCGGGGGCCGGTACCGGCAAGACCAAGGTGCTGACGTCGCGTCTGGCCCACATCCTGGCGTCGGGCCTGGCCCAGCCCTGGCAGTGTCTGGCGGTGACCTTCACCAACCGCGCGGCGCGCGAGATGAAGGAGCGGGTCGGCCAGTTGGTCGGCCCGGTGGCGGACGGCATCTGGCTGGGCACCTTCCACTCGCTGTGCCTGCGTATCCTCAGGTCCCATGCCGAGGCGGTGGGGCTGGCGGCCGACTTCACCGTGCTGGATGCGGACGACCAGATGCGGGTGTTGAAGCAGGTGATGGCCGACGCCCATGTGGACCCCAAGGCCACGCCGCCCCAGGGGCTGATGGCCACCATCCAGCGCTGGAAGGACCGGGCCGTTACCCCCGACAAGGCGGCCGCCGACGGGGGCGCCGAGGGGCAGGCCAAGGCCCTGTACCGCGCCTATCAGGAGCGGTTGAAGGCGCTCAATGCCTGCGATTTCGGCGATCTGCTGCTGCACGTGCTGACCGTGTTCCTGTCCGATGCCGAGGCGCTTTCCCGCTGGCAGGGGCGTTTCCGCTATCTGCTGGTGGACGAGTACCAGGACACCAACGTGGCCCAGTATCTGTGGCTGCGCCTGCTGGCCCAGACCCATCGCAACATCTGCTGCGTCGGCGACGACGACCAGTCCATCTATTCCTGGCGCGGCGCCGAGGTGGGCAACATCCTGCGCTTCGAGAAGGACTTTCCCGGGGCTCGTGTGGTGCGCCTGGAAAGCAACTACCGCTCGACCCCCCACATCCTGGCGGCGGCCTCGGCCCTGATCGCCAACAATGCCGGGCGGCTGGGCAAGACCCTGCGCCCCGGTCTGGCCCACGATCTGGACGCCATCGAGAAGATCCGCACCATGGCGGTGTGGGACGGCGAGGCCGAGGCCCGGCTGGTGGTCGACGAGATCGAGGCGCTGCAGCGCAGGGGCGAGACGCTTTCCTCCATGGCCATCCTGGTGCGCGCCGGCTTTCAGACCCGCGAGTTCGAGGAACGGCTGATCACCACCGGCATTCCCTATCGCGTCATCGGCGGACCGCGCTTCTACGAGCGGCTCGAGATCAGGGACGCCATGGCCTATCTGCGTCTGGTGGTCTCGGCCTCGGACGGGCTGGCCTTCGAGCGCATCGTCAATACCCCTAAGCGCGGCCTGGGCGAGGCCGCCATCCAGACCATCCACCTGGCGGCCCGCGCCGAGCAGGTGCCGCTCTTGGAGGCCGCCCGCCGACTGGCCGGCACCGACGAGCTGAAGCCCAAGCCGCGTCAGGCGCTGGCCAAGTTCGTCGAGGACGTGGACCGCTGGCGCTCGCTGCTGGATTCCATGCCCCACGCCGAACTGGCGGCCACCATTCTTGACGAATCCGGTTACGTGGACATGTGGAAGGCCGACAAGTCGGCCGACGCGCCCGGCCGGGTGGAGAACCTGAAGGAACTGGTGGCGGCGCTGGAAGAATACGATTCGCTTCCCAGCTTCCTCGAACACGTGGCCCTGGTCATGGAAAACGATTCCAAGGCCGAAGCCGACAGCGTGGTGATCATGACGCTGCACGGCGCCAAGGGCCTCGAATTCGATTCGGTGTTCCTGCCCGGCTGGGAGGAGGAGGTCTTCCCCCATATCCGCGCCTTGTCCGAATCCGGCACCAGCGGGCTGGAGGAGGAGCGCCGCCTGGCCTATGTGGGCCTGACGCGGGCCCGCAAGCGGGTGCTGGTCTCCTTCGCCGCCAACCGCCGCATCTACAACCAGTGGAAATCCCAGCTTCCCAGCCGCTTCGTCGAGGAACTGCCTGAATCCCATGTGGAACGCTCGGGCGAGCGCGGGCTGTACGGCGGCGGGCTGGCGGAATCCAAGGCGGCCTGGAACGATCCCGCCTGGAGCCGTGCCCGCTTCGGCCAGCCCCGCCCGGCCGCCGCCCCCACCGCCTGGAGCCAGCCCAAACCCCGCCAGAGCGAAGGCGGTTTCAAGCCGGGCCAACGGGTGTTCCACGACAAGTTCGGTACCGGCACCGTGCTGTCGCTGGACGGCAACAAACTGGAAATCGCCTTCGACAAGGCGGGGACCAAGAAGGTGCTCGACAGTTTCGTTTCGGCGGTGTAGCCGTTTCCAGCGCCCGTCATCCTGAACGAAGTGAAGGATCTCCGCTTGCTCCGGCGTTACCGCTGCGGGCAAGGCGGAGCAGAACGAGATCCCTCGGCTGCGCTCGGGATGACAGGATTACTGAAGAGAGACTGCCATGCCCCCCGTTTTCCCCGACATCTGGCGCCTGCGCCTCACCGTTTCCATGGAGACCCTCCCGGTGTTCGAGGAGGTGTTCGAGCGCCATGCCGAGGCGGTGACCATGTTCATGGAGGACCGCTCGGGCATCTCGGACGGCGAGTGCGACTGGTTCCTGGAAGGGTTCTCGCGCACGCCGCCCGACCGCGCCGCCATCGTCGCAGGCCTGTCGGCGGTGGCCGCCGCCAACGGCATCGACGTCCCGCCCCTGGGGATCGAGATGCTGCCCAACGTGGATTGGGTGCTGGAAAACCTGCGCGACTTCCCCCCCATCGCCGCCGGCCGTTTCTTCGTCCACGGCTCGCACTGGGACGGCAAGCCGCCGGTGGGAACCATCGGCATCGAGATCGACGCCGGCACCGCCTTCGGCTCGGGCGAGCACGCCACCACGCGCGGCTGCCTGCTGGCGCTGGACGCGCTGGGCAAGCAGCGCCGCCGCGCCAACGTGCTGGACCTGGGCTCGGGCTCGGGGATTCTGGGCATCGCGGCGGCCAAGCTGTGGGCGGCCAAGGTACTGTGTACCGATATCGACCCCTCGGCGGTCAAGGTGCTGGCCGGCAACGCCGCCAACAACGGCGTCGCGTCCCGCGTCACCGCCGTGGTCAGCGACGGCTACCGCAATCCGGCGGTGGGCGGGGGCAAGCCTTACGACCTGATCTTCGCCAACATCCTGGCCCGGCCGCTGTGCCGCTTCGCCCCCGACCTGGCCGCCCATCTGGCCCCCGGCGGGCTGGCGATCCTGTCGGGCCTGCTGGAGCGCCAGGAACGCATGGTCATGGCCAATCACGAGAAGCAGGGGCTGACCCTGCGGCGCCGGATTCTCATCGACGGCTGGGCCACCCTGGTCATCGGGCGCTAAGATCGGGTTCATACCTTAGACCGAGAGACATAGTGTCTATGACCTGAGAATCCGGCATAGGGCGACATACCTCTCCTCAGTGGCTTTCCTGTCGGGGAGGGGAACATGGGTGTGTTTCACCTGTCGCTGAAACTGCGGATTTTCGCTGCCGTCGGACTGGTCGGGGTTGCCGCCATCGCCATGGCCCTGGTGGGAATCCGCTCCATGGCCACCTATCACCAGCACGTGCTGGAGATGCAAGGCGCCTCCCAGCGGGCGGTCATCGGCGAGAAGATCAACGGCCTGATCAATGCCGTGGTGATGGACTCGCGCGGCATTTACATGAGCCGCGATGCCAAGGAGGTGGAGAAATACGCCCCTCCCGTGCTGAAGAACGTCGCCGAGATCAACCGCCTGATGGCCGAATGGGCCGCCCTGGTCCCCGCGGACGAGCGGGCCGCCTTCAAGCCGGCGATCGAGCATGCCGCCCAGTTCGCCGCCTTCCGCACCGAACTGGTGCGCCTGGGGCGCGAGGTCGGCGCGCCGGAAGCCAGGGCGTTCGGCGACAATGACGCCAACCGCGCCAACCGCCAGGCCTTGAACAAGCAGATCGAGATGCTGGCCGCCGCCAATGCCGCCCGGGTGGCGGACTTGGCCAAGGGCCTGGACGACTTCTACGAAAGCCGGCTGCAGGCCATGGTGTGGCTGGCGGTGCTGGGGCTGGCCGCCGGCATCGGCTGGGCGGCCTGGACCGCCTTCCGCCGGGTGTCGCAGCCCATCAACCGCCTGACCGGGACCATGCGGGACCTGGCGGGGGGAAATCTTTCCGTGGAGATCCCCTCGGTCGAGGCCCATGACGAACTGGGGGAAATGGCGCGCGCCGTCCGGGTGTTCCGCGACGCCATGCGCGCGGCGGAATCCATGCGCGCCGCCCAGGAGCGGGAGCGCGAGGCCGCCTTCACGGAACGCGTCGCGGCGTTGCAGAACATGGCCGAGACGGTGGAACTGGAGACCCGCGCCGCCGTGGAACAGGTGGCCAGCCAGACCGCGCTGATGGCCGACAATGCCGGGCAGATGGCGCAATCCGCCGGAGCGGTGGGCGGCAGCAGCCAAAGCGTCGCCGCCGCCGCCACCCAGGCATTGTCCAACGCCCAGACGGTGTCGGCCGCCGCCGAACAATTGTCGGCCTCCATCCATGGCATCGGCGAGCAGATCGCCACCGCCAACCGCGTCACCGGCGGGGCCGTCGTCGCCGCCGACAAGGCCCAGGACACCATCGCCCGCCTGTCGGCGGCGGTGAACCGCATCGGCGAGGTGGCCAGCCTGATCCAGAGCATTGCCAGCCAGACCAACCTGCTGGCGCTGAATGCCACCATCGAGGCGGCCAGGGCCGGCGAGGCCGGCAAGGGCTTCGCCGTGGTGGCGGGCGAGGTGAAGAACCTCGCCAACCAGACCGCCAAGGCCACCGAGGAAATCTCGTCCCAGATCGGCGAGGTCCAGGCCAGCACCGCCGAGGCCGTCGCCTCGGTGGGCGAGATCACCGGGGCCATCCAGGAGGTGGAAGGAGTCTCGGTCAGCGTGGCCGAAGCCATCCGCCAGCAGAACGCCGCCACCCAGGAGATCGCCCGCAACATCACCCAGACCACCCGCGCCGCCCAGGAGGTGGCCCAGCGCATCGCCGAGGTCTCGGAGGAGGCGGGCGCCACCGGCGAGCGCGCCGCCCGGGTCAACGCCATCTCGCTGGACGTGGCCCGCTCCATCGAGTCCCTGAAGAGCGTCATCGTCCGGGTGGTGCGCACCGCCACCAAGGAGGTGGACCGCCGCAATGTGCCGCGCTACGCCCTGGGCATCAAGGGATCCGTCGATCTCGGCGGCCAGGAGGTGCCGGTGGTGTTCGACGAGGTGTCCGAGCAGGGGCTGACCATTCAGGGTGATGTCTGCCCGGTGGGCAAGGGCATGCGCGTCAAGGTGCGCATCGAGGGCTGCTCGGTGGCGCTGTCCATGGTCGGCCGCGAATGCGAGAACGGCCGCCTGCACGGCAATCTCGAACTCAGCCCCGATGTGGAAGGACGCTGGCAGGCGGAGTTCCAGCGCCTGATCTCGGGGCGCCAACCCATCCGGGAAGCCGCCTGACGGAGCGGAAGATAGCGTCAGCCTTCGCCCCAATCGGCCATGTTTCGTCGCGTTTTGTGGAAAAGTTGGACATGCGCGGTCTTGATGAGTATCAAGAGCGCGGGAAATAGGGCGTCGACCTGATGTGTTCTGGGGGGAAATGGACGACGTGACAATCAAGGCCAGGATCAGCATCACCCGCGTGGTGTTTCTGCTGTCCCTGACGGCCACCGTTCTGGCGTTGGGCGTGGTCGTCCTCATATCCGGACATGTGCGCGAGAAGTCGGTGCATGACCTCGCCCGCGACGAGGCGCGGCAGACCTCGACCCTGGTGTTCGAGACCCTGTACGCCGCCATGCGCAAGGGCTGGTCCAAGGACGAGATCAACGACGTGATCTCGCGGCTGCAGAACGCGCTTCCCGACCTGTCCATCCACGTGATCCGCGGTCGCCCGGTGATCGAGCAGTTCGGCGAGATCGGCAACGACGCGGCGCTGGTCAGCATCGATCCCATGCTCCGCGAGGTGTTCGCCACCGGCAAGGAGACCTTGCTGCCCAGTCCCACCGGCATCCGCTACCTCTATCCCCTGACCGTCAAGGAGGAGTGCCTGGCCTGCCATACGGCGGCCAAGGTGGGCGACATCAACGGCGTCATCGACATCGTCTATCCGGTGCATGCCCTGAAGGTGTCGCTGGACTACGTGCTGAACACGGTGCTGGCCTATTTCTTCGCCATCCTGCTGCTGCTGTCGGTGGCGCTGTATTTCAAGCTGAAGATCTTCGTGGCCAAGCCCATCACCAACATGGTCGGGCTGATGCAGGAGATCATCCTGCACACCGACCTGTCGCGCCGGGTGGAGACCAACGGCATCATCTCCGAGGTGGCGGACCTGTCCGACTACTTCAACAAGCTGCTGCGCACGGTGGAGGAGTACCAGCACCGCCTGGAAGACCTGTCCATCCGCGACCCCCTGACCCGCCTTTACAACCGCCGCAAGTTCGACGAGTTCCTGGACCACGAGATCGACCGCACCGAGCGGCACGGCCATCCCTTCTGCCTCGCCCAGATCGACCTGGACGACTTCAAGAACATCAACGACACCTTCGGCCATCCCATCGGCGATCTGGTGCTGAAGGAGCTGGCCAGCGTGCTGCACCGCGAGGTGCGGCGCACCGACGTGGTGGCCCGGGTGGGCGCCGACGAGTTCGCGGTGCTGCTGCCCGAGACCACCATGGAGGAAGGCATCGCGGCGGCCGAGAAGCTGCGCCAGGCGGTGGCCGACTGTCAGCTGGGCCTGCCGGTGGGCGGGGTGCGCATCACCGCCTCCATCGGCCTGGTGAGCTATCCCGACAATGCCGACGACGCCCAGAAGCTGGCCATCGCCGCCGACGTGGCCATCTACAAGGCCAAGCGCTCGGGCAAGAATCAGGTGGGGGTGATCGGCGAGGGCGAGGATTCCACCGTCGCCATCTTCAGCCAGGGCGAGATGGTGCGTTCGGCCCTGGCCGAGGGGCGTCTGGTGCCCTTCTTCCAGCCCATCGTCGCCGCCGAGGATGGCGCCATCGCCGCCTACGAGGTGCTGGCCCGCGTGGTGGACGGCGATCAGGCGGTGTGCGCCGGCGACTTCATCGAATCCGCCGAGGAACTGGGGCTGGCCGGCGAGATCGACGCCGCCGTGTTCGACGGCGCCCTGGCCGCCATGGCGGCGGGCCGCCTGGGCGACGCCAAGATCTTCGTCAACCTGTCGGCCAAGAGCCTGACCGACCGCGAGCGCATGATGGCCATCCCCGCCCGGCTGCGCGCCGCCGGGGTTTCGCCGTCGCGGGTGGTGCTGGAAATCACCGAGCGCGAGGCCCTGCCCCATTTCGGCGACATCGTGGCCATGATCAACGAACTGCGCTCCACCGGACTGGGCTTCGCGCTGGACGATTTCGGCTCGGGCTTCTCGTCGTTCCTGTACCTCAAGTACATCACCGTCGATTACGTCAAGATCGAGGGCAGCTTCATCCGCCACGTGGTCACCGACGAGCGCGACCGCATCATGGTGGAGCACATCCACTCCATGGCGCGGCGCTTCGGCATGACCACCATCGCCGAATTCGTCGAGGACGAGGCGACCATGGTGCTGCTGCGCAAGATGGGCATCAATCTGTGCCAGGGCTTCCACATCGCGGTGCCCAAGCCCATCGACAGGCTGTGACGATGCCCGCCACGTCCGACGATCTGTTCGCCCTGTTCGACCGCCTGGATATCCGGGCGGTCACCCACCGTCACGAACCGGCCTTCACGGTGGAGCAGGGCCACCGGGTCTGGGGCTCCATTCCCGGCGTTCACTGCAAGAACCTGTTCCTCAAGGACGGCAAGGGCCGGCTGTGGCTGGTGGTGGCGCCTGCCGACCGCCGCGTCGATCTCAAGGCACTGCCGGCCAGGATCGGTGCGGCGCGGCTGTCCTTCGGCTCGGCGGAGCTGCTGGTGGAGGTTCTGGGGATCGAGCCCGGGTCGGTAACCCCCTTCGCGGTGATCAACGATTCCGCTCAGCGGGTGTCCGTGGTCCTCGATGCGTGGATGATGGCGCAGGACCTGGTCAATTACCATCCGTTGCGCAACGACATGACCACCACGCTGACCCCGGCCGAGCTGGCGCGGTTCTTCGAACACACCGGGCATGAACCCCGGGTGGTCGAGCTGTAGCCTGGGTCTTGCCCTTCCTCCCCGCTTTGCGTTATTTCCTCTCCCGCATATGGCCTTTTGACAGGGGACGAGTCCGGACATGGCTATGACCTATCTGCGGCGGATGACGGCGGCCATGATGCTGTCCCTCGGATTTCTCCTGATTTCCGGGATCGCTCACGCCGCCGATGTGGAGCAGGGCCGCCGGGTGGTGCAGAGCGCCGTGGACGAGGGGATTTCCACCTTCGTCGGCAAGACGCACCCCTTGCCGGAACGGACCCGCCTGCTGGACAACCTGCTGCGCCGCTATGTCGATCCGCCCATGCTGTCGGCCAGCATCCTCGGCCGCTATTGGGGCAAGATCACCCCGGCCGAGCAGAACGCCTTCTCCGAACTGTTCGTGCGCTATCTGGTCAGCTCCTACGTCAGCATCCTGGGCCGCGCCGAGCCGGGCACCACCGTCAAGGTCGCTCAGGCCATGGACCTGGGGACGCGGGTCCGGGTGCTGTCCTCCGCCTCGCTGCCGTCCCAGCCGGGCGAGCCCATTCCGGTGGAGTGGGAGGTGGCGACCACCGCCGAGGGCAAGCCGGCGATCATGGACCTCACCGCCCAGGGGGTCAGCCTGATCCGCGCCATGAAGGACGACTTCGCCTCGGTGCTGCGCTCGTCGGGCGGCAAGATCGAACCGCTGATGGAGGCCCTGCAGCGCAAGATCGAGGCTAATGACAAGGTCAACGCCGCCCAGGCGGGGTGAACCCACCTGATTTTTCTTGTCATCCCGAGCGCATGCGAGGGATCTCATCCTGGAACGGCTTTTCCAATTGGGAAGCAGTATTCCAAGCGGAGATCCCTCCGCCCGGGGGGCGTCGGGATGACAGGTTGAGCGCTAAGCCCCCAAATATACCAGTTTCTCGCCTTCCTTGAACTCGCCCGAGACGGCGAGATCCTTGAAGAAGTCCGCCACGCCCCGGGCCGGACCGGTCAGCGCGTTGATGGGGCCGGGCTTCAGCCCCAGGCCGTGGGCCTTCAGCAGGCGGGGCTCGGCCTCCTTGGTGGCGAAGAACAGCACCACGTCGTCGCCCTTGGGGGCCGCCATCAGGGTCAGGCGCGCCGCGTCCACGTACTGCACCAGGAACAGGCCGGGCGCCAGGCGGGCGGCGCGGGCCTTGCCGGTGGGGCCGTCCGGGGTCGCCACGTCGTAAAGCTTTTCCGCCGCGTTCCACGTCACCTTGACCTCGACCCCGTCGGGACGGCGATAGCGCCCGTCCTTGACCCCGTCCACCCGGACGGAGGCGGAAGCCGGGACGGTCTCTGCCTCCACCTGATAGCAGGCGGGCAGAAGCAGCAGGAGCAGCAGGGCGGCGAAACGGCGCATGGATGGGTCCTTCCGGCTGAATTCGCCCGGACCCTACCATCGTCGGACGGGGCATGGAATTGACCTCTGCCAAGTGCTTGTTCCGGGCGGGACGAATCGCTAAAGTCCGGCCCTTGTTTCCCCCGGAGGAAGTCATGTCCGAGCGCATCCTGATCGTCGATTTCGGCTCGCAGGTCACCCAGCTGATCGCGCGCCGCGTGCGCGAAGCCGGCGTCTACTGCGAAATCCACCCCTTCAACCGGGTGAGCGTCGACAGCATCCGCGAGTTCGGCCCCAAGGGCGTGATCCTGTCGGGCGGCCCGGCCTCGGTGGCCGATTTCGGCAGCCCCCGCGCGCCGCAGGGCCTGTTCGACATGGGCCTTCCCATCCTCGGCATCTGCTACGGCCAGCAGACCATGTGCGAGCAGTTGGGCGGCAAGGTGGAGCCGGGCGACCACCGCGAGTTCGGCCGCGCCATGCTCAAGGTGGCGGGCGAGCCCTGCGCCCTGTTCGACGGCATCGCCCAAAAGGGCGACGAGGTCCAGGTGTGGATGAGCCACGGCGACCGCGTCACCGCCATTCCCGCCGGCTTCAAGGTGGTGGCCACCTCCGAGGGCGCGCCCTTCGCCGCCATCGCCAATGCCGACAAGCGCTTCTACGGCGTGCAGTTCCACCCCGAGGTGGTGCACACTCCCATCGGCAAGCAGCTTCTGTCCAACTTCGTCCACAAGATCGTCGGCTGCGCCGGCGACTGGACCATGAAGGCCTTCCGCGAGCAGGAAATCGCCAAGGTCCGCGCCCAGGTGGGCAAGGGGCGGGTGATCTGCGGCCTGTCGGGCGGCGTCGATTCCTCCGTGGTGGCGGCCCTGCTGCACGAAGCCATCGGCGACCAGCTGACCTGCGTGTTCGTCGATACCGGCTTCATGCGTTCGGGCGAGTCCGAACAGGTGGTCAGCGTCTTCCGCGACCGCTTCAATATCAAGCTGGTCCACAAGGACGCCTCGGACCTGTTCCTGGACAAGCTGGCGGGCCTCACCGACCCTGAGAAGAAGCGCAAGATCATCGGCGCCACCTTCATCGACGTGTTCGAGGAAGAGGCCAAGGCGGTGGGCGGGGCCGACTTTCTGGCCCAGGGCACCCTCTACCCCGATGTGATCGAAAGCGTCAGCTTCACCGGCGGGCCCAGCGTCACCATCAAGAGCCACCACAACGTGGGCGGCCTGCCCGAGCGCATGAACATGAAGCTGGTGGAGCCGCTGCGCGAGCTGTTCAAGGACGAGGTCCGGGCCTTGGGCCGCGAGCTGGGCCTGCCTGACGACATGGTCGGCCGCCATCCCTTCCCCGGCCCGGGCCTGGCCATCCGTGTCCCCGGTCAGCCGCTGACCCGCGAGAACCTGGACATCCTCAGGAAGGCCGATGCCATCTATCTCGACGAGATCCGCAAGGCCGGCCTCTACGACGAGATCTGGCAGGCCTTCGCCGTGCTGCTTCCCGTCCGCACCGTGGGCGTCATGGGCGATTCCCGGTCCTACGACTACGCCTGCGCGCTGCGTGCCGTGACCTCCACCGACGGCATGACCGCCGATTTCTACCCCTTCGACATGGCCTTCATCGGCCGGGTGGCCAACCGCATCATCAACGAGGTCAAGGGCATCAACCGCGTGACCTACGACATCACCTCGAAGCCGCCGGGCACCATCGAGTGGGAGTAAGCTTCGGAAGGCCCCTTCGGGGGCCTTCCTGTTTTACGGCTTCGCCTTCTTCTGCATGTGCTTTTCCATCATGGCGCACTGGTCGTCGCGCTGGGCGCGGCCGGTGAACCAGATCAGGTCGAAGGGCGGCGTCCTGGTGCCAAAGGACTCGCCATAGGCGGCGGGTTTGGTCTTGGCGCTTTCCACTTCCAGGAAGCCGATGGTCAGCATGGGAATGCCGGGGACCATGGCGCCCAGGCGCACCGGTACGCCCCGGTCGGCGCGGACATGGCCGGAGCCGGCGATCAGCACCGCCGGCCCCGCCTCGGGCCGCGAGGCCTGGTCGGCCAGCACCTCGGCCATGGCGGCGTCGCGGGCCCGCTGCACGCGCACCATGGGCGCCACCGCCTGTTCGGGCAGCAGGTTGCAGTGGCCTTCCCGGATATCGGCGGCCAGGGCCTTCTCGTCGGCCGGAGCCAGGGGCTGGTCCAGGCCGAACCGGCCGTCCACGTCGGCGCCCTGTTCGCCCTTGGCGATGCGCCGGGTCAGGTCCTGGGGCAGGTTGGCGGCCTTGACCTCGCCCCTTGCGGCCAGGGCGGCCTCGACGATGGGGCGGTAGAGCGTCCAGTCGGGCCAGCCGCGCTTCTCCCAGTCCAGCGCCGCCCCCAGCCCGGCCGGGTCGCCGATATTGCCGTCGATGACGCCCTGACGGTCGGTATCCACCATTTCCAGCGCCAATACCGGCCGGCGGCCGGCGGCGGCCAGTTCGCGCACCACCCAGGCCTGCAGCGCGTGGTGGTCGGGATTGTCGTGGGTCTCGCCCAGCATGACGATGCCGGCCCCCTGCGCGGCGTCGATCACGTCTCGCGGGCTCCGCCACTTGCCGGTGGCCGGTTCCCAGACCTTGCCGGCCAGCGGATGGCCGGCGGCCAATTGGGGTGACGGCGGCGGCTCGGCCCAGGCGGGCGCGGCCCAGAACAGGGCGAGACAGGCGAAACGAACGAATGTTCGGGTCATCTGGTCAAGGCGGGGGGGTTGCGTTATGGTCATACCAAACCCTTCTAATAGAACACCAATGCTCGGGAGGCATCATGAAGAGGGTTATCGCGGGGGCCGTGCTGGCCTCGTTCTTGGCGTTGCCGGCCTTGGCCGCCGACCAGTTCCTCAACATTCTTACCGGTGGCACCAGCGGCGTCTACTACCCGCTGGGCAATGCCCTGTCGTCCATCTACGGCAAGACCCTGCCGGGCGCGCGGGTCACCGTCCAGGCCACCAAGGCGTCGGTGGAGAATCTCAACCTGCTGCAGGCCGGGCGGGGCGAGCTGGCCTTCACGCTGGGCGATTCGCTGACCCAGGCCTGGGAGGGCGTGGAGGAGGCCGGCTACAAGGCGCCCTTGAAGAAGCTGCGCACCGTGGCGGCCATCTATCCCAATTACATCCAGATCGTTGCCACGGCGGATTCAGGGATCAAGACCCTGGCCGACCTCAAGGGCAAGCGGGTGTCGGTGGGCGCGCCCAAGTCGGGTACCGAGCTCAACGCGCGCGCCATCTTCAAGGCGGCGGGCCTTTCGTATTCGGACATGAAGGTGCAGTACCTGCCCTTCGGCGAATCGGTCGAGCTGATGAAGAACAAGCAGCTGGACGCCACGCTTCAATCGGCCGGGCTGGGCGTCTCGTCGCTGCGCGATCTCGCCACCGGCGACGACATCGTCATCGTCGCCGTCTCGGCCGAGGTGATCGCCAAGACCGGCGATCCGGCCTATATCGCCTCGGTGGTGCCGGCCAACACCTATCGCGGCCAGACGGTGGACGTGCCCACGGCGGCCGTGCGCAACTTCCTGGTCACCCATGAAGGGGTTCCCGCCGATCTGGTCTACGGCATGACCAAGTCCATGTTCGCCAACATGCCCGACCTGCTGGCGGCCCATTCGGCGGCCCGCGAGATCGATCCGGCCAACGCGGCCAGGTCGCCCATTCCGCTGCATCCGGGGGCGGAGAAGTACTACCGCGAGGCGGGGCTGTTGAAATAGACGCGCGAAAAGGGGGGGGAAGGGCCATGAGCCAGCATGACGGGAATGGTGTCGATCCGTCCGAGATCGACACCAAGGGCGAGGTGTTCGGCCACGGCGTGGACTCCAGGGGGATCTTCTGGATCGCCATCGTCTTTTCCGCCTTTCAGATCATCACGGCGGCCTATTCGCCGCTGTCCTCGCTGCCGGTGCGCTCGCTCCATGTGGGCTTTCTGCTGCTGATGGTCTTCGCCCTTTACGCCGCCATGGGACGGGGCAACCCGGTGAAGGTGGCGGTCGCCTGGGGGCTGGGGGCCTTGTCCTTCGGCCTGTCGCTCTATCATCTCGTCTACGAGGGCGAGCTGGTCCAGCGTTCGGGCGACCCCAGCACCACCGATCTGGTGGTGGGGACCATCATGGTGGCCCTGGTGTTCGAGGCGGCGCGCCGCCTGATGGGCTGGGCCCTGCCGCTGCTCTGCCTGGTCTTCGTCGCCTATGCCGCCTTCGGCGAGGTGCTGCCTTCGCCGCTGGGCCATCGCGGCTATGGCTTCGACCAGATCGTCAACCAGTACTTCCTGGGGACCGAGGGGATCTTCGGCATTCCCTGCTATGTGTCGGCCACCTACATCTTCCTGTTCATCCTGTTCGGCAGCTTCCTGGAACAGGCGGGAATGATCCGCCTGTTCACCGATCTGGCGCTCGGCACCGTCGGCCACACCAAGGGCGGTCCCGCCAAGGTGGCGGTGGTGACCTCGGGCCTGATGGGCACCATCAACGGCTCGGGGATCGCCAATGTGGTGACCACCGGGCAACTGACCATTCCGCTGATGAAGCGTTTCGGCTATCGCGCCGAGTTCGCCGGTGCGGTCGAGGCCACCGCCAGCATGGGCGGCCAGATCATGCCCCCCGTCATGGGCGCCGTGGCCTTCATCATGGCCGAGACCCTGAACATCTCCTATGCCGAGGTCTGCAAGGCGGCGGCCATTCCGGCCCTGCTCTACTACGCCTCGGCCCTGTGGATGGTGCATCTGGAGGCGGGAGTCGCCGGGCTGCACGGCATGCCCAAGGACCAGTGCCCCAGCGCGCTGAAGGCCCTGAAAAGCCAATGGTACCTGCTGGTGCCCCTGGCCGCCCTGGTCTATCTGCTGCTGGCGGGTTTCACCCCCATGTTCTCGGGAACCGTCGGGCTGGCGCTGACCGCCATCGTCATCCTGGGCTCCTCCATCGCCGCCAATATGGGCGGCATGGCCGGGCGGCTGGTGTTCTGGGGGACGCTGGGCGTGGCGTCGTCGGCCTTCTTCAAGCTGGGCATCAACGTGGTGGTGGGCATCGTCGCCGCCCTGATCGCCGTCAATTTCTTCGTGCGCGGCGGCCGCGAGACCATGCGCATGACCGTGCGCGGACTGGTGGAAGGCGCGCGCTCGGCCGTGCCGGTGGGCGTCGCCTGCGCCCTGGTGGGCACCATCATCGGCACCATGACGCTGACCGGCATCGCCGGTTCCTTCACCCAGGGGCTGGTGGCCCTGTCGGGCGGGTCGCTGTTCCTGACCCTGGTTCTGACCATGATCGCCTCGCTGATCCTCGGCATGGGCATTCCCACCATTCCCACCTACATCATCACCTCGTCCCTGGTGGCGCCCATGCTGTTCAAGATGGGCGTGCCGCTGATCGTCTCGCACATGTACGTGTTCTATTTCGGCATCCTGGCCGATCTCACCCCGCCGGTGGGGCTGGCCGCCTTCGCCGCCGCCTCCATCGCCCGGGCCCAGTTCTTCACCACCGGCATGTGGGCGGTTCGCGTGGCCATGGCCGGGTTCGTGGTGCCGTTCATGGCGGTCTACGATCCGTCGCTGATGATGGTGAGCGGCTCGCTGCTCGATACCGCCTACATGGTGGCCAAGTGTCTGCTGGCCATCGGCCTGTGGGGGGCGGCGGCCATCGGCTATCTGTGGGCGCCCATGCCCATCTGGGAGCGGGCCGTGGCCGTGGCGGCGGCGTTTCTGCTGGTGGCGGCCATTCCGTGGACCGATCAGGCGGGCTTCGCCCTGTCGGCGGTGTTCATCGCCTGGCACTGGTTCCGGACACGCCGCGTGGTGCCGGCTTGAGCGGATTATGCGCGGTTGCGGCGGCGGGGCTCTCGCTGCTGACATCGTCGGATGACTTCACCCTGGCCTGGACCCATTCGGTGGAGAAGGTGGAGTGGCGCGAGGACTGGCGGGTGGAATCCGGCCGTCTGCATCTCCACCAGGCCTCGGTCATGGGCAGCGGCGCCGGCATGGAGCCGCCGCCCGAGGCGGTCCTGCGCAACGGACGCTGGGTCTGGCATCCGGGTATCGCGCAGGACGAGATCGTCCTGGCCCGCTCGGACTTCACCGCCGACTGGCGGCTGTGCGTGGACGGTGTCTGCGGCGAGTTGCACAAGGAAAAGGGGCAGACCCGCCTGCGGGCCTGCCCCTGACTCTCTTGTCACCCTGAGGCATCGCCGAAGGGTCTTTCAGGTGAGAACGGAGACTGAAAGATCCTTCGCGCTGCTCAGGATGACACTGTCACATCACCCCCAGCATCTTGGGCAGCCAGATGGACAGCGGCGGCCAGTAGGTCACCACCACCAGGAAGCCCAGCATGGCCAGCAGCCAGGGCCACACCGCCACGGTAAGGTCGGTGATGCCCATCTTGGTGATGCCCGATGCCACATAAAGATTGAGGCCCACCGGGGGATGGCACATGCCGACCTCCATGTTGACCACGATCAGGATGCCGAAATGCACCGGGTCGATGCCCAGCTTCATGGCCACCGGGAACAGGATGGGGGCCATGATCAGGACGATGGACGACGGCTCCATGAAGTTGCCGGCGACCAGCAGCAGCAGGTTCACCACCAGCAGGAAGGCGATGACGCCCAGCTCCTTGCCGACGATCCAGTCGGCGATGGCGTGGGGGATGTTCTCGTTGGCCAGCACGAAGCTGAACAGCACCGCGTTGGTGATGATGTACAGCAGCATGGCCGACATGGAGGCCGACGACAGCAGGATCTTGCCCACGCCCTTGAGCGGCATGTCCTTGTAGACGAACACCGCGATGAGGAAGGCGTAGACCGCGCTCATGGCCGCCGCCTCGGTGGGGGTGAACACGCCGGTGTAGATGCCGCCGATGACGATGACGATCAGGGCCAGGCCCCAGATGGCCTCGCGCAGCGTGCGGAAGCGCTGGCCCCAGGTCGCCTGGGGCAGGCGGGGATAGTCGTTCTTCCAGGCGATGTACCAGGTTACCGCGCCCAGCACGGTGGCCAGCATCAGGCCGGGAATGACGCCGGCCATGAACAGGGCGCCCACCGAGGTGTTGGTGGCCACCGCGTACATGACCATCACCAGTGACGGCGGGATCAGGATGCCCAGCGCGCCCGAGGTGGTGATGACGCCGGCGCCGAACTTGTTGGGGAAACCTTGGCGGACCATGGCCGGCAGGATGATGGAGCCGATGGCCACCACGGTGGCGGGGCTGGACCCCGACACGGCGGCGAACAGGGCGCAGGCCATGACGCCGGCCAGGCCCAGGCCGCCATACCAGTGGCCGACCATGGCCGTGGCGAAGTTGATCATGCGCCGGGCCACGCCGCCATGGGTGAGGAAGTTGCCCGCCAGGATGAAGAACGGGATCGCCATGATCTCGAACTTCTCGATGCCGGTGAACAGCTTCAGCGCCACGGATTCGATGGGAACCTGGGTGAAGAGGAACAGGAAGGACAGGACGGTGAGGCCCAGCGAGATGGAGATGGGCATGCCGGTCAGCATCAACGCGATCAGCAGCCCGAAGATGACGGCGGAATTCATGGCCGCTTCTCCTTGTCGCTATCACCCTTATCGTCTTTGGCGTCCTTGGGGTGAAGGTTGTCGGACATTTCGAACCAGTTGATGTCCTGGGCGGCACGCTGGGGATCGGTCTTGTCTTCCTCCAATCCTTCCACGTGGCCGTGGTCGTGGTGAGGCAACTCGCCGGTCTTGATGTAGCCGACGCAGACCTGGAGGAAGCGGAAGCACATCAGGGCCGACCCCAGCGGAATGGCCGAGTAGACGATCCAGGTGGGCATCTCCATGTCCGGGGTGATCGGGCCTTCGTAAAGGTCGCCGGTGGGCAGGCCGAAGGCGTGGAGGAAGGCGTAATGGGCGCCGTTCTCCATGACGAAATGGCCCCCCATGTACGAGATGATGCCGGTGAAGGTGGCGCCGGCCAGCAGGCCGAACACGATGAACTTCGACCGCCACTGGTCGTTCAGGCGGTTGATCACCACGTCGACGCCCACATGGATGCCGGTGCGCACGCCATAGGCGGCGCCGAACTTGGCCATCCAGACGAACATGATGATGCACAGTTCCTGGGCCCAGGCGAAATCCAGGTGCCCGACGATGGGATACAGCAGGGCGGTTCCCGCCGCGTAGCGTTGCAAGACGGCGACGAAGATGATCAGCGTCGCCGCGCCCATGAGAAAGGCAATCAGCCATTCTTCAAGGTGATCGAGGGCTCTCAGCATGGGACCTCCCACGAAAGCCGAATGAATGGAATCGGATGAGGGAGGGGGGCGCCCCAACGCGCCCCCTCCCGTCAGGCCGGGATCAGTTCTTGAAGCCGAACTTGGCGGCTTCCTTGTAGAACGACTCGATCAGATCCTTGCCGACGCGGCCTTCCATGTCCTTGTGGACGGGGAGCAGGGCCTTGCGCCAGGCGTCGATCTCGGCGGGGGTGGGCTCGTGGAAGGCGGTCTTGCCCGAGGCCTTCATGGCCTTCACCGCATCGTCGTTCTCGGTCTGGGCGATGGCGTTGGCGAAGACGGTGGCTTCGTTCATGGCGCCTTCCAGGGTGGCGCGCACGTCGGCCGGCAGGCCTTCCCAGAACTTCTTGTTCACGATCACCGCATAGCCGAGATAGCCATGGTTGGTCATGGTGGCGTGCTTTTGCACTTCGTGCATCTTCTGGGTGTACATGTTGCTGGGCGGGTTCTCGGTGCCGTCGACCACGCCGGTCTGCAGCGCCTGGTAGACTTCCGAGAAGGCCATGACCTGGGGCAGCGCGCCCAAGGCCCGCATCTCGGCGTCCAGCACCTTGGAGGACTGGATGCGCATCTTGACGCCCTTGAGGTCGCTTGGGGCCATGAGGGGCTTGTTGGCGCTCATGATCTTGAAGCCGTTATCCCAGTAGGCCAGGCCGATGATGCCCTTGCCTTCCAGCTTCTTCAGCAGGCTGGCGCCCACCGGACCGCCGGTCACCGAACGCAGCACGTCCTTGCTGGGGAAGATGTAGGGCAGGTCGAAGACCTCGAATTCCTTGACGCCCAGCGGGCCGAACTTGGCCAGCGATGGCGCCAGCATCTGGACGGCGCCCAGCTGCAGGGCCTCCATCTCTTCCTTGTCCTTGTAGAGCTGGCTGTTGGGGTAGACTTCGACCTTGACGCGCCCCTTGGTGCGTTCCTCGGCCAGCTTCTTGAAGTATTCGGCACCCTTGCCCTTGGGGGTGTCGGGGGCCACAACGTGGCTGAACTTGATGACGATCGGCTGAGCCTGCTGCGCCATGGCGGTGCCGGTCAGCATGCAGGCGGCGATAGCCCCCGCGATGAGGGTTCCCAACTTCATGATATTTCCTCCCAAGATGCCTGTAGATCAGGCTATTCCACACTACTATAGGAATCGGGCCGCACCTCGGCCATTGTGGTGATCCACAAGGGGATAAGGACCCATGAACGCACCGAAAGCCCTCAGGGATCGTCAGGCCATCCAGGCCATGCCCGTGGTGGCCATGGGGCTGGTGGTCATGCTGCTGGGCGTTCTGCTGTGGCTGCTTCACCGCAACGAGGTAGAGGAGGAAAAGCGGGTTCTGATCCAGGACATCCTGTGGGTCGAGCAGAATCTCTATTTCCATCTTTCCTCAGGCGTGGAACGGCTGGGGCAGCTGGCCGATCTGGCGGGACGCGGCGGGGTGGCTTCCCCGGAGTTCGTTCTGCAAAGCCGCGCGCTGATCAGCGCCGATCCAGAGGTGGAGCGGGTCCTCGTCCGCGATGCCGAGGGAACCATCCTTCAATCCCTGCCGCCGGTCGAGGCCGATGGTGGGGGCGTGGGCGATCCGCAATGGCATTCCACCCTGGCCCTGGCCCGCTCGTCGGGACGTCCGGCCTATAGCCCGCCCTTCACGATCGAGGGCAAGGGGGCGCGGTTCGAGGCCCAGGTGCCGTTCTTCCGCAACGGTCATTTCGCCGGCACGGTGGCGGGGGTGTTCTCGCTGGACGCCATGCTGGCCCATCACGTGCCCTGGTGGTTCGCCCAGGCCTACCGGCTGGAGATTCTGGACGGCAACGGCACCTTGCTGGCGGCCAAGTCGCAATTGTCGCCGTCCGAGCCCGGCGCCAGCTACACGCTCCGCTTCGAGCCGCCCGGCCACGGGCTGGAACTGGTGGCCATCTCGTATCACAGCGATCCGCAATTGCTGCGCAATGTGCTGGCGGCGGCCATCTTCATCCTGTCCTTGCTGTCGGTCTCCAGCCTGTGGGCGCTCAGGCGGCACGTGCGGCGCCGGCTGGCGGCCGAGCAGGCCCTTCGCACCGAGCACGCCTTCAGGAAGGCCATGGAGGATTCGCTTACCGTGGGCATGCGGGCCCGTGATCTGGAAGGCCGCATCACCTACGTCAATCCCGCCTTCTGCCGCATGGTGGGCTGGACCGCCGAGGAACTGGTCGGCACCGTTCCGCCCATGCTCTACTGGCTGCCCGAGGACCTGGAAAACACGTACGAGATTCACCGGGCGGTGCTGCGCGGCGAGGCGCCGGCGGAAGGATTCGAGCTGGTGTTCCGGCGCAAGAACGGCGAGCGCTTCAACGCCCTGGTCTACGAGGCGCCGCTGATCGAGTCGGACGGACGCCATACCGGCTGGATGGCCTCGGTGCTGGATGTCACCGAGCGCAAGCGGTCCGAGGAACTGTCGCGCCAGCATCAGGAAAAGCTGCAGCATACCGCCCGCCTGATCACCATGGGCGAGATGGCCTCGACGCTGGCCCACGAGTTGAACCAGCCGCTGTCGGCCATCGCCTCCTACGCCACCGGCTGCCTCAACCGGCTGTCGGCGGGCGACACCAGGGCCGAGGAACTGGTGCCGCCCATCACCAAGCTGGGCGCCCAGGCCCAGCGGGCCGGACAGATCATCCGCCGCATCCATGACTTCGTGAGGAAGAGCGAGCCCATGGTGGTGCCGTGCTTCCTCGACGAGATCATCGAGGGCGCCGTCGGCTTCCTGGAACCCGACGCCCGCAAGCGCGGCATCCGCATCGACCTCGATGTGGAAGGCGCCAAGCCGAGGGTCGAGGCCGACCACATCCTGATCGAGCAGGTGATCCTCAATCTGGTGCGCAACGCCATCGAGGCCATGGGACACACACCCAGGCCGCAGCGGATGCTGTCCATTGCCCTGGAGAGCGAGGACGGCCAGGCCCGGGTCCGCATCGCCGACCGGGGCACCGGCATCGCGCCCGAGACGGCGGCCAACCTGTTCAGCCCGTTCTTCACCACCAAGGAGGCGGGCATGGGAATGGGCTTGAACATCTGCCGCTCCATCGTGGAAGCTCATCGCTGCCATCTGTGGTTCGAGCCGAACCCGGAGGGCGGCAGCGTCTTTTTCTTCACCCTGCCGGAGATGACCGGATGACCGAGGGCGTGGTCTACATTGTCGATGACGACGAGGCGATTCGCGACGCCCTGGGCTGGCTGTTCCAGTCGCGTGGCGTCACCGCCGAATGTTTCTCCTCGGCCGAGGATTTCCTGGCCGCCTGGAGCCCGGGATGCAGCGGCTGCCTGGTGCTCGACATCCGCATGGAAGGCATGACCGGGCTGGAACTGTTCGACCGGCTGTGCGAGATGGGCGCCAAGCTGCCGGTGATCTTTCTCACCGGCCACGGCGACGTCCCCATGGCGGTGTCCGCCCTGAAGAAGGGCGCCCGCGACTTCGTCGAGAAGCCCTTCAACGACAACGAGCTGGTGGACAAGGTGATCGAGGCCCTGGCCTGGGAAATGCAGCGCCTGGCCAGCGACGCCGACGCCGCCTCCCTGGCCCAGCGCCTGGAAAACCTGACGCTGCGCGAACGCCAGGTGATGGACAAGGTCCTGGCCGGCAAGCTCAACAAGGTGATCGCCGACGACTTGGGAATCACCATGCGCACCGTCGAAGTCCATCGCGCCCATCTTTTCGAGAAGATGGGGGTGAAGACCGCCGTCGAGCTGGCCCAGCTTCTTTCTTCGCGGCGCTAGGGTTGCTGTGGGTTTACAAGACGCTCGCCGTGGGTCATCTTTTCATCGGGCGAAAACTAGCCCAATCAGTGGTTGAATTTCTTCTTTGATGAAAGGTCGGTCATGACGGCGGCCCCCGAAATTCACGTGGTGGATGATGATCCCGCGGTGCGCGATTCCCTTCGCATGCTGCTCGAAGCCTCCGGGCATACGGTCAAGGTCCATGCCGATGCCGAGAGCTTCATCGCGGCCGGGCTGAACGGCGATGGCCCCGGCTGCGTGGTCGCCGACGTCCGCATGCCGGGCATGAGCGGGCTGGACCTGCTGCGCATCCTGCAGGACCGCGACATCGACCTGCCGCTAATCGTCATCACCGGCCATGCCGATGTCAGCATGGCGGTGTAGGCCCTCAAGGAGGGGGCCTCCGATTTCATCGAGAAGCCGTTCGACGACGCCATCTTCCTGGCCGCGGTGAACAAGGCCCTGTCCAGCAGCCAGCGTGCCTGGGTCGAGCGCCGCCGTCTCGACGGCATCGAGGCGCGGGCCAACTCGCTGACGCCGCGTGAATATGAAGTGATGGTCCTGGTGGCCCAGGGCCTGTCCAACAAGGCGGCCGCCGCCGAGTTGGGGATCAGCGTGCGCACCGTGGAAATCCACCGCGCCCGCGTCATGGAAAAGATGGCCGCCGACAGCCTGTCCGTTCTGGTACGCATGGTGCTGGAACTGGAGGAAGCCGGGCGGCTGGTCCACGACGGCGACGAGGCGGAGGCGGGCTGAACCGTCTTACCCTTCGCCCTTCTGAACGTTGCGCCAAATGAAAGGGGCGCCGGTTTGCACCGGCGCCCCTTCGTGCGACCAGAAAGCGGAAACGTCACACTGTGCGGTCACGCTTCCCTGCCGAGGAGGGTGGGGATGGGCGGGAAGGCCCCCCAAGGCAGTATCTCCGGTTCTGGCCTTCGGAGGCTTTCGCCTCTGTCCAGCTCACGAAACAGACTCTATCAAAGTATTCGCAAGATGAAAACAGGAAAATCACCCGTTCAATTTGCAACAATGATTGCATTAACTATGTGTATATTTAAAAGTACATTTGGATAAAATTTTAGACAAATCCCACCGGACGGCGGAATCCCTGCGGTTGCAATGGGGGCGGGGCCGGTTCTCGCCAGCGGCAGTGTTGCGCGGGGTGGCGGGAGGATGGAGTGGCGGCAACGGGGATAGGTAAATTGTCCTCTATTGCCTCTCCGCGCCTGGAAGCGCACCATTGTCGCGTCCAAAGATGAGGGGAAACGGCATGATTCGGGTCTTGGCGGCGGTGATTTTCGTCCTGCTGGGTGCGGCTGCGTCGGCGGCTCCGGTGACCTTCGGCGCGTCCAGGCTGGAAGTGGTGGCCGAAGGAGGCAAGCGCCATGCCTTCGCGGTGGAACTGGCCGCGACCCCGGAACAATTGTCGCAAGGCCTGATGTTTCGCCGGGACCTGCCGGCGGGAACGGGCATGCTGTTCGATTTCGGCACCCCGCGCCAGGTCTCCATGTGGATGAAGAACACCCTGATCCCTTTGGACATGCTGTTCATGGACAGTGGCGGGCGCGTCGTCTACGTGGAGCAATACGCGGTCCCGGGCAGCCTGGAGCCGCGCGGTCCGGCCGAACCGGTGCTGGGTGTGCTGGAGCTTCCCGCCGGAACCGCCCGGCGGCTGGGGCTGAAGCCCGGCGACCGGGTGATCCATTCCATGTTCGAGCGGGGGCGCTGACTCGCCTTGCGCTAAAGTCCCAAACCCCTTACTTTCCGCCGCACGGGGCGTAGCTCAGCCTGGTAGAGCGCCAGCTTTGGGAGCTGGATGTCGGAGGTTCGAATCCTCTCGCCCCGACCAATCCCTCCTACAGGAAGACCTTGCTGGTCGGCCAGCCGTGCGGCGGGACCATGGACGGCCGGCTGGCGCCGAAAGGCGTGCCGGAAAACAGGGTGAAGCCCAGCGTGGCCGCCCGCTTGATGTCCTGGCCCGACGACGTGTTCCACAGGCACAGTTCCAGCCCGACACCACGCACCTCGTGGGCCACCACCGACAGCAGGGCGTAGAGCGCCGAATGGGTGAAGGCCGCCTGCTTGGCCTGGGCCTCGTTGAAGCACAGATGGCTGACCCCGCACTCCTTGAGGAACCGTGCCATCTCCGGTTCGGGAAAGATGCGCACGCCCACCATGGCTCCCCCGGCCAGGACGGCGCGAATGACGTCGCGCAGCCGGGTGCGGCTGGCCGAACTCACCGCGCCGGTCAGCTCGACCATCAGTCCTCCGGGGCAGAACGCGGTCAGATGGCGGATCTCGGCGGTCATCACATGGTAGTCGGCCATGGTGTGGTCGTTCAGCGCCTGGGGCATGATCACCAGGCCCTGGTTGGTGGGCGAGGCGGCCACCGCGTGCTGGAGGTTGGCGTTGCGCTCGCGGGCCAGCGGGTCCTGCTCTCCCGCCAGCTGCACGGCGTCGTCCAGCAATTCGTGGCCCTGGAACTGGCGTCGCGTCATGGCGCGGTTGCCGACGATGGCCTGGGCGGCGGCATCCCATACCGGCTGGAAGACCACCTGCAGATTCACGCTGGAATGGCGCTCGTGGGTGTCGAGGACGGTTTCCATGGCGGGCAGGGCGGCCGCCGCGGGGCGATGCTTCAGGCGGTCCAGGGGCAGAACCTGGACGGTGACGTTGATGTGTCCCGACGACTGGCCGAACAGGCGTTCCTTGATCTCGCGCGAGATGGCGGTGGCCTTGACCATGCCCTCGGCATCGCTGAGACCGGGGAACAGCAGCATGTATTTGCCCGGCTCCAGCGGGACGCAGGCATCCTCGGGCGCCAGCCGGCGCTGGATGATGTGCTCGGCGATGGACAGGGCCTTGGGCAGGGCCGCGCCCAGGGCCGCGCCCGGGGCATCCGGCAGGACGCTGACCAGGTGGATGCGCCCGAAGCTGCCCGGACTGCCGTGTTCCAGCATGGTGCCGATGATGGCTTCGAAGGCGTCCCGGTCGGTGAAATGGTCCGTCATGGTCATCGACCTTTCCGCATCTCTCACGCAATGATACAGGCTTGGCGGCCTCGGCAATATACGGTCCATTACCAATGTATGGGATGCTTGGCCGGCGGGCAGCCACTGCCCAGGAATTGGGCGTTGCCGCCACTCCTCGCCGGGGGATGCCGCCATTTCGGGGCTGGCCCGCCTTTTGCGTCGGCCTTGGTCCGATGGATCGCCAGGGGGAGGGAAGACCGTGAGTTATTGCCTGGGCATGCGGCTGAAGGCCGGCATGGTGTTCGTATCCGATTCCAGGACCAATGCCGGCGTGGACAGCGTTGCCACCTTCCGCAAGTCCTTCGTCTTCGACGGGGCCGAGGACCGGGTGATCGTCATTCTTACCGCCGGCAATCTGGCCATCACCCAATCGGTGATCAGCCTGCTGGAGGAGCGTCTGCACGGTCCCGACCGGGCCCGCTCGCTCTATGGCGTCAAATCCATGTACGAGGTGGCCCGCCTGGTGGGCGAAACCTTGCGCGAGGTTCACGCCACCGACGGGGCGC